>JZRA01000081.1 GCA_001567485.1 Chloroflexi bacterium OLB13
TACTGATGTCTGACGACTGGACACTGAGAACGCGGGGGGGTAATCTCGCCGATCCCGTGCCCGTGACCCCTGCCCCGCTGCTGCCGATCCCCGGCACGCCGCAACCGCCCGATCCGCTGGGCGGGTTCCGCGGCCTCCAGCCCACGCCGGCGGCGGTGACGCCCTCGGCTCCCAACGCCTCGCGGTTCGACCTGCCCCAGTGGGATCAGATCTATTCGGACGATTTCGAGAGTCTATCCTCTGATTCGCCGTGGATGCGACCGCTAGACCGTTACTTGGCACATGAATCCGGCAATCAATTTGTCCGTATCACCGGCGACGGAACCCGCCTCCCGCTCTCGTTCGGCTACATCCACGATACGTCACTTGAAGCTCGCGTGCGCATTCAGTCCGGCACACTCCGGATGGGCATTCATTCCAGTGCCGCGGGCTCCTATGTGGTCGAACTTGATGAGACAGGGCATCTCAGCGTCACGCGCGGGTTGAAGCCTATTTCTGAACCCCTCTTAGTGTCGACTCCCATTGGCTCGTGGAGTCACGTCGAGATGAGCGTGACGGGGCATGAAGTCCGCGTCAAGTTAGATGGTTCAACGGTTGTGCAAGTCACGGACACCGATCCACTGTTTTACGGTACTGTTTGGTTCGCTGCCGCAGGACCTTCGGTTGAGGTCGATATCGACAACGTCGTACTGAGCGGACGCATTGACGCTGAGCCGGACGTCCTGATAGATACGAACGTTACCCGCAGTGTCTCGCCTGATGTTTCGCGGCAAAGTGCCGAAAACGATCGCATCGTTTTCTACTCGAACGCGGGGCACCTTTTCACCCTCAAACCGGACGGTTCTGGATTGCTGTGGTTGACTGAGGGATTCATCGATGTCGACCACGTACATCCATCGTGGTCGCCGAATAAGGAACGGATCGCTTTCGTCACCCAACAGTCCGGAGGTAACCGGATCCATACGATGAACTCTGACGGAACCGACCGGCAGCTGGCACCCGTTCCACTCAGTTCGCCGTACCGCAGTGTACAGAGTGTCGCTTGGTCACCGGTAGACGACCGGCTGCTTTACACAGCTACCAACATCTACAGTGTGAAGTCCGTTTACATCTTCGACATGGTTACAGACACAGACATATTGGTTGGTGACGGCTCGGCGGTCAGCTGGTCACCCGACGGCACAAAGGTTCATATCTTCCGCAGTGAGCCGTGGCCGTCGAACCAACACAATTTGTGGCAAGTAGATCTGACGACGACTCCGTTTACGTTCACGCAGCTGACACAGGGAGGGATAGCGACCTCAGGAGGCGACTGGTCACCTGACAGCGGTAAGGTCATTTACTCAGTGTACGGCGGACAGGCACATACGTTTCCTGCCGGAGGTGGGCCGTCGACGGCCATCTCCGGAGTTCTTGCACAATCCCTCAGCTGGTCACCTGATGGCTTGGCTGTAGTTGGCATCCGTGAAACGACGAATCGGTTGGCGGTCTACGCTCTGAACTCCGATGCAACCATGGGCACGCTAACGATGGAATTCGTTCCACCCCCCATGATTGAACTCGCCTATGACCCCGACTGGGGCTGGCCGCTCCCCGACTGCGGCTCCGGCATCCGCGCGGCCAGCCCGGTGTGCCTGCCGGTGTCCAACGGCCTGTACGCGGTCTACTTTGACGGTTTCCAAGTCCTCGACGGCGTGCTGGAGCGGCCGCTCAGCTTCGACCCTGCCATCGACTTCAACGACGCCGCGGACTGGGCGCTCGACAGTGAGGTCTATCAGTTCTCGGCCCGCTGGACGGGACGATTCGTCCCCGGCGTGAACATTACCCCGCCGCCGGCCGTGCAGGACCTGACGCTCACGTTCAGCGGGCTGGACTTCCAGACCGACGGACTGCGCGTGTGGTGGGACGGCCAGCCGATCATCAACACCTGGGGCGACCACCAGACCGGCGCGCAGTTCGGGACGGCGGTCTCGGCGACCATCCCGGCCGTGAGCGCCGGACAGCCGTACCCGCTGTGGATCGAGTATCATCACTACGACCGGACGGAGACGACCGTCCCGCAGCTGAGCCTGTCGTACAGCTACGACGGCGCCAGCGGTGCGGTCCCCACCGCGTGGCTGAGTCCGTCCGATCCGGAGGGCGTGATTCCGTACGCCGATCCGTACATTATCGCGTCACCGGCCGTGCCGGCGGTGCGGACGCTGGATCAGTTGGCGGCGTGCGTGGACGGCAAGGCGGGAGTCGTGCCGGTGTTCCCCGGCGCGACGGTCGAGCACACCGACCTGCTGGCCGTGGCGGATGAAGCGGACGGCCTGATCGTCCACGACGGGCCGACGTGGAACTCGCCGCTCGCACTGCACCGGGCATGGGGGACGGCCGCCGATCTGGATGGAGTGTACATCGAATTCCCGCGCACCGGATTCGACAGCGAGGTGTGGTACCGCCAGCCGGGCGACCAATGGATCAACCTGCGTTCGGAGGACTTCTACTACGTGATCGGTGCGTCGGACACGGTCGCCAACCCGTGCGATCTGCCGCTGATTGCCGCGACCGACACCATCACCTTCACCTACGACCGCGAACGCGCCGCGCGGTATGCGATTGCGCATGCGTATCGCAACTCGATTCCAATCAATGAATCGGGCGAGCCTTATCCTGGCGAACCCAGGCGCGTAACAAACCGAATTACGCCACTATTGTATCAAGTCGTGCCATATGGCAGCGAAACTGCTTACGCGCGGTTTGCCTATCAAGCATACACTGGTGGCCCAAATGCTACTGGCTCTGCCCTTCTCCCTTCTGAAGCAATCTGGATAGGGGGCATGCCGATGACCTATAACAACGACCCGTTGCAGAACTTAGATACCAACGCCAAGTGCCTGAGTTCAGAGTCCAACAATTTCAACATTGCTGGTTGGCGATATTGCGATGAAGAGAGCCTGGCTGATCGAGGAGGTGAAACCGGGCCTTGGCGTGGACACGTTGGACTGGTCGCATATTATTCGTCCCCACTTACATTCTCCGCAGACAACACCGTGCTGGATCAGCGAGGAAGTGAGGTAGCGATATACAGGCTGTTTACCAATAACCAATTTGACCCGAATTTTAGGGCGTTCTCTAGTCTAGATGATCTAGAGGATCTTGGTGCTCCGGCTTTGGATGTTCAAAAGCAGGAATTCTTTGACACATTCATCAATCCCGCCAACCCGGGACAAGCAACGATTACAGGTATTACGCTCGTTACGACGGGAGACTACGTGTACATCAACCGAGGATCGGCAGATGAACTTGGCCATGGTTTTCTGATCGTAGGTTGGGGGGAAGTATCGTCCTGTCCTGCCGCGCTATCAAAGTCCTGGAGGTTTGACGAAGTCGACAACCCAGAAACCGAAGGACAGCTTTTCGCTTCGTTCGCTTCTGCCACAGGACATCCGGTTGTACCATACGTCGTTGACTTCTCCGGAATGATCGATCCGGCAACCAGCGAATATGGCAATCAGTTACAGCGCCCTAAACCGCGCCCGTTCTATTGTGCACGATATGCCAACCCGGACTATTTCAATGTTGTTCGAGACGGTTTCGCGTTCTATACGTTTCCCGATGCTGTGATACTTGACTCGCCACTACGCCTCTACGTTTCGTCAGGTTGGACATGGGTAGCGGCCAATGAGTAAGACTCCGAATGGACACAAACTGCAACATGTCGAGCGACTTACAGCTATGTCGACCAGGGCACGAAGCACGCTGATTACTGTGATGGTCGCGTTGTGTATGCTGTTGTCTACTGCAGACGCAGCCCAGAGTGATGACGCGCCGCTTGTCCGTTGGCATCCGAACGAAGATCGAATTGCTGTCGCAGACGGCTACACGGTGCAGTTCTATGACAGCAACTTTCAGTACTTGGATCAACTTTACCTTGACGATCCTAGTCAAACCGAAGTGGCAATACTCAGCATGGAATGGAGCCCCAATGGCGATTTTCTGGCAGTAGCCCGCCGCTTTTCACAGACTGGCGCATCAACTCTCCAGGTCTGGCAACTTGAGCCAACGCAATTGCTGGCAGAAGTAGATGACAAAACTCTGCTTGCCGGCTTGCCACTTGCCTGGAATCCGGACAGCAGCCAAGTGGCGGTAGGAGGTGCGCTTGGACAAGGTCATGAACGGACATTTGTTTTCAACGCGCAGACAGGCAACCTTGATTTCGAGATCGCTCCAGCACCGCCTGTCAACATCGGTCACCTGGCTTGGAGTCCAGTTGGATCTCAGATTGTCGTTGGAACACGTGACGGATTAGGGGTGTGGGATACTGCGTCACCGACTCCATTTCTGACTACTCCGATGTTGCCTAGGGCTTCTTCCGAGGCTAATGTTGCGTTTATGCCCAATTCCAGTCTCATCGCCTTTGTTCCACGCGGAGAATCCGAGCAGATTCAGATATTGGATACGCAGACAGGTCAGTTCATCCGTGCTCTGAACGGTCACACTGATGATGTGAAGAGCTTGACCTGGGGCGATGCCGGACTGTTGAGTATCGGGTGGGATAACACGGCGCACATCTGGTCTAATTCGGGGACACTTGTTTCTTCGATAAACGTTGAGGGTTCGCTGGGGCAACCAAGTTGGAGTCCTGGTGGTACCCGGTTTGTTGTCAGTACTCTAATGCACGGCGTCGTAGCTCGCGACTCAAGTTCAGGTGACATAACCGCAATCCTGGGCAGTACCACCACACCGATAGCAGACGCCGGCCCGGATCAGACTGTCACCGACAGCGATAACGATGGCTCTGAGTGGGTAACACTGGGTGGTTCAGGAAGCACCGACAGCGACGGCACCATCGTTTCATATGCCTGGAAAATCGATGGCGTTGAAATCGCCTCGGGCATTGGACCACAGGTCAACCTGGCTGTCGGAACGCACACAATCAGACTGACCGTAACCGATGATGGCGGCGGTGCAAGCAGCGATGAGGTAGTCATCGTAGTTGCGCCCACCCCCGGCGGGCAGATCGCGTATTACGGGGCGTGCATGGGACCGAACGGCATGGGTTTTATGAGCGCCATCTGCGGCCTGAACGTCTCCGACGGCGATACGTTCTACCTCACCACCGGCGACGATCCGGCGCTCGCCAGCGCCCTCCGCGTCGCGCATGTCGAGAACACCCAGTTTTGGCAGAACACCACCGGCGGCGTGTACGTGTTCGACGCCAACGGGCAGGGCAGCACCAGCACGGTCGTGACGTCCAGCGGCACGTATGCCGAACCGGCGTGGTCGCCCGACGAGTCCAAACTGGCCTACGCCTATCGGCCCAGCGGATCGAACTCCAAGTACGTCGTCCGCACCGTCAATCTGGATGGCTCCGATGTGCAGACACTCACCGCCGACAGCGTCAACAGCCGCGCGCCGCACTGGTCAGCCGCGTCAGGCAAGATCGTGTACTACAGCGATCAGGACGGGGACAACGAGATCTGGGTCATGAACGCCGACGGCAGCGGCAAGGTGCAGCTCACGACCACCAGCGCCGACGACCTACGTCTGCTGGAGAATGACCACGTGACCCCCAGCATGAGTGATGTCGGGCGCTGCTATGACAACGCTATGCAGGAGAGTTTCTGGGGAACGCTCAAGACCGAGTGCGCTAACCGCCCATTCCCGACCCGTGCGGCAGCACGCAAAGCGATCTTTGAGTACATCGAGGTGTGGTACAACCGTCAGCGGCGGCATTCTGCCTTGGGTTATCTCTGCCCTGCCGAATTCGAGCAGCTCACCTGCCCCTGACATTCTGACTGTCCGTTGAATCGGGGATAGGTCACTACGATCACATCTATCGACTTTCAAACTCCCACGTACACGTCGTTCTCCCCTCTCCCCTTGTGGGAGAGGGCCGGGGGTGAGGGTTCAAGGGCCGGGGGTGAGGGCTTCTCCGAGTGCTGAGTGTCAAGTGATGAGTGCTGAGGGAAGGGCAAACCGATTGAACCACAGAGGACACGGAGAACACAAAGGGGCCTTGTAGGGGCGCAGCGTGCTACACCCCTGACAACTGCCCCCTGACTACTGACAACTATCCCCTGACAACTATCCCCTGACAACTGCCCTATCGCATCACCCGCAGGACGGACAGCACGCGCCCCTGCACGCGGCATACCGACGCCTTGACGAAGATCGGCTCCATCGTCGGGTGCGCGGGCTGAAGGCGGATCGTGTCGTCCTTCTCGCGGAAGTAGTACTTGAGCGTCGTCTCGCCGCGGTCTTCGAGCCACACCGCCACCATGTCGCCGTTGCGAACGTCTTCGACTTGGCGCAGGATCACGATGTCGCCATCCTGAATCATCGCGTCGATCATCGAGTCGCCTTTGACGCGCAGCGCGAACACCTCGGCCGGGTCAGCCCCGCCGATCATCGACGGCGCGACCTCGATGCGGCTGTTTTCATCGTTGGCGAAATCACTCGTGTCGGGGATCGGCATCGGCTGGCCGGCGACGATCTGCCCCATGAACGTCACGTTGACGGTCATCGGGTTGACATGCACCGGGCGGCCGTTCTTCTCGGTCAGCTTGATGCCGCGCGACTTGGTCGACGTGCGATCCATATAACCGAGGCGTGTGAGCTTGTTGAGGTTGTAGTTGACCACCGACGTCGATGCGATGCCGGTCGCCTCGCCGATCTCGCGGATGGTCGGCGGATAACCGTACATCGCCACGTGCTGCTCGATGAACTTGAGGATGCTTTTCTGACGCGCGGTCAGTTGCTTCGATTTACGCATCGGCATGACCCGACTCCTTACCCTAGCACAGCCGAACGAATTACGAATAAGTGTTCTATAGAACATAGTGTAGACGAACCTTTGTTCGACTGTCAAGTTTTGGCTTCGTATGTCTGATGGGGAGGACAACGTGTTACAATGCGGCGTGATAGGGCAGGCTCCGCGCAGCCTGCCGCCGCATACGAGGGGGCTGAATGGCAGACGACGATCTCTTTGAGGACACCGGCGACTTTCCGTTCTCAGATTTGGACGACGAACCGCCTCGTTCGCAGGGGGGGACGCGTACCTATGAGGAGTTCGTCGCCGAGGTCAACCGGCGCATCGCGGTGCTGCAAGCGAAAACCCAACCCGGCCGCGCGCGAGCGGCGGCGGCGGAATGGCTAGGCGACAGCGCCGACACGCGCGCGATCAAGCCGCTGATTCAAGTCTATCTGAGCGACGAGACGCCCCGTGGCGTGAAACGGGCGGCTCGCAGCGCGCTGTCCAAGTTCCGCGCGCTCGACCGTGCGCTTGTGCGGGACGAGGGCGAATCGGTCGAGGACGCGCTCGGCAGCCCGGAAAACGAGGCCGTCGTCGAGCTGATCAAAGATCTGGCGTTCAATGATCGTAAGCCTCGCCGGCGCGGGCGCGGCCTGCTGTATATGAGCGGTCTGCTCACCATCCTGCTGGCGTTTCTGATCGTGGTGTATATCAACGCGCCTGAAGATACCGTCCGGCTTTCCGACATCCAATTGTCGCTGGGTGGCGGTGACGGCGACGGCGACGGCGCGCCGACCAGCATCCCGACGCCCATCTCGACGCCGATACCGGGTGCAACGGAACCTCCAACGGCGATTCCGACCGCCACCCCCACCGCCACGTCAACCCCGACGCCCACGCCGACCCCGACGCCCACGCCGATTTCCGAGGACATGCTGCGCCAACAGCTGCGCGAATTGTACGGGGTGCTGAGTGTGGTCGATACCAGCCGCGGCGTGCTTGACCAGCTCGACATCAACTGGCAGTCGATCTTCAACGATCCGACCGCCGGCAGCCGCCTATGCCAAGCGACGCCGCCGGACGTACCCGCCGATGTCACGCTGCCGGCCGGCTTCGAGGATCGCGAGCCGTCGTTGGTCATCGCGCGCGACCAGATCAATACCGGTCTGGCGCTGCTGCGGCAGGGCTGGACGTACTGGCGTGAGGGCTGCGCCGCCGGCGATCTGGCGGGCCGCTTGAGCCTCGGCCAGCAGACGGTCGTCACCGCGCGCGCGGCGTTCAATCAAGGACGCACGTTCCTTGACCTGATCCCGCAGTAATGCGGATTGGCGCATCTGAAGTGAAAACGCAGGGCTGGCGTCATCCGCGCATGATTCTGTGCCGGCGTGAACCAACGAGTCGAATCGAGCTTGGCGGACGTGGCAGGTGACCGGACGTTTCTAGCACATCACGAGGGTGGAGCAGCACAATGGGCGTACTGACATGGGCGCAGGCCCGGTTTCCGCAGCAGCGTGTCTTTTGGGCTGTGAGCCTCGGCCACTTGGTCAACGACATTTTTATGAGCATGGGGCCGGTCATGCTCGTGTTCATCAGCAGCAGCGGCATTTTGCCGATGAACGCCGCGCAGCTTGGGCTGGCCGTATCGCTCCGGCAGATCGCTGGCGCGCTGTCTCAGCCGTTGTTCGGCGGGATCGGTGATCGCACCGGTGGGCGTTGGCTCGGCGCGGGCGGGGTGGCATGGGTCATCATCGTGCAGACGCTGTCGGTGCTGCTGGCCTTTACGGGCAGCTTCACGCTCATGGTCGTCCCGTTCATCGCCGTCGGGCTGGGAAGCGGCGCGTTCCACCCGGTCGCTGCCAGCCACGCCGCCGAAGCCGACCCGGACAACCAAGCGCGCAACATGTCGTACTTCTTCATGTTCGGCCAGCTCGGTCTGGCGATCGGCCCGGTGCTGGGCGGCATCCTTTTGCAAGGCGCGGCGCAGGCCGATGATCCAACCGCGTCCTCGCTGATGAGCGTGTACCTCGTCGGCCTGATCGGCATACCGCTGCTGCCTTACATGCTGGGAGGGATCCCGCAGAAGGCGGCCCATGCGGCCGGGCAGGCAGCGCGCACCGCTCGCCGTGCCGCCAGTAAACTAACGTGGCGCGAGGCGGCTGCTCCGCTGCTGATCGTCAGCCTGTTTGTGCTGCTGCGCAGTATGGCGCAGCAAGGGTCGGCAGCGTTCATCCCGGTGCTGCTTGAACAGCGCGGATACGACCCTGCCGCCTACGGGTTCGTCACCGGCCTGTATTGGATCGCGTCGGGGATGGTCGGGGTGCTGTGGGGGCACTGGGCGGATCGGTTCGGCCTGCGCCGCGTGCTGCTGTTCGCGGTGGTGGTCGGCTCGCCCACGTTGATACTCCTGCCGGCGACGCAGTCGTTGTTCGCGGCGGCGGTCGTGGCGACGCTTTCCGGCGCGATATTGAGCGGCACGCATTCATTGATCGTGGTGTTCTTACAGCGGCTGATCCCGGCGGGCAAAGGGTTCGCCACCGGAATCGGGTTGGGGGGGATTTTCGTGGCGGGCGCGCTGGGTTCGGTGTTTTACGGCTTGCTGGCTGATGGCCCGGCGGCGCTTTCGGCTGATCCGGTGGTCGCGGCGGCCTCGACCGGCATCGGCCTTGAGGCGGCCTTCGTCGTCAACGGATTGATGGCGCTGGCGTCGGCCGGCCTGCTGCTGCTGATTCCCTCATGGGCGTATCAACGGCAGTCGGCGCGGCCTGTGCCAGCGGTGGAACCTGCCGCGGCGGATTAGCGGCGGCGGACTTTGCGGAAAAGCCACTGCGCGAAAAACAGCTGTACGGCACGGATAATCACGGTCAGAATCGTATTGCGCGATGAACTGGAACTGCCGGTCGAAGTCGGGCGCTGATTGGACATGCTGGAAATTCCCTCGGTGACTAAAGTCATGCGCTCTCATCATACCCTGATTTCCCGCAATTTGTCCCGATCAATCTTTAAGCTACCTGTCATGAGCTTCCAGTCTCCAGTTTTGCAATACGGATGATGAGCAATTGAGCGGACATGCTGCATCTTGACGGACAGCTGGAAACGAACGACGTTCGACTTCGGGCTTTGTCGTATGGCGAAGGATGGCGGCGCGCGCGGGGGGTGAAGCATGACGAACGCAGGATGGCTGTTGATGCTGGGGGCGCTGGCGTTCAACGTCGCGGCGTTCGCCCCGTTCAGTATGCGGTTCTTCACCAGCAGAAACGCCGGATCACGCGCGGCGATGATCGAGCGCAGCCCGTGGATGTGGCGTGGGTTGTGCGTGCTGTTCATGGCTGGCGCGGCGCTGACGGTCGGCGGGCTGCTGCTGCTGACGCTCGACCTCGGCATCGGGTGGCTGTGGGTCGGGCTGGCGGCGGCGGTCGCCGGGGCGTTTTTCTGGCTGCGGATCACCGTGTTCCGGCTGACCGCCGCGCCGCAGCAAGTCGCCGATCCGCCGGCTGTCGCGGGTTCGTGGTTCCGGGGGTATGTGCTGCTGACCCAAGTGGCATGGATCCTCTTCGGGATTGCCCTGCTCAATACAGCGCTGCCGTCATGGCTGGGTTGGGGGCTGATCGGCGCGACGGCCGCGACGTTCGTGCTGTACGTCATCACCCGCGACCTACCGCCCGCTGTGTTTTACCTCTTGATGCTGGTCGTCGGCGGCGCGCTGCTGGGGTAATAGCCAGCGCGCCGCGAGTCGACGCGGGGCGATCTATGCCGTCGGCTCTGGCTCCGGCACTGAGACCGATTCCGGCTCGGCGGCCGTGGCTTCCGGCAGCAGCGCGGCGTCGAGCACGTCCGACATGCGGTCGACGAACACGAACGTCAATTCGTCGCGCGCTTCCTTCGGCACGTCGTCGATATCCGGCGCGTTCTTGCGCGGCAGGATGATCGTATCGACGCCCATGCGGTGCGCCGCCAGCACCTTGTCCTTGACACCGCCGACCGGCAGCACCTGACCGCGCAGTGTGATTTCGCCGGTCATGGCAACGTTGCTGCGCACGGTGCGGTGGGTTAACAGCGACGCCAGCGCGCTCAGGATCGTCACGCCGGCGGACGGGCCGTCCTTGGGCATCGCGCCGCTGGGGACGTGCACGTGCAGGTCGAACTTCTCGAACACGTCCGGGGCAATGCCGAGTTCATCGGCATGGCTGCGGATGAAGCTGAGGGCGATGCGCGCCGATTCCTGCATCACGTCGCCGAGGTTGCCGGTGATCTGGAAGCCCTTGCTGCCGGGCATTTGCGACGCCTCGACGAACAGCACCTCGCCGCCGACCGGTGTCCACGCGAGGCCGGTGGCGACGCCGGGCAGGTCGGTGCGATCCTTGAGTTCTTCCTGCGCGGCGAACTTGGGGTTGCCGAGTAAATCCTTGACCATCGGCCCGTCGATGACGACCTTTTCGGCGTCCCCTTCGGCGATGCGCGTCACGATCTTGCGCGCCGAACGGCCGATCTCGCGCTCCAGCGTGCGGACGCCCGCCTCACGCGTGTATCCCCGGATGATCTCGTGCAGCGCGTCGGTCGTGAACGTCACCTCGCCATCCAGCAAGCCGTTCTCGCGGATTTGGCGCGGCACCAGATACTGCTCGGCGATGGCGGTCTTTTCCTGTTCGGTGTAACCGCTCAGCGTGATGATCTCCATGCGGTCGCGCAGCGGCCCCGGAATCTTGTCGAGGTCGTTGGCGGTCGTGATGAACAGCACCTCGCTGAGGTCGAACGCGACGTCGAGGTAGTGATCGCGGAACGTGTTGTTCTGTTCCGGGTCAAGCACCTCCAGCAGCGCCGAGGCCGGATCGCCACGGAAGTCGTAGCCGAGCTTGTCGACCTCATCGAGCAGGATGATCGGGTTGCGGGTTTCGACACGCCGGATGGTCTGGATGATGCGCCCCGGCATCGAGCCGATGTACGTGCGCCGGAAGCCGCGGATCTCGGCCTCGTCGCGCACGCCGCCGAGGCTGATGCGGATGAACTTGCGCTCCATCGCGCGGGCGATCGACTGGCCCAGCGAGGTCTTGCCGACGCCCGGCGGGCCGATGAAGCACAGGATCGCCCCCTGCCGATCGCGCCGGACGTAGTCGGTTGTCTCGTGGGCGGCCAACTGCTTGGCGCGCTGCTGGCGCAGTTTGCGCACGGCGAGGAATTCGAGGATGCGCGCCTTGACATCCTTCAGGCCGTAGTGATCTTCGTCCAGCACGCGGCGGGCGCGCGTGATGTCGAGGTTGTCCTCGGTGCGCTTGTCCCACGGCAGGCTGACCATCCAATCAAGATAGGTGCGAATCACGCCGTACTCGGCGCTGGCGGACGGGATCTTGTTGAGTCGATCCAGCTCGCGGCGGGCCTCGGTGCGGGCCTCTTCCGGCATGTTGGCCTTATCGATCAACTCGCCGAACTTGATGTAGTCGGCGACCTGATCGTCGGCCTCGCCCAGCTCGCGCTGAATGGCCTTCATCTGCTCGCGCAGGAAATACTCGCGCTGGCTCTTCTCCATCTCGCCCTGCGCCTCGGTCTGGATCTTGCGGCCGAGTTCGAGGACGTCCAATTCCTTGCCCAGCACGTGGATCAGCCGGCGCATCTTCTCTTCGAGCGTCTGCATTTCGAGCAGGCTTTGTGCCTCTTCGAGGTCGACGCGGCGGATGTAGGTCGCGACCGCGTAGGTCAGATGCAGCGGCTCCTCGACGTTGAGGGTCGACTGGATCAGCTCGCCGGGCAGGTTCGGCAGCAGGTCGGCGAGGCGGCTGAACTGATCGCTGATGGTGCGGGCCATCGCCTCGATTTCAAGCGAGTCCGCCACTTCTTCCGGGACAGCCGACACACGCGCCTTGAGGTACGGCTCGGTCGCGGTGAACTCATCGACCTTGATGCGCATCAGGCCGCGGACGAGCAGGCGCACAGTGCCGTCCGGTGCGCGGAACAAGCGGTGCACCTCTGCCAGCGTGCCGATGGTGTACAGCTCATCGGGCGCCGGCTGTTCGACCTCCGGGTTGTGGCTGGTGAACAAGCCGACGTACTTGGCGCCGCCGTCCAGATCATCGAGCAGGCGCAGGCTGCGCGGCTGCGCCACCGTGATCGGCAGGGTCATCTTGGGGAAGATCACCATGCCGCGCATCGGCAGTACAGGCAGCTCGCTGGGCAGCGACGCTACTGCGGCGCGTGCCTCGTCATCGTCGTCGTTAGGGCCGGGAATGCCCTCGACGACGAAGGGGACGACTCCCTCAGGCAGTCCGCTGTCGACGTTGTTCTCGTTGGAATCAGACATGAAATTCGGGTTGCCTTTCCGGGCCGCGATGGCGGTCAACGACATTAGTGTACGGTATTGAGGGTATCCGTGTCCCGTAAAATTGCTGTTAGAACTCGCCATTTGCCCCTAATAAGTGGCTAAACGTGGGCGCCGCGACGAGTAGAGGGTCAGTCTGCCGGCGGGACGTTCAGCCCCGCGGCAATCGCGCGGAGGGCATCGGGAAGCAGGGCCAGCACGGCGGCGGCCGCTTGCGGATCGTCGGTGGCGAACGACTCGGCCTCGCGCAGGATTTCGACCATCACCTCGATCAGCAGCAGGTGAACGGCGACGATGCGCGGAAGCACCTCGCGGAACAGGCGCGGATCGGTCGCTGCGTGGATCAGCAGCCATGCCGCGCCGGTCATCAGCGGGAGCGTGGCGGCGTTCGCCAGCGCCATCGCCGCGGCGACGGCCTCGTCGGGAACAGGCCAATCGGCGGCCTTCTGCTGCTGCATGATGGCACTGATGCGCGCCATGATTCGAGACGCGAGACGTTCCGGCGCGCGCTCACGCGGGGCGCTGCTCAGCATCCGGTGGACGCGCTCGATCCGGTCGGCTTCGGCCAGCGTTTCGGGTTCGCCCGCCAGCTGCGCGCGCAGCGCCGCCCGCGCCTCGCTGTTGGGCAGCGTATCGAGCGCCTCTTGAACCTGCTGCAGCCGCTGGGCTTTGGTGTCCGACATGGCCTAATACACCCCTTCGTTGGGCAGCGCGACATCGCCGAGCAGCTCGGCCAGTTTTTGCCGCGCGCGGAACAGGCGGCTTTTCACCGCGCTGACGCTGGTCTCGGTCGCCTCCGCGATCTCCTCGTAGCCGTGATCGAACCAGTAGCGCAGCACGACCATCGCCCGATCCTGCGCCGGCAGACGGTCGAGCATGGCTTGGATGCGGTCGCGCAGTTCGATCCCCATGGTGGCTTGTTCCGGGCTGGGATCGTCGCTGGAGAGCGTCAGCGCGACCGGCTCGTCCTCGTCGTCGATCGAGACATCACTGCCCCGCCGCCGGCGCAGCAGGTCATAGCAGTAGTTGGTCGTGATCGTCAGCACCCACGTGCGGAAACTGGCGCGTGTGTGGTCATACCGCGGCAGCACGCGCAGCAGGCGGATGAACACGTCCTGCGTGGCGTCCTCGGCCTCTTGGGCCGTGCCCATCATGCGATAGCACGCGGTGTACACGTCGTCCTTATAGGTATAGTAAATTTCCTCAAACGCCGCTTGATCGCCGGCGATGGCATCGGAAATCCACTCCAAAAGAATCGGGTCGTCACTCACAGCGGCTTCGTTCCCCCCAGCGCGCGGTGCTGACCGCTCGCCAAAACATACGCTTTGAGCGTGCGAAAGGTTGCGTCATGCTCATTTTATCACAAGTGCCGGTCTGGACGGTCTGGGTTGGCCGCAGTATAGTGTCATCAAAAGCTGTGACAAACGTATGCAGAGAATGACCGCCCTGTGATCCTGTACTTCTTGCGCCATGCCCACGCCGTGGACGCCGTCGGCCTGTCCGACGAGGAGCGCGCCCTGAACGACAAGGGGAATGCGCAGGCGGAAGCGACCGCCAAACTCTTCAAGCGCCTCAGCCCGCAGATCGACCTGATTTACACCAGTCCGCGCCTGCGCTGCCGGCAGACCGCCGAGATCGTCGGGCGGGCCGTCGACCGCACGCCGGAAGTGCGCGAGGAACTCAATTTCGAGTTCAACCTTACCCTTCTCAACGACCTGCTCGCCCCCCTAAACTTTGACCAGAACGTCATGCTGGTCGGGCATGAGCCGACCTTCAGCCGGGCGGTGCACGACCTGACCGGCGCTCGCATCGAGATGAAGAAGTGCGGCATCGCCCGCGTCGATCTGATCTCACGGACACCGCTGCAAGGCGAACTGGTCTGGCTGGTCGCGCCGCGACTCGTCCGCGCTATCGTAGAGAGATAACCCTATGCGCCCGATTGGCGTGATTATCGGCCTCGTCCTCGTGGCCGCCGTTCTCGTAATAGTCGTCCTCACAACCGTGCTCGTCCCTGAGGAACTCAACCCCGCCTTTGACGTGGCGCTGGCGTTCACCGATGCTGTGCTTGAGGCCCGCGACGATGCCGCCGCCCGCGCATTGATCGGCCCGGAGCTGGCCGCGTGGGTCGACGCCCACTGCGCCGACGGCCTCAGCGCGTGCGTGTTCGACTACTTCCCTGACAGTTGGGGCAGCCCGGTCGATACCGTCTATCGGCGCAGCATCCCTGACGGCCCCGACGCATGGGATATCCAGCTCATCACCACGTTTGACGCCAAGCTCAGTCAGGGGTTCTCCGGCGTGTGCATTTATCAGCGCGCAGAGAAGGCTGGTGACGGGACGTGGCAGATCACGCGCTGGTCGGGGTGGGTGTCGTGCGGCGATTCAGATGCCGGCCTCGAACAGCTCCGATCCGCGCAAGATGCGCCGAACCGTGCGCCGTAACTCCCGCGGCCCGTTCGTGCTGCTGGCAGTCGCGCTAGCCGCAGCAGGCTGCGCCCCGCGTGAGAGCTTGCCACAGTTCGACTTCACGCCCGGCCCCGCCTACGTCGTCACCAAGGACGAGGTGCGCACCGACGCGTACACCCTGACCACGCCGCGTCAATGGCGCGTGATCGCCGGGCCGGCCGAGGATCCGTATACGTTTCAGTTGGTCGCGCCGGAGAATCGGGCGTTGATCGCGCTGTCGGTGCGCCCGCTTGACCCGCCGCCGGTGATGCAGGGCGTGGCGTTGGACGGCGTCGTGACGCGCACGGCACAGACCACCGGCCCGCTGGGCGCTGTGTATGCCGTGCTCGTCGCCGCGCCGGATGAGATCGACGGATTCGCCGGGGTGTTTGAGGCGGTCGTCGCCAGTGTGCGTTAGCGCGCTCAGTCCGGGTTGGACGCTTCCGGCTTGACCGTAAACAGATACCCCACGCCGCGCTCGGTGCGAACATAGTGCGGATGGTGGCTGTCCGCTTCGAGCTTACGCCGCAGCCGGTGCATGTGCACACGCAGCGTATCGTCGTTCACGTCTTTGTCCGGCCACACGCGGGTGATCAGCGTGCGATTCTCGACCACCCGGCCAGTACTGCGCACGAGGACGTGCAGAAGCACCGACTCGATAGGCGTGAGGGTGATGGACTTGTCGTCGATGATAACGCGATTGTGCGCGAAATCGATCTGCAGGTGCGAGTCGATGGTGATGACCGGCTCATTGACGTAGTCGAACGTCGGCATACGCGCCAGCACCACCTTGATGCGGGCCTCTAGTTCGCGCGTGTCGAACGGCTTGACGACGAAATCTTCGGCGTAGTGACGCAGCCCCTGCACGATGGTATCGGTGTCGCGCACGGCGGTGAGGAAGATGATCGGCACATCGGCCATAGCCTTGAGCTTGCCGCTGAACTCGAAGCCATGCATGTTGTTGGGAAGCATGAGGTCGATCAGCGCGATGTGAGGCAGACCTTCGTCCTTGATGTGTTTCAATGCGCTCGGGCCGTCGCTGGCGGCGTGCACATCGTAGCCGGCGCGGGTGAGGTGATCCACAACGAGCTTGCTGATACTCTCATCATCTTCGACGATCAGAACTCTGGATTTCTTCATCGTCGTCTTCTCCACGCTGTCAAGTTGCGCAATGTGCCACTCGACTATACAGTTCGGTTAAATGGATGTCAAAAAGAACCTTACGAACAAAATTAACCGTAAGATTGCATAGACTTTCAAAGCTGACGTAAGTGTCGGCCCTGTCTCACCGTCCAGTACAGTGATCCGACCAATTTGAGCAGGAAACGACAACCCATGAGTGACGCAATTATCCTGACCGACGCCGACTTCGAGGAGACAATCGCAGCCAGCGCCGCGTTAGTTCTCCTGCTGACCCATGGCGATGGACTGCGTAGTGACTTTTCGGCAGCGTTCAAGAAGGCGGTGGACAGCACGACGGACATCGCGTTCGCGCGGCTGAACCCGTCGGATAATCCGAAAGCGGCGGCCCGCTTCGGCGTGAGTGACAAGCCGCTGTTGATCGGGTTTCTGAACGGCGAGGAAATCGTCCGCCGGCTGCGCCCGTGGGGTTCCGACGTGACGCTGCTGGTCGACGAACTGCGCGCCAAGTCGAAACCGGCCGCCCCTGCCGCGTCAGCTTCCGATGCGCCGGCCGCCGCCACGGCCCCCGATCCCACGCCAGCATCCGCCGCCGTCCCGGTCGACACCAAGCCGGTCAAGGTCACGGATGCGACCTTCCAGACCGAGGTCATCGACCACCCGCTGCCGGTGCTGGTCGACTTCTGGGCGGAGTGGTGCGGGCCGTGCCGTCAGATCGCGCCCGCGCTTGAGAAGCTGGCCGCCGAGTTCGCCGGTCAGGTGCGCATCGCGAAGGTCAACGTCGATGAGAATCCCGGCGTTGCGCAGGCGTTCCGCATCATGAGCATCCCGAACTTGATGATGATTAAGAACCGCACGATCGTCTTCAACCAACCCGGCGCGCTGCCCGAGCCGACCCTGCGCGACCTGATCACGCAGCTGATCGCGCTCGAAGTCCCCGCGCCAGAAGAGACCGACGCCGACAAGCAGCCTGCGCAGTAACGCGCGGCCCACGCGAATCAAAACGAAACGCCGCGCAGCGGGGATCCCCGCTGCGCGGCGTTTTTGTACGACAGGGCGGGCTTACCGCTGGCCGAGCAGGTGCTTGCGCGCAGTTTCGAGCTGTTCGCAGATTTCGGGCGCGCTGGCGCACAGCTCCGTGACCTTCTTGATGCCGCTGATGACGGTGCTGTGCGTGCGATCCCCCAGCCCCGCGCCGATCTGGATGAGGGACAGGTCGGTCAGTTCGCGCGCGAGGCTCATCACCGCCTGCCGTGCGAGGCTGACGGCTTTCGTGCGGCCCTTGCCGAGGATCTCCTCGACGCTGACGCCGAACACGCTGGAGACGACGCGGGTGATCTCGTCGAGCGTGAGCGCCCGATTGTGTACGCGCGGGCCTTCGAGGCGGCGCAGGATGTGTGCGGCGTCGTCACGCTTGATCGGCGCGGCGGTCAGGCGCACGCGCGCGGCGATCATGTTGAACGCGCCCTCAAGCTCGCGCGCGCTGGCGACCGATTCGGCGATCACCTGCACCACCGGATCGCTCAGCGTGATGTTCTGTTCGTGCGTCCACAGCTTCACAATCGCCATGCGCACCTCAAGCTCCATCGGCGCGATGTCGACCACCAGCCCGCCTGAGAAGCGCGAGCGCAGCCGTTCTTCCAACGGCGCGAGGTCGGCCGGCGCGCGATCGCTGGCGACGATGATCTGCTTGCCCGACTCGCGCAGCACGTTGAACGTGTGGAAGAACTCCTCGACGGTCGAATCTTTGCCGGCGAGGAACTGCACGTCATCGACGATCAAGACATCGGCGGTGCGATATTTCTCGCGCATCATCGGGGTGGTGCGGGTGCGCAAGGCGACGACCAGATCGTTGGTGAACGCCTCGCTGGGGACGTAGATCGCGCGTCTGCCAGCGGCGCGGCTGACGTGCGCGGCGGCTTGCAGCAGGTGCGTCTTGCCGACGCCGACGCCGCCATAAATGAAAAGCGGGTTGTAATGCCGGCCGGGCGCGTCCAGCACGCTTTGAACGGCCTCATAGGCGAGGTGATTCGACGGGCCGACGACGAAACGGTCGAACGTGTACCGCGCGTTCAGCTCCATCTCAGGCAGCGACGCCGGGACGGGCGCGGGCACGCGTTCGGCGTAGGTGGGCGCGGGCGCAGCGTCGGCGACGGCGTACGTCGGCAGGGTCGGCACGCGCGCCTCGGCCATGATCTGAAACAGCGGGAGTTCCGTGTCTTGGGTGTGCGCTTTGGCGTTGTCGGCGGGCAGCAGTTCGAAGCGGATCGACGCCGCCTTGCCCCACGCATCAGACAGGACGCGCGCGACGTTGCGATACAGCCGGTGCTGCAGCATGTCGCGGGCGAAGGTGTTGCGAACCCCTACAATAAAAGTATCGCCCTCGAACCGCAGGAAGCGCGCATCGCGCACCCACGTGTCGAACTTGGCTTGGTCGAGCTGCAGCTGCAGCTGGTGGTACGTCGTTTCCCAAGCGTCTTGCGGGGTTAGCATAGCTGTGCATCATCCTTGTGTGGGGCGAACGGCAGGGAACACAAAGTCGAACCGCAGTGGCATTGAGCCTTGCGCCTGTCTTTCGCGGGTGAAAATCCGCTGTCGTGCTGATGAAATTCGTGTCGAGGGCGAAAATCCGCCCTAGTGGGCCCCGCCGAGGGTTGTAGTCTAGCGGGGCGGTGCTGGTTTGAAACTGAGCGCCAGTATACCCCAACATAGAGGGCGTCTCAAGAAGGGCGGCGCGGAGTCAGCCGAAAATTTAGGTTTGGGATATGCGAGTCGTGCGGGATTTTTTAGCTTGGGAAATGTCAGCGCGAGTCGGCGCGCGCGGCCCGCACGAAACGTCGAACAAAAAGACTGAAACCTACGATATCCCAAGTGTTTGTTCTAATCTTCACAAGCACATCTTGGGATAACTTTTACCATATATGGTTAAACGTTCCCTCAGGCGTCGACCGGAAATTAAGGTTGGAAAGATTAGAAATATCGCGCGGTGTGGGTTATTGAGTCGTTGACTGCATGCGAACAGATGAGAATCCGCCGGTGTTTCTCGCCCACCAATCCCCGAATCGTACCGCTGGGGCAGCAGGGCGCGGGCGGAAAAAGATGACAGCGTAGGCGCGACGGGTGTATGACTTTAGTACTAACTCCGCGCAAGAATGCTTAATGTCCTGAACGTCAATATTCGGTCTACAATGATAATCACAGATTTTACGAATAGCCCGTGTACTTGCGCTAGAAAGTTTACTAATACGAACACATCATGTTTCAAGATGATCACGAACAGCTCAATACAAACCGTCCTAACGCACCGCTCGATGCCGGTTGCGCCGACCTGAAGCCGATGCGCGTGGCCGCGCAGTCCACCCCGCGCAAGGTAGCGGGCGCGATTGCCGGCATGGTGCGCGACTCCGGATGCGCCGAACTTCACGCGGTGGGTGCGGATTCGGTGAACCAGACGGCCAAGGCCGTTGCGCTCGCCAAGCACTTCCTCGCCGACGACAACATCCGCGTCGTCACCGACATCGACTTCCTGACCGTGCAGATCAACGGGAGCGAGCGCAACGCGATGCGGTTCAGCGTGCGCCGCGTCTTGAACTAGACCGGCAGCGTGTCGACCTGCGCCGCGAGGCCGTGACGGACGGCGAACCGCCCGATGCGCTCCAGCGCGCGCTCGATATTGGCGCAGCTGGCCGTATAGCTGGCACGGATGAACCCGGCCCCGCTTGCGCCGAACGCACTGCCGGGAACCACCGCGACCCGTTCTTCGCGCAGTAAAGTCTCGCAGAATTCCTCGTCGGTCAGGCCGGTCGGCCGGATATCCGGAAAGGCGTAGAACGCGCCGCGCGGCTCGAAACACGGCAGGCCGATCCGGTTGAACCCGTCCACGATCAGGCGGCGGCGGCGGTCGTAATCACAGCGCATCGCCTCGACCGCGTCCTCGCCGTGTTCAAGCGCTTCGACCGCCGCGGCCTGTCCCATCGTCGGGGCGGACATGATGAGGTATTGGTGCAGCTTGCGCATCGCGTCCATGATCGGCGCAGGAGCCAGCGCATATCCAATGCGCCAGCCCGTCATCGCGTAGGACTTACTCATGCCGCTGAGTACGATCGTCCGTTCACGCATGCCGGGTAAGCTGGCGACGTTGATGTGTTCGACGCCGTATACCAGCCGTTCGTAGATTTCATCGCTGATAACCAGCAGATCATGGCGAACGGCGACATCCGCCAGCTCGGCCAGATGTTCTGGCGTCAGGACAGCGCCAGTCGGGTTGTTCGGATAACTGATCAGGATCGCCTTCGTGCGCGGTGTGATGCGCGCTTCGAGTTCCGCGCCGGTGACCTGAAACCCGTGCTCGACGAAGGTCGGCACCGGCACCGGGACGCCCCCCGCCATCTCGACGGCAGCCGCGTTCGCGACGAAGCACGGCTCGACCACCAGCACCTCGTCGCCGGGGTCGCAGATCGCCTTGAGCGCGAGATACAGCGCCTCACTCACGCCGACCGTCACTAGAACCTCATCCGCCGCGCCGTATTCCAATCCGTACAGGCGGCGCATCTGCGCGCTGATCGCCCGGCGCAGTTCAATCGCCCCGCTGTTGCTGGTGTATGCGGTTTGTCCGGTCAGCACGCAGTCCGCGCCGACTCGCGCGATGTGCTGCGGGGTTGCGAAGTCCGGCTCACCGATTCCAAGTGTGATCACGTCGGTCATGGTGGCGGCGATGTCGAAGTAGCGGCGGATTCCTGAAGGACGAAGCTGCTGAACGTTCTTGCTGATGAAGGTGCGCATCGACGGCGGTTTCTACCTGTCACAGGATAGGGTCAGAACACTGTGACGTATCATACGCACGCGCCCGGATCGCGTCATGAGGCGGATCGGCGCAATTTGGACGACTGCTTTCCTACAATGTGTACGAAACCGTGCCGCTATACGATAAACAGCACGATCAGCGCGGCATACACCAACACGACAAACAGCGATGTACGGACGATCACTGCGTTGTCGAGGCCGCCCTCAACGTACCCGGTGGTGCGCAAGAAACGCTGTTTGGCGAGTTCACCCAGCAGATAGAACCCGCAGAACAGCAGCGGCGCGACCTGAAGCGCGGGATCACGCAGCAGCGCCAGCACCATGCCGGCATGTCCGGCGGTGTTCAGCACGGCGAACAGCAGGGAGACGACCTCGCGCTGGATCACCCGGAACGCCAGTTGAACCAGTGTGCCGAGCGACAGCCCGATGAGCAGCAGTACCGCCAGCAGGCGTGGATGCCCGTCGAGCGCAAGCGGCGCGCCGGAGGTATTCAGCGCCGCCGCGACCCCGATCACCAGCGCGATTCCCTTGAGCGCCGTCTCGATCCAACCGTACAGCCCCCAGTTGACGATCCGCCAGCCAGACATCTCGCTCATCCCGCCTCCGACCGCGCGATCTCGTAGGCATGGCCCCAGCGCAGCAGGTCGGCGTCGCGCAGCCACCCGCTGAAGAGCGTGACGCCCAGCGGCTCGCCCGAGTCACGGCGGCCGGCCGGCAGGGTAAGCGCGGGATAGCCGGCCCGTGAATGATACGGCGAGGCATAGTTGGCGAAATCGGCGAAGAACGCGACATCGTATTTGCGCAGCGCGTCGTTGATGGCGTCCCGATAGGCGATCACCGTCGCGTCGACAAGGTCGTTGTAAAGGGCCAACACCTCGTCGCTCAGCCCGGCCGCTTGTTCGATATACGTCTGACCGTATGGGACGCGCGCCTCCGCCTGCTCCGCGTTATAGGCTACCAGCTCCGCCAGCGTCTGGATCGGCGCACGATCGCCCTGCGCGTGCAAGAACGCCTCGACACCGAGCCGGTAGCCCATGAGCAGGATCTGGAAGCTGTCGCTGGCGAGCCGTTCGTCCGTTTCCTTACCGGCGAACTCCGCCAGCGGCGGCACACGCACGACCACCGCGCCCGCCCCGGTCAGCCAACGGGCGATCTGTGCGTGAACTGTAGAATCGCCGGTGCGGACGTCCTCCTCACGCGTGACCAGACCGACACGAACACCGCGCAGCCCGTCCGGTTGGAGGCCGATAGTGTAGTCGAGGCCGAACCCGCCAATCGCCTCCGCCGACGCCGGATCGGTGTCGTCACGGTCGCTGGCGATAACCATCATCAGCGCGGCGGCGTCAGCAGCGGTGCGTGCCAGCGGGCCGGCCGTATCGAACGCGTCGGTGATCGGCACGATCCGATCACGACTCACCAGCCCGACCGACGGCTTGAGGCCGACGACGCCGTTCTGTGACGCCGGGTAGACGATGCTGCCGGTCGTCTCGCTGCCGATGCTCAGGGGCGTAAGGCCGAGCGCTACCGCGACGCACGACCCGCTGCTGCTGCCGCCGGCATCGAACAGGCCGAACGGATTGCGCGTATGTCCACCCAACACGCTGAACCCGTTGATCGATCCCTGCGTGTAGAAGTTCGCCCACTCCGACAGGTTGTTCTTGGCGAGGATCACCGCGCCGGCCTTGCGCAGCAGCGTAACGAGGTACGCGTCGCGGTCGGTGATCAGGGCTGCCAGCGCGGCCGCCCCGGCCGACGTGTGCATCGCGTCACCGGTGCCGATATTCGCCTTGAGCGTGACCGGGATGCCGTGCAGCGGCCCGCGCACGCGCCCTTCCGAACGTTCGGCGTCCAACTGCGCGGCGATGCGCAGCGCGTCCGGGTTCAGCTCAAGGACGGCGTTGTGCCGACCGTGGTCGATCCGGCGGATGCGCTCGACGTAGTAGGCGACAAGTTCGGCCGACGTCGTCTCGCGCCGGGACAGCGCGGCTTGGATTTGCGCGACGCTTGCCCCCTGAATCCGCGCGTCCAGCACGCCGATGCGCCCCGGCGTCAGCGCGTCGATCGCCGCGTCGAACGGCGTGAAGTCCAACGACTGCTTGAGGGGGCTGTCGGCGTCTTCGGCCTGTGCTTTGGCCTGCATATCGACATAATCGTCGGAACGCGTCATAGGAACCGTCCTTGCGGTGTCGCGCAGCAGAGTTCGATTGTAGCGCGGCTGTCGAAAAGGCGCGGGCGATGCGTGACGAGAGAACGCCAAGTGAGCCGGCCGCGACGTTTGCCCCTGAGCGCCGCCGTTCCTGATAAAATAGCCTCAGAGCAAGGGGGCGACCCGTATGTCTGCCACACACGAACGCCTGCACGCCAAAGTCACGGGACGGGTGCAGGGCGTCAGCTTTCGCTATTACACCACACAGCAAGCGCTCGCATTGGGGCTGTCGGGCTGGGTCATGAACCTGCCGGATGGGCGCACCGTCGAGGTGATCGCCGAGGGGCCGCGCAAAGACCTGCAAGCCCTGCTCGATTGGCTGCGCCACGGCCCCAGCGGCGCACGCGTGATCAACGTCGCGTATACGTGGGAGGCCGCGACGGATCAGTACACCGGGTTTCGGACACGCCACGGCGTCTACGACGAGTGAGCGCAACGTTCATCGTTTCCGTGTCGCACGACGATGTGTCATGGGTGTGTCGTTATCGTTCTAAGACGGAGCGCCGGTGGAATGATAATCCGCCGTGTGGAACCTCGCCTTAATCCCCCGGCAGGCTGTCCTTCCTGCCCCCTGACCCTCAAAGACGTTATACTAGGCCGGCATCGTCTGGTCTCAGTAACGAACGATCATGGCTTCGGCGACTCAGATCATCCTCCGGCGGCGGGCGCGTAAGGCCCGGCGCGCCGCACAATCGACACGCACGCGCATCTGGGCCGGTATCTGGCTGACGGTCGCGCTGGTGGTGGTCGTCGTGCCGCTGTCGATCCTCATCGGCGGCGCTGCATACGTCTATTTCAACGCTATCGACGGGCTGCCCTCGCCCGTCGAGACGACGTTCTTGGAGAGCGATGGTATCACGCGGCTGACGGACAGCACCGGACGCACCACGCTGTTCACCGTCAGCGATCCGCTCGGCAGCGCGCGCGAGTGGATCCGGCTCGATTCGCTGCCGCCGTTCGTGCTGGACGCCACGCTGATCGTGGAAGACCCGGCGTTTCTCGAAACGACGCAGTTCAACCTCGCCGCAACGGTGGCGCTGTTGTGGCAGAACATCATGGACGGCCCGATCGAGCTTTCAACGTCGCTCACGTCGCGGCTGGTTCGCAACGTCGTCGCGCCGCTGCCTGAACAGCCCAGCGCCGCCGATGTCAGCCGCGAGATCGCGCTCGTCGCCGAGATCAACCGGCGCTACTCTCCGCGCGAGGTGCTGGAGTGGCATCTCAATACCAACTACTACGGCAGCGAAGCGTATGGCATCGAGGCTGCCGCGCAGGTGTATCTCGGCAAGCCGGCGTCTGCGCTGTCGCTCGATGAAGCGGCGCTGCTGGCGAGCATCGCCACGGCGCCCCAGTTCAACCCGTTCAACGACGAGCAGGCCGCGCGCGGCCGACAGGCCGACACCCTGCGCCGCATGCTCACGTCCGGCCTCATCACACAGGCGGAATTCGACGCGGCCAGCCGGCTGGTCACGCCGCTGCACCCCGGCGCCAGCCAAGCCCCCGATTACGCGCCCGAATACAGCCTCTATGCGCGCCGCCAGACCGAGCAGATCCTCAACGCGCTGGGGCTGGACGGCGGGCGCATGGTGTCACGCGGCGGCTTGACCGTCACGACGGCGCTCGACCTCGGCTTGCAGCGGCAGGCCGATTGTGCGTTGAACAACCACCTCGCCGTGCTGCGCGGTGAGACGCCGATCTGGCGCGCGGCGGACGGATCGCCGTGCGAGGCCGAAGCGACCCTCGCGCATATCGCCCCGCTTGACGGCGACGTGCCGGACACCGGCTCCATTGTGATTATCGACGTCGAAACCGGCCGCCTGCTGGCGATGTCCGGGCAGGCTTCTCGCGCCGGCGCTCAACCGGGTCAGACACTCGCCCCGTTCGTCGTGTTCGAGGGGTTCCGCGAGCGCCAGCAGAACACGCAGTACACGCCGGCCACCATGCTGCTCGACATCCCGCGCCGTTTCCCCGGCGCCAGCGAGGGCATGATCTATCAGCCGGCCAACGCCGACGGCACGTTCTCCGGCCCGATCAGCCTGCGCGAAGCGGCCGCCACCAACCGCCTGCCGC
This sequence comes from Chloroflexi bacterium OLB13, assembly GCA_001567485.1. Taxonomy (GTDB): domain Bacteria; phylum Chloroflexota; class Anaerolineae; order Aggregatilineales; family Phototrophicaceae; genus Flexicrinis. The sequence goes on from JZRA01000081.1 coordinate 25,711, forward strand.
CGCTGGTGCAGATCGCCGACAACCACGGCATGTCCAGCATTCTGCGCACCGCCCGCCGGCTGGGCATCAACACGCTCAACGACGATCTGTACGACCTGAGTTTGCTCGAACGCGGCGGCCAAGTCGCGCCGTTGGACATGGCGTATGCCTACAGCGTGCTGAGCGCGCTCGGCGATATGTACGGGGTGCCGGTCACGCCCCGGTCGGCCGGCGCGCGCAACCGGGATCCGGTCGCGGTGACGCGTATCGTGGACGCCGAAGGGCGCGTGTTGTGGGACTACGAAGCCGACGCGTGGCGCGTCAACATCTTCAGCGACGCGCCGGAACTGGGCTATCTCGTCACCAGCGTATTCAGCGACCCGATCATCAAGGCGCAGAAGTACGGCACGCAGAGCCTGCTTGCGCCGCCGCGCCCCACCGCGCTGATCAACACTATCACCAGCGACCGGCGCGACGATTGGACGGTCGGGACGACTCCACAGTACAGCATCGCCGTGCATCTGACACGCAGCGACGGCGCGCCGATGGGCTTCAAAGCCGACTCTACCGACGGCTCGACGGCGCTCTACCGTGCGATCAGCGAGCGCGTGCATGCCGGACAGCCCGCCTCCGACTGGGGACGCCCGGCCAACATCATCGAACTCGCCGTGTGTCAGCGCAGCGGCCTGCTGCCGAACGGCGCCTGTCCCACCCGCCGCGAAATCTTCATCGCTGGCATTCAGCCGTTCACACAGGACACGTACTGGCAGGCGATCGAACTCAACAGCCAGACCTTGCAGCGCGCGACCGCCAACACGCCGGCCGGCCGCCGCATCACCGAGACGTACTTCATCCCGCCTGACGAGGCGCTCGACTGGTGGCGCGCTAACCGCCAGCCCCTGCCGCCCGAAGATTACGATACCCTCACCCGCGCCGCCGACTCGCCGTTCACCGCGACAACCATCTCGCGCCCTGAGGCGTTGGCGTGGCTGCGCGGGTTGGTCGACGTGCGCGGCGCCGTACCGGCCGACCTGCGCTCGTATCAGCTCGCGTTCGGCGCGGGGATCAACCCGACCGAGTGGGTGAGCATCGGCGGCTTGCAGACCGAACCGCCGCAAGATGGCGCGTTGGGACGGTGGGACACGACCGGCCTCGACGGCGTCTACACGCTCGAACTGACCGCCGTCCGCACCGACGGCACGCGCGAGCGCAGCGTCGTGCAGGTGCGCGTCGACAACATCCCGCCCACCGTCGTGCTCAACGCCGGCGAGCCGGGCAAGGTGTACCGCTTCCCAAGCGAGGAGGCCATCCCGATCAGCGTGATCGTGGCCGACAACCTCGCGCTCGACCGCGTCGAGATCTACAACGAAGGCCGCCTCGTCGCCACGCTGCGCGAAGGGCCGTTCACCTATCATCACCCGATCACAGCGGTCGGCGTCGAGACGTTCGAGGCGGTCGCGTTCGACGCCGCCGGCAGCTCGAACACCAGCACCGTGCTTACTGTGGAGGTCGCGCGCTGATGCCCCGCCGCCGTCGTCGTCACTATCAACGTTCGCAGCATGTGTTCGCCTCGCGTGCGGCGATCACGCGCTTCTGCCATCGCTGGGGAATCACAAGGCTGCAGATGTTCGGATCGGCCCTGCGCGACGACTTCCGCCCCGACAGCGACATCGACATGGTCGCCACGTTCGAGCCGGACACGCAGCACACCCTGCTCGATCTGGTGCGCATGGAGCGCGAGCTGGGCAGTCTCTACGGCGGGCGCACGATCGATCTGGGCGAGTACGACGCGGTGCAGAACGATCACAACGACCTGCGCCGTGAATCAATCCTCAATACACTCGAGACGATCTATGAAGAACGACGTGGTGAATCTGATTGACATGAAATTCGCCTGTGAGCGGATCCGGACGATTGTCGACGGCGTGGACATCGACGACTTTGTGTTGGACGAGCAGGCCACCTACGCCGTGTCGTTTGAACTGCTGGCGCTCGGCGAGGCGTCCAAGCACGTCTACAGCAGCACCCGGCACGATCTGGACGACATCCCGTGGCAGGACTTGCGCCTGATGCGTAACATGCTGGCGCACGAGCATTTCACGATCAACCCGCGCACGTTGTATCGCACCGCCGTTCACGATGTCCCGGCTATCGAAAAGGCGCTCGACGATTATCTCAGCCGCTACCGGCTCGACAGGGCATAGCGCGTGCGCATCACACACGGACAAACCTCATGCACATCGGCGTAGACATCGGCGGGACGTTCACCGACATCGTCGTCCTCGAAGACGGCGCACTGCGGATTCATAAACTGAGCAGCACGCCGGACGACCCCTCACGTGGTATGCTGGCGGGCATCGCCGACGTCACCGGCGGCGACATGAGCGCCGTCGAAAGCGTCGCCCATGGATCGACCGTCGCCACTAACGCGATCCTCGAACGCAAGGGCGCTCAGGCGGCGTTTCTCGTCACAGCCGGCTTCCGCGACCTGCTCGAAATCGGCCGGCAGGAACGGCCCGACCTGTACGCGCTGCATCCGGTCATCCCGCCGCCGCTGATCCCGCGCGAGCGTGCCTTCGAGGTCGTCGAACGGCTTGACTACACGGGGGACGTGCTGATCCCGCTGGACGTGGACGCGCTCGACCGCGTGATCGATCAGCTCGCCGCGCTCAAGGTCGAGGCTGTCGCCGTCTGTCTGCTGCACAGCTTCGTCAACCCGGCGCATGAGCAAACGGTCGGCGGCCGGCTGCGCGCCGCGTTCGGGGAGTCGTTCCCGGTGGCGCTGTCGAGCGACGTGCTGCGCGAGTTCCGCGAATACGAGCGCGCCAGCACGACCGTCATGGAGGCGTATGTCCGGCCCGTGATGTCGCGCTATGTGCAGGCGCTGGTGAACGCGATCCCCGCCCCGCTGCGCGTGATGCGCTCCGACGGCGGGGTGATGAGCGCGGCGCGCGTCTCGACCGAGGCGGTGCAAACCGCGCTCAGCGGGCCGGCCGCCGGCGTGATCGGCGCGCTGCACTTGGCGAAACTGCGCCACATCGCGGACATCATCACGCTCGACATGGGCGGCACCTCGACCGACGTGGCGCTGTGCCCCGGTGATGTGCAGCTTCGCCGCGACGCGCAAATTGACGGCCTGCCGCTGCAAATCCCGATGCTCGACATCGAGACGGTGGGCGCGGGGGGCGGGTCGATCGCGCGGCTTGACGCCGGCGGCGCGCTGCGCGTCGGGCCGGAGTCGGCGGGGGCGCAGCCCGGCCCTGTGTGTTATGGACGCGGCGGCACGCTCCCCACCGTCACCGATGCCAACGTCGTGCTGGGCCGCATCGACCCGGCGCGCTTCCTCGGCGGGCAGATGCGCATCGACGCGAACACCGCCCGCCACGCGCTGGCCGAACTCGGCGCGCAGTTCGGGCGCACCGCCGAGGACGCCGCGCTCGGTGTGATCGAGGTCGCCAACGCCAACATCGAACGCGCGGTGCGGCGGGTGAGCGTAGCGCGCGGGCATGACCCACGCCGGTTCGCGCTGATGGCGTTCGGCGGGGCCGGCGGCTTGCATGCCTGCGAGATCGCCGAACGGTTGGGCATTCGCCGCGTGATGATCCCGCCCAGCCCCGGCGTGCTGTGCGCGCTCGGCCTGCTGTTGGCCCGCATCGAAGTCACCCGTGCGCGCTCGGTGATGGAGCCGGTCGTGGCGGGACAGCCATTGGTTGAGTCGGACGCGACGGCGCGCGACGCGGTGCAGGCGTGCATCGCTGAACTTCAGAAGGAACGGATCGCCCCGGAGCGCATCCAGCACGAAGTCACCGCCGAGATGCACTACCTCGGTCAAGCCTACGAACTGAGCGTGCCGTTCACGGCGGATGGCACGGCGCTGGCCGAACGCTTCCATGACGCCCACCGCGCCGCTTACGGGCACGCGTTCCCCAACCGCCCGTGTCAGGTCGTCACCGTGCGGGCGCGTGGCATCGGCGCAATCGACGCGCCGGAGTTCGCGTGGCAGCAGCCTGTCCCGCGCGACCTCGACGGCGGCGTCTACGAGCGCGCCGAACTCACGCCCGGATCCCGCTTCGACGGCCCCGCGCTGGTCGCGCAGCTTGACGCGACGACCTACGTCCCTGCCGGTTGGCGCGCCACCGTCGATGGTTACGGTCTGCTGTTCCTCGAACGCTGAACGAAACGCAGGACGCGTCGGACGCAGAGGCATAAAGCACGAAGTAGAAAGTGATGAGTGATGAGTGATGAGTGACTACCAGCCTTCACCGCTCGTGGAACCCTCTGAGGCGGAAGATTGAGTCTGCTGACTTTCGATAACCTACTTTAAGCGAACGCAGGAAAATGATTGAACCGCAAAGGGGCGGCCCGCCGCGTCCGAAATCACGAAACCGGTTTGTGGGCGTCCGCTAAGCCGGTGTTCGTAAGTCGAGAGATTCGGTCTCCCATCTTGCAGCGTTAGTCGAGCTATACGGCGCGGCGTTTTCTCATCACTCATCACTTTCAACTTCGCGCTCAGGGGGTGAGGGCGGCTTTCTCGTGTCCCTCATCCCCTTGCCTTTTCGCTACGCAAAGCCGATCCCCACGGTGGACGCGCGCGCCCCGTGCCACGCCAGCGCCAGCGCGATCACCGTGTCATCGTGCAGGCCGGCGGGCGCGCTGTAGCGATACCCGCCCAGCGGCATCGGATCGACCCGAAACGCGTTCAGCTCGGACAGCAGCACCGGATCAGGCAGCAGCGCCAACTCGCCGTGTTCGAGCGCCAGCGCGAGCTTGTCGATCAGCACCGGCTTGCTGCGCGCCGTCGTTTGGAATGCGCATACAGGCACGCCGTCGGCGATCAGCGCCTCGATGTTGACGTCACCCGCCGCGTTGGCCTCCGCCCACACGACCTGCGCGTTCCAACGACGCGCCAGATCAGCGATGCGCCGGCGCGTCTCGGCCCAGCTCAAGCCGTTGAAGCGGTCAAGCGCGAGCATCACGCCGCGATTGGCGTCGATCACCGCGCATACCGTGTAGTCGACCGACTTGCCCCAGTCGACGCCGATCACCACGCGCTGATCGGCGTGCGGCACGGCGTCGGCGGGCGCGGTGGCGCGCAGATCGACATCGCGGAACACCTGCCCGGCGCTGTCGACGAACTCGGCCAGAATCTCCGCGCGGTAAACGATGTCGGGCAGCGTCGCGCGCAGCGCCTCCAGCTCGGCACGATCCAGCCGCGGGTTATCGTGGCTGGGATGATGAAATGCGGCCCACTCCGGCTGCTGCGGATCAAGCCCCAGCGCGTACAGGTGATAGAAGTGGTTACGTCCGTTGGGCGACGACAGAAACGCCGCGCCGCCGCGCCGGTCGATCAGCATGGGCCGCACGACCTCCGGCCACAGGTCGGCAGGCAGAAAGGCGGCCTCGTCCAGCACGGCGTAGTCCAGCCCCGCGCCGCGCAGGAAGTCGGGAGTCATCCCGCTGCGCACGGCGACGACACCGCCGCCTTCGAGGTCGATTCGCCGCTCGACGGTGGTCACGGTCGGCTTGAGGGGCGCGAGTACCTGCCGCAGATCGCGCCACACCTGTCCCGCCATGCCATACGTCGGGCTGATCCACCATGTGACGCCGCCGTTAGTGGCGTGGTGGAGCAGCAGCTGCTTGCCCAGCTCGGTCTTACCGAAGCGCCGGCCGCAGGCGATCACTTTGAAGCGCGCGGGATGCGCATAGATCGCCGCCTGCGCCGGATGCAGAGGCGGCAGTTTCAGAGTCATGGACGACCTTTCTGAACGACGGAGGAAATCTTTGAGTGATGCGTGATGCGTGATGAGTCGTGAGGAAAGGGCAAAAGCGGGCACAGAGCAAAACGAGCACGCCGAGGAATTTTCACGCTCCCGCACACGCGCATCGTTCTTCCCCCGTGTGGGAGAGAGGGCTGGGGGACGAGGGGAATTACCGCGCCATCGCCGCCGGCAGACGGATGCGGAATGTCGTGCCGACGCCTAGCTCGGATTGCACGCCGATGGTACCGCCGTGAAGCTCGACCGACTGCTTCACGATGCTCAAGCCGAGTCCCGTGCCGGCGATCGAGCCGACGTTGCTGCCGCGCTTAAACGGGTCGAACAACATCGGCAAGTCCTGCGGTGGCACGCCGATCCCTTGATCGGTGATCGTCAGGATGATCGAGTCGTCCTCATGCCGCAGATCCACAAGGATCGTCAAATGGTCGGGAGAGTAGCGCGCCGCGTTGCTCAGCAGATTGAACAACGCCTGCCAGATCATCTTGGCATCGGCGTTCATCATATAGACATCGGGCTGGATCGTCAGGGTGAAGGTCTGATCGGAGTGGATGCCCTGCATCTCCTCCAGCACACTGCGAATCGTCGCTTCGAGATCAAGCGGCTGAAGATCAATCGCGGCTACCCCGGCGTTGAGCTTTCCGAGCGTCAGCATGTCGTTGATGAGTTCCAACATGCGCTGGACTTCGGCCTCGATCGTCTGATAATGCCGCTGGCGCGTTAACTCGGTCATCCGTTCACCGTACTCTTGCAGCATGGCGTTGGAAGACCGGATGGCTGACAGCGGATTCTTGAACTCGTGTACGGCGAAGTTGAGGAACTGCTGGCGCTGATCGTTGAGCAGACGCTCACGCTCGAATTGACCGCGCAGGTGCTGGGCCTCCTCGCGCTGCATGTCGGCGCGCAGTCGTTCGCTGATGTCGCGCAGTGTCACCAGCAGGCGGCCTGAGCGCGTCTCGTCGCCCGGTTCAAGCAGAATCGCCGTCAAGTCCATCGGCACGAACCGACCGTTGGCATGGCGGAAGCGATGCGTAAGCACAACGGTGCCGCCGCCCGCCGCCGCGCTGCGCACATCGTTGGCGTAAGGCGGATACCGCTTGTTGAACAGCCGTGACCAACTGCCGCCGATCAAATCCGCCAGCGGATAGCCGAGCGCGATGGTCGCGGCGGGGTTCGCGTCCAGCACCGTGCCATCGGCCGCGTCAATCATCAAGATGACGTCAAGCGAGACTTCGAACATGCGGCGGAAACGCTGCTCGGAGAGGGCCAGCTCGCGCGCGGTGAGCATCTGCGCGCGCCGGTTCTCGCGGTCGGCCAACGCCCTGTTGACCACGATCCCCAACCCGTCAAGATGATCCTTCGCCACATACGCCGCCGCGCCGCGCTCGACCAGTTCGGCGCTCGCCGGTTCGCTGCCCGGCCCGTGCACGACGATGAACGGAATATCGAACGCGCCTTCCTGCACCCGGTCGAACGCGCGCTCTGCACTGAATTCCGGCGTCTCGACATCGGCGAAAATCGCGTCCACCGCCGGGTTCAAATGCTTGACGAACTCGGCCTCCGTCCGCACTACGACGGCGCTTGGGACGTACCCGGCGCGCTGCAGTTCGCTTTGCAGCAGCAGGGCATCCTCCGCGCTCTCATCGAGAATCAGGACGTGTATAGGGGTCATCGGACGATGGCGTACTCAGTGTAAATACCTATTCGCCTGCACTTTAAGGTAACACACTTTGCGACAGATAGCCGCGCGCTTGTCAAAGCCGCGGTACACTCGAACTCAACCGTAAGCATACACAGCGACCGGGAGCCGTTATGCGACGCATCATCGTGATCTTGATCGTCATTCTGGCAGGGGTTCGCGCAAGCATCGCCCAAAGCGGCCGCCCGATCACCGCACAGACCGCCGCCGGGGTCGTGCCGTCCGGGCTGTATGGGCCGGGGCGCGCCGGATCGGCCGTATTTTCGCCTAATGGCAAGCTGTTGGCCGTGGCATCCAGTTCGGGCGTGCGCCTGTTCGAGGTCGGCGCGATTGGCGCGGGCGATACGCTCGACGGCGATCCGTTCCCCGCCACCGGCGTCAGCTTCAGCCCGGACGGCGCAGTATTGGTCGCCTCCAGCCTCGGCTACAACGTGCGAAAATTTGACCCGTTCAGCGGGGCCAAGGTGGCCGACCTGTACCCACTGTTGGGCGGATCGCCCGGATCCGCCGCGTATGATCCGCTGGGCCGGTTCTACGCGATCTCAGGCGGTGAGGTCATCAGCATTTTCGACGCCGCTACGGATGAACCCGTGCGCGACCTGACCGGACATGCCGGCCGCGTGCTGGCGATGACCTACAGCGCCGATGGCATGTGGTTGGCAAGCGCCAGCAGCGATGGGTCGGTCAAGGTATGGAACGCCGCCGACGGCACGGAAGCCCTCACGCTGCTCGGCCATGACGCGCCTGTCGGCAGCGTGGGCTTCTCTGACGACGGCGACCGGCTGATCACCGGCAGCGACGACGGCAGCGTGCGCGTTTGGGATCGGGAGACAGGCGCCGAACTGCTCGTGCTGGTCGAGGGCGAACCCGGATCGGCGGCGGGCGCGTTCAGCCCGGACGGCCACACAACGGCAGTCGGCGGAAGCGACGGACGCGTGCTGCTGGTCGACGCGCAGACCGGCGCGCAGATCGCTGAGATCGGCCAGCACGACGGGCCGCTGCTCAACATGGCCTTCAACGCCGACGGCTCGCTGTTGGCTTCGGTGAGCCGTGAGCGTGTCACGCTGTATGACGTGCGCACCCTGCAAGAGATCGGCCGTATCGCCTATGTGCCGGCCATCGCCGCAATCGCGCTCAGCCCGGACGGCATGCTGCTTGCCGCCGGCGAACCCAGCGGACACATCCGGCTTTACGACACGCTGACCGGCAAGGAAAGCGCAAACTTCGCGCTGGGGCTTCCACCACTTCGCGATCTGGCGTTCAGCGCCGACGGGTCGACCGTGCTGGCCGCGACCGCCGATTCGCGCCTCGGTGTCGGCCGCGTGGACGGCACGACGTCCAGCGTCGAATACGATGCGGGCCAAAGCATCACCGCGCTGGCCGTCCATCCCGTCGACCCGGTGATTAACGCGGCGCTCGCCGATGGCAGCCTGTACTGGTGGGATGCCGTCAGCGGTTCGCAAACCGGCGCGGTCAACACCCACCCGGCGCCGGTGACGGCGGTAGCGTTCAGCCCGGACGGACAGTGGATGACCTCGGCGGACGCGAGCGGCGCGGTGTTCGTCTGGAGTGTTGAAACGGGCGAGTGGGATCATCTGCTCGAAGGCGCCGACGCGGGGATCGTCAACATTGCGTTCAGCGCGGACGGCCGTCGCCTCGCCGCCGGTCAGCAGAACGGTTTCGTCCGTATCTGGCGGATCGGTCAAGGCGAAGCACCCGAACTCACACTCGAACCGCCGGACGGTCGCGTGGTTGGCGCGGTGGCGTGGTCGCCGGACGGGAGCGTGCTGGCGGTCGGCTTGTCAGATGGTGAATTGGCGCTGTACAACACGGTCACCGGTGAGCGAATCGCGTCCAGTTGGGGGCATATCGGCATGCTTACCGGACTGGCGTTCTCGCCTGACGGCACGACACTGTACTCATCCGCTGACGACGGCCTGTTGGTGGTCTGGCGGACGCTGTAACGGTGACCGGGCGGATCGCCCCTACGTTCCCTCTCTGTGTTCTCTGTGGTTCAGTCGTTTCGCCCCTTACTCACGACTCATCACCCAGCACTCATCACTTGGATTTCATACCGGAATTCAACCGGATTCGGACCCGTCTCAAAATGAGCGCGCGATTAAAAAACATCCATATAATGAGAATACCGGTCAATTCTGCACCGGTAACAGTCCTTCGAGGAGGATTCCATGCGTACTCGATATGTTTGGATCACCATGCTGTTGTGCGTCGCGCTGCTATTAGGCGGCGGTCTCGTTGCTTCTGCACAAGAAGAACGCGCAGAAACACCTCGAACCATCAGTTCCCTACCAACCACCTTCGCATCAGGTGTCTTTACCTTCCGTAGTATGCCGGACAGCGGCGATAGCATTAACATGGACAACGACTTCGCCCCGGAGCCGGGCGAGTTTGCGCCGTCATGCACTAAGGGGAGTAACATCGGCAGTGACAGCGCGTGGTTCGCGGTCAACCATCCCGGTGGCACACTGACCATCGACACCACATTCTCCACTGGCAGCAATTTCGATAGCATTGTGACGATCTACGCCTATGACACACAGTCGATCCCCGATCTACTGGAGGTCGGCTGTGCCGATGACAATGGAGGATCCAGCGGTAATGATGCGCGTTTCTCCGGTGTGTTGGCGAGCGCCGCGTATATCGTGCGTATCGCCTGTCTGAACTGCTCGGTAGGTCTCGGCCCTACTGACCTTGCGCTCAGTATCTCGTTCACGCCTCCAGCAGGGGCCACACCGTTTGCGAACATCATCAATAACCTAGCGCCTATCACGTTCAACAAGGCGGTCACGATCGATAACGTCGGCTACGCGACGGTGGCTTCTACCGAGAACTCGACACTCTCGAGCTGTACAATGTATCACACCGTATGGCACCGCTTCATCGCGCCCCGCAGCGGATACTACACCTTCTCGACTCAAGGCTCGCAGTTGGTGCGTTCGTACGAGTCGCAAGATACGAAATTGGCGGTCTACACCTCCAGCGGCGGACCGACCTTCACCAACCTCACTGAACAGGGCTGCGATGATGACAGCTTCGGCACGCTGTACAGCGTTCTGAACGGCATCTTCATCGCTCAAGGCGCGAGGTGTATGTCCGCGTCGGGACGTTCAGCACCCAGAACATGCTGGCCGGGTCGCAGTACCGCATCACGATCTCGCCGGAACTCATGATTAACCTCGGCACGAATAGCAATTTTGACGCCGGCATGACCGGATGGACGGCCAAGAACACCACCGGGGCGGATGGGATTTTCAGTGATGGTGGAGACGATGTCTTCCGCTTGTTCGGCGCGCTGAACAAGACGGCTAAACTCAAGCAGAACGTTGTGATGTCAACGCTGCTGCTTGACAAAGCAGATGAGGGTGGGACATTCCGTATGTCGGCTCAATACACTACGGCGAATACCCTCTCTAGCAACGCCAAGTTCATCCTCAAGATTTCCTACAGCGACGGCACGCCCGCTACGAAAGCCACCTACAACACGCTGCGCATCACAGCCGGTTATCAGAACATCTCCCTCGTCGCACCGGTCGCCA
>JZRA01000082.1 GCA_001567485.1 Chloroflexi bacterium OLB13
CTGTCATCCGGGGGACTTGGACGGCCTGCTCGAAACCGCCACCAACCTCGGCGACGTACTGCACTTCGCCAACACGGTCGGGGCTATCACCACCACCAAGCGCGGCGCGATCCCGGCTCTGCCGTCAATGGCCGAGGTCGAGGCGCTGCTGCACAGCGCGGGATAAACGGTTAGCCCCCGACCTCCAGCACCACCACCGAGAACGCATCGACGTCGAGCGTGACGTAGCCATTCACGACGGTGTGCGCCGCGCCGCCGATCAGGTCAGTGAGCGCTGCCCCGTCCGCCACGCCCGCCGCGCGCACGTTAAGCTGAAACGCCTTATACGGCCCGTCGCCCCGATGCGCGATGACGATGACGTGCTGATCCGGCGATTGACGGCTGAAGACATACGTGTTGCCCTCTGCGTGCAGGTCTTGAAAGCCGCCGGTCTTGAGCGCCGGGCTGCCGCGTCGCAGCGCGATGAACGCCTTGTAATACGCCAGCAGGTCGTGATCCCATCGGGACTCATCCCACGGCATCGGCCGTCGGTTATCCGGGTCTTTGCCGCCATCCAGCCCGATCTCATCACCGTAGTAGACGCACGGCACGCCGGGATACGTCATCAGCAGCGCGAGGCCGAGTTTGACCTTCACCGTGCTGCCGCCGCAGATCGTCAGGAAGCGCATCGTGTCATGGCTGCATAACTGGTGAAACTGCTGGTTGGCGATGATCCACGGCACCGCCGCGCGGAAGCGCCGAAGCTGCTCGGCGAACGCATCGGTCGGCATCAGCGTCGGGTCTTTGCTGCCCTCGGCCCAGCTTCCGCCGTCGTATCCGGCGACCCAGCGCCAGATCGGCACGTTTAGTCCCTGATAGTCCATCACGGCGTCGAACTCGTTACCTTGCAGGTGCGGCGTGCTGTCGAAGAAGTGTTCGCCGATCAGATACGCCGTCGGGTTTTCCTCTTTGACCGCCGCGCGCATCCCCCGCCCGACCTTATGGCCGACCTGCACCGCGCCCTGCCGCCCCGCCATGTTCGCCACGTCGAGCCGCCAGCCGTCGATATTGAACGGCGGCCGCAGCCAGTAGCGCAGCACGCTGTCTTTGCCCGCATACATCTGATCGCGCAGCTTTTCGCTTTTGTAATTCAGCTTGGGCAGCGTCTTGACGCCGAGCCACGACTCGTAGCCATCGGGCCGGCTGTGGAACGTGTAGTAGTCAGCGGTCGGCGCGTTGGGGTCTTGGCGCGCCGCGATGAACCACGGATGCCGGTCGCCGGTGTGGTTATGCGTCACGTCGAGCATCAGGTACATACCGCGCGCGCTCAACGCGTTACGCAGGTCGATCAGCGCCTGATCCCCGCCGAGGTACGGATCGACCGAATAAAAATCGTGGATGTTGTACCGGTGATTGCTGTAGCTGGGAAAGATCGGTGTCAGGTAGAGCGCGTTGACGCCGAGCGCCTGTAGATAATCGAGCTTTTCGCGGATGCCGATCAGATCACCGCCGAAGAACTCGACCGCGCCCGACTCGCGCCACGGGCGCGGCGTATCGTCCCATGACCGGCGCGTGACCTTGATGCCGCCCTCGTCCCATGCGCCCTCCGGCGGTGTGATCGACGGATCGCCGTTGGCGAAGCGGTCAGGGAAGATCTGATAAAAGACGGTCTCGTGCACCCATTCCGGCGTCTGCAAGTCTGCCGCAAGGATGAAGTCGCCCCAATCCGGGCCGTCGTATCGCGCAAGCCCGCTCTGATACAGGTGGAACGCGCCGTGCGGCGTGAGGAGCTTGAACCGGTAGTTATTGCGCGGCTGATGCGCTTTCAGCGGGCCTTCCCAGAACACGCTCACGGCATCCTCGCGGGTGGGCGTCATCGCCGCGAAATGCGCCTCGCCGTCGGGTACCGTGCGGACGAACACAGCGGTCACAGGCGCATCTTTAGGTACGCGTACCGTGACGGTCACGACCTCACCCATGCGGGGGATCGGGTTGGAGACGTATACGGAAGAGCCGTCGTGATGCACGCCGGATACCCAATGCGGGGCTGTCATGTCCACCTCCTAAGCGGTAGGGCCTCGGCCTATGCTATCCGCTTGCCCGGACAAGCACAATGTGATGCCCCTCGCCGGCATACGGTAGAATGCACAAATCGCACACAGGAGCGCATCGCATGACCGAATCGGCCGACCCACGGGTTGTCTTCATTACCGGCACGTCAAGTGGTGTCGGAGAGGCGTTGGCGCTGGCGTTCGCGGCGCGCGGCTGCGCCGTCGCTGGCACGGCGCGCGATGCCACACGGCTTGACGGTCTCGCGCAAAAGATCACAGCCGCGGGCGGGCGCTTTCTGCCGCTGGCGTGCGACGTGCGCGACCGGGAGTCCGTGGAACGCGCCATCGCGGAGACGTTCGCCGCGTATGGACGGCTAGATGTCGCCATCGCCAACGCCGGGATCGGTCACCGAGGCAGCACGATCGACGCCGACTGGGACGATCTCGAAACGGTGCTGCGCACGAACATCGACGGCGTGCTGCATACCGTCCGCGCCGCCGTTCCACATCTGCGACAGCGCGGCGGACACGTCGTCATCCTCTCATCAATCGTGTGGAATCTGGTATCGCCGTTCGCCGCGATCTACGCCGCCAGCAAAGCGTTCACCGCCAGCATTTCACGCTCCCTACGCCACGAACTGCGCGGGCAGAACATCCGCCTGATCGAGGTGCGGCTGGGCCGGGTCGCCACCGAGTTCAACGCGCGTCGGCTGGGTGGCGGGAAGCGCACATCGGGCAGCTTCATCCCGGAGATGACGCCGGAGTTCGCCGCCAACGCAATCGTCCGCGCCGTACTCGACCGGCACGTCTACGTCGTCAACCCGCGCCTGATCGACCGCCTGATCGTCCTCGCCAATCGGCTCATGCCCGATCTCATCGCGCGGTTTGCGGCGCGCCAGTACAAATAGCGCGCTACTTCTTACCGTTGGGCTTCTTGGGCGGCTTGGGCGACGCCCTGCACTGCCGTTCCAATTCGAGCAGCAGACGGTCGCTGTTGAAGTAGTCTCCGCGCAGGATCAGCCACAAGAACACCATCAGGCCCGCCACGACCACCGCCGGAACCGGCGCGCCGGTGAGCGTCAGAAACGCGGCCACGAAAGGCGTTGCGATCAGCAGTTGGCGCTGGCGCTGCGGGTTCAGGCCATCCGGCGCGCTGCCGTAGATGGTCGTCTGCCCGCCCTCGCGCACGATCTGGCCCTCGATCCATGTCTGACGCCGGAATCCGAGCGCGACCGGGGCCTTCATGCCCAGCGTAAACGCGCCGGATTTCTCCGCCTTGCCGTCCATCTTCGGGCGCGACGCGGCGCCGGGCTGGGCGATACGTTCGTTCAGCGCCTTGACGCATTCAGCAACCGGGCGCTCGCTGTACAGGGTATAACGCACCGTTGATCCTACAGCATCGGAACCGTCACGCCGCCGTCGACCACCATGACCTGCCCGGTCGTGTAGCTCGATGCCGGAGACGCGAGATACAGCGCCATGCCGGCGATCTCGTCCGGCTCGCCGATCCGGCGCGCTGGCGTCCGGGTTGTGACGGCTTCGAGGATATCCGGGTTCGACCACAACGCCTCGGCGAACTTGGTCTTGATCAGGCCGGGGGCGATCGCGTTGACCTGAATGTTATCCGCCGCCAATTCCATCGCCAGCGTTTGCGTCAGGTTGATGACCGCCGCTTTGGTCGCGCTGTAGATGCCCTGCATCGTGCCGGGGCGCAGACCGTTGACCGAGGCGACATTGATGATCTTGCCGCCGCCGCGCTGCCGCATGACCGGGACAATGGCCTGCGCCAGCCACATCGGCCCCATGATGTTGACCTCCAGCGTCTTCTGCCACATCGAGTCGGGCGCGTCGAGGACTGGGCCAAAGTGCGGGTTGGTCGCGGCGTTGTTGACCAGCACATCTACGCCGCCATAACGCGCGGCCACCACCTCGACCATCGCCGTGAGCGCGGCCTTATCGCCGTTGTGCGCGGCGATAGGCAGCACGTCAGCGCCTTTTGCGCGCAGTTCCTCAGCGACGGCGTCCAGTGCGTCCTGCTTGCGGCTGACCAGCGCGACTTTCATGCCGGCTTCGGCATAGCGCGTCGCAATCGCCTGCCCGATCCCGCGCGACGCGCCGGTGACAATCGCAACCTTACCCGTAACGTCAAACAATCCGGTCATAACGGTTTCTCCTGTGCCGGCTGCGATTATCCGACAGCAGTGAATGATATTCAACCGACGCAACGCAGGTGCAGTGACCGCAAGGCAGACCGCGCGCACCCCTTTTTGAAGTGCGCGCGTTTCCCCTTACCCGCCCTCGCCGTATGGCGGACTGTCAGTGCCGTGGTGATGAGTTGTGCGCCTGTGCACATTGACTTGTGCCCCGTGCCCTGTGATTTGTCAGGGGTGTCGATTCGAACGACTACGGGGTTTCAGCCCATTCCAACCAAATGGAAAGCGGTAAATTTCGCCTCATACCGCAAACGAGGGGTCTCGGCACTCGCCCAGTCTGTCAAACGGCTACCGTCTGCCTTACTCGATCAGATCAATCTGCCAGTTGGCGCGCTGAATCGACAGATCCAGTTCACGCAGCGCACGCGCGGTCGAGTCGAGCGTCCGGCGCTGTTCGGCTACGTCGACCGTGGCTACCTGCTTGATCTCTGACCGCGAGTATCGAAAGTCGACCTGCGCCGCCGCCTTAATCAGTGCCTCACGTATGCGCTGTTCAGCCGCCAGCACGTCGCGTTCTGCCAGCGCGTCGGTCAGGGTGCGTCCGTCCTCAAGCCGCGATGCCGAGTTGGTACGGTTGATCTGCTGGATCACCGTACGGAAGGCATCAAGCGTCTCGCGCATTTCGCGCAGGATCGCGTCCGGGTTCTCGTAGGGTTGTTCACCTTCCTGTACGCGGGCGTTTTGAGTCAGCCGCCCCTGAATCTCGGCAAGCCGGCGCTTCAGGTCGGCACGCTGCACCAGCGCTTCAGCCAATTTCATTGCTGACCTCCTGTTAAGTGTCTATCTGTTGAACTCTGGGGCCGGGCCACCCCTAGCAGTGTAGGGCAAAAATGAGCACCGTCAATTAGCCGGCGGCTTCTACCCTTACGGATTGGGGCTTCTTAGGCACGGCGAACCACAGCACCGCCGCCGCAATCGACTCGCTGACCAGCGCGACCCACGCCGCGCCGATCGGGCCGTGGATCGGGATCAGCACGAAGGCCGCGATCCCCTGCCCGGCCAATGCCAGCAGCGACACGGTGTTCACCCAGTCCTCACGCTTGTGGGCGTACCAGTACAGCCCGCGCAGGTACTTGAGCGACATCGGCAGCAGCGACCACGCGAGGATGCGCAGCACCTCGGCCGAATCGTTGAATTGCTCGCCGAAGAACGCGCCGATCAGCACGTATGCGAACAGCCACACCAGCGCACCGAACGACAGGCCATACGCGATCAGCCCCCGGCGCGCCCAGCGGAACATCTGCTGAAACCGCGCGGGTTCCGCCGCCATCAGCGTCAGGAACGGCAGCAGCGCGTCGAAAGCCGCCTGCGACACAAGCCGGCCGGCTTCGATGAACCGTGCCGATGCCGCATAGGTTCCCGCCGCCTCCTGCGATACCTGCTGTTCAAGGATGAGCAGGTTAACGCGCATTTGCAGCGCCGCGATCACCGCCGCGATGGCGAACGGCAGCGCGCGCAGGAGCAGATCGCGGGTCGGCACGACCTCGCCGGTCGGCGCCTCTGCGAACGCCACACGCCAGATCAGATATCCAGCGGCGAGCTGCGCGGCGCTCGTCAGCGTATTGACCCACAGCGCCGTCTCGACCCCGTACCCGGAGCCAAACACGATTGCGGTCAGGACGACCTGTGCGATCAACATGCCGACGTTGAGCGCGGCCGCGGGGCGCATTCGCCGCTGCGACCGGAACACCGCCGTGAACGACGACACCAGCGGGTTGATGACGATCAGCGGCGCGGAGATGGCGATGCCGCGCGCCACCGCCTCGCTGCCCGCCAGCACCGGCGCGGCCAGCAGCACGGCCGCCAACAGCGGAAGGCCGATCAGCAGGCGCACGCGCAGTCCCGCCGCCAAGTACGCGCGGGTCGGTGGATTGTTACGATAGGCCAAGTCGCGGCTGATCAGCGTGCCGACGCCGGCGTCGACGAGCAGGCCCAGCGGGAACACCCACGCCACCGACGCCGCGTAGACGCCCAAGCCCGCCTCACCTGCTGCGCGGCCGATCAGCACGGATAAGCCGAACGCCAGCAGCGCGCCCAGCACGTTGCTGCTCATCAGGGTCGCGATCGACCCGCGCAGACCGCGCGGCGCAGCTTCAGTCATTGTCGAACAGCGAGGGTGCGTTCTTGCGCACGACGTCTTCCCCCAGCTTGTCGCTGAGCTTCTGGCGCAGTTTGGGCGTTTCTTCGGCCCACTTGCTTTTCAACTGCTCTTTCGTCGCGCCGCGCGAGTCGCCGGCGTGGGTCGCCATGCCACCGGATACCGCCGGAACAGTCGTTATGCGCTTAACCGGCGCGGCGAATCCGCACTTGGGGCAAGGCGGCGCAGCGGCGTTCATCGCGTGATGCGCTTCGAACAGATGCCCGCACTCCGGGCAGCGGTAATCATACAAGGGCATTCACATCCCCTCCGCACGTATTTCGGGTGCTGCAAGTGTGTGGTGCGATTATACCCGAAGTGCGCCGCTGCAACGGTCAAGCGCCGATCATGTGACGATTCGGCAAGGGTGCATTTCAAGTTAGGGGCAATTAAGCCGCCTGTCGCCATAAGGCGTGAAAGTCATTGCTCAAGACAGCAGCCCGGATGGTTAACATGCGGTTGGCATTGTCAGCCTTCCAGCGCATGCCGGGGCCGGTGGAGCCGCTGCTTGAACTGC
>JZRA01000083.1 GCA_001567485.1 Chloroflexi bacterium OLB13
ATCGTTCTCGTGTATTCACGATCGATAACAAAGGAGAGCATACCCTCTGCGTCGAGCGCACCAATACCTTCACGGGAAGTCAGTGCGGTCAGCATTAGGCTCGAAGTGGGATCTCCCAATAATGCCGGCATCTCGAGCCGATCGTAGACTTCAACTGGAGAGTTCAGAACGCGTACGAGTAATCCGGTCGGAAGTTGTTCTCGTTTCTTGTCAGTGCGATATGGTCGTAGTTCTGCGGAAAGCGAAGCGGTATCGTCTAGACTGGAATTGGCCGGAGCAAGCGGCACTCTGCCTTGGGTTATCTCAGCCCTGCCGAATTCGAGCAGCTCGCCTGCCCCTGACATTCTGACTGTCCGTTGAATCGGGGATAGGTCAGAAGGCGACGGTATTGCTCTTGTCGTGAATCGGAACACGCACCAGTCGATCTGGTTGATTGAAAGACAGACGTCACAATCGACTTCCATGTGCCGAAGTATTTCACGAAGTGAATCGATTTGAAAATCGTTATGATATTCGCCACGAGCATCTAGCTCGAAATCATAGGTCTGCCTAGCAACTCGCCATTTCGCCTTGGCCTTGCTCGGCCCGCGTACTTGAATAACTGCACCGTCTAGGTCATCAAGTCTGTATTCCCGATCTGCTTGGGTGCAACCCTCAAGCCAAGCCCATACACGTCGGATCGTCCACTGTATCTCGACAGACTCCCCGTCCAGACTCAAGACAAGTCCAACGTCCTTGGTCTCCAAGTCCGACCAAGTGATCTCAGTGTAGGAATCATACTGTACGACACTTCCTCCGCTTTTGGCCTGTACCGAGTATGTCTCATCACCGGCAACGATCGCTTTGGGCAGTTCAAGCGGTGAAAACAGGGATTCAGACGACGGACCAGCGATCTCCAACCCAGGAGCTACAGCAAACCGCAATGATTCACCGATGCGCCTAACTCCAGCAAAGAGCTGGAGTTCAAACGTACCGAAATGCTTTGGCAAATATCGCCCCAAATCCAGATTGGCACGACCGTCACTAGTGAAGGGGATTTGAAATGCCTTATATGCCTTTCCCAATCTGAGAAGGCCTGACAACTCTCGCCCCACATTACCGGGTGCGACAATCTCAGCCTGCAGCGATTCGGGATCTGCGTAGACTGGCGGCAGGTCTGCCGAAAGCGTCTCGTCAAGCAAGTTCCCGGACAACTTTACGCTTGGCGCGGACTGTGTTGAGCGCAAGAATCGTCCAACGACTTCTGCTGATTCCGTGGCGAGTTCAACGGGAAATCGCAGTTCGAACCGCCCCGCCTTGCTATGACCACGCATTTTGCGAAGCGCGGCGGGCACGTACAGGGAATCAACTGGTTCAGTACGATTGCCGGTACCATCAATCAGATTGATTCCGTCCCTGTAGCTTAACCAATACTCTCCATCGTTCATTCCGCGATGTTGATCGGTTTCGAGCCGTGCAGAATCACCTGACGTTTCCAGACGAAACAAAGCGTAGCCGCTTCTCGGGAGTGGCGGAACAGCGACCTTGTGTATCGTTCGTTCGTATTGGTCAAGAAATGTAATGAACGAGTCTGCTACGGTATGAGGCAACATGATCCTCTCAGTTGTCCAATTGAGCGACGTCTCCCATGGATACACCCTCTGTTTCACATCGCGATCAGCAGCCCGATACTTGATGAACGCCGGCCTAGGGTGCGTAGTCTTTGAGAGCGACTGAGGTGGTAGCACCACTAGAATCTCGCCCGATTGCCCGTCCCAAACCCAATACGGTGAAGCTGGCTTTCGCGCAACCTCTCGAGCAACGCTAAGACGTTTCAACTCCGTCTCTATCTGCCGCCAGATTGCACGTTGTATTGGGCTTATCATCAACTCGCGTACGGCATCGGCATTGTCAATCTCATCAAGCAATTGCAGTGCCGCTAGCAGGTTATCTATCAGGCTAATTCGGGCATCTGAGAACTCAACGTCACTGAGGAACTTTTTCAATGGTTCCGGCTGTGTTTCCAGGTACTGGGGCGGTGTATTGTTCAGTATCGTCTCGGCTGAAGTAGTGTGAAGTTGGTTTTCTCGCCAGTAGAGTACCAATCGTGCAAAGTCATCTTCCACGTATTGAGGAATGACCGCGTGACTGTAGATCGCCCGTACGACTTCTCTATCGTGTACAGGTTTCCACAGATGTGGATGCGATCTCTCTAACAGAGTAAGCGATTGTCGAAAGCACTCGCGGAGCGCTGTTTGCCAGTTCTGTTGGTCGTTCGTTACTCGAAGAATCTCTTCGAGATAGTGCCCCCAAAAACTCGCTTCGTTCCCTTGGAAATAGCGTGCCGTGAAAACCATAGTAATTACAAGCAGAGCAGGACGCTGTCGTCTGACAAATGCCCGCTTGAACTCGGACTGACCATGACGCGGATAAGTGTGCCTGAAGATCGTCGCCAACTGCTGCACGTGCTGCTTCTGCAATGGTAGATCGCCGACATACCGCACTCCACGTAATGCATACATTAGCATGTATTCGAGTTCGTTAACGTCCTGAGATGGAAGTGCTTTCTGGCCGAGGGCAATGAAAGCAAGCCAATGTTCTCGAGCGGTCTGTTCCAACTCGCTGTCCCACAATTCTAGGGTGTTCAACTCTAAAGACCTCAATCACCTAATAGCTTAATCTAATGCTGATTTGCTATATCACGCAATATGTAGGTTTCGCGGACACATGGCAACCACCCCATCTTTAGGCTCTTGCTCAATTAGTGAGCAAGAACCCTCGGCAAGGGCGATGCCGGTATTGAAGCTGCATACGAGTTGTCGCCATGCATGGGCGATTTGAGGAGCACAGCTTGATACTTGAGTGCCCGCTGTACGGTCGCGCCAAACTCGACCACGTGCGATTGATGATCCTGTACTCTCTTTGAGCACACAAAGTGAGCAAGAGCCTCTTTTCGGGGGCGGTTACCGATTCTGTTGCCCAGTAGACAGGTGTGACAAACCCAGCCCACCGGGTTTCGGGACACCGCTGCCGAAGCGAGTAGTCCCATTCGTCTCCTACGTCCAACGAAAAACGACCCGAACTGACTGTGCCCCACTATCTGGTGGATGTATTCTCTGTCGGCCCAACCGAGGTAGGGTCAAAATCACTTCTCCCGTACCTGCAATTCCACATCGCCGAGTGCAGGAGTAGTGCTGCCATTGCGGCACACCCGCCTTGTTCAAGGATCTATACATGGTTATAGTCTGCTTGCCGTAGAGATATTACGTAACTGAGCAGGCCATGCCGCGCATCATCGACAACGTCAACGAGTTACTGGGCGATCAACTCAAGGCAGAGATTCGGCCAGGTTCGAAGGTGCGGATTGCCGCATCCACATTTTCGATCTTCGCTTTCGAGGCCCTGCAGCGTGAGCTGGAGAAGGTGAGTGAGCTTCAGTTCATCTTTACTTCGTCCCTGTTCATCACTGCAAAGGCAACTGATCCGCTGCCTAAGAAGAGTCGCCAGTTCTTCATCCCGCATGGCCAGCGCACGGAGTCGACGCTTTACGGCTCCGAGTTCGAGATCCGGCTACGCAACAAGCTCACCCAACGCGCGATAGCCCGCGAATGCGCGGACTGGGTGCGTCGTAAGGTGCGTTTCAAGTCCAACCGAACGGGCGCGCCAATGCAGCAGTTTGCCATCGTCGATGACCGGGCAGTCTACATGCCGCTGCAGGGCTTCACCTCGGCCGATCTCGGCTACGAGCGCGGTAACGCCGTGTCCAACGTAGTCACTCAGCTTGATGAAGCGCCCATAACCAAGGTGTATGTGCAGCTGTTCGACCAGATCTGGAACAACACGCAACAGCTCAATGACGTGACCGATTCGGTATACGACCATATTGCCGCAGTCTACGCAGAGAACTCTCCCGCACGCATCTACTTCCTGATCCTTTACAACATCTTCTCTGAGTTCCTCGAAGACATCAGTGCCGACGTGCTGCCCAATGACCTGACAGGCTACCAGGACAGCCTGATCTGGAACGGCCTGTACAACTTCCAGCGTGATGCCGCCATCGGCGTGATCAACAAGCTGGAGACGTACAACGGCTGCATCCTTGCCGACAGTGTAGGTTTAGGAAAAACGTTTACCGCGCTAGCTGTCATCAAATACTACGAGCTGCGCAACAAATCCGTGCTCGTCCTTGCGCCCAGGAAGTTGGCTGAAAACTGGACCAATTACAACGCCAACCTGATCACTAACCCATTTGCCAAGGATCGCTTCAACTACGATGTGCTGGCGCACACCGACTTGTCGCGGGAGACAGGTGTGTCGCTCGGTATCCCCCTCGACCGCGTCAATTGGAGCAACTACGATCTGGTCGTCATCGACGAGTCGCACAACTTCCGGAACAACAACCTGACCATGGACCGGGAAACCCGCTACCAGCGCCTGCTCAGGCAGGTCATTCGCGCAGGTGTGAAGACCAAAGTGCTCATGCTGTCGGCCACACCGGTCAATAACCGCTTCAACGATTTGCGCAACCAACTGGCGCTGGCTTATGAGGGTAATTCGCAGAATCTGGCATCGAAGCTCAATCTGTCCACCACCATCGAGCAAGTCTTCCGCCAGGCGCAGCTCGCCTTTAATATGTGGTCGGCACTTCCCGCGGATGAGCGCACCGCCGATGCGATCCTGGCAATGCTCGACTTCGACTTCTTCGAACTGCTGGACGCGGTGACGATCGCGCGCTCGAGGAAACACATCCAGGCCTTCTACGATATGTCCGAAATCGGTCCGTTCCCGAGTCGGCTGCCGCCGATCTCGATTCGTGCACCGCTAACGGATTTGCCGGACGTGCCCAGCTTCGGTGACATGTTCGAGCAGCTCAATGCGCTCACGCTGGCCATCTACGCTCCGCTTGCCTATGTTTTCCCGAGCCGGTTGGACAAGTACGACCCGGAGGGTACAGGCAGTCTCGGCAATCTTGGTCGCCGCGGGCGGGAAATCGGCCTACAGCGCCTGATGACCACCAACCTGCTCAAGCGACTAGAAAGCTCGGTTGAGGCGTTCAGAGTCACGCTGGGCAAGCTCGCCGATAACCTCGACCGCACGCTCGAACG
Organism: Chloroflexi bacterium OLB13; assembly: GCA_001567485.1. Classification (GTDB taxonomy): domain Bacteria; phylum Chloroflexota; class Anaerolineae; order Aggregatilineales; family Phototrophicaceae; genus Flexicrinis. The sequence goes on from JZRA01000083.1 coordinate 5,085, forward strand.
GATCGCCAGTGGAGCTACAACCATCGGCGACCTGAATGACGCGTTCGACGACTTCGACGCCGACGACGATGACTTTGACCTCCCCGCCGGCCCCAATATCGGCAGCAAGATGCAGGTCGCGCTTGAAGACATCGATGTCGAGTCGTGGCAGCGCGACCTCGAACATGATCAGGCGATCATCAATGACTTGCTTGGGGATATGCGCCGTATCACGCCCGAACACGACCTGAAGCTGCGCGAGTTGATGGATCGTATCCAGGACAAGGTCAACCACCCGATCAATCCGGGCAATCGCAAGCTGCTGATATTCTCTGCCTTTGCCGACACCACGGAGTATCTGTATCGGGAGCTTTCACCCGTGCTCCTCCGCCATGGCCTGCATTCCGGCCTGGTCACCGGCTCGGACGCACCGAGGACTACCCTTGGAAAAGGCTTCTCGTTCTCGCAAGTGCTGACGCTGTTCTCACCGCGCTCGAAGCAGCGTGATCTGGTCATGCCGCGCGAACAGCGCGCCATCGACATTCTAATCGGCACCGACTGCATTTCCGAAGGCCAGAACCTGCAGGACTGCGACACCGTCATCAATTACGACATCCACTGGAATCCGGTACGCATCATCCAGCGTTTTGGCCGTATCGACCGTATCGGCTCGACCAACGCCTCCGTTCAACTCATTAACTTCTGGCCGGATATTTCCCTCGACGAGTACATCAACCTCAAGGAACGCGTCGAGAACCGGATGGTGATCGCCAACCTATCCGCCACGGCCGATGACAATGTGCTGACTCAGGAAGACAGCGACGTCGCCTACCGCAAAGAACAACTGCGCAGGCTGCAGGACGAGGTGATCGAACTGGAAGATGTGCGCACCGGCGTGTCAATCACAGACCTCGGGCTGAACGACTTCCGCATGGACCTGCTCGGATACATGAACGAGTACGGGGATCTTGCTGCGGTGCCACATGGCCTGCATGCGACGGTGCCGGCGCGCCCCGAGATCGGTCTGCACCCGGGCGTGATCTTTGCGCTGCGAAATGTCGACGCCGACGAGCGCATTCACCGTGGGAACCGGCTGCATCCGCATTATCTGCTTTACCTGGACAACGATGGGAACGTGATCGCCGATCATACCGAAGTCAAGCGCCTGCTCGACATGATCCGCGCGGGCTGCCGGATGTACGCCGATCCGGTGGCACGGGTGTGCCGGATTTTCAACGAAGCGACACGCGACGGGGCCGAGATGAGTCACTATTCGGAGCTGTTGACCGCTGCCATTCGCTCGATGATCGAGGTGACCGACGAGCGAGACCTCGACAGTCTGTTCACACAGGGGCGCACGACCGCCCTGCGCCAGTCGATTAACGGGCTGGATGACTTTGAGTTGATTGCCTTCATCGCCATCGTTGAGGACCGCGCATGAGCGATGTGCTCTACGCGTGGCCGCCGGCGGCTGCCTTTGGCCGTGTGGTGCCTAAGGCCAAATTGTACGAACATGCCCGCGTTTCCGCCCGGCTGCGCCAGAAGTTCGTCGATGAAGTCCAGCGCGTCACCTGGGCGTTCAAGCTGGCGGACGAGACGATCCACTTGGCCGGCGACACAGCCGTGCCCGAGATTCAAGTGTTCGTGGTCAAGGCTAAGGAAGCCGACGTCAGCGATGAGGTTCTCACCGCCATCGACAAGTCCGTCAGGACGCCGATTGTGTTCGAAATCGAGCGTGGCGAGGATGAACGCCGACAGGTGCGTATGACGGCAGCCCACAAACAGCCCGGCACGAGCTCCCCGCGCCTGAGTGAGCGCTTTAGCACCGGCTGGCTGCCGCACGGCGCAGGGCGTGCGCCGCTTCCGCCCGCGCTTGATCTACCCGGCCTGTACGCGCAGCTGCTTACCCCGCTGCTTCCCTTCCCACCGCGCCCGGGCGAGACCGTGGCCGGGGCTGCTGCCCGTGCAGCGCAGGCGGGCAAGCTTAAGCGCGAAGTGGCCCAGTTAGAGCGTAAACTCCGTAATGAGCCGCAACTCAATCGCAAAGTCGAGTTGCGCCAACAACTGCGCCAGCTGAACACCGCGCTGGCCGCACTGACCGCCCCCTAGCCCTGCCTTCTGGAGGATAGATGGACAAGCTCACGCTGCACTCCCCCGACCTGACCCAGCGCAATCTCGAGGCGCTTGCCGCGCTGTTCCCCACGGTGGTCACGGAAAGCCGCGACGCCGACGGCAACGTGGTGCGCGCCGTCGACCTCGACCTGCTGCGTCAGGAACTGGCCGACCATGTGGTGGAAGGGCCGCAAGAGCGCTACCAGTTGGACTGGCCGGGTAAGCGCGCAGCGCTGTTTGCAGCCAATGCGCCGATTGCCAAGACCCTGCGCCCCGTCCGCGAAGAATCGATCGATTTCGACACCACCCGCAATCTGTTTATCGAGGGCGATAATCTGGACGCGCTCAAACTGCTGCAGGAGTCGTATCTGGGCAAAGTCAAGCTGATCTACATTGACCCGCCCTACAACACGGGTAACGACTTCATCTACAACGACGATTTTGCCCAAACGACCGCGGAGTACCTGACTAGGTCGGGGCAGGTGGATGAACAGGGCAACCGGCTGGTGGCCAACACTGAGTCCAAGGGACGCTTCCACTCGGATTGGTTGAGCATGATGTATCCGCGGCTGAAGCTGGCGAGGAACCTGCTAGCTATGGACGGAGTTATGCTCATCAGCATTGATGATACTGAGGTCGCCAACTTGAGGGAAATCGGAGATGAAGTATTCGGACGCAGGAATCTGGTTACACAGATTGCTCATAAGGCGCGAGCGTCGATTTCCAATGACAAGATCGTGTCAGAGAACCACAATCATATTCTCTTGTACGCTCGGGACTTCGACACGCTCTTCGCTCGTAGGGCCATGATAGGACTTGCCCCCGACTTGGAAGGCTTTTCTAACCCGGACAATGATCCGCGTGGCCCTTGGCGGCCTGCGCCCGTTGATGGGCCTGGGGGTGCTAGGAAGGGTAATCCGTATTTCGAGTTCCTAGGGGTTGAAGGTTACTTCCGGTTCTCAAGAGAGACGATGGAGCAGAAGTACGCCGATGGCCTGATTGTCAAGACGGGCAACGGCTTGCAGCAGAAGTATTTCCTGTCTCAGGCAATGGGATCGCGCAAGACTGCGACATCTTGGTGGGATGACGGGGGCCTAACGTCCACAGCCACACGGCGCTTGAGCGCGCTGATGGATGGACCAACATTCGATACACCAAAGCCAGTCGAACTCGTACGCAAGATGCTTGAGCTCTTTACGTATGACCAACCAGAGGCTATCGTGCTGGACTTCTTCGCTGGCAGCGCAACTACAGCGCACGCAGTGCTCGAGGCGAACAGCGCGGATCGGGCAAGGCGCAGCTTCATCATGGTTCAACTGGCTGAACCTTGTGATCCGCTATCGGATGCCGCCGCCGCCGGTTACGCTTCGATCGCCGACATCGCCAAAGAACGTATACGCCGGGCGGGGAGGAAGATCATAGAAGAAAGCGGCGAGGCCGCCAGCGGCCTCGATACCGGCTTTCGGTCACTGCGAATCGACACCACCAACTTCGCCGACGTCCGCCGCACGCCCGGCGAGGTCCAGCAAGACCAGCTTGACCTGTTCGCCGATAGCGTCAAGGAAGGCCGCACCGGCGAGGATCTGCTGTTCGAAGTACTGCTCGACTGGGGCCTTGAACTCACGTTGCCCATCCGCGCGGAAATGATCGACGATAAGCAGGTGCTGACTGCCGGTGAGGATGACATCATCGCCTGCTTCGACGACGGCGTGACCCCGGCCGTGGTCAGGGCCATTGCCGAACGTCAGCCGCTGCGGGCCGTATTCCGCGACTCCGGCTTTGCCAGCGACGCCGAGCGTATCAACGCTGAGCAAGTCTTCCGCGAAGTCTCGCCTGTGACCGACGTCAAGGCGATCTGACCATGAGACTCCAGTTCAAGGTTCAGCAATACCAGACCGAGGCGGTCGCAGCGGTGGTCGACTGCTTCGCCGGCCAGCCGCGCAACGACGGCCTCAGCTATCGCATTGACCCGGGCAGGGGCAAGTTTGCGATGGAAACGGGCCTGCGCAACGTGGACATCGCTCTCAGCGAGGCACAACTGCTTGATAACATACATGAGGTGCAGCGCGCCCGCGGCCTGCCACTGTCGCCTGAACTGGTAAACAGCAAGGCCGGACGGGTCAACCTCGACGTCGAAATGGAGACGGGTACCGGCAAGACGTACGTCTACATCAAGACGATGATGGAGCTGAACAAGCGCTACGGCTGGAGCAAGTTCATCGTCGTGGTGCCCAGCATCGCCATCCGCGAGGGTGTCAAGAAGTCGTTCGATATCACCGCCGACCACTTCCAGCAGGCGTACGGCAGCAAGCCGCGCGCCTTCATTTACAACTCGTCGCATCTGCACGAACTGGAGCGCTTCAGTTCGGACGCAGGCGTGCAGGTCATGATCATCAACATCCAGGCCTTCAACGCCACCGGCAGGGACAATCGGCGCATTTACGACGTCCTCGACGATTTTCAGTCGCGCAAACCCATCGACGTGATCGCCGCCAATCGCCCTATAGTGATCATCGACGAGCCGCAGAAGATCGGCGCGAGGTCGCTGGAGGCGTTGGCGCACTTCAAGGCTCTCTTCGTGCTGCGCTACTCTGCCACCCACCGCGAGAAACACAACAAGGTGCACCGGCTCGACGCGCTCGACGCTTATAACCAGAAGCTGGTCAAGCGCATCGCCGTGCGCGGCATTACGGTGCGCGGTCTGCCCGGCACGACGGCCTACCTGTACCTGCAGGGTATCGAGATCGGCAAGGGTAAGCCGCAGGCGCGCATCGAGCTGGAGGTGCAAACGCAAAGCGGAATCAAGCGTCAGGTCATGCTGCTGGGCGCAGGCGACAACCTGCACGACAAATCGCACGGCATCGAGGCCTATAAGGGCCTGTTCATCCGCAATATCGACGCCAGCCGTGACGAGGTCGAGCTGTCCAACGGCGACATACTCACGACTGGCCAGGTCACCGCCGATGGCACCGAGCAGACCAAGCGGCGCATTCAGATCCGCGAGGTCATCAGCGCGCATCTGTCCAAGGAGCGCGAGCTGTTCGGGCGCGGCGTCAAGGTGTTGTCGCTGTTCTTCATCGATGAAGTGGCCAAATACCGCGACTACAGCCAGCCGGACACCAAAGGCCAATACGCGCGCTGGTTCGAAGAAGAGTACCGTAACGCACTCAACACAGAACTAAGCAAACTGGACTTAGAACCGTTCTCCGCCGAATACCGCAAGCATCTGGAAGCGATCGCGGTTGAGCAAACGCACGCCGGCTACTTCTCCATCGACAAGCGGACGAACCGCCAGATCGATAGCGACGTCAGAACGCGGGGCGAAGAAGCCGGGCAATCGACCGATGTCGACGCCTACGACCTGATCCTGAAAGAAAAGGAAAAGCTTCTCTCGTTCGAGGAGCGAGTGCGCTTCATCTTCTCGCACTCAGCACTGCGCGAGGGTTGGGACAACCCGAACGTGTTCGTAATGGGCATCCTGAAGAGAAGCGATAACACGATTTCGCGCCGCCAGGAAATCGGCCGTGGTCTGCGCCTATCCGTCAATCAGGACGGGGAGCGCATGGATAACCCGGTAACCGTGCATAGTATCAACGAGCTGACCGTCGTGACCGATGAATCATACACCGACTTCGTGACTGGCCTGCAGCGCGAGATCGCCGAGTCGCTGTCGCAGCGGCCGCGTAAGGCCACCGAAAAGACCTTCATTGGCATGAGTGTGCCTACTGATCTCGGCCCAATCCCCGTCAATGAACAGATGTCGCGCGCGATCTACCACCATCTGATTCGCAGCGATTATGTGGACGATGAGGGTAATCTGACCGAAACGTATCATGCGGCCAAAGAAGAGGGCACGCTTGCCCAGCCAACCTCACCGCTGCTGAGTTCAATTGCCGATGGAGTTTGGGGACTGGTCGAGGCGCTGGCGCAGGGTGAAGTGAAGATCACCGACGGCCGCAAGCCGAAGCAGATTCCGCTGAACCGGGACAACTTCGATAAACAGGAGTTCCAGCAACTCTGGAATCGCATCAACCACAAGGCGGTGTATCAAGTCGAGTTTGACTCGACCGAACTGATCAGAAAGTGCGTGTACGCGCTGGATCATCACCTGAAGGTCGCACCGCTGCAGTACGTCATCCATGCGGGCAAGCAGGCCGCCGAAATGGACGTCGATCAACTGGCAAGTGGCGGCGGCTTCTCCGTACAGACTGTCAACACGCACAACGAGCAGGGGCCCGCAATGTCGCAGGTGAAATATGACCTGCTGGGCGAGATCGCCGAAAAGACGCAGCTTACCCGTCGAACGGCCGGCGCCATCCTGAGCGGCGTAAAGGCAAACACGTTCGCCATGTACGCACAGAATCCCGAACAGTTCATCACCGGGTGCGCGACGATCATCAATGAGCAGAAGGCGTCAGCGATCATCGAGTATTTGACCTACGACACGCTGAACGAGCGTTACGACACATCGATCTTCACCGCGAACCAAACGGCGCAGGACTTCAGCAAGGCGGGCGAGAAGCTCAAGCGGCACATTTACGACTACGTAGTCACCGACTCGAAAACGGAGCGGGACTTCGTAACTGAACTCGACAACAGTGAGCAAGTGGTGGTCTACGCCAAGCTGCCGCGCGGCTTCTTCATCCCGACACCGGTGGGCAACTACAACCCTGACTGGGCGATCGCCTTCAAGGAAGGGGCAGTCAAGCACATTTACTTCGTGGCCGAAACCAAAGGCACAATGTCGACTCTTCAATTGCGCGAAGTGGAGAAGGCGAAGATCCAGTGCGCCCGGCAGTTTTTCGAGCTATTGAATGCCAAACATGCCGCCGTCAAATACGACGTAGTGGCGGACTTTGGAAAACTGATGCAAATCGTAGGGGTGGGATAAGAACACAACTTGTGTCCTGATCTTTACCGACTCGAGGGCACCGGCTAGCTCGTGGACTGGGGCGAACCTTTTGAGCCCGATTCGGAAGCCGTAACAGTTCACCCAGCCGCCCGCACCACGAACCCGTCGAACTTCACGCCGTCAGACAGGGCATGTCGTCGATGAACACGTTCACGACGTCGCCATCCAATTGCAGCCGCATCGGCTAGCCTAGATTCCACTTTTGACTGGTAGCAAAGATGGGGTGGTTGCCCGTACATATCGCTCGCCGCGGGCCGGCCCAACGACCCGAACACCGAGAGGTCGTCAGATGCACTCCGCCCTGGCGCGCGGGAGTTTCGCACCCGCGCTCGGTAACGGCCCCCTCGCATAGTCCCTTCCCCATCCCGTGCATCTCCGGTGCAACGCGCCACGCAATGTAGCACGCCACCCCACCGGCAAAAGCCGCGGGCGGCTTCGACTCGGTGCGCGGCGTGGGCTGGTGCCGCTGCGCTCAGCCGCGCACCGGTCGCTTCGGGTCGCCGGCGGGGGCTGCCCCGGCGTGCTGG
>JZRA01000084.1 GCA_001567485.1 Chloroflexi bacterium OLB13
CCCCACTTATAACCCTATGCGCGTTGTTCACCTCATCAAGACGGACGGAATCGCTGGCGCCGAGGCGCACTTGTTGGTGCTGCTGCCGCTGCTGGCCCGGCGCGGCGTCGATGTGCGAGTCCTGTTTATCGCGCCGGTGTCGGGCGCGGGGGCGGACTTCGCGGAGGCCGTCGAATCGCACGGGATCGCGGTTGATCGCATCCCGATTCGCGGCCACGGATCGCCTGCGCTGATCCCGGCCATTGCGCGCGCGCTGCGCAAGCTCAAGCCTGACATCGCCCACGCGCACCTGTTTCACGCGGAGTTGTGGGGCGTTCCAGCCGCCAAACTCGTCGGCGTGCCGCGAGTCGTCATCAGCCGGCACAACGACGATCCACGGCGCAGGCGTCAGCCGCTGCGGACGGTGTACCGCGGGGTGTGGCCGATGATCGACGTTTGCGTCTGCATCTCGAACAGTGTGCGCCGGGCGGCGGTTGTCGAAGGGGCGCCGGATCGCAAGCTGCGCACGATTTGGTATGGGCTTCCGGTCAAGCCGCCGGAGAACAGGGCGGAGGCGCGGGCGGCGCTGCGCGCTGAGCTGGGCCTCGCGCCGGATGCCCCCGTCTTCGGCACGCTGTCCCGTCTGGTGGCGATCAAGGGGATCGACACGGCGATCCGGGCGGTCGCCGGGGTTCCGGGGGTGCATCTGGCCGCCGCCGGCGATGGGCCGGAACGCGACGCGCTGGTGAACCTCGCCGCCGAACTCAACGTGTCCGACCGCGTTCACGTTCTCGGCTGGCGCAGCCCGGCCGCTCCGGTGCTGGCGGGTTTGGACGGCCTGCTCGCCCCAAGTCAACGCGAAGGATTTGGTCTGTCGGTGCTGGAAGCGATGCAGCAGGGGATTCCGGTCATCGCGTCGTCGGCCGGGGCGCACCCGGAGACCGTCGTCGACGGCTATACCGGGCTGCTCGTGCCTGCGGGTGATGCGGATGCCCTGCGGCGCGCGGTCGAGTCGCTGGCTGGCAGCGTTTCACTGCGTCAGGCGATGGGGGAAGCCGGCCGCGCACGTGTCGAGCGCGAGTTCACGGCGGATCGCATGGCCGATCAGACGCTGGCGCTGTATCAGGACTTGGGTTCAGGGAAAGCAGTCGAATAGGCTGTCGATCCCACGCGGCGCGCCCCAAATGCGGGTCGGCGTGCCGTTGCGCATCTCCCAGCGCGGCGCGCTCAGATCCACGCCGAACACAAGCCGGCAGTTCTCCGCCGCCCATACACGCAGTTCGGGCCGGAACGCCGTGGCTGAGTCGGGCAGGTACAGATAACGCACCCGTCCGTCGGCGATCATCTGCGCGATTCCCGCGTCGCTGATCATCGAATCGCGCCCGATGAATCCGCCGATGAACAGCACCGGCCGGCCGGAATGGATGACGTATGGCGACCCGATGGCGGCGTTTGGTACGGCCACCATGTACTCGATGCCCTGTGTTTCGGCTTGCAGGAACGCCAGCGCGTCAGGGTTGTAATCCAGCCGTTCGATGTCGTGGAACGTCAGCCAGATGCGCGTCGGGAACGTCCCAAACGGCTCCGGTACAGTGCGATCCAGCGCCATGGATGAAGTCAGGCCGGAAAAGACGAACGGCGTGATCACGATTGCGACCGCGCCGAAGCTGACGGTCAACGCGATCCGGCGCATGCGCCATGCCGCGATGCCCGCCACTGCCAGCACGGCGGTCAGCGGCCACCACACCGGCGGGTAGCCATCGTCGAACGGCTTGATGTGCTGATAGACGAGCAGCAGCGATATGCCGGCGGCCCATATCAGCGCGCCCCGCCGCGACTGTACCGCCCACCATGCCCCGATCCCGATCAGCGCGGCGGCTGGAACCATCAGGATGATCGAATAGTAGGCGTGGATGAACGAGGCGACGGTCAGCACGTACCCGCCGATCAGCAGCCACGATCCATACAGCAGCAGCGCACGAAACGGTTCCTCAGCGGCGCGGCGCGGCCGCCATGCCAGTATGCCGATTACGGCGATCCCGACCGCCAGCGGCAGCATCCACCCTGCGTTGTAGAACAAGTCGCTGTCGAACAGGCGCGTTGGCGATTCGATGAACGCCTGAATCCCGGTCGACGCGGTTGGCCCGCCGATCAGCGCGGTCGCGCCCGACGTGCGCATCAAGCCGTTGTAGCCGAAGATCAGGTCGAATGCCGAGTTGTTCCCGCTGCTCCCGATAAACGGCCGGCTGTCCGGCGGCGTCAGGTCGACGGCGACCGCCCACGAGAACGCGACCACGCCGTAGACCACGCCGGTGATCGCCAGCCGGCGCAGGCGTGCAGCCCACGGCGCAGGCGCGCTGAGCAGATACACGAGGATCAGCGGCGGCAGCGGAAAGACCGATTGCAGCATCTTGATGTTGAACGCCGCGCCAAACGCCAGCGCCGACCACAGCAGCGGACGCAGGCGGCCGGTTTCGATGGCCCGCAGGCCGAACGCCACGCCGATTGTCTGTGCGAGGATCATCTGGCTGTCGATCAGATTGGTGCGGTCGAGCGCGACGCTCACCGGTGTCACGGCGACGACCAGCGCGGCCAGCGTGCCCGGCCAGAATCCGAACCGGCGCGCGATCATGGCGTGGACGAGCGTGGTTGTCAGCACGCCGCTGATCACGCCCGGCAGCGCCAGCGAGACCCAGTTGAACCCGAAGATCCACGCTGCGACCGCCTGCGTCATAAACCCCAGCGGCGGCTTGTCGACCGTGATGCTGCCGCCGGGTTCGGCCGCTCCGAACACGAAATTCGACGGCGACTGCATCATCGACAGCACCGTGCCGCCGTAGTAGTAGTGGCCGATGCCCTTCGTTCCCAACTCGCTCGTGCGCAGCAGCAGCGCGATGAACAGCACGGCGAACAGCGCCGCCGTCCGTGCAAGTGTCAACCGCGGGATGATGTACGTCACGGCGCGATAACGCCGCACACCGGCGCGGCCCAACCCAACGCGCTGTTCTCCGCGATGACGCGGTCGAGCGCCGCGGCGATCTCATCCGGCCACTCGGCCGTCCGTCGCACGGTGAGATCGGCATGGCTGTTGACGCACTCGAACACGGCGGCGAGGTTGGCGCGGGCCTCGTTGACCATGAACAGCATGTAGTGCATACGCTTGGCGCTGCGGCCGAGCAGACGTGCATACACCGCGACCGTATCGCCGATCAGCACCTCGTTGAGATAGTGGACATGGTGTTCGAGGTCGAAGCCGCCGCGCTGTGTGCGTGCGTAGAATTCTGGCGTCAGCCCGATCATCTCAATCAGCGGGTAGCCGGCGTCGTCGAACAGCGCGAGGTAGTGCCGGACGTTCATGTGGCGGTTCTCGTCACTGTATTCCGGCGGGACGACCCGACGCAGCATGAGGGGCAGGGCGGTGACATGGGCGAGGTCGGGAGGTGTGATCTTCATCGGTGATACGCGTAAGGTGGTGATTGGACGCGTGCGACAGTATAGCACGCCGCGCGGGCGTATGACCGGGTTGACCCCATGCGGTTGCACCCCCTATAATCAACGGTGACGGGCGCATAACTCAATCGGCAGAGTGCCATCCTTACAAGATGGAAGTTACAGGTTCGAGTCCTGTTGTGCCCACACCCCAAACGACGTTCCAAACAGGCGGTAAGTTTCTGCACCGCCGATTTTGAGTCTTGCCCCAAGACCTGCCGCGCGTGCGCCTACGTTTGCTCGTGAGGGAAGAACTTGCGCTCCAACTGGTGGATTTCCTCATCACCGATGGGCTGCAGGACGCCGACCGCCCGTGACCGCAGTAATGCCTGCGCACTAAATTCGGCCACTTCGATCCGGTCGAACGCTTGCAGCAGGGTCGATCCGGTCGCCAGCACCGCGTCGTTGCGCAGCAGCACGACCGGCGTAGTGGCCGACAGCAAGCGCGCGACGTTGTCCGGGTCGGCGAACTCCTCGCCGTAGGGCGCCGCTGGCAGCTCGCGCAGCACGACGTAGGTTTCCGGGATCAAGCGCGTGTCGAACGGCGTTGTCTCCGACACGGCGAAGCTGATCGCCCCCGGCGGCTGTGCGCTGATGATGCTGTTCACGTCGGGATGCTGCGCGTAGATCGCGCGGTGCATCCGCACAGCACGGCTCGGCACGCGCCCGGCCTCGCGGCGGCCGTCCAGAATACGGACGATGTCGACCGACTCGATGTACTTGCGGTCGAACCCGTAAGGCGTGATCAGGAAGTCGTCCCCGCTGATGCGCAGTGAGACCGTGCCGCCGGTGCTGGTCATCAGGCGGCGGGCATAGGCGCGGCGCACCATGTCGACGATGGCGCGGCGGCCCTCTAGCTCACGGCTGTCGCGTGCGCCGGGCGCGAACTCCGGCAGCAGGTTGTCGTGATGACGAAACAGCGCCAGATCCTCATCGCTCAACAGGTGATAACCACCTAAACCCGCCGCATGGATCTGCGTCTGCGCGCAGAACTCCAGCGTTTCGAGCCGGTGGAAGGCTTGCAGCAGGGTTGCGCCGCCGGCCGCGACGCCGTGATTTTCGAGCATGACGAGGTTCGGGCCGGCCGCGAACGCCTCGGCGATGCGCATGCCCAGCGCCTCCGACCCCGGCAGTTCGTAGCGTGCATAACCGACCGCCCCGCAGATGTCGAACGCTTGCGGGGTCAGGCGCGTTTCTGGAGCGCGGCGCACGAGGCTGAACGCAACGAGCGCAATCGGATGGGCGTGGACGATGGCGCGCACGTCGGGCCGGCCGTGATAAATGCGGCGGTGGAAGGGCAGTTCGCTGGACGGGGCGTGTTTGCCCTCGGTGCGTCCATCCGGCAGCACGCGCACGATGTCGTCGGGCGTCAGGCCGCCTTTGTCGACGCTGGCCGGCGTGATCCAAATGCTGCCGTCGTCGTCGTGAATCGAGAGGTTCCCGCCGCTGGTCGTGGTCAAACCCTGTTCGTACAGACGCAGCATGATCTCGACCAGTTGATGGCGCGGGGGAAGCATGGTGAAGTCCATGACGCTTGTCCTTCTACACGGCCGGATAGGGTTCGATTTGAACGAGGGGCAGCAGGCGTTCGGCTTCGCGGCGTTCGAGCTGAGCCGTGCCGGCCTGCTGGACGACGGCGGCGGCATACGCGAAACCGCGCCGTAAGCCCATCTCAAGCGGCTCGCCGCGCCAGACCGACTCGGTTAGGCCGGCCATCACGCCATCACCCGCGCCGCCCGCGCTGACCACCGGCACATCCAGCGGCGGGACGAACCACGCGCCGTCACGATGCACGGCCAACGCGCCCCCGGCCCCCAGCGTGGCGACCACGGTCGTGCCGAAGCGGGTGACGAGATCGCGCGCGGCGGAATACACGTCGGCAAGGCCGCTGATGGGCCGTCCGATCAAGCGGCTCAGTTCGTCGCGGTTGGGCTTGATGAAGTCGGGCCGCGCTTCAAGGCCGGCCGCGAGGTTCGGCTGGTCGGCGTCGAACAGCACCGGCACGCCGCGCGCGCGGATTAGGCCGATCCAGCGGGTATAGAGCGACGGCGACAGCGTCGAGGGCAGGGTGCCGCCGAGCATGACACACGCGGCGTCGTTCAACGCACGATCAAGCCGCGCGTCCAACGCCGTGACGTGCGCCTCGGAGACGATCAACGTGTCGGTCGTGATCGTCGTCTGTGTGCCGCTGCCTTCGTCGGCGATCAGGACGTTCATGCGCGTCTCGCCGTCGACCTCGATGAAGTCGACCTCGACACTGCGCGACTCGAGGATCTGCTTGGCGCGCAGGCCGGCGGTGTCGGCGGCGAACCCGAGCGCGAGGCTGCCGACGCCCATCTCGCCGAGGATGTACGAGACGTCCGTCGGCTTGCCGCCGATGCTGACGACACTGCGCTTGGCGCGGATGGTCGTGCCGGACGCATAGCGAGGGATCACCAACGTCTGATCAATCGTGGTGTTGGCCGTTAGGGTGACGATGCGGCCCATGGGCTGCCGTCCTTACTCGGTGAACGACGAGATAACGTGTTCCATGCGCGCCCGTTCGGCCTCCATCATAGGGCTGGCCCCCAGCGCGCGTGACTGGATGATGATATAGGCGTTGTTGTCGAGCCGTTCGACGGCGTCGAACGCGGCGTACAGGTCGCGCCCCATCAGAAACAGCCCGTGCCACGGCGCAATCGTGCCGGCGGCGTGCCCGCTGATGCGCTTCTCGCGGCCGCGCATACTGGCGACGACGTTCTGCGCCAGCACTTTGCTGTGCGCGGGCGCATAGCCGACGACCGGCGTGACGCCGAACTTGCGCGTGGCTTCCAACACCGGCGGCATCGGCTGTTCGGCGGCGGCGAAGACCAGCAGGTTGCGAGCGTGGGCGTGAATCACGCCGACGCCGTGTTCGCCGAACTCGCGGTGCAGGCTGAGGTGTACCTTGCTTTCGCGGCTGATCGTCCCGTCGCCGTCGAGCACCTCGCCGTCAAGGTTGACCACCAGCACGTCTTCGGGGTCAAGCTGCCACTGCCGGTGCGAGCCGGAATAGCGCGGGGAAATGCAGACAAGTTCGCCGACACGCTCGCTGAGATTCCCGCCGGCCGCGTCGGTCAGGCGGCGTTCGAACAACATACGTCCGATCCGCGCTACGCGCTCGCGGGTCTTTTGGATCGCAGGGTCGCTGCGGATGTCGTCGCGGTTCATCGTGGGTGTCCTTTGGTCGAGACGGCTCGAAACTACGCACCGGGTCAGCGGATTGGGTAAGCTATTATAACGAATTCGATAGAAAACGAAAGAAAACGAAATGACAGTCTTCGAGTTCATCACAGCGGGCCGGATCGTGTTCGGGCGCGGCGCGATTGCGCAGATCGGCGCGCTGGCCCAGTCCTACGGCGAACGCGCGCTGGTGGTCACGGGTGGGTCAGTCGAACGCGCGCGCATCGTGCAGGAGGCGCTGAATAGGGCCGGTATCGCGCATACGGCGTTTGCGGTCGCGCATGAGCCGACAGTCGACCTCGCGCAGCAGGCGGTCAGGATGGCGCGGGACTTCGGCGCGCAGGTGGTGATCGGGTTCGGCGGCGGCGCGGCGGTCGATCTGGGCAAGGCCGTCGCTGCGCTGACGACCAATCCCGGCGACCCGCTGGATTACCTCGAAGTGATCGGGCGCGGAAAGCCGCTAGGGGCCGATCCGCTGCCGTACCTCGCCGTGCCGACCACGGCCGGAACCGGCGCAGAAGTCACGCGCAACGCGGTGCTGGCCTCGCCGGAACACCGCGTCAAGGTCAGCCTGCGCTCGCCTAAGATGCTGCCGCGTGTCGCGCTGATCGACCCGGAGCTGACGCTCAGCCTGCCGCCGGGCATCACCGCTAGCACCGGCATGGATGCGCTGACGCAGTGTATCGAGCCGTTCGTCAGCCCGGCGGCCAACGCGCTGACCGACGTGTTCTGCCGTGACGGCATCCAGCGCGCGGCGCGTTCGCTGCTGCGAGCCTATCATGACGGCTCGGAGATCGACGCCCGCGAAGACCTGTCCGCCGCCGCGCTGATGGGCGGGCTGGCGCTGGCGAACGCCAAGCTCGGCGCGGTGCATGGGTTTGCTGCGCCCATCGGCGGGATGTTCGACGCGCCGCACGGGGCGGTCTGCGCGGCGCTGCTGGCGCCGGTTATGCGCGCCAACCTCGACGCTCTGCGCGAACGCGCGCCGGAGCATCCGTCGCTGGAACGGTACGCCGAGGTGGCGCGGCTGCTCACCGGCAGGCTGGACGCGGCCGCCGATGACGGCGTGCAGTGGGTCGAGGCGCTGACCCACGATCTACGTGTCCCTGGCTTGAGCGTGTACGGCGTCAATTCTGACGTGCTGCCTGAGATCGCCGATAAGGCTGCTCACGCCAGCTCGATGAAGGGCAACCCGATTGCGCTCTCGCAGGCCGAGCTGGCCGGTATTCTGCATGCGGCGTTGTAGGTGTCCCGCGCGGCTGCCGGTTTGCGGTTACAATCAGACCTTGTCCACAGACGCGAAAGGCGTGCTGTATGATCTCTAAAGAACTGCTCGACCTCGCCGCAGAACTGTCGTTCAACTATCTCAATACGCTCGACTCGCGCGGCGTATTCCCCACCGATGCGGCTATCCGCGCACTGCCGAAACTGGGCGGGCCGCTCCCAGAGTCACCGAGTGACCCTAGTGAGGTGCTGAGGCTTATGCACGAGGCCGGATCGCCCGCCACGGTAGCGATGGCCGGGCGGCGCTACTTCGGCTTCGTCATCGGCGGTTCGCTGCCGGCGGCGCTCGCTGCCAACTGGCTTGCGACGGCGTGGGATCAGAATCCGGGGCTGTACGTCGCGTCTCCCGCCGTCTCAGTGATCGAGGAGGTCGCGCGCGATTGGCTGCTCGACATCCTCGGCCTGCCGCCCGCCGCCGAAATCGGGTTCGTGACCGGCGCCACGATGGCGAACTTTACGTGTTTGGCGGCGGCCCGTCATGCGCTGCTGGAGCGCGCGGGCTGGGACGTCGAGGCGCACGGGTTGTTCAACGCGCCACCGATCACGTTCGTGACCGGGCAGGAAGTTCATGCCAGCGTGTTGAAGGCGCTGAGCCTGCTTGGGTTGGGACGTGAGCGCATCGTGCGAGTGCCGGTTGACGATCAAGGCCGGATCGACCCCGATCAACTGCCCATGCTCGACGCCATGACGATCCTGTGTATTCAGGCCGGCAACGTGAACACGGGCGCATTTGATCCCGCGCCGGAGTTATGCCGTGTCGCTCATGATGCCGGCGCATGGGTGCACGTCGACGGCGCGTTCGGGATATGGCTGTCCGCTGTGCCATCACGCCGGCAGCACACCGCCGGGTTCGCCGACGCCGACTCGTGGTCGCTCGACGCGCACAAATGGCTCAACGTCCCGTACGACAGCGGGATCGCCGCCGTGCGTGAACCACGGCATCTACGCGCGGCCATGTCGACCAGCGCCAGCTATCTGATCGAAAGCGATCACCGCGATCCGTATATGTACACGCCGGAGATGTCGCGGCGAGCGCGGGCGGTTGATATCTGGGCGGCGCTGCGCTCGTTGGGGCGTTCTGGTGTTGCGGATCTGGTCGATCGCAACTGCCGGCAGGCGGAACGATTCGCGGCGGGACTCCGGCGTGCCGGGTTCGAGGTACTCAACGACGTGGTCGCTAATCAAGTGCTGGTGACGTTCGGAGATGCCGAGTCCACGTTGGCGACTATCGCGGCGATTCAGCGCGAAGGGACGCTGTGGGCCGGCCAGACGGTGTATCGTGGTCGCACGGCGCTGCGCATCAGTGTCTCAAGCTGGGCGACGACCGACGACGACATCGACCGCAGCCTTGAAGCCATCTTCCGGGTCGCCCGCCGCGTGGAATAGCACGTCGGAGAACCCCTCACCCCCCGACGAAGCCCTAATCCCGGCCCAACATAAACTCACCCCTGCCCCTCCTC
>JZRA01000085.1 GCA_001567485.1 Chloroflexi bacterium OLB13
AGGGCGGCGTCCTTTCTGAAGTCGATTGATAACCTCATTTTAGCACAAAGCGGCGGATGCGATGGCCTCCGGCGGTATGGCGGATGGCAAGGGCGTAGGGAGAACAAAGCCGGCGGCTAGACCCTAAGCACGAAGTTGAAAGTGATGAGTGATGAGAAAACACCGCGCCGTACAGCTCGACTAACGCTGCAAGATGGGAGACCGAATCTCTCGACTTACGAACACCACTTAGCCGCCGGAGACCGGGACTCCCGGAGCCGGCGCACACGGATTCTGTGCCTCTTTCACCCGTTCGGACACGCCCTCCGGGCCTTCGTCCTGCTCCGCTTACGTGACCGCTGCGGATCGGCTGCGCGGGCGCATCCATTCCACCAGCCGCCCGCCGAGGTTGATGACGGCGATCCCCGACAGGATCAGCGCCGCACCGGCGATCAGCGGCAGGTCGATCTGCTCATGCAGCGCGAGGCCGCCGAGCACGACCCCGAACACCGGAACGACGTAGGTCACGCTGGTCGCCCGGAACGCGCCCAGTTCGCGGATGATGTAATAGAAGAACAGATAGGCGATGAACGTGTTGAGCAGGCCCAGCACCAGCACCGATCCCAGCGCCTCGCCGGTCATCGGGCCGACATCCGCGGCGACCTGCACCCCCAGCACCGGCTCAAGCAGCACGAGCACCAACGCAGCGGGAACAGCGAGGAAAAACGTCGATCCGGCGATGACGATCGGCTCGATGGTGTTCGACAGCCGGCGGCGTGTGTAGACGGTCAGGGCCGCATAGCACAGCGACGCGGCGATGACCATCAGCATGCCGCCCAGCGCGTTCTCCTGACTGCTGCTGGTCTGGCGCACGGCCAGCACCGTCACGCCAACGAAGCCCATAATCAGGCCGAGGATCTTCTGGATGTTGACGCGCTCGTCAGCCAGCGCAAAGTGCGCGATCACGAGCGAGAACATCGGCACGGTGGCCTGAATGACGCTGGCGAGTGCGCTCTCGATGGTGCGCTCGCCCAAACCGATCAACCAGTACGGAAGCGCGGCGTTCCCGAACCCGACGATGGCGAACGCGATCCACACGCCGAGGTCACGCGGATAGCGTTTCCCCCGCGCCAGCAGCACCGCATTGAGGCCGATGGCCGCGATCGCACAACGGATCACCGCGATTTGGCCGGGCGTGAAATGCTCGACGCCCACGCGAATGAGCAGAAACGACGAACCCCAAATCGCCGCGACCAGCCAAAAACTGACCCACGCAAACGTCTTCATACGTGTCCTCTCTTGGGCAACGTGCGTATTGTGTGCTGATTACGGCACGGGGCCTAGTTCCAATTCAGGATGAATAATCCGGCCAATTGACGCTTACGGCTGGATTTCGGGGAGTTGAAACAGCTTGAACGCGTTGATGATGAGAAACAATTTCAGGTCGTCGGACAGGATGCGCAGCTTTTCCAGCGCGGTGGGCAGCAGCGATACGCGCTCCACGATGTACTTGCCACGCGCGGGGTCGTTGAACTCCGGCCCGTTGCGGGCGGCGAGGTTGATGCTTTGCAGGCGGCACACGTAATACAGCTGACGCACGCGCAAATCTGCGCCGCGCAGCGCCTCGGTGATATACACGAGCCGATGGATCTGAATCGTGCCGCCTAATTCCTCGCGCATTTCCCGCCGCAGCGCCGCGTGAAAACTCGCATCGGACGGCTCGACCCCGCCGCCGGGGGCCACGTAGTATGGGGGTATGCCGGCCTTCTCACGCCGGATCAGCACAAGGCGGTTGTCCGCGTCAAGCAGAATCGCGCGGACTCGATTTTCCACGCGCATCTTGGACAGGTCAGCTTTCGCCGGGCTGGGATACGTTTGCACGACAATTACCAATGTTTCAACACTGCTTTAACAAGTCTATGGTATAGTACCGCCGTTTGTTGGTGAAGGTTGGAATCTGCTGCCGATGGTTAATCGTACGCTGAGCGCGCTCCGGAGATATGTCGACCGCCCCGGTTTCGGTTGGGCGCGGCTTGTGAGCGATCTGTTCAGCCCGCCGGTCTTGTGGGGCGCGCTGGCGTTCCCGATTGCGTTTCAAGCCGCCAACAGCCGCGAGCAGGCGCTGACGTGGGCGCTGATTTACGTCGGCTTGGTGTGCGTCCTCCCGCTGATCTACATCGCGTGATGGTGAAGCGCGGCAAGATCACCGATATTCACATGGCCGTCCGGCAGCAGCGCATCAAGCCGTTTCTGGTGTCGATTGTCACCACGACCATCGCGTGGTGGACGCTCCGCGCGCTCGGTGCGCCATCGGTCGTCCCGCTGCTGGCGCTCTCCAGCCTGATCCAGCTCAGCGTGCTCGCGGCGATCACGCTGGTGTGGCAGGTCAGCATGCACGCCATGAGCAGCGGCGCAGCGGTCATCGGGGCGGTATGGGCCTATGGAACGCCCGCCCTGTGGGTCACGCTTCCGCTGCTGGTGCTCGTGGCCGTGGCGCGCCTGCGTTTGCAGCGTCACACCGTGCCGCAGGTCGTCGTCGGCGCGTTGATCGGCCTGACGATCCCGCTGCTCCTTATCGGCAGCATGGCCTAACTGCCTATACGGCGCGGTGTTTTCTCATCACTCATCACTTTCAACTTCGTGCTTAGGCCGGATAGGGATAACGCCCGTACAGTAGGCACCGCGGAATAGCGCGGGCTACAATGCGACTATCGATTCGTTCACAGTACGCTGTATCTGTGCTGTGCCCATTCGATCTACGGTCA
>JZRA01000086.1 GCA_001567485.1 Chloroflexi bacterium OLB13
GATCGGGGGTTAGGGATTAGTTGTCAGGGATCAGGAGTTCTAGGGAGCGTTGTCAGGGATCGGCAGTTAGGGATCAGGGATCAGAGATTAGTTGTCAGGGGGCAAGGTTTAGGGAATACCGCACGTCTGGAGCGGCGGAGCTGTCACCGCGCGCTGCGCAGCAGATAACTGCCTCCTGCCTCCTATCCCCTGACCCCTGCCTACTGACCACTACCTCCCTGCCCACTGACCCCTGACCACTGACCACTACCTACAACATCCCATAGCTGAGAGAGTCGTCGCGCTCGCGCGGGGACAGCCACTGCGAGGCGGCCAACGCCAGCAGCGCCAAGCCGATCAGAATGAGGCCCGTCCAGATCGCGGCGTCGATGTCTCGCTCGATGATGTTGTAGATCAACAACGGCATGGTCTGTGTGCGGCCCTGCAAGCTGCCGGCGAACAGCAGCGTCGCGCCGAATTCTCCCAACGCGCGCGCCCAACTGAGCACCAGCCCGGCCGCGATCGCGCGCCGCGCCAATGGCAGCGTGATTAGCCGGAACAGCATCAATCCGTCCGCGCCGTCCACGCGCGCCGCGTCCTCGATCTCCTTCGGCACGCTCATGAAGCCGACCTGCGCGGCGCGGATATACAGCGGCGCGGCGACAAAGCACTGCGCCAGCACCACCGCGGCGGTCGTAAACACAATCGTGATTCCCGCGTCGTCCAGCACCCCGCCGATCACCCCGCGCCGGCCAAAGGTGATGAGCAGCGCAAGCCCGGCGACCGCCGGCGGCAGCACGATCGGCAGCTCGACCAGCGCGTTGACGAATCGCTTGGCGCGAAACCGGCTGCGGGCAAGCACATACGCCAGCGGCGTCCCGAACGCGAGCGTCAGCAGCAGGGATGCGCCGGTCGTGGCGAAGCTCAAGCCGACCGCCGGCGGCAGCACGTCCAGCGGCACACCAACCCACGCTTGTTCCTGCACACCGCGCAGCACCAGCGCCAAGATCGGGATCGTCAGGAATCCGAGCGCAAGGCTGGCCGCACCGTAAACCCCAAACTGCCCCCAACGCATCGGCTACCAGCACACCGGAATGAACAGCAGATACCGGCATTGGCGCTCCGGCACGCCGCGCACAAAACCCCACCGTTCGAGCGTCTCCTGCCCGGCGTCTGAGCGCACGGTATCGACGAACGACTGCGCCAGTTCCCCATCCGCCGTACCCTCGACTACCGCAATCGGATACTCGGCGATCACGTTGAACGCGTCCGGGATGTCGAACTGCAGCACCGACTCGCGGATGTCCGGCGTGACGTCTGACGAATACACGATTCCCGCGTCCGCCTCGCCGAGCGCGACCTTCGCCACCACCTGCCGGACGTTCGACTCTTCGCTGCGGATGTTGGCGCGGAAACCATCGACGTAGGTCTGTCCGAATGCAGGATCGGCGCTCAACGCCGTCAGCATGGCCTCGGTGTAGTCCCGCACCGGCACGCCCTCGGCCGCGATCACCAGCACGATGCCGGGATTCTGCAGGTCGGCGAAGCTCTCGATCCGCGCCGGGTTGTCGGCCGGCACGATCAGCGCGAGCCGATTGCGCGCGAACACCCGCGGCTCGCCGGTGATTCGCCCCGCATCTTGTGCAGCGGCCATCTGACGCGGGTTGGCGCTGGCGAACACGTCAGCCTGTGCGCCCTCGCTCAACTGGGCGACGAGCGTGCTTGACCCGGCAAAGTTGAACAGTACGTCCACGCCGGGGTTCCCGGTCTCGAAGGCCGCCCCGATCTCCTCGAACGCATCGGTCAGCGACGACGCGGCGAACACGATCAACGTGCGCACAGGCTGGCCGACGGCGACGCTCAGGCTCGCGACAAGCAGCACGACAGCGATGAGTGACTTGGTGAAGCGCATTCCCAATCCCCGGTGACTTGTCAAACGAATACGGTACAAACCGGCGCAGTCCATCGGACATCGCGCCAATCCGGTTGAGCGCCAAAGCGCCAGAGTCCATGGTCGGCTGCGAGCCGTCTCCACGCGTTATACACGCGCCCCGACTCACGACGCTCACCACCGCCGGGATGCCCACGTCTGCTCAAGGCCTCCACAATCGCCCTGCCATCCTGCAACGCTGGCTTCATCCATGGAAGAACGTTTCGGCAGCACGACTCCATTCTACGATAGAATAGACTAGAACGGATGAGCCAATTTCGCCGCGCGATCACCCACGGCGGCCATCCTGCACCGCAGCATCGGGCGCTGTACAGCGTCATAAGTTACCCTGACGACAACGCCCCCGTCGCGATGACGGGGGCGTGCTTTTGCGACTTGCAACTGCTGTCGGGGGTGAAAGCCTTCTAGCAAGATTAAGGACGGCGCACCGCCCCCAGCAGCAGTTTAGTGATCGAAGTACAGCACGTATTCGTACGGGTGCGGGCGCATCGCAACAGCGTCGGCCTCGTGGACACGCTTGTACGCGACGTAGCTCTCGAGGATGTCCTTCGTGAACACACCGCCCGCCAGCAGGAAGTCGTGATCGGCTTCCAGCGCCTCCAGCGCGCCGTGCAAGCTGCCGGGGACGGTCGGAGTCTTGACATGCGCCTCGAACACGTCGAAGTCGGCCGGCTCGCCCGGATGAATCTTGTTCATGATGCCGTCCAAGCCGGCCAGCATCAGCGCCGGGAACGTGTAGTACGGATTCGCCATCGGATCAGGGAAGCGGGCTTCGAGACGCTTCGCCTTCGGGTTCTTGCTGTAGGCCGGAATACGGATCGCGGCCGAGCGATTGCGGCTGCTGTACACCAGATTCACCGGTGCTTCGTATCCCGGAACCAAGCGGCGGTAGCTGTTGGTCGACGGCGCGGCGAAGGCAAGGATCGCCGGCGCGTGCTTCAAGATGCCGCCGATGTAATACAGCGCCGTATCGCTCAAGTTGGCATAGCCGTCACCGAAGAACAGCGGCTTGCCATCCTTCCACAAGGATTGATGCACGTGCATGCCCGACCCGTTGTCGGCGAATATCGGCTTAGGCATGAACGTCGCGATCAGGCCGTGCGCGGCGGCGACGTTCTTGACGATGTGCTTGTACTTGGTCAGCTTGTCGGCCATCGACGTCAGCGTATCGAAGCGCATGTCGATCTCGCATTGGCCGGCGGCGGCGACCTCGTGATGATGCACTTCGATGTCGATGCCGCACGCGATCATGGTGGCGGCCATCTCGGCGCGCAGATCGTGCAGCTTGTCCAGCGGCGGCAGTGGGAAGTACCCCTCCTTCAGCCGGTTCAGGTAGTTCGTGCTGGGCTGTGGGCTGTCGGTGTTCCAGAACGCCTCGTGGCTGTCGACCTCGTAGTAGCTGACGTGATGATCGACCTTGTAACGCACGTTGCTAAAGACGAAGAACTCGGCTTCCGGCCCGAAATACGCCGTGTCGGCGATGCCGGTCGTCTTGAGATACGCCTCAGCACGCTTGGCGACGGCGCGCGGATCACGGCCGTATGCCGGGCCGCCCGCCGGTTCGTGGATGTCCGTGTAGAAGGCCAGCGTCTTGCGCTTCATGAACGGGTCGATGAACGCGGTGCTGAGATCAGCGAAAAGCACCAAGTCGGATTTGTCGATCGACTGGAAGCCCTTGATCGACGACCCGTCAAACCCGAATCCCTCTTCGAAATTTCCCTCGTCAACCCCACCCAGTGGCAGTGAAAAGTGCTGGATGATGCCGCGAACGTCTGGAAAGCGAACGTCGATTTCCTCGATTCCGTTCGCGCGCGCCCATTTCAACAGTGCTTCAGGCGATGCCTGCGCCTCTGCCGGCACGAGATAATCAGCCATTGGGGATGTCTCCGTCGTTGTTGAGAATCGCTAAAGCTGCCAACAGCCTGTAAGTATAGGACGGTGATTTCGGGCTGTATTCAGCGAGAAAGTGCAAAAAGGGACAAGCAGCTTTTAGCACAGTTAACCAAAAGCGGTCACCGCAAATGCCGTCGCGGTGACCGCTTTGTCTGTTTTGATGAATTCAGCGCCAGCTTTGTTGGAAGTCGCCAATACGTGCAGGGACGCGCGGTCAACCCGTCATTGGCAAAACGCCGAACTCACTTCGACGCTGGCGGCACAGGAAGCAGGCGCGCGCCCGCCGGTGGTTGAAGCAGGAACAGGTTCATCCGGTCGATATACACTGTTCCGCCGCTGGTGTGATCCTTGATGACCATCTTCGCCGTGTCGATCTTCTTGGACTCAATCGGCGCCATCAGCGACGGGTGCAGCCAGTGGTCGTACACCTCGTCGGTGAACGTGTTCGATACGACGGATGGGGCCTTGCCGTTGGTGTACGTCACCACCAGCTTGACGGTCACGTTGGTGTACGGCGTGGCTGGCAGCAGGTCGAAGATGAGCTGAATCGCGTCACCGTTCCCCGCGCCCAACGCCTTGAGGTCGTCTCCCTTCCACTTGAGCTTGACCTTGACGTTCTGGGTCGGCCCGCCGGTGAGCACCAGCGCGCACTGCTCGTCGTAGTAGCCGCCGCTCAACCCGCAGAACGCCCCGTCTCCGCCGGAAACATTCTTGATCTTGAACGGCCCAAGGGGATCGGCCGGATCGTTGAAGCCAGCTTGCGTCGCCGTCAGGTACGGCACAGCGATCAACGCCGCCGACGGATCGAGGCCGAGCGCAATAGCGATCGCGGGGTCGATACGCGGCGGCGCGGGATCCTGCCGGGTGAACAGGCCGAACGAATCGTCGTAATCCCACATTGACCACCCGATCCCGTTGGCTTCGAGCGCCGTCCGCACGTCATGGATCAACTCGGCGCGGTCGTCCTTTGGCGCGTACGCTTTGTAGACGCCGAACTCGCCCGCCAGCAGCTTGACGTTGTTCGTGGACGCCCATGCTGCGACATCCGCGATGATTCCGGCCACCTTGGCGGCGTTCCAATTCTCATTTCCGTAGTCTTCCAGCGTTGTGTACGCATCGCCGGTGTAGTTGCTGAGCAGCGGCGCGATGATCGCGGGACTGGACGGGTACGGGATATTGCGCAGCGGCTCGACGTCCGAACTCGACCACGTCGCGCCTGATGCGTGAACGCGAACGGCTCGTAGAAGTGGAACGTGTAGATCACGTTGGGGTCGGCCAGCGGCGTCAAGTCCATCAGCGTGTCATAGCTGTTCCAGCGCGCGGCGCCGGCGATGATCGTGTGATCGGGCGCGCCAGTCCGGATCGCGGCGGCGAGGCCCGCTTGAATCGGCGGCCACGCTTCCGGCGAATCGTAGAAGATCGGCTCGTTGAGAATCTCGAAGAAGATGTCGTCCGCGCTGAAGGTCGCAGCCATGCTGGCGGCGAAGTCCTGCCAGAAGGCGACGAACTTGGCCTCGAACGCCGGATCGTGCTCCAGCCACCACGAGAAATTGGCGTGATCCTCGTCCGTCGTGTGGATGTCGATAATCGCCGCCAGCCCGGCATCGATCACGCGCTGAACCTGTGTCTTGAGCAGGGCGACGTTGGCGGCGTTGAGATGATCGCCCGCGTTTTCGTCATGGACGAACGGCAGATTGATCGGGATGCGCACGAACGTCACGCCGACCGCCGCCAAGGTCTCGAACTCGTCGTCGGAGTAGCGCGCCTCGATTCCCGCCTGCGACTCCGGCCCGTACCAGAACCAGAACGGCAGGTTGACCCCTTTGGCAAGCCGGGCATAGCGCACGTCCGGGACGCCACGCTGGCCCTGCGCCACTACCAGCGAACTCAGCACGGCCAATACAACGACGATCCATACACGGCGCATCCGCACACACTCCACGAATAGGGTTGTCGAATGATGCCATTCTACGGCGGACTGAGCGTTGACGCGAATGGCCCGACCGTACTGATTCAGCGCCGCTTACGGCTCTGTTCGTTGAGAAGCTGCTCGAATGAGGCCACATCGGACGCCGTGCCGTCTTCGATCCGCTCGATCAGGCGCTGTTTCGCGCGCTGGCGCAGCTCGTACAGGTCGTCCTCATCCAGCAAGGCGAGCAGATCTTCGATATTCTCGCCGCGCTTGGCCTTTCCGGATTCTACTTTGACATCGACCATCGGCTTCCGTTCGCTCTTGGCGTCACTGCTGGTGATGGATCCACTCACGCCACCCGCCACGCCAAGAATCGTCAGCAGCAGAATCCAGCCGAAAATTCCAGCCCCGGTCACATAGGTGGAGTTAAGCGCCAGCACAAAAAGCACACCGGCCGCAATCCAAACAGCAAGGATGGCAACGACTTTTCCCGCGGTCATATCAACAGCCCTATCCCAGAAAGGCGCGTATCCGAAGTATAGCAGCAATACGCCGCGCGTTCGCCGTTATCGCCGCTTGTGTTCGCGTGGTTCGGCGTCGGCCAAGAGCTGCTCGAACGACTCGAAATCGGCCTCGCTGGAGAGGCGGCGGATGCGTGACCGCATCGCCTCGCGCAGTTCGGCGCGCAGCTCGTCGAGATCGTCGGACGTCAGCAGGCTCATTGGGTTCGACGCGTCGCTGTTCTTCGGCTTGGCCGTTTCGCTCGTTTTCGACCCGTCGCCCCGCGTCAGCCGCAGAATATCCGGCAGCATGAGCATCACCGTAGCGACCGCCACCCCGACGAAGGCCGCGAATCCGATGCCCTCCAGCGGCGACATATCGACCGCGCCTGACGCCGCGCCTATCCCGGCGATGATTGCAAACGCCAGCGCTCCCAGCCAAATGACCCCGATCACCAGATACCGGAGTGCGGTAACCCACAGTGGTTGATTCGTCATGTCTACCTGAATTGATCGCCGTTAATACACTCAGCCGCGCCGACTCTTCTGCGCATGTTCAGCGATCAGCGCATCCAGACCGCCGAGTTCGCCGTCCTGACCGGACAGCAGCCGTTCGCGCAGGTGCTGCTTGATCTCGAAGCGCAGGTCTTCCAAGTCCTCATCGGTGAGTAGGTTAAGCGCGTTGAGCGTCAGTTGATCGTTCTTGGCCTTGTCGCTATGCGTGTCGTCCTCATCACGGGTGGCCGGTCGGTGTGTTGTGTCCGGCACGTGCCTGACGATGACAGAGGTGGAGACCGCCGCAGTCACCAACGCGATACCGAAGACCGGCAGCAGGTCGCCGAACGACACCGACGCGGCCAAACCGGAAAACCCGACGATTCCGCTCATGCCGAGGATCAGACCAATCACGCACGCCCAAATCAGTCCGATCAGGTCGTTGCGCGTCAGACTATGGGAAGAGCCGTCTTTCGCCATGGTAAGGGGATGCTCCGCGTGTTTCGCAGACGAGAATCGAGCCGCATGATCACACACATGCTGCCATGAATATACGCATAACAGCGCGGCAGAGTTGCACGAACGACGCTATTTGCGCGGGCGCTGCTGCGACCGTTCGGCCAGCAAATCCTCAAAGCTGCTCACGCTGGCGCCTTCCTCAGAAAGCAGCCGCGAACGGAGGTGCTGCTTGACCTCGGCGCGCAGTTCTTCGAGGTCGTCCTCGGTGAGCAGACTGACCGGATCAAGGCTCAATTGATCGTTCTTGGACTTGGACGGCGCGGCGCGGTTATCGACACGCTGCGACGGCGCTTGCGCTGCTGCGCCGCTGTCACGGCTCGTCGCAGCAATGATCGAGGTCGAGATAGCCGCGCCGATGACCGACAAGACCATCAGTGGAAACACGTCTTGAAACCTGATCCCGGCGTCGCTGAAAACGCTGATGATCGCGGTCATCCCCATACTGAAGATCAACACGCCGATCCAAATCACGGCGATCAATGCGTAACGCGAGACTTGACTGATCGGATTCATGGCCGCCGCCTCGATTCACAAGAGTCGATTCAGTATACCGCGATCCACGATTACGTCCGCGGCTCAACCCGCGTCTACCAAGCACGGCGCGGCCTCACACCAGCATACGATGAAGTGCCACTCACCCCCTGCCCACTACTCTCTGGCCTCTGATTACTGCCCCCTGATTACTGACCACTACTCACTGCTCCCAATCACTGCCCCCTGATTACTGACCCCTGATAACTGCCCTCTGATAACTGGCCCCTAGCAACTTCTAGGCAAACTCAATCGGCTCCGCCACCACATGCAGCTTGCCTTTGGCGTCGTGAGTCAGCCGGCCGGCCGGGCGTTGTGTGTCGTGCGGGAAGATCAACAGCGCGCCGGTCTCCAGCGCCCACTGCTGCCAGCGGCGTTTGGTCTCCAGCGTCACCAGCGGCTCGACATCATACGCGGTCATCCACGCCAACCGTTCAAAATGCACCGCATAGCTCGCCATGTCGCACACGAACAGCGCGTGCTGCCCGCCGCTTTCCAACTGCACCGACATGTGCCCCGGCGTATGCCCGCGCGTGACATGCCCCGTCACGCCCGGCGCGAGTTCGACGTCGCCATCCAACAGCCGAAGCTGGCCGGATTTGTACAGCGGCTCGTAGTTGTACAGCAGATACGTGGCGGCGGTACGCTCGTTCGGACGAATCGCGTCTTCGTACTCGCGGCGCTGCACGACATACTCGGCGTGAGGAAAAGCCGGGCGTATGTTCCCCGCGTCGTCAAGGATCGTATTGCCGCCGCTGTGGTCGGAATGCAGGTGGGTGTCGATCACGAGGTCGACATCGGTCGGCTGAACGCCCAGCCGCGCCAGCGCGTCGATCAAGTCGCCATGCGGCCGTTCAATCCGCCAGTTGGCGACTGCTTTCTCATCCAGTTTGCGGCCTAACCCGGTGTCGATCACGATCTTGCGCTCGCCTGCTTCGACCAGCAGGTTGAGGTTCATCATCGGCACGCGGTTGTCGTCATCCGGCTGCAGGTAGCGCGACCACAATACGCGCGGCACCAACCCGAACGCGCCGCCCGCGTCGACATGGGTCACGCCGTCGTTGATGAAGTGGATCCGCAGGTCGCCGAGCGTAATCATGATTTGACGCTCGCGCTGTGTGCTGTCACCAACTCGATGATCTTGTCGGTGAATGCGTCGGTGCTAAGCGCGCCGCGAGGTTCGACATCCGCGGTGTGAAAGCCGTCGGTGATCGCCCGCGTGATCGCCCTCTCGATGCGGTAGCCGAGGTCGGGCCGCCGCCAGTGATGGCGCAGCAGAAGCGCGACGCTGAGGATCGCGGCGGTCGGGTTAGCGACGTTCTTGCCGGCGATATCCGGCGCGGTTCCGTGAACCGGCTCGGCGATCGCCGCGTCGTCGCCCAAGTTCAGCGCGGGCGCAAGGCCCAGCCCGCCGCCCCACGCCGCGCCCATGTCGGACAAAATGTCGCCGTACAGGTTGCTGGTCAGGATAACGTCGAACCGCGCCGGAGACTTGACCATCCAGTACGCGGCCGTATCGACCAGCAGTTCGTCGGTCTCGATTTCGGGGAAACGCTCAGCGACTTCGTACGCGACACGCCGGAACAGCCCGTCGCTTTTGGGCAGGATGTTCGCCTTGTGGACAATCGTCACGCGCTGCCGTTCGTTCTCCAGCGCGAGCTTATAGGCGCGGCGGGCAACCCGTTCGGTCGCGGCTCGTGTGATGATCTTCTGCGCTACGCCGCTGTCCCCGGACTCATCGACCGATTCCGCGCCCGTGTACAGGTCTTCGGTGTTCTCGCGCACGATGATGAAGTCGACGCCGGGCCGGGCCGTGGCGACCGGCAGATACCGCGTCGGGCGGATATTGGCGTACGCGCTCAACTGCTGGCGCAGCGCGATGATCGGTGAGAAGTAGCCTTCGACGGGGTACGATGGTGATTCTGCCGCGCCGAACAGCACCGCGCGGATTTGCGCGGCGATCCGGCAGGTCTCCTCCGGCAGCGGCGTGCCGGTACGCTGAAGCGTTTCAAAACCAGCCTCGGCCGGAATGACTTCGAGTTTCGGCGCCAGCGCCTTCAGGACACGCACAGCCGCCGGTATGACTTCGTGGCCGACGCCATCGCCTTCAATGACGCAAAGCTGCATAGTCCGCATCCCCACCTGTTTACCCAAACGCAAGAATCATGATGGGAATAAAGGGGCGCGCAGGGGGCGCGGGATAACACAGCAAATAATACACCTCTATGCCATTACGATTGTGTCACACCGTGCGGGAAAAGTCCAACACCACGGCGATGCCCGGCGGGCGCGCGTTTGCGCGGGAGATGCTAGGCAGTATACTTATCGGCACGGGCCGAAGCGCCCAATACTCACTTGTAACCTCGGGACAGCTATCCATGTCTGACGCCTACACCGATGACTCGAACGCCAAGCGCGGGTGGATCACGCCTGATGAGGGAACGACTCCAGCGCCTGAGGAACACGCGCAGGCGAAAGGCTGGAAGGTGTCGGCGCTGCCTCAGGACATGGCCGAGACACCGGACACCCCCGGCGGTTGGCACCGTCCGCGCGCAGCGGATACGACCCTGACTCCATCCGACGAAGCGATCTTGATCGTGCTGCCGGGCGAGCCAGAGACCGCCCCGGCCGATGCGACCCCGGTCGCCCCGGAAGACCTGCCGCCGGCGCTCTCGCCCGAAGACGCGCTGCAAACCCTCCCCAGCGATGAACCCGAGACGGCGGCCGAGTCGGTCGACGTGTATGACTCGGCGCCGCTGTCGCCGGAGGACGCGCTCTCGATGGTGTCCTTGATGGACGACGAGGAGGAAGAAGCTGGCGTCCGTACCGAGCTGCTGGCGCTGGACATGCTCGCCAGTGACGAGACCTCATCCGACACGACCGAGGATGCGCCAGCTGCCGAAGGCACAGAAGACCCGGCCGAAGTCGCGCGCCGCAAGCTGGCCGAACTCCAAGCGGCGTCGCAGCAGGGCGGCACGACCTACCTCGCCCCGGAGGCGGAGCCAGAACCGGCGCAGGCAGCGCCCAGCCTCACCAGCGCGGACATGCGCCGCGAGGAATTGGCGCGCCAGTTCGCCACGCAGCAGGACGAGATCGCACACCTGCGCACGCTGTATCAGCAAAATTCTATCAGCGCCGAGCAGTTTGAAGCCGAGCTGCAAGCCCGCATGATCCTCGACGACGATCAGATTTGGTGGCGCATGGGCGCGGACGACGCGCAGTGGTACAAGTTCGTCGGCGAACAGTGGGTTCCGGCGACCCCGCCGCTGCCCGAGTCGGCGCAGGCCGCGCCCCCGCCCCCGCCCGCGCGATACACCGCCGACGTGTACGACTCGACGCTGCCCTACCTGCCGGACAGCGGCGTACAGGTCGAGGTCTCCAGCCCCGGCGACACTGTCATGTCGGCCGGCTTTACGCCGATGCCGTCCGAAGCCCCGACCAACCTCGACGGCACCATCGTCGGCCCGGCGGCTTACCGCGAGACGCTCGACGCGGACGTGACACAACCGGGCGCGACCCTCCGCACCGACGTATCAGCGCTGGGCTACGGCAGCAGCACGGGCATCAAATCCGCCATCGACGAGACCGTTCCGCCTCAGATCGACGCGGTGCCGGTCGGTGAACTGGCGTATCAAGCAGAACAGCGCCAGCGCAGCGCGACCGCGCGCACCGGCGTGCTGATTCTCGTCGCTGTGATCGCGCTGTTTCTAGTCGCCGGCGCGCTGATCCTATTCCTCGCCAACGGCTGGTACAGCGGAATCGTCAGCGCCTACGAGCCTCAAATCGCCGGGCTAGCTGCATACGCGCCCGAATTCCAGACGGTCGTCATTCAGGACGCCGCCGGCCGGGAGATCGCGCGGCTTTCCAACAGCGGCGACCGGCGTGAGGTTGACCTCAGCCAGATCAACCCCTATCTGATCCACGCGGTCATCAGCACGCGCAACCCGACCTTCTATACCGATCCGGGCTGGGACACCGGCAAGACCCTCAGCACATGGTTCAGCAGCCTCGGCAGCAGCGCCGGCCAACCGCAGCGCACGATCACGCAGCTTGTCGCCGAGAACCTCGTCCTCGCCGCGCAGACGCGCACGACCACACCGCTTGATCTGGTGGTGGTCGCTGGCGAGATGAGCCAGCGTTACAGCAAAGATTTCATCCTCGGCCTGTTCCTCAACGAATTCTCGTTCGGCAACAACAGCTTTGGCGCTGAGGCTGCCGCACGCTTCTACTTCAACAAGTCCGCCGCCGACCTCAACCTGCCGGAAGCGGCCCTGCTCGCGGCCATCATGGAAAACCCGACCGGCATCGATCCGGTCACCAACCCCGGCATCATCAAGCCCGCCATCGAGAACGTATTCGCGCGCATGGCGGCCATCGGGTGCTTGGACATTCCGGGCCGTGGGCGCACATGCGTCAGCCAAGCTGATTTCAACACGGCGCAGGTCATCCGACAGAAGGCCAACGTCGAGCTGGCACGCTACGAACCGCGTGAACTGGTCACGCGCTACCCGCACTTCGTTAATCTCGTCCGCCAGCAGCTTGAGGCCGTCTTCGGTCAAGAGCTTTACCGGCGCGGCTTTACGGTGCGCACCACGCTGGAGAGCACGGCGCAAAACCTCGCTGAAGACCTGCTGCGCGCCCGCCTGCAAGAACTGAGCGGCACCGGAATCACAGTCGGCGCGGTGATGTGGACTGATCCGGCCACTGGCGCGGTTCGTGCCTACGTCGGCAGCCCGGACTATGACGACCCGCTGATTCAGGGCCAGCGCGACTACGCCCGCGAGTACCTCCAACCCGGCGGCGCTATCGCCCCGATCGTGTATGCCACGGCATTCGAGGGCATCGACCGCAACAGCAACGGCTCGATCGACTTCGGCGACTACACGACCGCCGGCCATCTGGCGTGGGACGTGCCGGCACAGTACCCCGGCACGAGCGCACAGCCAGCGTTCTCGCCGCAGAACATCAACGGCGCGTACTATGGCCCGGTCAGTGTGCGCGAGGCGCTTGCCAACCAGCTTGCGCCGGCCACCACGCGCATCTATCAGGAATACGGCGATGCAGCGTTCGTCGCTATGGCCGAGAAGATGGGTATCTCGTTCAACAGCGATGCGGTGTTCGGCCTGCCCACGGCGGCCGGCAGCACGCCGGTGCGCTTGCGCGACTTGATGACCGCCTACGGCACGATCGCCAACGGCGGTATGCGCCGGACGGTGTATGTCATCAGCGGGATCGTCGACAGCAACGGCGTCACGGTCGAGCTGCCGGAGCTGATTAAGCCGCCGGAAGAGCGTGTGCTGCCTGCGCAGATCGCCTTCCTGCTGCAAAATATCCTCAGCGACGATCTCGCCCGCTTCACCAATATGTTCCCGCGCAACAGCGCGCTCACGCTCGGCGGCCAACCGACGCAGAACTTCGTCGGCGCGGTCGCGGCCACCAATCAGGCGCGCACCAGCCTGTGGACGCTCGGCTTCACATCCAACGCGGTCGTCGGCGTATGGCTCGGCACACCGGACAGCAACGTGGTCTTCACCAACCAGACCGGCTTCACCGCGGCCGCTCCGTTGTGGAACAGCGTCATGCGCACGATGCTGGCTGGGATCAGCGGCCAAAGCCAGCCGCGCCCGTTCCCCGACCCCGGCAATATGTCGGTGCTGGCGATCTGCAGCGTGACCGGCACCGTTTATGAGCAGGGCGTCTGCCCCGGCGCGGGCCGCAGCGAGTACTTCGCGCAGACCCGTCAGCCGCTGCCTGCTGCGCTCGGGCCGGTGGCGCGCGTCACCATCAACAGTTGGACAGGCCTGCGTGTCAGCCAGTACTGCAGCGCCCCCGAAGACCAGATTCAAGCGGCGTTCTTGAACAGCACCGACCCGTTCATCATCGCCTATCTTCAGAGCGCGCAGGGCCAGCAGTTCGCGC
The DNA here is from genome assembly GCA_001567485.1 of Chloroflexi bacterium OLB13. Lineage (GTDB taxonomy): Bacteria > Chloroflexota > Anaerolineae > Aggregatilineales > Phototrophicaceae > Flexicrinis. The sequence continues at coordinate 13,700 of JZRA01000086.1, forward strand.
AGCGCTTGGGCCTGACGGAAGTCGCGGCCGCGCCGACCACCGAATGCGACGTCAACACACAGGTGCCGACACTGGTGCTCAACGGGCCAGTGACCTCACCGGTGCAGGGCAGCGTGCAGCTCACCGGGCAGGTCGCCGGAACCGCGAACTTTAACCGCTGGCAGATCGAGGTCTCTGCGCCCGGATCGACCACGTACGACCTGCTGCCGGGCTTCCCCAAGCAGACGCAGGAACCCGTGCCCGGCTCGGTGCTGGCGACGTGGGACACGGTTGGCCGGCCCGACGGCGCCTACACCGTGCGGTTGATCGCATTCAGCAACGAGGGCGGCTACATGATCCGCACCCAGACGTTCAACATCGACAACCCCGATCCGACGCCGACGCCGCAGCCTTCGCTCACCCCGACGCAGTTCCCGACCTTCGCGCCCATCGGAACGTTCCCGCCCGCGTTCACGTCACAGCCGGCCGGCCCCGGATTCACGCCGCTGCCGTTCGACCCGGTTGCAACGTCCACGCCCGATCCGTTCTAAACCAGTGTTCGTAAGTCGAGAGATTCGGTCGCCCATCTTGCAGCATTAGTCGAGTTATACGGCGCGGTGTTTTCTCATCACTCATCACTTATCACTTTCAACTTCGTGTTTAGGAGCCGTGCGATGACAGACGAGGAATCGATCACCAAAGCGGGTGTGCTCACCGAACTGGATCACGAGTGGTCGGTTCTTCAGGCGTTCATCGCGACGCTGACCGACGCGCAGATGACCGTCCCGACCGACGATGCGGGCTGGACGGTCAAGGATCATCTGATACATCTTGTGCTGTGGCTTTACAACATCCCCGCCATCATCGACGGGGCATCGCGCCCGGAGGCTATGGGCATCTCCGAGGAAAAGTTCCGCGAGGGCGCCGATGCGATCAATGCATGGCTTCAACCACAGTACCGCGATGTGCCGCTGGCCGACGTGCTGCAGCGCCTGAACGACACCCATGCCCGTATCCGCGCCCGGCTCGATCAGATGACCGACGAGGATTTGAGGCGTCCGTACAATCACTATCAGCCTTCAGATCCCCGAACGGCGCCGGTCGTAGGATGGCTGCTGGGCAATTCCGCGCATCACTACAGCGAACATCTTCCGTGGATGCAGGCCATCGCGGCCCGGCTGCCCTCGTAGACGGCTGTATCAGCCCGGTTGGAGAACCCGATGAACGACAGCGATCCCAAGAGCAAAGCAGATGTACTGGGCGCAATCGACAGCGCATGGACGACGCTCGTGTCGTTCTTTGAGCCGCTGACCGGGGCGCAAATGACCGTCCCGACCGATGCGGCCGGATGGAACGTCAAGGATCATCTCGTCCATCTCGCGGTCTGGCTTCAGGCGGTTCCCGCGCTGGTCGAGGGACGGTCGCTGGCCGCGGCGTTAGGCGTCTCCGAGGAGACCTACCGCGAGGGGTTTGATGCGGTCAACGCCGAACTTCACCGTCAGACCCAGCATATTGCGCTGGACGACGTGCTCCGGCGTCTGCGCGACACCCATGCGAGCACACGCGATCTGCTTGAGAAGATGGACGAGCAGGATTTCTTCAGGCCGTTCAATCACTTTCAACCCGCATCTACCCGCACGTATCCGATCGTCCGTTGGATCATAGGCGACACGGCCGAACACTACCTCGAACATATCCCGTGGATGCGCGCGATCATCGAAAGCGATCCGGGCTGACCGGCTCGATTCAGCCTCCCGCCCGGCTGGCATACCACGCCAACACGGCGCGGCTGAACGTGCCTAATTCGCCATCCAATGGCGCAGTCCCGTCCCACAGCATCATGCGCGAGCACTCAGCGCTGGGCACGAACGGTTGTACAGCGCCGATGGTCGCGCCATACACCGCGCCGTACTCCTCGCGTTCGCCATGCTTGACTAATCGCACGCGAATATAGCCGATTGGGTGAAGCGACTCGGCGACTTGGCTCGACTCCTCCCACAGCTCGCGCACTGCGCAGTCTTCAAGCGACTCGCCCGGCTCCAGCCCGCCGCCGGGGATTTCCCACTGATTGCGCTCGGCATTGAAGATCATCAGCGTCCGCCGATCCTGAACGACGATGGTCTGTGCGAACGTAATCGGAATCGCCGGATCAAGCGTGCCACCGTTCGGGATAATCTCAATCAACTGGTTACCACTGGGGCTTGCTGCAAGCACGTCGACCTCCGTTTTCCTCTCCTCGAATTATATGGAACGTCGCGCGATACGGGTCAACTCATTCAACAAACCACCGATAACGGGGGGTCTGTCATCGAATTCCCGCGCACGCATCGTTCCCCCCTCTCCCTGACGACAAAACGAGAGAACCACACAGGACACAGTGCAGACAGAGGGGTCAGTAGTCAGGGATCAGTGGGCAGTTGCTAAGCCGGCGTTCGTAAGTCGAGCTATACGGCGCGGTGTTTTCTCATCACTCATCACTTTCAACTTCGTGCTTGGGTGGCAGGGAACTGGGCGCGGTTGTTTCAGCGTGCGACGAGATACGGGACGCCGGCCCCTTGTGAGGACGTGCGCCAGCGCCCTGACATGCGTCTCAAGCGGAGTCTCAGTGAATCATCTCCAGCCAGAGGACGCCGAACGCCATTGTCAACAGCGTCACCGGAACACCGACGCGCAGAAATGACATAAAGCCGAGCTGCTCACGCATGCCGCGCGCGACTTCTGCGACGATTAGCGTCGCGGCTGAGCCGAGCAAAGTCAAGTTTCCAGCCAGCGTCGACGCCATCGCCAGCGTGAGCCACGCATGGCGCGCGTCGGGTAGGACGGCGATCTCAGGGCGCATCAGCAGCACAGCCGGCACGTTCGAGACGAGATTGCTCAGCACGCCGGTCGTCAACATCAGGCTGATTGTGCCGCCTTCGACGAACGGGCGCAGCACGCCAAAGATGACCTCGCTCAAGCCGGCCGACTCAATCGCACCGGTGATGACGAACAGGCCGGCGAAGAACGCCAGCAGCTCCCAGTCGAGTGCGAGAAGCTTGGCAGGGCGCAGGCGTGAGATCAGCAGCGCGCCGGCCGCGGCGCAGGCAGCGGTGACGACGCTCACGCCGATCAGGAACAGCACGAACAGCAGGACGACAATCGCCAGCACGCGGTTGAGCAGTGGCGTATACTGCCGTGGCGGAGGGAGTTGAGCGGCAGCGAGCGTCCCATGGAACTCGGCCCGGAACAGCATGATGATCACGGCCCACGTGATTATCAGCCCGACGGCGGCCACAGGCGTAAGCGCAGCGGCGAAGTCGAGGTAGCTGATCCCGCTGGCCTGTCCGATGATGACGTTCTGTGGGTTGCCGGTGATGGTGGCGACTGACCCGACATTGGCGGCGATACCGATGCCGATGAGATACGGCAGCGGGCGGCGGCCGAAGCGCCGCACGATGTCGATCACCAGCGGCGTGATCATGAGACAGATCGGGTCGTTGAGGAAGAGTGCTGACAGCACGCCGGACGCGCCAATCACCAGCGCAAGTAGAACAGCCGGCGTGCGCGCCAATCGCAGCACCCGGCTTGCTACGAAGCGGAAGAAACCTGCCAGCCGCAGATGCACGTTGACGACCATCATCGCGCCGAGCAGCAGGATCGTGCCGAGGTCGATGGAGCGCAGCGCGTCCTGTTCGCTGATCGCCCCGATCAGGACGAGTGCGACGGATGCGACCAGCGCGATCGTGGCGCGGTTCATGGCGAGCCGTGGCACACTGCCAACCGCGATAGCCGCATACGCTGTCGTCACCACGATCAACGTGACGATCTGTGAAGCGCTGATGTTGGGCCTCCGCGGGTAAAGTGAGTGAGAGCCGATCAGTCTAGCAAGCGCCCGGCCGCGCGGCAAGATCTTTGCCGATTACCCGCGAGGCTGAATCAGGCCCGGCAGGGTCGCGAGATGGCCCGGAAACACGGTTTCGATCTGATCGCTGCCCAGCCGATTGACCAGAATTTCGCTCAAGATGTCGCGGTAGTCGGTGGTCACGGCAAGGTCGCCATCGTCCAGCGCGTCCGATGCGAGCGTCGGCCAGTCGGCATAGACGGTGCTGACTGCGCCGCCGCCCATCACGAACATGACGTTGCCGTGACCGTGATCGGTGCCGCCGGATGCGTTCTCTTCGAGCCGCCGGCCAAACTCGCTCATCGTCACAACGGTGATGTTCGCCATCAAGTCGTACAGGTCGGTATAGAACGCCTGCAATCCTCGACCGAGATCGTCCACCAGCCCCGCGAACCAGCCGTCCGCCGCGCCTTGTCCCTCGTGCGTATCCCAGCCGCCGAGGTCGACACACGCCACTTCAAGACCGAGGTCGGACTTGATGAGCAGGGCGACCTGCTTGAGCGCCTCGCCGAATTCGGAGTCGGGATATGCCGCACCGTTGGCAGGTTGATACTGGTCGGGATTGAGCTGGTTCAGCACGTCCATCGACGCGAACACCGACGCGGCGTGCTGATGAATGGCCTGTGTCGGCGCGGCGATCTGATACAAGCTGCTCAGGGTGGCCGCCATGGCTGCTGCCTGATCCTCGCGGCCGTTGAGATGGAAGTCGGTGATCGACGACAGCGAGAACGTGCTGACCGGCCCCCGCAGCGACGACTGGAGCATCGCGCCCATGCCGATAGCGCGGAACGGGCTGTCGTTTTGCCACGCGGCCGTTTGCAGATGCCGGTTGATCCAGCCCGAAGGCGTCGTCTTGATGCCCGGCGTCCCGCGCTCCATCGTGCCCATCGCGTCGAAGTGTGACCGTGACGGGTCGGGCGAGCCAGCCGCGTGCAGGATCGTCAGCGCGCCGGCGTCCCACACGTCTTTGAGCGGGGCGAGCGATGGATGCAGGCCGAAGAATCCGTCGAGGTCGACGGCGGCCCCGGCGCCAGCGCCCGGCTCACGAATGGCGATCGAGGGGCGGCGGTCATAGTAACGTCCGCCCTCGCCGAACGGGATCACGGCGGACAACCCGTCCATGCCGCCGCGCAAGAAGATCGACACCAGAATGTCACGCTGGCCGGCTACCTGTGAGCTGGGCGCGAAGGCCATGCGCGGCGTCCAGCGCGGAAAGAGCGCCGGGCTGAGACCGATCACGCCTACGGACATCGTTTTGAGAAATTCGCGTCGCGTCGTCATGAGATGTGCCCCTGTGCGCTTTAAGCCCATTGGAAATACGGAGAGGCCAGCATCAGCCCCAAGAGCGACGACTGCTTCCAGCCGCGCCAGTCGTCATCAACCGGCGTGTCCGGCCCGCCACCTTCCGCTGCGAACTCGATCAGCGCGGTGCGATCCGCGTCGGAGATCGGGACGCCGTAGAACTGCTGCGCCGCCAGATCGACATATTCGCCGACGGTGCGCGCCTCCGCGAAAATTCCGGCTTGGTCGAACCGCAGGCCGTCGTACCAGCGTTCGTCGCTGCGCGGGATGATAAAGGCGAGGTTCCAGCGGGCAAGCAGCGCGCTGGTATTGAGCCACGCGGCGGAGACCTGCGGGTAGCCGTCGGGCGGCGCCCAGTGGTACGGCAGGTGATCGAACTGCTCAAGCGACCAGATCAACCAGCGCCCATTGACCACGCTGAGGTGCGGTTGTAGCACGCGCAGAATAGCGGTGAGATATTCCAGCGGACGGCGCAGTTTTTCGCCGGGATGCGCGTAAAATTCCGCGGACGTGAAGATATGGCGCAGCAAGGACTTGATGTCACCGTCCGTAGCGAGGAAGACCTGCGCCGTGCTGTCGACCAGCGACTGCGGCGGGTCGTCCGACACGAAGTAACGCACGAGTTTGTACGCGATAAAGCGGGCCGTCGACGGATGAGCCGCGAGCAGGTCGAGCAGGCGCTGGCCTTCGCCGATGCCGTGGCCGGCGTCGAACAGCTCGCCGAGCGCGCGTTTCGGCCGGAAGTCGTGCGCCCACGCGTTGAACCCGAAATACCCCCACCGTTCGTCGCTCACGCCCCATCCTGTGAGGATGCGGGCGACCTCTTTGACGTCACGTTCCGTGTAGCCCCCGTCGACGCCCAGCGTGTGCAGTTCGAGCAGTTCGCGGCCGTAGTTCTCGTTGGGGTGGTCGGAGTAGCTGTACGTATTGTCGAGATAGATCAGCATGGCGGGGCTGGTGGCCGACGCGTGCAGCAGGTCGCGGAAGCTGCCCAGCGCGTGGCGGCGGATCACCTCGCGGTCGTCGATGATCTTCTCCGTCAGCAAATCCGCCGCGGGGACGTTGAAGTGATCCGTCCAGAACTCCACCATGCGCTCGTAGAGCTGGCGGGTGGAGAACGCAGCGCGGATAATCCGGACCCACAGGAACCGGTTCATGACGTTGCCGTAATCGACCGTGGCGGCCGCGGAAAGTTCTTCGTACGACTGCAGCAGGATCGCGTTCTCGCGCAGGAACGCGTCGATGGCGGGATCGGGGATGGACTCGTAGTCGAGCTGCCAGTCCAGCCACCCCGCGATGCCTCGCTCGTTGATCGCGGCGAGATCAGCCGGGGTCGGCCCCCATGTGGCGCGGTTCAGGATGTGAAGGGCGGGGCCGGCGGCGGTGTCCTGCGCTGCGCGAACCGGGATCACGCCTGCCCATCGGAAGTGGTGCGCCGCTGCCGCAGCCGCGGCGGTCGTCATGGCCTTGAGAAAAGTCCGCCGATCCATACGAAACGCGCTCCACAAGAATCCCATGTCGTTAGTTAGATCGTAACGATATTCCCCGAACAGGATGGGTTGGGCCAATACAAAACCCCCTTTCGGTGGGAATTCGTCAGCTTGACAGCCCGCCACTGCACTTCGTATCATGAATCCAACAGCGCCGCGGGGGACAGTCCGCGCGCGCACTGACTCTTTCAGAGAGCGGCCGCCCAAGGCTGGAAGCGGACGCAGAGACAGGCGCGGAATTCACCCCCAAACTGGACAGCACAACCGTCTTATCGCTGATGGGTTGAAAGGGAGTTTTCAGGAGTCAGTAGACAGTTTTCAGAAGGGACGAACTGCTCGCTTCCAGAGAACGCGGTTCACTGACAACTGACAACTGAGACCTGCCAACTAGATCCGTCCGGCTTGCCCGCCGTTACCGGGGCCAATGAGTGGGGCGCGGTGGAAGCACTGCGGCCAATCAGGGTGGTACCGCGAGCGACACATCTCACACGCTCGTCCCTGCTTGTACGTGAATCGTCGGCCGGGGCGGGCGTTTTCATTTTGCCCATCGGCGGTCGGCGGGTTCGACTGCTCGAAGGATCGGGGAGGGTTCATGCTGGAAAAACTGGAGTCGGTGTATCAACAGGCGCAGGCCGAGTTGACCGAAATACGTGACAGCGCGGCGCTGGCGGCGTGGAAATCGCGTTACATCGGGGGCAAGGGCGCGGTCAGCCAACTACTGCGCGGGATCGGCGGTCTGACGCCGGAAGAACGCCCGGTGTTCGGTAAGCGCGCCAACGAGGTCATGGCGGCGCTCGACGAGGCATACGCCGCGCGCGAGGTACTGGTGCAAGACATTGAGATGGCAGCCGATCTGGAGGGCGCGGCGCTGGACGTCACGCTGCCGGGCCGCCAACCCGCGATGGGACGGCTGCACCCGTCCACACAGACGCTGCGGCGCTTCAGCGAAATCTGGGCGGAGATGGGCTTCAGCGTGTATCGCAGCCGGGACGTCGAGACCGACGAGATGAACTTCACGCTGCTCAACTTCCCGCCGCACCATCCGGCCCGCGACATGCAGGACACGTTCTACACGACCGACCCCGACGTGATCCTGCGTACGCACACGTCGGCGGGGCAAATCCGCGCGATGCGTGAATTGGGCGGCGGCGGAACCAAGCCGATCCGCGTGGTGCTGCCGGGCATGTGCTACCGCTTCGAGCAGATCACCAACCGCAGCGAGGCGCAGTTCTATCAGGTCGAGGGGATCGCTGTGGGTCACAACATCACCATGAGCGACCTCAAGGGGACGGTGGCCGAGTTCGCCCGCAAGATGTACTCGCCGGACGCCAAAGTGCGCTATCGCGCGTCGTACTTCCCGTTCACCGAGCCGAGCATGGAGATCGACATCGAGTGCTTTCTGTGCGGCGGCGAGGGATGCAGCGTGTGCAAGCACACGGGGTGGCTGGAGATCGCTGGCAGCGGCATGATCCATCCGGTCGTGCTGCGCAACGGCGGCTACGATCCGGCGGAATGGTCGGGGTTCGCGTTCGGCATGGGGCCGGAGCGTATCGCCATGCTCAAGCACGGCATCACCGACATCCGCAACTTCTGGGCCAACGACTCGCGTTTTCTCGAACAGTTCTAGGGGCAGCGACGACATGCAGATACCACTTTCATGGTTGAAGGAACTGGTCGACATCGACGTGCCGGCCGAGGTGCTCGCCGACCGCATGACCAAGGCCGGCATCGAGACGACGCTGACGTACATCGGCGTGCCGCAGCAGCACATCCCCGGTATTCAGATGCCGCCGAGCGATCATCTGGTGTGGGATCGCGAGCGTATCAAGCTGGGGCGCATCCTCGAAGTCAAGCCGCACCCCGACGCCGACCGTCTCGTACTGGCGATTGTCGATTACGGCGCGGATGAGCCGGAACAGTGCGTCACTGGCGCGCCGAACCTGTTCGAGTACAAGGGCATCGGCCCGCTTGAGGCGCCGCTGTGGACGGTCATCGCGCTGGAAGGCGCGGAGGTCTGGGACGGCCACAGCGACACGCCTAAGCGGATGATCCTCAAAGGCCGCCCGCTGCGCGGGATCTACAACAAGTCGATGGTGTGCAGCGAGAAGGAACTTGGTATCAGCGATGAGCACGAAGGCGTCATCCTGATGCACGATGACCCCGGCAAGCCGGTCGGGACGCCGCTGCAAGACGTGTTCGGCGACGTGGTGCTGACGGTCGAACTCACGCCGAATCTGGCGCGCTGTTACAGCGTGACCGGCGTCGCCCGTGAGATTTCGGCGCTGCTGGATAAGCCGCTGCGCATGCCCAGCACGCACGTGATGATGGCCGGCCCGGATATCTCCCAGTCGGTCAAAATCCTGATCGAGGACGCCGACCTCAACCCGCGCTTCACCGCCATGCTGCTGATGGGCACGACGATTCAGCCGTCGCCGGAATGGCTTCAGCGCCGGCTCAAGCTGATCGGCCAGCGTCCGATCAACAACATCGTCGACGTGACCAACTACGTGATGTTCGAGTCCGGCCAGCCGCTGCACGCCTTCGATTACGACAAGCTGGTCGAGCGCGCCGGCGGCATCCCGACGATCATCACGCGGCGGGCGCGCCCCGGCGAGACCGTGGAAACGCTGGACGGCCAACTGCGTAAGCTGACGACCGACAACGAGCTGGTTTGCGACACGGCCGGCCCGCTTGCGCTCGCGGGCGTCATGGGCGGCGCTGAGACCGAGATCAGCGACGGCACGACCAACGTCCTGCTCGAATCCGCCAACTGGCACTTCATCAACGTTCGGCGCACGATGCAGCAGCACAAGATCGCCACCGAGGCCAGCATACGCTTCAGCCGCGGCGTGCATCAAGCGCAGGCGGAGATCGGCGTGCGGCGCGGCATCGAGCTGATGCGGCAGCTCGGCGGCGGCACGGTCAGCAGTGGGGTGATGGACGTGGTCGCCAAACCTGCGCCGCGCATCGCCGTCACGCTGTACGAGTCGGAGATCAAGCGCCTGACCGGCATGGCGGTGGGCATCAAGCAAGCCGCCAACATCCTCGTGCGGCTGCAGTTCGACGTGACCCTGCGCGCTGATTCACTGGTCGCGGTCGTGCCGGATCATCGCACCGACATCAGCGACGATCCGGTGATCGGCCAAGCCGACCTGATCGAAGAGATCGCGCGGATCATCGGCCTCGACAATCTGCCGACGACGCTGATGGACGAGACGCTGCCTGAGCAGTGGTCGAACGTGCCGCTTGAGCGCGAGGAACACACGCGCGATGTGCTGGTGGCGCTCGGCTTGCAGGAGAACATCACGCATCGCTTCAGCACGCCTGAGGCGGAAGCGCTGTTGATTCCGCGCGGCGCTGCCGGCCGGCCGGGGCTGAACGTCCCTGCTGGGGCAGATTATGTGCGGATCGCCAACCCGATTCAGCCCGACAAGACGGTGCTGCGCCATTCGCTGCTGCCGAATATCCTGAACGCGGTGCGCAGCAACCTGCGCCATACGTCACATCAGGCGGTGTTTGAGATCGGGTCGGTGTACTTCCGCGTCGCGGGCCAGCAGCTCCCCGACGAGCCGAGCCGGTTGGCGATTGTGCTGGCTGGCCCGCGTCAGCCCGATCACTTCTCGCGTCAGGCGGCCCCGTCAGCCGACTTCTTCGATCTGAAGGGGATCGTCGAAGGGCTGCTGCGCGGCTTGCACATCTCGGCGTGGTCGCTCAAGGCGCAGGGTGGGCCATCGCTGCACCCGGGCCGGTCGGCTGCCATCACGATCGACGGCAGCGTGGCCGGGCATTTCGGCGAGCTGCACCCGCTGGTTGCGCGGGCCTTTGGGCTGCCGGCTGATGTGCCGGTGATGGTCGGCGAGTTCGATCTCGAACGCATCCAGAACGCTGTCAATCCGCTGTACGGTACGGCTCCGGTGCCGACTACCCCGCCGGTTTACGAGGATATCGCGCTGGTCGTGCGCGATTCGGTGCCGGCCGGCGATCTGCACGCGGTGATCGAGCAGTCCGGCGGCGATCTGCTGCGGTCGGCGCGGCTGTTCGACGTGTACACCGGGTCGAGCGTGCCGCAAGGCCACAAGAGTCTGGCGTTCAGCCTTGTGTATCAGGCCGAGGATCGCACGCTGTCTGACGCCGAGGTGGCCGCCGTGCGCAAGAAGATCGTCAAGGCCGCGCAGAAGGCGTTTGACGCGCAGCTGCGGGGGTAGTGTGAGGGAGGAGCCGCATTCAGGCGGATATCTGATCTCATCCCCGGCAAACCCTCACCCCCAGCAAACCCTCACCCCCAGCCCCTCTCCCTCAGGGAGAGGGGAGAATTACGCGCATGTGTGGCGGTGTGTGAAAGCCACTCTGTGCGCTCGCGGTTGCTCTGTGTGCTCTGTGCCCGCTTTTGCCCATCCCTCACGACTCATCACTCGACACTCAGCACTCGGCACTCAGCACCCAGCACGTCTCCCCTATCCTCCGATCCAGCCGCGGATGAGGGTGAGCAGGCCGAGCGCAACCGCCCACGCCACGTAGCCGGCGACGATGGCCGGCAGCAGTGTCCAGCCCGCGCGCAGCAGCAGCATGACCACGATCAGGAACAACACCGTCGGCAGCAGGTTCCACGTCATCGTCACCGTGATGTCGGCCAGCGCGGACGGGCTGTCGGAATCGCCGGCCGCGAGGATCCACAGCGCCAGCGGGATGTTGATCGGCATCACGGCGGCGACGGCGGCAATCGTCTTCGAGTAGTTGCGCAGAATGGCGACGCCGATGATGATGCCGATTGAAACCAGAACCGGCGCGATCTTGCTCCACTCGATCTGCATTGAAGGCTCCTGCTTGCATAGGGCGGAGAATGTACGTCATCCAAAGTAAGCCGCCGGAAACCGACCGACTCGATCTCCGGCGTTGGCGTGATCGACCAGCGGCGACATGAGCTGCTGCTCGTCACGCATCGCACATGATGGCGCCGCTTAGAGGCCGGCGGCTGTCGCGCTGTGCGCGGCGGCGATTGCCACACCGGCGATGACCAGCGCCAACACCATGAAGCGTGTAAACAGTTGTGCGCATCCGTTGGGTTCCGCCATGACACGTCTCCTCTCACACGATCACATCTGAAAACTGAAACGCGGCGCGAATCGATCAGCGCGCCAAGAACGTGCCGAACTGCCACACGTCGTCGGGATGGATGCGTCGGCCGTTCCACGGGCTGAAGGCGTCGGTGTAATTCTTCAGCGGCGTCCAGTCGGTTTGCACTGACGGACACGGCCCGAGGTACGGGTTTGCCACGGCGAGGATGTCCTCGTGCGGCAGGTCGTCGGTCACACACAGGCCCAAGTCCGGATGATTCACCATGTAAGTGACGGCGCCGAGGATCGACGCGGCGACTTGCAGAGTAGTCGCGTTCTGGCCGGGGACGAGGCGGCGCGTCTCGTGGATGTCGAGCTGGCTGCCGACCCACCACCCGTTCAAATCGTGGCCGAGCAGCAGCACGCCCAGCTCGTCCATACCGTCGGTGATCTCGTCGCGCAAGATACGCTGGGCAGGTTGCAGCTCGTAACTGCGCATCTTGAGTTCCCACAGGCTCACGAGGGCAGAGTCGCACGGATGATAGGCGTAGTGAACCGTCGGTCGGTACAGTGGACGCCCGTTCTCATCGCGTACCGTCAGGTGATCGCTGATGGTGAACGCTTCGCCATGACGCACGACCATGCCGATGATCTCGCCGGAAGCCGGCACCCATGAGCGCACCAGCGTATTGATCCCCATCTGGCTCAGACAGATCTGATTGCCGGGGCCGTAGTCGTAGCCCCATGCGTTCTCAGGCATGTGGCGTTCATGCGTGCCCCAGCCCATTTCCGCCGGTGCGATGCCTTCTTCGTGGAAACCGGCCACCGACCATGTGTTGACGAACTCGTTGACACGTTTGGGCAGGTTGGTGATCTGCGTATCGCGCTCGCTGATGTGGATGACCTTGACGCCGAGAGTCATGGCAAGGCGATTCCACGCGCGCTCGCTCAAGAAACGCTCGATGTCGGCATGCTTGTGCGGGCTGACGTTTTGCGCCAGCATCGCCTTGCCGATGTCGGTCAGCGCGACCTTCGTCCAATGGCTGACGAGGCCGGGATTCGCGCCGTGCTCCACGATGGCAGTCGGGCCAGCGTCGGCCCACGACTCCTTGAGATCGCGCAGCATCATGTGACGGACATACAGCGTGCGCTTGTTGGGCGCGATGGCGGTGTTGTACGGATCCCAGAGTTCGGTTGCCGTGTTGATGTACAGCACGCCGTGATGGTGGCACCAGTCGATGATCTCGGTGACTTCGATGTTCCACGCCAGATCGATCAGCAGGTCGCCCGGCCCGACCAGCCCGCTGAGCGTCTCGGCCATGTTTTCCGGGTCGATGGCGTGCTGCACGTAGTTGGCCCCGGCGGCGAGCATCGCATTGGCTCTGCCGTTGGGCGGGTTCATGTCGAGAATCGTGAGCTTACTAAAATCCATTTCGAGGTGCCGAAGAAGTAAAGGCTGCAAACATTGAGAAACCGATCCGCAGCCCAAAATCAGGACTCGACCGCCAAACGCTACTCGCATAACGCCTCGTATGTGTCCTCGTGGCTCAGGTTTGCCCAATGTAACGCGGCCTTTGCGAATGCCGCAAGGGGGCTGAAATCAGTACAGGTCTTGCAGCGCGAGCAGGCCGCGCAGAGCGTCGAGATCGATGTCGTAGTCGAGGCCGGAGGTGGCGGCCATCCACGCGGCATACGTGTGTCCGCATGCGCGGCTGAGCGCCATGAACGAATTGGTGTACTTGGAGGGGGTGTGAAGCTCGATCACCTTGATGCCCTGCCCGAACACGAGGTTGGTCAGGCCCGATCCGTGCGGCGCGACAACCGCCTCGGCCCCGGCAAACAGGCGCACCTGCTCGGCCACCGACAAATCCTCCAGCGTGAACGCCTCGAAACCGAGCGGTGCAAGCAGGGCGATCACCGCGCTTTCGTTGAGGACGCGGCGGCGGCGGGCCTTGCTGCGCGAGATGTACAACCGGCGCGGCTGATCGGGGGCGGGGTCTCCAGCAGCGCGCCGCATCGCCTCACGGAATCCGAAGCAGGTGGCCGGCACAAAGGTCGGCCCCCAGCGCGTCTCGCTCGTGACCACCAACCGGCGCGCCTGCCCGCGCGAATGCGTCCAGCGTATGCGATCCTCCGGCGCGACCCCGAGCAGGTCGAGCGTCTCGTGCACGAATCGCGCCGGGCTGTGTGGGACGATCAACTTGGGCATATCCCCCAGCGTTTCGGCCAATGCGCGGATCACAGGCACGCGCATCGCGCCGTGCATCATCCATACAAAGTACACGCTGTCGCTTCCGGGGCTGCACAGCGGCGCGGCCAAATCGAGGGTGAGGGATTCGCGGCGGGCCATGCCGGCAGGCCATGCCCACTGCACCGCGCTTCTAGGGCTGAGCAGCGCCGACTCGCGGATGCGCCGCCCATCCCATAGGGCGACCGCGTACTGGCCGACGATCCCAGCATCCGGCAGCATAACGGCGAGCTGTTCCGGTACGCTGCGGATCACGCTCTTCACACGGGTCAGTTCGATGGGCAGCGGGGCGACCTCCAGCGTCGGCGCGATGTTCACGGATGCCGCCGGCGCCGTGACGACCGTCGTCACACGCGGATCGCCGGTCAGGTCATAGATCGAAGCCTCAGGCAACCGCTGAAAGCGCCGGTACGGCCATTCCGCCCACCGGCGCCGTAAGCCTCTGCGAACACGCTTAACCGTCGAGATCACGGGATTCCCAGCTTGGCACGCCGCGCCAACAACGCCCTAGAGTAAGCTACCGGAAGTCGGTGGGCAGGACGATCCGGCTCGCAACACCAGCCAAGCGAAAAAGGTTGGTGCTTTCTCATCACTCGGCACTTTCAACGTCTCACTTTAGAACTGGGCGATGTCTTCCTCAGTCGCGGTCAAGCCGAGGATGTTATACCCACAGTCAACGTAGATGATCTCGCCAGTGACGCCGGTCGACCAATCCGACGCAAGGTACACCGCCGTTTTGCCAACATCGTCTTGCGAGACGTTGCCGCGCAGGGGCGAGGTCTTTTCGTTGAAGCGCAGCATGGTGCGAATACCCGGCACCCCCATCGCCGCCAGCGTCTTGATCGGCCCGGCGCTGATGGCGTTGACGCGGATGCCCTTCGGCCCGAGGTCGGCGGCGAGGTACTTGGTGATGATCTCAAGCGCGGCTTTGGCGACCGCCATCGCGTTGTACTTGGGCATCACGCGCTCGGCGGCGTGATACGTCATGCTCATCACGGTGCTGCCCGGCGGCATCAGCGGCTCGGCGCGCTTGCACATCGCGATCAGGCTATAAGCGCTGATGTCGACGGCGATCTTGAGGCCCTCACGGCTGACGTCCAAGAAGCGCCCGCCGAGGTCTTCGCGCGGGGCGAAGGCCACCGAATGCACCAGCACGTCGATCCGGCCGTAACGCTCCTTGACCTTGTCGAATACGGCGTCAAGCTGCTCGTCGCTGCCCACGTCGCACAGTTCGATGAAGTCGCAGTCGACCTCCGCCGCCAGCGGGCGCACGCGCTTCTCCAGCGCCTCGGCCGCGTAGCTGAGCAGGATCGTCGCGCCCTCTTGATGCAGCCGCTTGGCGATCCCCCACCCGATGCTGTCCTTGTTCGCCACGCCGAAGACCAGCGCGATCTTGCCGTCAAGCAGTCCCATAATCCCCTCCCGTTTGAGCCTGCCCGTGCGTGGGCAGAATGTTTAGCCAGCGTCGTCGTAAGTGCGCTATAGTCTAGCACATCATCACGAAAGTGAGGGACGATGCCAGAGGACAGCGGCGCGCCGCATCATGCGTTCGATCCGGGCCAGCCTGTTTCCCCGTTTGTCGGGCGTGCCGATGTCATCGCCCGCATTCATCAACACCTGACGAGTGCCGCGGTTTCGTGCGCGTTCACGATCGTCGGCCGCCGCCGTGCTGGCCGAACCGCCCTGCTTGAGCATATCCGCCACCGCTTCGATGATACGTTCGTCTGGGCCTTCCCTGATATGGCCGCCGTGACCGACGAGCGCCGGTGGTTGGCCGCGCTGTATCAGGCTGGCAAGGACGCCGCATCCGCGCGTGGGCTGTCCGTCCACCGCCTGCCGCGCTGGCCCGACGAGAAGCCCGCCGACGAAAAGCGCGCGTGGCTGACCGGCACCGGCCTGCCTGAGCTGTTCGAGCTGATCCGGCCACAGCGCCGGTTGGTGTGGGTCATCGACGGCGTTGAACCACTGGCGGAGGCCGTCGCCCGCGGTGAACATCCCGCAGACCTCGGCGCGTGGATGAGCCAGTTGATCGGCCCGCAGCTCGGGATGATCTTCACCGCGCATCTCGATCAAGAAGGCGCGCTGGTGCGGCTTGCCCCGCTCGTTCAGCCGGACTACACCGCGCGACTGCTGGCCCTGACGCTGCACGAGACCGGCGACCTGCTCAACATGGGCCGCGACGCCGCCGACCCGGAACTGGTCACCACGCTGCACGGCCTCACCGGCGGACTGCCAGAATGGACGCTGAAGGCGGCGTTGGCCGTCCATGCACAGTCGCACGGCGAAGCCTACCGCGTCGAACATCTGCGCACGGTGCGGCCCGCGCTCGCCGCCGAAGCTGCGCCGTATTTCAAGCAGGTGTGGGAGCATCTCAGCGGTGATGAACAGGCGGTCGTGGCGGCGCTGGCTTATCTGCGCTTCGAGCGTCCAGATGCGGCGCTGCGCGGCGAAGATGTCGAGGCGTGGCTGGCGGACAGCGACTATCCGCTCGACCTGACCGCCGTATACGCCGTGCTGCGCCGTCTGGATTTCGTGGAGGTCATCGACAACACGCCCAATCAGGTGAGGATGCGCGCGGGGCTGTTCGAGTCATGGGTGCGCGAACGGATCAAGCCAGCGCAGCTTCGCAAGGCAGGTGGGGCGATAGAGGCGCGTCCGCCTGATCCGGCGACGGTGCGCGGGCTGGCGATTCTGCTGCTGGTGCTGCTGGCCGCGCTGCTGATCGCTGCGGCGGTCAATCAGCCGTCCACCGGCCCGGGTGAGGTTGTGCCGACGGTGACGCTGGGGCGGTAGTGGAGGTGAATCGAACACAAGATGATAGTCTTTTTGATTACTAGAACACTTGTGCTATACTCATACTAACCTAGGCGGAATCCGTACAATTCTCGCCTAACACTGCTGACGAGTTGGGGTCGACCAAACATGAATAAGCAGCAGAAAAGCGCACAGCGACGCGGGATCGAGTGGACCGATTACACATGGAATCCGGTTGGCGGGTGCAAGCACGCTTGTCGTTGGGAAATGCCGGATGGCAGCATCGCCATTTGCTATGCTGAACATGTCGCCGAGCGGGTCGCACAGGCGGCCTACCCGCACGGGTTCGAGCATCACTACTGGCGGCCAGAGCTGCTTGAAGAACCCCTTAAACTCAAGGAACCTGCCAAAATCTTCCTCGATTCGATGTCCGACCTGATGGGGCATTGGGTGCCGGACGAGCAGATCGAACAAGTCCTGGACATTGCACGGGAAGCGCGTCAACACAGCTTCCAACTGCTGACCAAGAACGCGCCACGCCTGCTTCAGTTTGAATTCCCGCCGAACGTATGGGTTGGCGTATCCGCTCCGCCGTCGTTCTTCATGGGCAGACGGCTGTCAGAGCAGCAGCAAGCGCGAATGGTCAGGCGTCAGATCGAGGTGCTGCGGGATGTCAAAGCTGCTGTGCGTTGGATGAGTATTGAACCCTTGAGCTTCGACATCGCGCCGCTGCTCGTGGACAGCGACTTGCAGTGGGCCGTGATCGGCGCGGCGACCAACGGACCGAAATCGTATCAGCCGCGGCCGGAATGGGTCGTCAATGTGCTCGATGTGCTCGACGCGCAAAATACCGCCGTGTTCTTCAAGGGCAACATCGAGTGGTCCCCGTGGCGTGAGGAGTTTCCGGCGGCTCTTGTTGCTTCTGTGGCCTACGGGAAATAGATGACGACGTCATCAGCTAGCGTGTTCTTGCGCCGATTGGGGCGATTGGTTGTGACTTTCCCTTCAGCCTCAAGTTGAAGCAATGCTCTCTTGTAATTGGCCAAGGTGTAGTTGTGCGCCTCTAGACGATCAATCTCGGCGTGTACTCCGGGTATCTTTCCGACCGCAATGGTCTTGCCAGAGAAGCGGTGCGACAGTATTGACTTCAATTCTTCAATAGGATCGTCGGTGAACAACTCGAGCTGTCGTTCCTCAGAACTCTCAACCCTAGCGCTGAATGTCAGATTCGCCACCCCAGATGTCTGTGACGAACTCGCCTTGGCCATTATGTCTTTCATCAGAGAATATGCCTTATCGTTCTTGCTCAAGAATGCAAGATGATGCATTGTTCGTGAGTCAGCGACATTTCGGAAACGGAAGAACAACGAGTACTTGCCTCCGACGTCTTCCAGCGCAGAAGCAGTGACATCTACGATTGCCTGTTCCTTTTCTCGAATGTCCGGTTGTCGGAGAAGGTCGCGCAACTGGTCGAAGCGACTGATCCCGAAAAGCGCCTGCATATGACTTAGAACTTTCGGATTCAGCACAGCTCTTTGTATCTCGTTGTAGTTGAAGAAGAATATGCAGTCAGATCCAAACGGCGTGATGAGCGACTCGAGTAGTCTCTGCGTAATCCCTCTGTAACCAAACGGATCAACAAATGACAAAGTAGGATACCCCTGCAACTCACGCACAACAGCGCTACCGTAATCTGCAGCGTCGTAGTTTGTGAGCGACAAGGGGTATCGAAGGTCGGCTAACGGAAACTGGGCGATTGTCTTGGCTAATGCTTCAACGTTGGATTTTCGCATGTCATTGAAATGCAACTTAACCCGCTCAACAAGAATCGGGTTTTTGAACAATTCTTCGAGTATGTAGACAGGAGTTGATTTGCTTCCATCATCGTAGATGCCGGGCCCGCTAAACAAGTCCAAGTAATTAAGTCGTGGAGAGTCAATCTTTATCCCTGTCATTATCTTGGCCCAGGCTTTGAAGTATTTGACGACGATTTCGGTCTTGCGTCTCGACGCGTCGGTTTGCTGACCAAAGAACTCGCCTGAGATCACTCCAGCCATTCACATTCCTCCTTCTAGACAGAATCCCCCTCGACTCGCTGGTCTGAGTGAGGGGGGTGTAGGTTTCGTGAATGCCTCAGAAGCGGACATCGTTGTCGTGACGCGTGCCGAGCGACTTGACTCATCACTCGGCACTCATCACTCAGCACTTGCGCTTCGCGCTCTCGCCTAGCACTCGCTGTAGCCGCAGGTGAGGCACTTGCGGCAGCCTTCCGTCCGGATCAGCGAGATGGTGCGGCATGATGGACACATATCCGCGCCCATCAGCCGGTGTCCGTTAGTGTAGCCCTGCGGCTGCTCCCCTTCCGGCCCCTGCTCGAAAGCCAGCACCGGCGCAGGGTCGTCCTTCGGCTCTGTCCCGGCCCCTGTGACCGGCGGCAGCTTAACCGGGGCCGGTTCGCCGCCGGAGTCAGGGCCGAGCGGCAGGCTGAGCTGCGCGGGCTGCGGCACGTTGAAGAAGTGATCTTCTAACGCGCGCGCCACCGCGTCCGGCACCGACGTCACGCGGTTGGGGCCGAAACCGCTCACGCGCGCGCCGCCAATGTCACGCAGCTGCTCGATAATCAGGCGCAGCATCTCGCGCCGGTTGTGGGGATCGGTCGTGCGCAGTGACAGCGTGATCAGGCGGCCCAAGCCTTCAGCGTCGGCCTGTAGATCGCTGCCGGCCTTGCCCGGCGCTGTGATGAACACCTCGAACGGGCTGCCGTTCTCATCGACGTTCATGTTGACGTACGCGGTGCCAAACGGGGTGGCGACCTTAACCGTCACGCCGAACAGCTTGCTGGGGCGCGGATAGACGCGGTGCGGCGTCGTCACCTGCGTGACCGGCGTGGTCAGCGCGGCGAGCGCCTCGGCTTCAGGCGTGCTTTCGGCCTTGGCGCGCTTCTCCATCTCCTTCTCGGCGCGCTCGTCACCCTTGAGCATGAGCACCTGTTCGTCACGACTGCCGTCGCGGTAGATCGTGCCGCCTTTGCAACCCAGCTCGTACATCAACTTGTACAACTCGCTGACCTGCTCAACGGTGTACTCATTGGGGACGTTGCACGTTTTGCTGATGGCCGAGTCGATCCAACGCTGGAACGCGGCCTGAACGCGCACATGCTCCTCCGGCGTCAAATCCATCGCCGTGGCGAAGTACTCCGGCAAGTCCTTGTCGGTCTTGTCCGGGTTGGCGTCAAGCCACTGCTGGACAATGGGCACCTTTTCCTCGTGCAGGCCGAGACGGCTCTTGCGGTAATACACCCAGCTAAAGAACGGTTCGATGCCGGTGCTGGTGTTGACGAGCGTGCCGGTCGTGCCGGTCGGCGCCTGCGTCAGCAGCGTGACATTGCGGATGCCGTGGGCGCGGATCTTCTCGCGCAGGGCTTCCGGCAGGGTCTGGATAAAGCCGGATTGCAGGAACTTTTCGGCGTCGAAGGCGGAGAACGCCCCCTTAACCTTGGCGATCTCGACCGACTCATCGTAGGCATTTACGCAGATGAAGTTGTACAGCGTGTCGATGAACGCCTCGGATTCCGGGCTGCCATAGCGGACTTGCAGGTGGATCATCAGCTCGGCGATGCCCATCGTGCCAAGTCCGACGCGGCGCTCCATGCCCTGCACGCGCGCGTTCTCCTCAAAGAAGTAGGGCGTGCTGTCGATCACGTTGTCGAGGAAACGCACGGCGTAGCGCACAGCGTTGGCGAGATCGTCCCAGGCCACATCGTGGTTTTCGCCGTCGTAGAACTTGGCGAGATTGATCGCGCCGAGGTTGCAAACCGAGAACGCACCGAGTGGCTGCTCGCCGCACTGATGTGTAATAAGCCCGTTAACAACCACCGAATGGGTAACCGGCTCGGTTAAATCGTAGACGGCCTCTTCGCCATCCGGTGTAACGGACTCGACATGAACCATAAAGCGCTCGGCACGCGGGCCTACCTTGCAGTCGCTCAGGCGTTCGCGCAGCGACTGATTCTTGCGCTCAAGCAGGAAGCCGATCTCCTCTTGGAAGCGCACTACGTTCTGTTTCGCAATCGCGAGTTCGTGCTGTGCCTTGACGTCATACAATTTCTGCCCACCATGGCCGTCTGGCATCATGCGCTGCTGTGCCTCACGGCGGTTGGCGTAGAGGCGAGTCACGATACCGAAGTTGGCAAGTAGAATTTGAACCTGTTCAAGCAGCGCCAAATGGCTTGATGCCAAACGCACCACGGTAGCCTTGTGGATAGTCTGCTGCACGCCGCCGTCGGCGGTGAAGAGCGCCTGCAAGAAGCCGCGCTGCATCTCTTCCGTGCCGCGGAATACAACCTCTGGCACTTGGAATTTGTCTTCGGTCAAGCCGTACTTCTCGGCCAGTTGACGCAGGCGCTCGGACTGGACGCGAGCCTCGTCGCGGTCAGCGACTTCGACCACGCCGACCGGATACGTGCGGCCAGTACGCGATCCCACGCCCTGCACGACGGTGTTGACGTATTCGGCGAACAGCGGCGCAAGCTCGCGCTTCTCGTCACCGAAGAACGACAGCACGGCGCGGTCGGCCTTGATCGTGCCATCACCGACGAGCCAGCCCAACACACGGCCCAACTCAAGTGATCCATGCCGCCCGAACGTCCCCTTGCGGTTGAGGACATGCACCAGATCGCCCGGCCTGAGGTCGCGCAGTTCGACCCATCCGCGCGGGGTCATAAAGCGGTGATCGGCGGTCGCGCGCACGCTGTAGCCTTCGTCGGTCTCCAACTTGAACACCGGTTTGACGCCGGTCATAAACACGCGGCTGGCGGCCAACGAGCGCGATTCGATGCCGAATCGGCTGTCGACGGCGACGCCAATGTCGGTCTCGTCGTCCCACAAGTCGCGCGCCTTGACCAGACCTTCGGTGGTATGGACGCGGGTTTCTCCGGTGAAGCACGGGTTGGTGCTAATCAGCGGATTGAAATACCACGAGTTCGCCAGCTTGTTGCTGCGCTCGCGGAACCATACGCCGGGTTCGGCGCTGGCCCATGCGCTCTCGATGATGGCGTCCCAAATCTCGCGCGCCTTGACGGTCTTGTAGATGTGCGTCTTGCGGCCGGCTTCGAGCCACTTCTCAAGATTGCCGTCCCACTCGGTATCGTAGGCCGGGTCGGACGTGTCGGGGAACTGCAGCATCCAATCGCCATCGACTTTGATCGCGTCCATCAGCTTGTCGCTCACACCGACGCTGATGTTGGCGTTGGTGATCTGGCCGGCCTGCCGCTTGCTGCTGATGAAGTTGAAGACGTCTGGATGCCAATCGTTGAGGATCAACATCAAGGCCCCGCGCCGGCTGTTGGAGGTGTAGATTCCACTGCCCGCCAGCAGATGCACATCATCGACTTCAAAGTCGTACACATCGCACCGACCGATGGGCGTGATCGCCTCGATCATGTCGGGCATAACATTCATGCGTTCGCCCAATACGTCCGCAAGCGCGGTTTCGCCGGCCGTCGACAGCCGGGACTGGATAGCAGTGAGCTGACCGTGCGAGATACGCGCCGATACACCGTCATAAATGCGCTGGCGATACTGCGAGCGCGCGCCCAACGTTGTCCGTGCATCTGCCGGATATGTGTTGTACATATCGCGCTTCGAGGAGTCGATACCGCTGATTTTCTCGGCTGGTACGAACGCAGCAAAACGGGCCTTGAACTGCGCGCCAGTAACAATCAACCGATGGATCGGCCGCCAGCCTTGCGCATCGCGATCGGTCGTGCTGATGCGAGACACGATGCCATTGAAGGCCAACAACTGCTGCATGTCGCTCAAGACGGTGCGGCTGATGCTGTCGATTCCGAAACCGCCCTTCTTGCCACGGTTGCAGCCATCTGCGTCAAAGTAGCCAGCAATGAATGCACCCATCACGCTCGAAGGCGAACGGAAGATCGCTTCCGGAACCCGCGCTAATTCCGACTTGTCCTTCAGCAGTCCGTTGTCACGCAACCACTCGATCAGCAAGCGGGAATACACGCCGAGGTTGACGACTGCGCCGTCGCCTTGTTCATGAACAGCGGTCAGCCCGAACTGGGTCTTGACGATGCGGTCGAGGCGTTCGCGGATCGACGGATGCGCATCGGCAGTCGCGAGTTTCAGTGCCTTCGGGGCCGACCATGTCACCTTTTTGCCGACGTGAACGTAGCCGTCTGCATGGAGGTAGCCGAGAAAATAGGCGATATCTTCAGTGAGATATGTCGGCAGCGTGACGTCGGTGTTGAGTGTCGTGCTCATGATCGAACGATCATAGGCAATGGGCTTCAGTGCAACGTATGCGCTTTCACTGCCCCCGCCGAGCAACAGCAGAATTTCATCACCGGGTTGCAAGTCAGACAACGGAACGGTCGTTACGTCGCCGGCGCGCATGACTGCAACTTTGTGCTCTTGTGTGATTCGAAGCGAGAATCCGCGCTTAGTGCGCACTTCGTACAACGGTTTTTCGCCGTTGCGGAACCGCATCGTAATCGGACGCCACCCTTTATGAGTCTGGGCAAGGAACGTCTCGCCTGAGTCGATGCGGTCGGCCAGCTCACTCGCCGGGATCAAGCCCTTGTCAGTGGCAATACGCTCATCGGGGCCGAAACATCCGCCTTGCTCGATCAGGCCGGTGACGAAGCTGTACAGCGCGCCCCAGCTCACCGCGCCGGACGAGCGCCCGTTGACACCCTTCACGTACGCATGGCGCGGACGCAGTGACGAAATGTTGATCCCGACGCCGCCGCCGCGCGACATGATCTCGGTCATCTGCGACAGCGTCTCCATGATCCCGCCGCGTGAGTCACGCGGGGACGGAATCACGTAGCAGTTCGACACCACGACACCGGCAGACACGAACGAGTGGTCGTCTTCGACCTCGATATCCATCACCGTTCCGGTATAGACCGATGTGGTAATCGTCTCGATACGCACCCACTTCAGCCCGTCGTACTCGAGATGCGAACGGAATCCACGGGTGTCAGGCGTAGAACGGTCGAAGAAGCGTTCATACAGGTCGCTTGCCTCGCCCAACCCGGCGGTCACGCGGAAAGCCTCGGTTCTTCCGTTCTCGAGGGTGTTCTCGAAAATCGAGAAGAAGTAGCCGAGGCGAAGCAGCAGCTGATGCACCTGTACGGCCAGCGTGCGGTTCGCCAGCAGCATCCCCACATTCTGTCCACTCGTGTATCCGTCAGCGCGGAACAGCCCGCGCAGAAGCGCCGTTATCAGAGGGTCAGGCTGGCGCATAAGGTCGGCGGGGATTGTCTTGCCGTGGCTGTAGCGACCGAACAGCTCAGCGAAGAACTCTCCGACCGGCATAACATTGACCCATAGATCGAGCCATCGGCCGTTGCTGCTCACCTTGATCGAGGGCGCAGCGCCGAACTTGTCTTCGATGATTGCCGCGATCACTTCGGCGTCGGCGTGTTCATCCAGCCCAAACACGATCTTGATACCTGAAGGGGTCTGGGTGTCCGTACGATGTGTGACACACCCATCGCCCAGCCATCGGCCAAACAGCTCCATCAACGGTTCGTCAATGACAAGCGCGTCGCGGACTGCCGCTGTCGGCTTTCCAATGACCGTCGTACCGTTGGGCGTCACACGTGGTTTGTTCAACCAACCGTCGCGGACTTCATACGTGCGGCCGGCGGGCCGGCCGGGGTAATCACCATGACCGACGTAATCGGACACATGCAGCACATCCTGACCGCTAACGTCGCCGTCATGGGCCGCCGCGAGAAAATCGCCGACACGCAGTTCCTTGGCAGGAATCCACTGGGGTTCTTGGCTCAGACGCAGGCCATCGCGCGAACGATGCTTGTTCACGGACTCCGACCGGATCACCAACACCTTATGGTCGCCTGTCACGCGCAGGTCGTCGAACCCCAGCTTGCGCATTGAGAACGTGTACAGCGGTTCCTGCGTTTGCCGTTCGAACTTGTGCGTCACCTTGCGCAGACGATTGCGGTGGGTGACCACCCTATCACCCACCGATACGTCGGCGATCGGCCGGTAGCCGTCCGCCGTCAAGACTTCCTGTTCGGGCGGCATGCAGTTGTAGTAGGTAAGCTGTTGATCGGTGCCAGCGCCGGCCAAGATACGGCCGCCGGGGACGAACTTCCAGCCATCCAGCAGCCAGCGGAACTTCTTGGCCCACTCGGCTTTGGCCGCGTCCGTCGTTTCGATATCGGCGATGCCGCGCGCGACGCGATCCATCATCTGGCCGGGGTTGGTTTCCAGCGGCTTGTCGACGTGTTCGAGGTCGCGCGTGACCGTCTCGCCGTCGAGCAGCTTGATCGTGACCGACGGCAGATCCATCGCCGTGACCGTTCCGACCTCGCGCTGGCCGGTCTTTGAATCGACCACGACGATCACAGTATCACCGACACTTAAAGAAGCACGCGTCATATCTTTTAAGGCATAACGATCGAGGAAAATCTTGTATCCCAGATCGTGGAGTGTGTTTTTGTCGGCGGCGTTAGGATCGACCATGTGGAACCGTCTCCTGAGTTGTCGTCAGGCATGCCCGACGTGTTACAAATAACCAACAGAATCGCACTGTATCCCACCGCCGAGTAATAGACGGCGGCCACTCCGGAACATTCATTGCTGAGTCGGATCGTGTGGACAAATCAGCCCCATAAACAAGGGGGCTGAACCAGTGGGGTACATTCTGTTTATAGCATGAATCTGGAACACCTGTCCACTAGTTTTAAGGTTGTGTGGGGTTGGAAAAGCGTTAAGCAGATCGATGTTAATGATAGAATCCTGTTACATTCGATTTTCTTATTGCGCGGTACGACACGACGGATCGGGACGAAGCGGCTGTGCCGGTTCTCTACGGGGTTTCCGCGGAGTTTTCCCAATGGAGTCGTAGAGTGTCGGCGATTTGATTGAGCGTGTTCAACTGCTCTGGGGTGAGCGCATCGATCACCAAGCGTTTGACGAGTTGTTCATAGCACGCGCACGCCTCTGCTGCGAGCCGCCGGCCGGTGTCCGTGACACGGATGATGATGCTCCGATTATCCTCGCTGCATTCCTCACGCAGAAGCAGCCCTCGTGTTTCCATGCGGCGCAGTTGATGCGAAAGGCGGCCCTTCTCCCATGCCAGCTCGTGTCGCAGCGTTATCGCGCGCACGTATTCTGTGGGTGCTTGAGACAAGGCAGCCAAGACCGCGTAGTCGGCTTCCGACAGGCCGGTGTGATGCGCAAGCTCGCGGCTTATCCGCGCGGATAAGTCAGCACAACTCTGCTGGTAATTTTCCCAAGCCGCACGCTGAAAGTCGGTGATTGGAGGTTTCATAAGGCTAAGTGTAGCCTTTAATGGTTGACGTGTCAACCAAATGCGGTATGATGGATCAATACGTCAACCAAATGGGATCTAGCGCCATGACCTATGGACATCCTCTGAAGTTTGGAACCTTCCTCACCCCGGTGAACAGCGCGCCGCAGCAGGTCGTGGCGCTTGCAAAGCACAGCGAAGACCTCGGCTATGACCTCGTTACGTTTCAAGATCATCCGTATCAGTCTGCCTTTCTCGACACATGGACGCTGATGACGTGGGTGGCCGCGAACACGCAGCGCATCCATATCGCTCCCAATGTGATCAACCTGCCGCTGCGTTTGCCTTCTGTGTTGGCGCGTTCTGCCGCCAGCCTTGATTTGCTGTCCGGCGGGCGGTTCGACATGGCGATTGGCAGCGGCGTCTTCTGGGACGCTATCGCGGCGATGGGCGGGCGCAGGCTGGAACCCGGCGCGTCGGTTGATGCGCTGAGCGAGGCGATCGACATCCTGCGGCAGGTGTGGAACCCGGCTGACCGGAGCCATCTGCGAATCGATGGCAAGTATTATCAAGTCAACGGCATGAAGCGCGGCCCACAGCCCGCACACACGATTCCGATCTGGATCGGCGCTATTAAACCTCGTATGCTCCGCCTCGTCGGGCGTAAGGGCGATGGTTGGCTGCCATCTCTCGGCTACGTCAAGCCGAACGAGTTTGGCGCGGCGAACCAGATTATTGACGAGGCGGCGCGCCAAGCGGGGCGCGACCCACGCGAGATCACGCGGATGGTCAACATTGGCGGGCAGTTCTCGCCGGTGCGCGGCGGCTTCCTGAACGGCCCCAGCGCGCAGTGGGTGGATGACCTGCTTCCACTGGTTGTGAATGATGGGGTGAGCACGTTCATCCTGATGGCGGACGATCCGCGCGCGATGGAGACCTTCGCCACCGAAGTCGCGCCGGCGCTGCGTACAGCGGCAAGCCAAGCATTGACCTCGGCGTAACCCGTCAATCCGCCACAAGATTCGCGCCACGGCGCGCGACGCGGTAACGTCCGTGTTGGTCTCTGCTCACTCAGGGAACACGCGATGCGCCGAATCACCGTCGTGGCCGCAATTTTGTCCGCGTTTGCGCTGCTGCCGTTGAGCGCGCAGCGTGCGCCACTGCCGCCGCCCATTGCACCCAACGTCTCGCTGATCGAACGCGCGCAGTATGACATGGCGGCGTATCAGCAGCTTATGGCGTCCGGTTACGTAGAAGCGCCGATCACCGCGCCAGCCGCCGAGCTTGTCGTCATCAGGCCGCGCACATCGTTCGTCGTGGCAAGCACGGCGGATGATCCCGATCCCATCCCCGGCGATGGGCAGTGTACTTCGCCCGACGGTTGTACGCTGCGCGCCGCGATCATGGAGGCCAACGCGCTCGGCGGGGCGGTCATCACGTTTGCATCGGACATCACCGACATCCACCTCGCCTACTCCGACGCCGCAGACGTCGAGTCCAACGGTGATCTGGACATCGCCACCACAGTTTTCATCGTCGGCCTGCCCGATCGCCGCATCACGATTCATGCACAGCCCAACCGGCGCGGAATCGAGGTCGCGTCGGGCGGCGTGCTGCACCTGTCGCATATCGCGGTCGAGGGCGGGAACGCTGGCGCAGACAACGGCGGCTGCCTTGCCGTACAGGCTGACGCTTCGGCGGCGCTGGATCATGTGACGTTGAGCGGATGCAGTGCGCACATCGGCGGTGGGGCGTATGTCGGCAGCGGCGCGTTTCTGCGGGCGTCCTATTCCGCGATCACCGGCAATACGGCGGATGGCATAAGCGGAGTCGGATCAAGCGGGCTGGACAGCGGGGCGCACGTCGCGCTCGAACATTCCGAAGTCTCCAATAATCTGTCGACCTCAGGCGCGGGCGCGATCCTCGTCACCAGCGGACGCCTCACACTGGATCACGTCACCGTCGCTTATAACACGACCGAGGAAGACTTTAACGGCGCGGGGATCGTCGTAGCCGGTTCGACGGTTACTGAGATCAACGACTCGACGATCGCCTATAACTCGGCCACGCAAACCGCCGCCGGATTGCAGGTGCTGGCATCCAACCCGCCTACTGTCCGCCGCACGATCATCGCGAATAATGTGCGCACAAACGGCGGACAACCCGTGGACTGTACCGGTTCCGGGTCATCCATTGCGCAGCTTGTCGTACTCGATACGAGCATAGGGGGTACCGGCTGTGGCAGTGTGACAGGGCCGCCCTCGCTGCTGCTCACTGGCGTTGACCCGCGCATGTCGCCGGTGCTGGACTGGTACGGCGCGACCAACGGCACGCGTACGCTGGCGCTGCTGCCCGACTCGCCGGCGGTGGATGCAGCTGGCGATCCGTGCGGGCCGCACGATCAGCGCGGCCTGCCGGTCAGCGGATCGGCGTGCGACCTCGGCGCATACGAGCTGCAAATCCAGTCGCGCGGTGCGGATGCGGACTTCGAAACCGGCGGCGGATGCGGCCTCTCCACGCCGTGGAAATCGGCGCTTCCGGGGGATAAGCCGGCTGATTCCGCCCCGATTGATGGCGCGTGTTCGTTCCGCTTCAAGGGCAAGGGCAGCAAGTCCATCACGCCCGGATCGCTCAAGTTCAAGGACAAAGCGTCCGTCACGCCCGGATCGGCCGACGGTTTCCGCTGGGCGTTCGTCGCGCAGACGACATCCGCCACCAGCGCCACGTGGAAGGTCAAGGTCAAGTATGCCGATGGCACGTCGGACGCGTGGTCGGGGACAATCCCAGCGCTCGACCAAACCGGCGACGTCATTATCGGCGATCTGCTGCCCACCGGCACGCTGCCGATCTCCAAAATCATCTACAAACTCACCGACCGCACGCTCAGCGGCGCGTGGCAGGTCGACAACCTCGGCGTGTGGCTTACGCGCAGCGGGTAGGTGACAAGAGCTTCTCCGAGTGCTGAGTGTCAAGTGATGAGTCGTGAGGGAAGGGCAAACCGATTGAACCACAGAGAACACGGAGGGGGCAGAGGGGATCCTCGAATACGGCTCGTCTGCCGCGTGGAACCCCTCACGCCGCAGGCCGCCGAGCGTTAAAACGCACGGCTAATACGTTCAAAGCCTACTAAAGAGGCTGTTTGGACGGCGAGAATGGATTGGCTCGGCGACGGAGTGAGCCCCAAAAGACCCGATCAGACACAGAGCATTCGAGCACACAGAGGAGCCTTCACACCCCACCGCACGCGTCCTTCTCCCCTCTCGCCCTCTGTGGGAGAGGGGCCGGGGGTGAGGGCCTCTCCGAGTGCTGAGTGACGAGTGCCAAGTGATGAGTCGTGAGGGAAGGGCAAACCGATTGAACCACAGAGGACACAAAGGGGGCAGAGGGGATCCTCGAATACGGCTCGTCCGCCGCGTGGAACCCCTCACGCCGCTGGCCGCCGAGCGTTGAAACGCACGGCTAATACGTTCAAAGCCTACTAAAGAGGCTGTTTGGACGGCGAGAATGGATTGGCT
>JZRA01000087.1 GCA_001567485.1 Chloroflexi bacterium OLB13
CGGTCCGGATCGGTTCGGGTCGGCCTCCGGACCTCGACCCGGGCGATCTGCTCGATGTGGCGCGTCTTGCCACGCAGCGCCACCCGTCCGTACTCACCGGACTCGATGACGGCACCATCGGCCACGCCGGCCGCCAACACGAGGGCGAGATGTCCCGGGCGCGGCGCGACCACCGGCTCGATCTGCGCTGGCGGTGAGGGCACTTCGAGCAAGGCCTGGAATCCGCTCGTGCGCCACGCCCCTTGCTCGTCGATCAGGCGCAGGCCGGACGCTTCGTCCAGCATGTCGGCTGCGAACACGAAGCGCTGGATCACGGGCGGCTTGGGCAGCGCATAGACCGGCTCCGTCTGGACCGTCAGGAGACGCGGCTCGTCCCGCTCGCGCAGGATCTGCTCGAACAGCGCGGCGGAGTCGGCCGGTTCACCTTTCACGGCGCAGACGACGATCTGGTCGTACTGGGCAAGATGCTTGCCTGGCAGTCCCCAGACATCGACGCGGTTGCTGTGTTTGGCGAGGAACGCAGCCGCTTCGCGGGTGACGTGCTGCCGGTAGATGCACCACATCGCCAACCCGCCGTCCTGCACCCATTTCCAGGCGTGGCGCAAGTAGCGGAACTCGACGCGCTTGCTGCCGGAGGCGGTTGCATCGTGGTCGTACGGCGGGTTGAGCCACGCAGCGCCGAACGCGTTGTTCGACGCGACCAGCCGCTCGACGTCGCAGCGCACCGCTTGTGTCAGGCCGAAGCGCCCGATACAGGCCGCCGCTCGCTTGCCGTCCAGTTCGTTGGCGTAGGGCGTCAGCTTCCACGCCTTTGGCTGCCGCTTGCAGAAACGCGCCTTCCCCGGCGAACGGATCCAGCAGCCGGATGCCTGGATGCGCCGGTGCCACTAACGAAAGGAGCGCCGGATAGTGGCGCTCCTCGATGGGCAGATAGCCCATGATCATCTTGCTCTCTGCACGTGCCATGTGGGTTGTCTCCTCTCTCAAGTTGTCTGTTGGGGCAGCACGATGACGCCCTGCTCGAGCCCGCCGGTGATGAGACGGGTCCATGCATCGACGTCCAGATCGACGGTGAGCAGGTCGATCCCGCCGGCCGAACGCGTCTTGCGCACCAGCATGGCGCGGTGTCCTGCGTCGTACAGATACGCCGACCACGCCTCGAACACCGGCACGTTGACGAGCTGCGTCACGTGATGCGCGAGCTTGGCCGCCGCCTGAGCGTCGCTGATGCGGACGATGAACGTCGTCGCCTTGCCGCCGTAGTTCGGCGCGACCGCCCATGCGTGCACGAGGATCAGCGAGGCGAACCGCGCTTCCGGCAGGTAGTGGAGATACGCGTGGTACATGCCGGTGCTGCCTTCACCGGCGGTCAGTTCGACGCTCGGCGAATCGGGTGGCACGACCGTGACGTGCTCGCCTTTGCTCAGCTTCGCGCGGATCGCCTCAACGGCCATGCGCGGTCCGGCCAGATTGATGTAGACCGCGATGCCGTCATGAATCGAATAGCCGTAGCAGAAGACCTGTCCGGTGATGCTGCCGGTGATCTCCCCGCAGAAGGCCTGATCGATCCGCGCCAGACGCCCCGTGGATACAGGGGGGGCGGACGGTGCCATCGGCGGTTCACGCTTCACCGCGCGGATCGCGTGCTGCACGGCGTCCAGCGCGCCATCTGACGGAGGCGATGCCGGCTTGCTGACGCGAATTGACGGTCTTTCCGGCGATTCCTCAGCGGGGATGTCGGGCATCGGCTCGACGGGGAGTGCCGGCGTCCGTCGCGCGTCGTCTTCGGCCAGCACGGCCAGAATCTGCCGCTCCAGTGCCGGCGGCAGCACCGGCTCAGGCAATGGGGCTTCTGGTTCGCCGACCAGCGCCTGGATCGCTGCCGGCAGCGTCTCGCCGATCCAGTACCACGCCCGTCGCCGGCTGCTGAACCGTGCGCCATGGCGCTTGAGCAGATCGCGGTGCGGATAGGTGTCGCCGCTCAGCCACCACCAGCACTTGCCGCCCGCTTCCCGCTGACTGCGTTCCGCGATGATGGGCCGTGCCGACTCAGACATGGCTGTTCCTCCACGGACTGAAGTCCTTCAGGTGCGCATCCTTGCCGCGCTGGACGGCGTACTCGTAGCCCGCCAGCGTGCCGGGGCTGTAGCCGTTCCAGATGAAGAGCGCGTGCTGGGACATATCGACCAGCCAGCGGTCGCGCACGGTGTATCCGCCGAGCGGTTGCCCGCCGGCGCCGCGATACAGCTCGCGCGCCACCTTGACGTACTGGCCGTGCTTGCAGCCGTGGTTGCGCGGAAACGGGGCGATGCCCGCCACGATGACCGGGGCCTTCAGCCGGCGGCATTCGCGCACCACCGCCAGATCGACGCCTTTCGGGTTGTCGCCAACCAGGATCGTCCAGCCGAGCCGGTGCGCGCGCTGAACCGCTTGCCGTGCGTAGGCCAGCATCAG
>JZRA01000088.1 GCA_001567485.1 Chloroflexi bacterium OLB13
CCAGCACGGCGTCGTCCAGCCGCCAGTGTGCCAAGTCCAGCCACGTCGGGCGACACTTCACTCCCCCCGCCTATGCAGCCACTCGCGCCAGGGGGCTCGTCACAAGTCAAGCGTGGGCTGCAGCGACACTGACGGGTTGTCGAGTCCGTCGCCATCCTCAAGGGTCTCGAATCGCAGGCGGGAGTCAACAAGATAGTCCTGATTGATCTCCACCGCTATCCACCGGCGGTCAAGCGACTCTGCGACCATGCCCGTGGTGTTCGATCCGGCAAAGGGATCGAGCACGAGATCGCCAGGTTCGGTCAGGAACTGGATGAAGAAGCGCGGAAGCTCCGCCGGGAACCGAGCGGGATGGATCCGACGATCGCCTCGCTTGAGGCTCTTCAGGTAGTTGCTGTTGCTTTCATTGTTGCCGCACTGAATGAGATTCCCAGGTATTGACCCGCCATTATCGCCCGAGAAGCTCGCCTTGATGTTGTGCCCGGACGGACGCACTGTAGCCGTCACTCCTCGGCGGATGAGACGTTGCATGTCCTGGCTATACGGCTGAAGAACACGGGTATTGTCAGCCTTCGGGAACGCGGTCTTGCCGAGCCAGAAGATGTACTCGGTCGAGTCCTTCACCCGGATGCGCCGAACATTCACCCATTCAGCCGGAGCCGGGATCTTGGCCGGGTTGTACCAGAAGAACTCCTGGCACAGCTCGAAGTCAATGGTGTCGCAAAGTGCGAGGATGAGTCTGTAGATATAGAGGCTGCGCGTCGGCGCGCCCGGCGTCCACGCGCCGCCGATGTTGAGTACGAAGCTTCCGGTCGGCTTGAGAATGCGCCGGATTTGGCGCGCGAACGGAAGGAACCAGTCGACGTACTCAGATTGGTCCGCGTTGCCATACTCTT
This sequence comes from Chloroflexi bacterium OLB13, assembly GCA_001567485.1. Classification (GTDB taxonomy): domain Bacteria; phylum Chloroflexota; class Anaerolineae; order Aggregatilineales; family Phototrophicaceae; genus Flexicrinis. The sequence goes on from JZRA01000088.1 coordinate 897, forward strand.
TCTTGAAGTGCAGTGCATATGGCGGCGAGGTCACCACCAGATCAATGGAGTCCTCAGGGACCTCAGCCAGAATGTCCAGAGCATCACCAAGGTATGCGTCTCCCTGACGGGTCGAGTAGAACGGGGCCAAGTTCAAGTCGGATCCTCCGCAAGTAGCGCAACGAGAGAGCCATGCCATATGCCATCGGCTTCGGATGGGTGGAGCGGCACACGGTGCATTACGGCCAGCTTGCCAGGATGCCGAGCGTGACGGTTGAGATTCTTCGTGTACGCGAAGACGAAGTCGCTCCAGTTTCGAGTTTTCTTCCCCAGGCACACGCCCAAGATTTCGAACTGATCAACCCCGTAGAATCGGCTGGTGGGATCGTCTTGGGACGTTCGCGTCTTCTGCGTCTCGACCTTGTATGCGACGACGAGCCCGCCCTGACGATATGCCTCGTCGGAATCTCGTACGTTCTTGCACTCGACCCGAAAGACGCGTCTGGCGTCGGGCGTCCAAATGGTGTAGTCAGGATAGCCGTCTTGGTCGTGCTCCTCAAACCGAACTATCGCGCCGGCGTCTACGGCGGCGGAGATGTGCTTGCCGAGCTGCACTTCAGCCACCGCCCCCTCGAGTGTGACCTTGGCTCGGAAGCGTCGGTCGAGCGCCTCGAGCAGTTCCTCGGCCGAGAGGCCGTACCTCGATCTCAAGCCGATGGGGCATATGG
>JZRA01000089.1 GCA_001567485.1 Chloroflexi bacterium OLB13
CCGAGCGACAGCACGATCCCCAGCCCAAGCGCCGACGCGGCATCCGGCCCCCGGCTGCGATCCGTGACGCGCAGGCCGATCAGCGCCGCCCAGTTGGCGAACGCGGCGATCAGTGTCAGTGCGCCGAGTCCCGGCCCCGCGATCCAGAACGCCGGCAGCGTGAAGGCGGCCAACAACAACGCGACTGCCATTCGTGGCAGCCGCTGCAATCGGTCGGTGAACACCAGAACGCGGTGCGTCGCAACGCCGATGCGCGGGTCATCACTGGACGATGTCGGATTCATATCTAAGCCGGTGTGCGTAGGTCTAGAGATTCGGTCTCCCATCTTGCAGCGTTAGTCGAGCGATACGGCGCGGCGTTTTCTCATCACTCATCACTTTCAACTTCGCGCTTAGAGAGTCTACGCTGGCTTTCGTCTGACTGTATAGTGCCGCGTGCCCTACGCGGATCGTGCAAACTGGCCGAATCCGGGTCGGGTTCGTGTCTTGTGCTGAAAGAAAGGCGGACGCAGGAACAGCGATCGGATCACAACGATACGAAAGGGCCGAAGCGGCGCGGCGTGCCGCATCCCCTCAGGGTGCGCGGTGTCCTCTACCGTTCAATCGCCCCGTCTGCCCTCGCCCTTCCCTCATCACTCAAGTAGGTTATCGACAGTCAGTAAACTCAATCTTCCGCCTCAGAGGATTCCACGAGCGGTGAAGTCTGGTAGTCACTCGTCACTCAGCACTTCCAACTTCTTACATCAGTACGCCCCTAGATGACGCCGAGCTGCTTGCCGACCGCCTCGAACGCTGCCAGCGCTTCCTCAAGGTCGGTCTGGGTGTGCGCCGCCGTGTTCATCACACGGATGCGTGCCGCGCCTTTCGCCACCGTCGGAAAGCCGATCGCCATAGCGAACACGCCGTGCTCGAACAGCGCGCGGCTGAACTGCTGCGCCAGCGGCGCTTCGCCCAGCATCACAGGGATGATCGGGGTTTCGCTGCGGCCGGTGTCAAAGCCCATGCCGCGCAGCGCGTCCTTGAGAAACGCCGCGTTCGACCATAACCGCTGCACCAACTCGTCGGATTCTTCCAGCAGATCGACCGCTTCGAGACACGCCGCGGCATCCGGCACGGTCACGGCGCTGCTGAACAGGAACGGACGCGCGCGCTGCCGCAGCCATTCGACGATCTCGCGGCGCCCCGCCACGATCCCGCCCATGACGCCGAACGCCTTCGACATCGTGCCGACCTCGATATCGACCTGACCGTGCAGGCCGAAGTGATCGACGATGCCGCGCCCGCCGCGCCCCAGCACACCCTCGCCGTGCGCGTCGTCCACCATCAGCAGGATGTCGTGTTCGCGCGCGATCTCGACCAACGCCGGTAGGGGCGCGATGTCGCCGTCCATGCTGAACACGCCGTCGCTGACGATCAGCCGCCGGCCGTATTCGGTCGTCTCGGCGATCTTGCGGCGCAAATCGTCCACGTCGTTGTGCGCATAGGCGACGATCTGCGCACGGCTGAGGCGGCACCCGTCAATGATGCTGGCGTGGTTGAGCGCGTCGCTGAAGATCACGTCACCTTTGCCGACCAGCGACGGGATCGCCGCGAGGTTGGCGGTAAAGCCGCTTTGCAGCGTGATGACCGCCTCGGCCCCTTTGAACTCGGCGAGGCGCTTCTCAAGCTGGACATGCAGGCTCATCGTGCCGGCGATGGTGCGCACCGCCCCCGGCCCGATCCCGTAGGCGTCGATGGCGCGTTTGGCCGCCTCACGCAGACGCGGATGGTTGGCAAGGCCGAGGTAGTTGTTCGCGCAGAAATTCAGCACCGGCTTGCCGTCCACCACGATCCGGCCATCCATCGGGCTGTCGATGGTGCGGATGGTGTTGTACAGCCCCTGCGCGCGCAGATCGTCGAGCTGTTCAGTCAAAAAGTCGAGCGTCGCCATAGGTCATCCTCCATGAATGCGGCCGATTGTACTGCATTCGTTGGTGTGAGGAGACAGTCGGCAGGAGACAGGGGACAGTTGGCAGGGGGCAGGAGGTAGGGGATAGGAGGTAGGGGGCAGTTGGCAGGAGGCAGGGTGAGTTCAAGAGGCGGTACTGATGGTCAACGGCGTATGCGCAAGGCGGCACTTGAGACCGTGAACGATGAACTGGTAGCCTAGTGATACACCGATACACCCACGAGGCTGTCCGAATGCTTGTGCCTTTCCAGCGTGACCCGATCCTCAACGACGACGCTCTCATCCCGCATATCGAGTTCGCCGAGAATCAACTCGCCATGCTGCGTATGCCGGAAGGTAAGGCGCGGATGTTGGCGCAGATCGGCACATACTACCGGCAGACGTCCGATCCGGCGCGCGCGATTCCGTACTTCAAGCAGGCGGTCGAGATCTGCCGTGCGGCGAATCTGCGCAAGCTGGAGGCGGTCAATACGCTGCGGCTGGGCGTCGCCTTGCAATACGCCGGACAGGTGCAAGACGCCGAGGACGTGCTGCAAATCGCACTCACCCTGTGCGAACGCTACCGCGAACACGAGGACTATGCCTATCAACATTGGGGCAAGTTTCTGGTCGAGCGCGGCGCGGTGGCGGAGGCCATCCCGTACTTCGAGGCGGCGCTGCGCAAGCGGATCGCAGGTGGCAACCCGGACTTGATCGAGTCGTCACGCGCCGCGCTGGAAGGGGCGCGCGCGCTGCTCAAGCCCGGCGGCGCGGAGTAACGGCTCAGCTGCGCATGATGGTCGTCTCGCGCCGAATGCGCGTCTCGATCCCCAACAGAATCGTCTCAAGTTGGTACTCGAAGTCCTCGTCCAGCTCCTCGACGCGCAGTCCTTTGAGCAGCGTTTGGACAGCGGGGAACTCGCCCGTCGGTAGGGCCATCACCCGCGCGTAAACCTGTTCGGCGGTGCTGACCTCGCGCCGCACGGAAAGGGCGAAGGTCGGCACGAATGTCGCGAACAGGTCGACGATCTGGAAGATACTGCGCGCCTTGAGGCCGGTATCCTTGAGCGCGGCCACAACCCGCTCGACGATCTGGAACACGGCCGGGATCGAGCCGTCGAGCGTCATCAGGAACGGCAGCAAGTTCGGGTGTTCCCCGACCAGCTTGGCATACGCGATGGCGATGTGCCGGAGCTGCGATTTCCACGACCCGTGCAGCATCGGCGGCAGATCCATCTGCGCGAACGCCATCTCCAGCACGCCGGCGATCAGCGACTCCTTGTCGGGAAAGTAGTAGTACATCGCTTTGGCGTCGACGTTCATCGCCTTGCCCAGCTTGCGCATCGAGAGCGCATCAAGGCCGTCCGCGTCGATGAGGCGCAGGGCCTCGCGGATGATGTGCTCGCGCGATAGCGGTGTCATGGCAACCCTCGCTGCGTATCCCGTCGTACAAAGGGCGGATGCGGCGCCGTTCCACAGTGTGTAAACCCAGCGCCTTCATTATGACGCAGACTCGACGATGTCGCTGATCTTGCCGTGAATTGGCCTCAAAACAAAACGAGTGCCGATCCCGCATCACGCAGGACTCGACACTCATCACGATTTCGCTGTGCGGGAGGGACAGGAACTTAACCGAACGATCCCCTCGCGTAGATCGCTCAACTCTTATCCAACGTATTCAATTCCCCTATCACGCACATCTCGTGCGCCTCTCAACCCTAGAAAAGATTGCGGTTCCGGATGGGTCCGAGACGCAATTCAAGAGGCGGTGATCTACGAGAAGCGCAGCCTCGCGTATGTGCGCCGAATCCTGCGGGCGTGGAAGCAGACCGGTCGCGCCGGCGAGCGAAAGATTATGCCGCTCCGGTACGAACCGATTCCTGTCCCGCAGAACGAGGCTGTGGACGCCGCGACGGACATCGTCTGGCCACCGCCGAACCTTATGCGTGATGCTGGCGCAGCGCCGGACAGGTCGGACCCTGCGGCGGTCGCGTGGAAGGCAATATGCGACCGACTGCCTCAACTCGGCCGGTTGAGCCGGATGGCGACGGCAGTCAGTCTCGAGGATGCTGTTCTAGCGGTCGAGGTGGCGGATTCGCGCACGTACTCGGTGCTCACGGACACGCAGCGGCATCTTGTGGCCATCGCGAGCCGTGAGGTCCTTGGCAGCGAGGGATCGGTTGCGGTGACGATGGTTGAGCGCAAGCTCGGTGCTGCGGGCTGCTAGCCGAATCGGGGTCGCGCAACGTTGCTCCGCATCCGTCGTTTGCACACAAAGTGAGCGAGAGTCTGGTTACCCATGCACTGCTGCGTGGGGAGGTAGCGCAGGCACCGGAGACGAGCATATTCGCGGAATAAGTCGGACCCTACGCGACGGCAACCAGCATCTTTTGCTGAGTCCCGACGCAGCAGGTCCTGGCTCATTGCCGCGGCTCCACATCCTGCGGTACAGTCTGCCCTAGCGCGCCTTGCACCGTTCTGTGAGTGCCGGGCGCTGGTCACCCGCGCGAGGATCACCTGATGCCGCTGAGCCGCGATCAGTACCAGAGAGCCGTGGAGATTCTGACGCCGCACTTCAATGTGTCGGCGGACGACCGCAAGGCGCTGGTGAACGTGCCGCTGTACGGCTCACCGGTCATGACCAAGGTCAAATGGGACATGAAGGGTGCCGTGGCATTCAGTGCGCACTTCGTCGATGAGCTGGTGCTGTTCGACGACGTCGTGTCGGTGTGCGCCGTCCTGCGCCACATCGCGACCCTCGTCGGGGAGCCGACCGTGACCCGCATCGCAGACTTGATTCGCGAGATCGAAGGCGGTACACCCCGGCCCAAACCGGAGTCACCCGCGCGCCCCGAAAAACCCACTACAACCGATAGCCCGCACGCCTTCATCAGCTACAGCCGCAAAGACACGGCCTTCGTCGAGCGCCTTGAAGCCGCACTGAACAAGCGCGGCGTCGCGACGTGGCGCGATGCAACCAGCATCCCAGGGGGAGACGACTGGTACCAGAGCATCAGTGAGGGTCTCAAGCGCGCTTATGCGGTCGTATGTATCGTCACGGTCAACGCCGACGAGTCGAAATGGGTCCGCCGCGAGCAGCTGCGCGCCGACGAAGACGGCATCCCACCGATCGCTGTGCATCCCACGAAGTACCGTAACCCGCTTCATTTGCAGGAAGTCCAGCCGATCCTCATGGACGAGGACCACTTCGACGCCGGTCTGGACGCAGTGCACGACGCCCTGGAACGGTGCAAACGCGAGGCCAGGCCGGCGCCGCGGACGGATGACGCAGTACAGGAGTTCCTGCGCTGGGTCTTGACGGAAGCGCACGCCGACCTGCGCGACTCGTTGTACGTCGACCTTGCGGCGACGCCGGAACGTACACCCACGCTTCGCGCGAAGTCCCCGCTTGCGGGCGGGCTGGACGACGACGGTTTTGTATTCACCAGTATTCCGCTGGAGCAGGTTGATGGCGATGACCTGGCCAAAGCGGGCGAGGACGTGCCCGACGCCCGCGAGGCAATTCGTGAGATGCGCCGCGCGGTGCTGTTGGGCGACCCCGGCGCGGGCAAAACGACAACGCTCCTGAAGATCACTGTCGACCTGGCGCGTGCTGCCCAGTCCGATCCGACGGCCAGGCTCCCGCTTTATGTGCCGCTGCGCGAGTTCAACGGTACGCTGACGTTCGTCGATTTCGTGCGTTCGAAAGCGCACAACCTCCAAACCGAGTTTGAAAGCCTGCGCGAGCGTTTCGTGCTGCTGTGCGACGCCCTCAACGAGATGCCCCGGCGGGCTGAGGACGGGCGCGATCTCGTCACGGAGGTGCGCGACGAACTGAGCAACCGGACAGACTGGGTCGTCAGCTGTCGCGTGCGCGATTACACCGAAGACCTGAGCGCGATCCGTGGCACCGGCAAGATCCGCCTGAAGCCGCTGGATCCCCCGCGTATCCGCGACTTCATCGAACGCAAGTTCGCCGGATGGAAACTGGTGGACCGCGGCGCGGCGCTCTGGCGTGCACTCTACGGGAGTGATGACTTAGTCAAAGCCTGGGACGCCTTCGTCAAGCATGGAGCGGCTGATGGGTTTTGGGGAAACAAGTGGCTTCCTCAAAAGCCTTATTCCTGGTCTGAGGAGGGCCATGCATGGCGCGCCATGCGTGCGGATCATCGCAAGTTGATGATTCTCTGTCGCAATCCGTTCATGGCGAACGTGGTGTGCGCGCTGTACCGCCGCTCCGGCGCGCTGCCGGACAACCGCGCCGGATTGTTCCGCGACTTCGTCGTGAACCTGCTTCGGGCTGAAGAGAAGCGCCTGACCGACATTGGCCTCGTGTGGATCGGCGACGAGCCGATCCGTGCAGGCATGGCTCAGATCGCGTGGGCAATGGGCGCGCAGACCGAAATGCCTCGCGCCGACGCGGAAGCTATCCTGCAAGCGCGCGTTGGCGGACACGAACCAGCGGCGATGCTCACGGCCGCGACATCCGCCCAGATCCTTGACGGCGGG
>JZRA01000090.1 GCA_001567485.1 Chloroflexi bacterium OLB13
CCCACTCAACCAGACCATCTTTTCGGCTATGAGCTGGCTATAAGCCGTCGTTTTCAAGCCCAACTGTTTATCCAGGGGGAAAATGACCCTTGCCACAGGTCTGACATTGGTAGTAATCCCGCTCCACTTTCACTTCGCCGCGCAAGGTGACGACCTGTCTGGACTTTTTGCCTTTGTAACGCAATTTGCCACCGCATCTCTCACATAAGCCCGGTCTGGTCTGCTGGGCATCCACAACCATTTCCTGTAGCAACGATTGGCGAAGTTCAATCTCAAGATCGCCAACCAAATCTTCCATCTCGCTCATGCTCAGGTCACGACGCCCTGCTTTCTGCCTAAGCAGGTTCTCAATCGCTTCATATGCCCGTTCTTGCAAGCGACTTCTCAATTCATCACTGGATGCTGACATCGTTGCAGTGCCTCGCTGTATTTTGAGCTTCTCTCCTATTTTAACCTTTTGCCCCTAACTTGAAATGCACCCTATTCCTAGACTCCGGTTGCATAGACGAACATTAAGAGTTTATAATACCTATTTGGTGTATGAACCGCTAGTAAACACGACCTTTTGCATGGCAGCCGTAGATACTCCGATACTTCCTAAGACGGAGACCATTGTGGAACATCAGCAGCTTATTGAACGCCTGAATGCGCTCACGCATCGGATCACCCGCCTACGCCTGCTGTTAAAGATGATGGCAGACCTGACGGGCGCATCAGATGTTGCGTTTACCTCGCCAGAACTGGGGAACACGATTTTCTGGACGAATGAGACGGTCGTGGTCGAGGATAGAATACTAGTCGGAAACAGTGTTGTAAACCAAGAGGTGACGCCCGAGCTGGTCGCTGCCGCGCAGACCCGTGATGTTAACCCGTTCGACGCCAGCCCGGATTTCTTGGTTGCACGTCTATTCGGCGTCAAGAAGGTGATGGCGCTCTGGACGGACACAACGCTGTGGGGCTTCTTCTTGTTTCGCGAAAGTGACATTCACATTCCGCAGACGGACTGGTTTACCTACGTGCTCAGTGTGCTCAGGATGGTCGCTACCGAGCATGTCACGTCGTCGAACTACCTCAAATTCGTCAATGATGTTGCTCATGACACGAAAAGCATCTTGACCGCCGTCACATTCACGACGGATTTCTTGAATGAAGATCTGCAGAATCTCAAGTTGGCGCGCAAGTTTACCAATCGACTTGGTAGGTTATTTGAATTGACACAACAGGCATCGAGCCTTATTGACAACGGTTTCGGTCTTGGCCGGTATGATCCAGAAACGGATCAGATCGAGATGTTCCTTAAGGAGGTCGATCTGTTTGCCTTGCGTCGTGAGATTGGCGACAAGTTTCAACTTGTCGCCAAGTTGCGTGGCATAAACCTCAAGGCACAAGGTGGGCGGGGTAAGGCGGTGGTGTTCGGCGATCACGCGCTGTTGTCGCGCGTCTTTATCAACCTCGTGCAAAATGCGTTCAAGTTCACGCCGCCGGACGGTACGGTGACGATTGATATTCAGCGGGGCGATCCGGTTGTAGTCACCGTCGAAGACACCGGTGTCGGGATTGCGCCGGAATATCACGAAGCGATCTTTCAACGTAGATTCCAGATCCAGCAAAACCAGAAAGAGTCCACCCGAGGACACGGCCTCGGCCTCTATATCGTGCGCAAGATCATCGAGCAGCACGGTGGGGTGGTGTACGTTGAAAGCGAATTGGGCGCGGGTTCCAAATTCGTTGTGAAGCTCCCAGTGAGCGGCCCTGCCAGATACAGCGGCGACGACTAGCCGCGCTGTACGATGCCCATATCCGTACTGCCCGACCACGTCGTTGCGCAGATTGCCGCAGGCGAGGTGGTTGAACGCCCCGCGTCAGTCGTTAAGGAACTCATCGAGAACGCGCTGGATGCCGGCGCGATGACCGTATCGGTGGCGGCGGCTGGCGGTGGCCGCCGGTTGATCCGCGTGAGTGATGACGGCAGCGGAATCTCAAGCCAAGAGGTTGAACTGGCGTTTGCGCGGCATGCGACCAGCAAGCTGCGCACCGCGGACGATTTGAGTCACTTAGAGACGCTTGGATTTCGCGGCGAGGCGTTGTGCAGCATCGCGGCGGTCAGCCAAGTGACCTGCCTGTCACGTTCCCGCGACGAGACAACCGGCGTGAAGCTGGTCATCGAAGGCAGCGAGGTTGTCGTGCGGTCGGCGGTGGGCGCGCCAGCCGGCACGATCATCTCGGTCGAGAACCTGTTCTACAACGTCCCTGCGCGGCTGAAGTTCCTCAAGGCGGAGTCGACCGAGCGCCGGCTCATCACGCAGATCGTGATGCAGTTGGCGATGGCGTTTCCAGCGGTGCGTTTCTCGCTGGAACACGATGGACGCGAAGCGTTTCGGTCAACGGGAAGCGGCAGCTTGGAAGACGTCGTTGTGGCGGCCTACGGCGTGGATACGGTGACCCACATGCTCCCGGTTGACAGCGTGGGCGGGTCGATCATTGTCCGCGGGTTGACAAGCTCGCCGGAGATCACGCGCACGGATCGGTCGCGCATCCACGTTTTCGTCAACGGGCGCGTCGTGCACGATTCCAACCTGACCTATGCGATCACGCAGGCGTACACCGGAATCTTGGAAAGCGGTCAATACCCGACGTCCATCGTCAAGATCACGCTGCCGACTGAGGACGTGGACATTAACGTGCATCCGACTAAGGCGGAAGTCCGGTTCCGCGACCCGTCAGCGGTGTTTGCGGTGACGCAGCGCGCGATCCGCGAGGCGGTCGGAGGTATGGCATCGCCCCGGCGCGAGAGCGACTGGCCCGACGCAGGACGCTCGCTTTTTGGATCGATGCGCGCGCGTACGGGTGGGGGCAGCACGCCGTTATCGCGCCAAAACGAAGCTGACGATGCCCAGCCCCGAATCGTCCGCCAAGCGCCCGAGCCGCCTGTAATGGCCGACGAATCCACCCCCGGCCGGCCGCGCACACTGCCCGTGCTGCGCGTCGTGGGACAGATGGGCGCGCGTTACATCGTGGCCGAAGGGCCGGCAGGAATGTATCTGATCGATCAGCACGCGGCGCATGCACGGGTGTTGTACGGCGAGCTTGTTGACGCGATGGAATCCGGCACGCTGCAAACGACCGAGGAGATCGTCGGGACGGCGCAAGTCACGGCGGCGCAGTTCCGTAAGATCGAGCAGGCGGCGGTGCTGCTTGAACGTGTTGGCGTCGCCTGTGAGCCGTTCGGCCCGCAGACCGTGCGTGTTGTGCGCGCCCCAGACATCTTGAGCGGCGTCGCGGCGGACGACGTGATCGGCGCGATCCTCGATGCGCTCAGCCACGATGATCCGCAAGACAAGCTGCCTCGTGCGCTGGCGCATGCTGGGGCGGTGCGCACGGGGCAAGTGCTGGCAATGGATCAAATGCAGCAGTTGGTGCGTCTGTTGGAACGCACGCCCGATCCGCTGATCAGCCCGACCGGTACGCCGACACTGCTGCACCTCAGCAGCGACCAACTCTCGCGTGAGTTTGGCCGGCGCGGCGGGGGCTAGGCGCCGGTCATTTCCGCCAGCGCCGTTGTGCGTTCCGCGTGTAGCTGATCCAAGACGTCGATCAGCCGCAAGCGCCATAGTCCTTCGCGATCCTGATCGAACTCGACGGCGGTTCGCGTCACGCTGATGCCTGATCCGAGGCGTTCCGCCAGCGCGTCGCGGTTGACCTCTGCCAAGTAGGGCAGCTTGATGCGCACCATGGTGTCACGCGCCTGCACGCCGGTTGCGCCGGCGCGCTGTGCGAGCAGCTTGACCTCGATCTGAAAGAGCAGCCCATCGACGGCAAGCGGCAGCAGACCAAACCGGTCGCGTAGTTCGTCGCGCAAGGCATTAACGTCGTCAACGCGTGACAGCGCCCCGATTCGCCGATAGATTTGCAGCCGCAGCGCCATCTCCGGAATCCAGTCGTCGGGCAGGTAGGCCGGGATCGGCAGGTCGATCACCATGCCGGGCGCGCTCACGGCGAGGCCGGCGGTATCATCAGGGTTGCCCTTGAGGTGATTGACGGCCTGAGCGAGCAGCTGTGTGTACAGCGTCAGCCCGACGGCCGCCACTTGCCCCGTCTGCCGCGTGCTCAGGATGTCGCCCGCGCCGCGAATTTCGAGGTCGCGCATGGCGATTTGCAGCCCGGCGCCCAGCTTGGTGTGCTCCGCGAGTGTCTCCAGACGGGCGAACGCCTCGTGGGTGAGCTTGCCGCTGTCGTAGAAGAAGTACGCGTAAGCCTGCTGTGCGCCGCGCCCGACCCGGCCGCGTATTTGATACAACTGGGATAAGCCGAACCAGTCAGCGCGATCGACGATGACCGTATTGACGTTCGGCATGTCGATACCGTTCTCGATAATCGCGGTCGAGAGGAGGATGTCGTACTCCCCGCGTGCGAACTCGGCGATCACCGACTCAAGATGCCGTTCGCCCATCTGCCCGTGGGCCGTGATGACGCGTGCCTCCGGTACGATGTCTTCAAGCCGCATGCGTACAAGGTCGATCGAACCGATGCGGTTGTGGACGAAGAACACTTGACCGCCGCGTTCCATCTCGCGCAGCACCGCCTGCCGCACGAGGGCGTCGTCAAACTGGCCCGTGTGCGTGATGACCGGAAGGCGTTCCTCCGGCGGCGTCTGAATCATACTGATGTCACGCACGCCGGTCAGGGTCATGTAAAGCGTGCGCGGAATCGGCGTCGCCGTCAGCGTCAGCACGTCGACCTGTGTGCGCAGCTTCTTAAAGTGCTCTTTCTGCTTGACGCCAAAACGCTGTTCTTCGTCGATGACGACCAAGCCGAGATTCTTGAATCGGATATCGTCTGACAGGATGCGATGCGTCCCGATGACGATATCGACGTCGCCTTTTTCGATCTCCGCGGCGACCGCGGTCTGCGCAGCCTTCGTCCTGAACCGGCTCATCAGCTCAACGCGCACAGGCATTGACGTCAACCGGTTGCTGAACGTTTCGTGATGCTGCTGGGCAAGGATCGTCGTCGGCACGAGTACGGCGACCTGCTTCCCATCGGCCACGGCTTTGAACGCGGCACGCAGCGCGACTTCGGTCTTGCCATAGCCAACGTCGCCGCAGATCAGCCGATCCATCGGGATCGCCTGTTCCATATCGGCTTTAACTTCACGCAGCGCCCGCAGTTGATCGTCTGTCTCCACGTACGGGAACGAGGCTTCAAGCTCGTGTTGGAGCACGCTGTCTTCGCTGAACGAGAACCCGTGCGCGGCTGCGCGCGCTGCGTACAACTGCAGCAGATCGCGCGCTTCGTCTTCGGCGGCCTTGCGCGCCCGATGCGCGATTTTCAGCCAATCCTGCTGGCCGAGGCGATGAATGGTCGGCGGTTTGTCGTCTACGCCGATGTAGCGCGAAAGCCGGTCGGCGTGATGGATCGGGACGTAGACCTGATCGCTCCCTGCGTAATCGACGACCAGATACTCGCGGCTGACACCGCCGAGCGTCCGATGCTGTAAGCCGGCGAACTGCCCGATGCCGTAGTCGACGTGTACAACGTAGTCCCCCTCGCGCCAGTCTGCGTAATCCGATTCAGGGGGACGCGCGGCACGGGGCGAACGTCTGCGCCGCTGCTCGGGCCTGCCCCATCCGAACAACTCGGCGTCGGTCAGGACGTCGACGCCGCCGGCAAGGTCGAGCATCCAGCCTTCCTGAAGCGTTCCGTTCACGAGCACCGCGCTTCCCGACTCCGGCGAAATGGGGAGGTCGTTCACAGTCGTTAGCGTGCGCTCGATCCCCTGCTGATACCAGACGTCGCTGACGCGTGCCGTCTGCTGCGTGACGAGGATGGCCCGGCCGCCGTCGCGCATCACCGTTCGCATGTGTGACATGGCGTTCTTGAGCTGCCCGCCGAACCGCTTCCCCGGACTGAACCACGGATCAGGTTCTTCTCCGGTACGCAGCGTAATCACCGTGTGCGCGGCAAGGCTGGCATCGAGCGCCTCACGCGAGACATACGGGACAGGCATATCCTCTGGCAGCAGCCCTGCGGCGATACCGCGCCGGCGCGTCTCGTCCGCGGTGGTGTACAGCTCGTTTAGTGTGAGGTCGAACTCGTCGGGGTCTTCGATGATGACCAGCGTGCCGGACGGGGCGTAGTCCAGCAGCGAAGCGGGGGCGGTGTATACGTAGGGTAGATAATGCTCCATGACCGCAAATTCGCCGCCGGCACGCAGGGAATCGAAGTCCGAACGCGGCACGTTCTCGTTCTCCGCTTGCTCGAACCACGCGCGCAGATGCGCGGCGACAGGCGGCATTAGCTCTGGCAGGGCTTCGCGCGCCGGCGTTATCGCGATGCTGTCGACGTGGTGGATCGTGCGCTGCGTCGCCGGATCGAACTGTCGTAGGCTGTCGATCTCGTCGTCAAAGAATTCGAGCCGGACTGGAAACGGGGCCGTCACCGGAAACACGTCGAGAACTCCGCCGCGCCGGCTGAACTGGCCCGGCTCGATCACCAGACCGGCGGGCGCGTAGCCGAGGTTGACGAGCCGCGCGACGAGCTTGTCGATGGCAAACACCGAGCCGCGTTCTATGGTGATCGTTACGCGCCGGAATGTGCTGAACGGAATCGTGCGCTGGACCAACGCGCGCGCCGACGTCACAACAAACGCTGAGGTCGCCGAGAAGTCGCTTACCGCCAACGCGTCCAACGCCTCTAGGCGGGCGCGAATGGCGGCATCGCCCCACGGCGCGCGTTCGAAGAAGTGCGGCGCAGGCTCAGCGAACCGGTACACCGCGTCCGGCGAGTCCAACCACACCGGGACTTGACCGCTGACATCATACGACCGCTTAATGCGCGAGGTCACGAAGATCACCGGGCCAGCCCACCCACGCGCGAGCGCCGCGGCGAAAAACGGACGCGCCGAGCGTACGACGGCCCACGGCCGTTCGCCGCCGCTGAGTTGTGCAGTACGCCGCCGTACTTCGGGCTGTTCCAGAAACAGGTCGATCAGGCCAGTCAAATGCATGATGTCGCGTCCAATTTGCTCACAGCGGCCGGGGGCGGGGCAGCACAAACGCGCGCGTTTGTAAAAACGGCGTGGTGTGCGGCTATCCCATTCCCCCGATTATATCAAGAACTTGTAGTCGTCGGGATGGATGCCTCAAGAACCGGGGTGTCCTTGCTTTGATGATAGTCGACGGCCGCGTACTACCGACGGCTGTGGCACGGATTTCGGCCGATGTCGCGGGAGACGTCACCCGTTACGGACTGCTGCGGACGGCGCCGTTGGGATGACCAGCCGCGGCAGGATCGGCGTTGAGCAGCGAAAAGCGGAACAGTCCACCACCACCAAGCTCGTTGCTCTCTGCCCAAATCCGCCCGCCGTGCGCGGTGACGATGTGCTTGCAGATGGCGAGGCCCAGCCCCGTGCCGTCCCTGCCGGAGCGTGACGGGTCGACCTGATAGAAGCGTTCGAAGATGCGCTCGACTTGATCTGGCGGGACACCGGGGCCGTTGTCGAGTACACTGACGACCACTTCCTCTGCGGAGGTCTCCGCCTCGATGGTGACCGGGCCGCCCTCCGGCGACCACTTCATCGCGTTATGCAGCAGGTTCACGACAACGCGTTGGACAAGATCGCGGTCGCATAGAACGATCAGTTTGGCCGGGACGTGCTTTACGATGGTCAGATGTTTGCGCTCGGTCTGATTGACAAGGCGCTCAATCGCACCGTCGACCAGTTCGTGGAAATTGACCTCGACCATCCGGACGATCGCCTGACCGGACTCGATCATCGACAGGTCGGCCATCGACTGCACGAGCCACAGCAGCAGATCCGTCTCGTGGGCGATGGCGCGCAGGCTAGAGATGCTCTCCTTGCGCTTGGGCTTATCCTGATCGTGGAACAGCCCGTCGATGATGAGCCGGATGTTGGCGATGGGGTGCCGCAGCTCGTGGCTGATGTTGGCGACCATGTCGCGGCGTGAGCGATTGAGCCGCACAAGTTGGGTGATGTCGTTCAAGGTGAGGCACACCAGCGCGCTGCTGCCGAGCATGACGAGCCGCACACGGACGAGATACACGTCGTCGCCGATTGAGACCTGTTCCTCGATGACGTCGTCATGATAGGCCAACACGTTCTCGACGAGCGAGACGATTGCAGGGCTGCCGGTCAGTGTCTCCAAATGTGCGTCCATCTGCACCGGCCCGAAGATCGTGGAGGTGGCGGCATTGGCGAGCACGATATGCAGTTCGTCGTCTACCACGATCAGCGCGTCGTCGGTCGCGTTCAGCATGACGTTCAGTATGGCGACCTGATGCGCCAGCGCGTCGCTCTGGTTGGCGTCCACCACTGTGCAAGGGCCGGACGGCTGATTGACCGCCAATGACTGCTGTAGGCTCCCGAACGCGGAGTCGCGTTCTCGTAGTGTGCGTTCAAGTTCGGACAAGATGGACTGTCGATTGGCGAGCGTCGCTCGCAGCACGCTCATCTGGCGATGCTGACGGATTGTATATCCAGCGAGCGCTGCCGTGGATACAGCCAGCAGCACAGCGAGAAATTCAAGCATTACTCAGACCCTCGAGCAGGGGCTATCCCTCAAACCGGTATCCTACACCGCGTACTGTTACGATACGGCGCGGATCGGACGGGTCATCCTCCAGCTTTTCGCGCAGCCAGCGGATGTGAACGTCAACCGTGCGTTTGTCCACGAAATAGTCATATCCCCACACCTTCGTGAGGATAAGGTCGCGAGAGAGCACCGCGCTGCGATTGCGCATCAGCTCGGCGAGCAGGTCGAACTCCTTATTACTGAGCTTGACCTCGTCGCTTCCCTTGAACACACGGCGACCTGTTAGATTGAGCCGGAGATCGTTCGAGATGATCTCGTCTTGCTGTACCATCAGTTGGCCCGGCGCGCGCCGCATGACGGCCCGTACCCGCGCCAGCATTTCACCTAAGCCAAAGGGCTTGACGATATAGTCGTCCGCGCCGCTTTCCAGCCCGACAATCTTGTCGATCTCGTTGCCTCGCGCGGTGATCATGATGATCGGGATATGCGAGATGGCCGAGTCGTGCCGCACCATGCGGCAGATCGTCAGCCCGTCCAGCTTCTTCAGCATGATGTCGAGGATAATCAGGTCAGGCACGTCGCTTCTGATCTTGCTGAGGCCGGTCTCGCCATCCGTCGCTGTAACGACGTTGAACCCCTCGTTGCGCAGATTAGACGCCAAGTTGTGCAGCAGCGTCTCGTCGTCCTCGACGACCAACACTTTTGGCATGTTCCCCTCACGGACTTCGGAACGCTTTAACATTATCGATGACCTTCACTAAATCCCGTTTAAGGTTCACGTCAACTCTGTTAAAGCGTTATTCGTTCCACGCCCGCACGCCGCCGAGTGAATGCGCGGCCTTGATTCCGCGCCGGATTGCGCGCTCCAGCACATCGGCGGCAAACGCGCCGACCAAGCTGGCATCGGCATCGACCGCGCCGGTCGCCAGCGCGAACAGGGTGTCGCCGTCGTACATCGTGTGCGCGGGCCGGATGGCGCGCGCGAGTCCGTCATGCGCCATTTGAGCGACCTTGTTGGTATGTTCCTTGTTGAGCCGGGCGTTGGTCGCCACGACGCCGATCACCGTCGCTTCTGTACTGGGCGGGGTGAGGCGAGACTCGCGCATCCACTGCAGCATGTTCGCATAGCCGGGAGCATCCGAAGCGCTTCGCAAGCCCGCGATAATCGAACCATCTGGCTCAACGACATCGCCCTGACTATTTACCGCCACCAGCGCCGCGACGATCAATCCCCCTCCGAGATCCATCGCAGCAGACCCGACACCGCCCTTGGTTGCGAATCCGTTGCCCCGCGCGGCGCCAACGCGACAGCCCGTGCCGACGCCGACACTGCCCAGCGCGACCGGATCGCTGCTCGCCGCTGCACAGGCCGCGTAACCCATTTCCGCAGTCGGACGGCTGTGCGGGCTGCCGATCGCGAGGTCGAAGATAATCGCTGACGGCACGATCGGGACGGTGATTCCGCTGCCTACCTGATACCCGTGTCCGTGCTGCTCGCACCAGCGCATCACACCATCGGCGGCGGCAAGCCCGAACGCGCTGCCACCCGCCAAGCACACCGCCGACACATGCTCGACAAGGTGCATCGGCGCGAGCAGATCGGTCTCCCGTGTGCCGGGCGCGCCGCCGCGCTGATCCACGCCGCCGACCGTGCCGTCCGGACAAAGCACCACCGTGCAGCCTGTCACGCCCGACTCGTCCGTCGCGTGTCCCACACGGATGCCGGGGACGGCGGTCAATGTGTCATTCATCGTTGTCATCAAGGTTCCGTATGACGTCGCCATCATCGAGGAATGCGACGTCGCCTGAATCGGGGTAGAGGATAGCCTCGGCGGCAGCGGCATCGGTGGCATCGACCAACACGTGAATCGCGCCCAACGCGCCGATATGGATGCCGAGCGCGTCGCGGCCTGCTTCGGAATGAATCAACGCTGCGATGCCTTCGTGTTCAAGGCGTCCGGCCACGATATAGGCGTCCGGGCGCGAATTTGTCACGTAAACGCTCTGCCAATGTGGGGAACGATCCTGCGGGCGGAGGGCTGTCATGCTGCCTTCATATCCTGTGCGTCGGCATGATTATAGGGCAGCACGACAGCGTGTGACAATCTCAAGCGGAGCGGATCAACCTCACGTCAATGTCTTGCCGCAGGAATTCGGCCGCGACATGCGCCGGGATCGCGCAGCCGACTTCGGGGCCGGTAATCATCGTGTTGATTCCGACCAGACGCCCGAACGCGTCCATCAGCGGGCCGCCAGAGTGGCCGGGCCGCAGGCTCAGGTGGAGCGCGATCCACTCGGCGTGTCCGCCGTACCCCGGCAAGCCATCGCCTCGTCAAATGCTGGCAGTGACAGCGGCATGATGCGTCACTCGCGTTCCGCAATGGTTACGGGAATTTCTTGCGCCTGTCCACCGCGGATCACGCGCAGCGCGACTGATCTACCGATCCGGTCGCTGTTCAGAAGCACCATCAGCTCATCCAGCGACCGGGTGCGTAGGCCGTCCAGCGCAATGACGATGTCGCCCTGATATAGTCCCGCCGTGTCTGCCGGGCCGCCGGCCTCGGTTGCCACGATCAGCAGGCCGGTTCGCTGACCGATACTCTCTGCGAGCGAGTCAGTCAAGCGCATGGCTTGGAGGCTCACGCCGATGAATCCGCGCTTGATCTTGCCGTGTTCCGTCAGTTGAGCGAAGACCCGTTCGAGTGTCGACAGCGGGATAGTCAGGCTCATCCCTGCGGCGACGGCCGACGTAGTAAGCCCGACAGCGTGACCTGACGAATCAACGAGCGGCCCGCCGCTGAAGCCCGGATACATCACGACGTCTGAGTGGATCGCGCCGTCCAGCAGGATTCCACCGCTTCCGCGCGAGTATGCGAAGCTGAATCCTCCACGCCGTGGGCGGTCGTCCTCGCCGGAAGGTTCGCTGGAGCCGATGGCGCTCACAATCCCGACGCTGGCCTGTTCGGTCTTTCCCGGCCGTCCAACTGCCATCACCAGATGGCCGACACGCACCGGCTTGGTAGCGCGAACGACCGGCGTCAGTCCGCCCTGCACGCGCAGCACGGCGAGGTCGGTGGATGGATCGCGGCCGATCAGCTCGGCGGGGACGACCTCTCCGGTCGGCAGTCCGATGCGAATGCCTTCGCTGCGTTCGACGACATGGTTGGCGGTGACGACGTCCGAATCCGTCCACGCGATGCCGCTAGCGGGTAGGCGGCGCCGGGCTTCAACGCGGACAATGCTGACGGCAGCCTGCGCGATCGCGTCGGCAAGAGCGTCGCTGAATGTTTCGAGAGGGGTTGGCATGGGACACTCCGTTTCTAGCCGCAAGTCGTGCGGTGTCCACAGCATGGCACATCCGCCCATGACACCGGATCATCAGCGCTGGTGGCGGCGGCCTATCCGAACGGGTAGGGTGTTCCCTGCCGGACGCACGAACGCATATAGCGTAACCCGGAGCGCGCCATTATGATTGGCGCGTGATTTGAACCTTGGAGCCGGAATGCGTTCGAGCCGGATACTGCTGATCGCCCTGATCCTGTTCATCGTGGGCGGCGCTGCAGCGACTGAAGTGATGCAGGCGACGACCTGTACGGTTGAGGCGGATGAGGTCGTCGATGGCACCCTGTTTGCCGTGTGCCGCGACCTCACTATCGACGGCCGTGTCAACGGCTCTGTGATTGCTGCTGCCCTCACCGTTCGCATCAATGGAACCGTGGCGGATGATCTGTACCTGCTAGCGCGTAGTGTCGATATCAGCGGGACGCTTGAGGACGATGTCCACGCTGTTGCCGGCTCGATCCGGATGCTGGCAGGGTCGGCCATCCACGATGGCGCGCTCCGATCGATCGGCGCGGCGGTTCAGGTGGCGGGCGGCGTGCGGATCGACGGTGACGTTCAGGTCGCCGCGCTGCGAATGGAACACCACGGTGATGCGCAGCGCGATCTGATGTTCACGGGGATTTCGCTGACCGTCTCAGGGCGTGTTGCCCGTGACCTTTACGCGTCGGTTGGCGACGCGCGTGAGGAGTTAGCGCCCCCGCTGGGCCTGACTCTGCTGTCCGTACTGTTCGGTATCGAGCCTGCGCTGCCGGGGCTGACGATCGAACAGGGCGCGACAGTCGGCCGTAACGTCGACTATATCGCGGCGCTCCAGCGCGCATCGACGGCAGCGTAGACGGTGAAGTCTCCTATACGCTGGCGACGAACTCGCCCACCATCGAGGAATTGGTCGCCGAGGAGAGCCGCAGTGACGCGCTTCGCCAGTTCTTCGGCCAAGTCGTGCAGGACATCGTGGTGTTAACCGTGCTGGGCAGCATCGCGCTGCTGGTGATTCCGCGCATCGTGCAGCGGCCAGCGCGCGCCGTGGGCAAGCAGGTAATCTCCAATACCGTCGTCGGCGGCGTCAGCCTGCTGCTCGCCCTGCCGATCACGGCGCTGGCGCTGATCGTGAGCGTGCTCATCGTCGCAATGTTCGCCTTTATCCGGATCGATTCGCTGACGGTCGCATCGCTTGTGACGTTCGGTATCGTGGATGTTGGGGGCGTGGCGATCTTCCTTTACGTGGCGGCATACATCGCGCGTGTGATCGTCGCGGCCGCGCTGGGGACGTTCATCCTAGAGCGCGTCTCGGCGAAGGATCTCTCGTCGCGCGATTGGATGCTCGCCACGGCGGTCGGCGCGACGGTCGTCGCGCTGCTGTCCGCGCTGCCTACGATCGGCTGGATGTTCAACCTTGTCTGCATCGCAATCGGCTTTGGCACCCTAGTGCGGATGTGTGTGCATTATCTGAGATCGAGCACGCCCCGCGCAGCTGCGCCGGTGCGGTTGGTATTGACGTCAGGCGCGATTACGCTGTCGCCGCAGCTTCCGCCGCCGTTGGTGGATGAGACGCCGCCTGCGCGCGGGATGGACAACCTGCCGGAAGGTTTTCGCTGGTGGGATGATGAGTAATTGCGCGTGTTGAGGTGTAATACGCGTATTGAGAGCGTGTTTAAGCGCGCCATGTCGTGAAGAGTAGGGCATGAAAACAGCCATTATCGGCGCCGGAGTCGCCGGCCTTGCCGCCGCTTGGGACTTAGCGAACGCGGGGCATGACGTTGTGGTCTTTGAGGCCGCAGACCGCGTTGGCGGCCTCGCGAGCGGTTTCAAGGACGAGTCTTGGGCGTGGTCGCTTGAGAAGTTCTATCATCACTGGTTCCAGACAGACGCGGATTTGCTCCGGTTTGCCCGTGAGCTGGGCCTTGACGGGAAGATCATGTTCCCTCGCCCGAAGACCAGCTATTGGCTCGACGGCAAGATTTACCGCTCGGAGATGAATCTATCGACGCTGCAGCTCCCGCTGTCATGGCTCGGTCTGATTCGTCTCGGTCTGGCGGGCGTGTTCCTCAAGCTCACGCCGTGGTGGCAGCCGCTTGAGAACACCACCGCGGACTCGTGGTTGCGGCGGTGGATGGGCGACGAAGTCTACAGTAAGCTGTGGCGTCCGTTGTTGATCGGTAAGTTTGCCGACCGCTACCGCGACGTGAATATGGCGTGGATGTGGGCGCGGATCAAGGCACGCAGCGTCAAGCTCGGCACGTATCAGGGCGGATTCCAGTCGTTTATGGATGACGTCGCAGATGCCGTGCGCCGGGCAGGGGTTGATATCCGGCTGTCGTCGCCGGTGACTTCGTTGACACGGGAGGCGGCGGGCTGGAAGCTGGTCGCTGCGGACATAGAGATCACCGTCGATCACGTCCTCTCGACCTCATCGCCTACCGGGCTGCTGAAACAAGCACCGGCGCTTGCCGACACCTCTTATGGGCGTGCCGTTGCGAGCTTGGACTCGATCGGCGCGATCTGTGTCGTTTACGCGCTTAAGCACAGTGTGCTGACGGACGGCACGTACTGGCTTAACCTGCCGGCTCAGTCAGCGGACAAGGCGCAGAATCCGTTCCCGTTTCTGGCAATGGTCGAGCACACCAACTGGCTGCCGAGCGCGAATTATGGCGGCGATGTGCTGGTGTACTGCGGTGATTATGCCGACCCGAACCACGAGTACTTCACGCTCTCGGACGAGGCCATGATCGACCGTTTCTCGCAGGCGTTCAAGACGGTGAATCCCGACTTCGAGCCGGGATGGATCCGCAAGGCGTGGGTGTGGCGTGCGCCATACGCGCAGCCGGTTCCGAGGGTCGGTCACTCGGCGCGCATCCCCGATCTGGCGACTCCGCTGCCGGGGCTGTGGTGGGCGAGTATGAGCCAAGTGTACCCGTGGGATCGCGGCACGAACTACGCGGTCGAGATTGGCCGGCGCGCGGCGGCGCGAATGATCGCCGAGGCGCAGCCATGACAGCCGGCAGGTCAGAGTGAAAAACGCCGGCACGCAAGCCGGTTGCTGTTCTTGTGTGACTTGAGCCTGAAGGGGGCGGAATCCATGAAGCAAATTTGCGTGATCGGTACCGGGTACGTGGGGCTGGTTAACGCGACCTGTTTCGCCGAGCTGGGCAACATGGTCGTGACCGTCGACATCGATGAACGCAAGATCGAAGCCCTGAAGAACGGCGAAATGCCGATCTTCGAGCCGGGCCTCGCCGAGATTGTCGACCGCAACGTGCGCGCCGGCCGTCTGTCGTTCACGACGTCTTACGAAGAGGGGCTGCGCGATGCCGAGTTCGCCTTCATTTGCGTCGGCACGCCGGAAGGGGATGATGGCGAGGCCGAGCTGAAGTACGTGCGGGCTGCCGCTGCCAGCATCGCTGCCCACATGACTAAGCCGCTCATCATCATCAACAAGTCGACGGTGCCGGTCGGGACGGGGGACATCGTCGCCAACGTCGTCAAGAACAACCTGCCACAGCCGATTAAGTTTGCGGTCGTGAGCTGCCCGGAATTTTTGCGTGAAGGCGCGGCTGTGCATGACTTTATGTTCCCGGATCGCACCGTCCTCGGATCAGTCGATGAGGATCGGTGGGCGGCTGAGGCGGTGGCGCAGTTATACCTACCGCTTCGCGCGCCCATCGTGATGACCGACTTGCGCACGGCGGAGATGATTAAGTACGCGTCGAACGCCTTTCTGGCGACCCGTCTGAGCTTCATCAACGAGATCGCGAATATCTGCGAACGGCTCGGCGCTGACGTCGTCGAAGTGGCGCAGGGCATGGGGTTTGACAAGCGGATCGGGCACCACTTCCTTCAGCCCGGACTGGGATACGGCGGGAGCTGCTTCC
The DNA here is from genome assembly GCA_001567485.1 of Chloroflexi bacterium OLB13. GTDB lineage: Bacteria > Chloroflexota > Anaerolineae > Aggregatilineales > Phototrophicaceae > Flexicrinis. The sequence goes on from JZRA01000090.1 coordinate 15,764, forward strand.
CGAAAGACGTCAAGGCCCTGACGTTCATGGCCGCGGAAGCTGGCGCGCATCCGCAGTTACTGAACGCCGTCACCGATATCAACAAGTTCCAGCGCAAGCTGGCGGTGAACAAGCTGCACGACCTGCTGGGCGATTGCAGCGGCAAGACTATCGCGATACTGGGTCTGGCGTTCAAAGAGAACACGGACGACATCCGCGAGTCGCCGTCGTTGGACATTGCGAGGACGCTGCTCTCGCGCGGCGCAGCCGTGCGCGGCTACGACCCTGTCGCGATGCAGGCCGCCAGTGACGCAGTGCCGGAGATCACCATGTGCGAGAACGCCTACGACGCCGTCACCGGTGCGGACGCCGTGCTGATCGGCACGCCGTGGAACGAATTCAAGCAGCTTGACTTGGAACGGCTGCACAAGCTGTTGAAACAGCCGATCCTTGTTGACGGGCGAAACATGTACGACCCGCAGCGCATGAAGGCATTGGGTTTCAAGTATCGCGGTGTTGGCCGGGGCTACAACGGCGATGACTAGGACGTTATCGAGCGCTTGTTAGCAAGACATAAGCAAACGCCGGGTGTGGTTCCGATGACCCGGCGTTTGTCGTATAATTCGCCGTGCGAAACGAAATGAAACGATAGGTGTCCTACGTGGCAGTACAGCGGCACGTCCTTGAAAACGGTCTCGTCGTCATCCTGAAAGAGGTTCAAAGCGCCCCGCTGATTAGCTGGTGGGTGCTGTACCGCATCGGAAGCCGCAACGAGCCAACCGGCAAGACCGGGATTTCTCATTGGGTCGAGCACATGATGTTCAAGGGTACCGAAGCGTTCCCCGCTAAGGAGGTCGACAAGATGTTCGACCGGCTTGGTGGCACGTGGAACGCCCAAACATCGTTCGACTACACCGCGTATTACGAGACCCTTCCCGCCGACAAGATCGACCTCGCGCTGCGTCATGAGGCGGATCGCATGGTGAATGCGCGCTTTGATATCGAGGAGGTCGAGTCCGAACGAACCGTCATCATCAGCGAACGGCAGGGCCTTGAGAACTCGCCGCTGTTCTGGCTTGATGAGGAAATCTCGGCCGCGGCCTTCCGCGTGCACGGGTATCACCACGAAATCGTCGGCGACCTGCACGACCTGCGCACGATGACGCGTGACGATCTGTATTCGCACTATCGGCGCTACTACGTGCCGAACAACGCCATTGTGGTCGCTGTGGGCGCGTTTGATCCGGACGACATGCTCTCGCGGATTCGTCAACACTTCGGCGCGATTCCGGCGGGGGATACGCCGCCGCTGTTCGTGCGCCCAGAGCCGGAACAGCAGGGCGAACGGCGTGTTACGGTCGAGCGCCCCGGTCACACGGCGTTTCTCGAATATGCGTATCGTGCGCCTGCTGCCGGTGATGATGACTTTTATGCACTGACGATCCTCGACAGCATTTTGACCGGCCCCGACGGTCAGATCGACAACAAAACCAGCCGCCTGTACCGTGCGCTGGTCGAGACTGAGATCGCCGCGTCGATCGGTGGTGGGCTGGTGCCGACGGTTGATCCATATCTTTACACAATTGTGGTGACGCTGCGCGACGGACGGACGATTGCCGAGGCTGAAGTGATCATCGAGTCCGAGATTGCGCGGCTGGTGGCCGGTGACGTGTCGCAGGCCGAGGTCGATAAAGCGAAGAAACAGGCGCGGGCATCGTTCGCCTACACGACTGAGACGGTGACGGGTCAGGGGTATTGGCTGGCGTTCGCCGAGAATCTCGGGTCGTACGGGTGGTTCGAGGGGTACATCGACCGCCTCGATCACGTATCACTGGATGACGTGAAGGCCGCAGCGATCCGCTATCTGCGGCCCCGGAACCGTGTCGTCGGACATCTGATCCCGACCGGCCTTGTGGACGGAGCGAACGACGAGGACGATGATGACGCAGAATAACGTGGCTTTGGGACTGCCTAATTCCTCGAATATCACCCGCGCTGTGCTCTCGAACGGAGTCACCGTGCTGGTGCGCGCGAACCCGAGCGTGAAATCGGTCGTGCTCGTCGGGCAGATGCGCGGCGGGTCGCTGTACGAATCGCCGCAGCACAACGGGTTGGCGTCGATGACTGCGGCCAGCCTGATGCGTGGCACGGAGAGCCGGGGCTTGCAAGCGATCGCATCGCGGCTGGAGGACATCGGCGCGGACTTCGATTTTGCGGCGGGGGTACATCACGTCAGCTTTGGCGGAAAGGCGCTCGCTGAAGACCTGCCGGTGTTGATCGACACGCTGGCGGACTGTGTAATGAACCCGGTGTTTCCATCCGATCAAGTGGATCGGCTGCGCGGCGAGGTGATGACGTGGCTGCAGTACAGCCTGCAAGACACACGGCGACAGGCGTCGCGCGCGTTCCGCGAGTCGCTTTACGACGCTTCGCACCCGTATCACTATTCACCGCGCGGCACGCTGGAGTCGCTGCCGGGGATTGATGCGCAGATGCTCAAGCAGTTTCACGCGTCGCAGTACGGGCCAGACGGAGTCACGATTGTTATTGTCGGTGCGGTGGATCCCGCCGCGGCCGTCGACGCCGTGCGCGCCAAACTGGAATCGTGGACGGCGCCGGATCAAGCGCCGGCACGATCAGTCGGCAGCGCAGCGAATGTCGACCGGACGATTCACACGGTTGTGCCCATTCCCGGCAAGACGCAGTCGGACGTGGTCATCGGCGTTGTAGGGCCAGAGCGGCGCAGCCCGGACTTTCAGGCGGCGCGGATCGCTAACAGCATTCTTGGTGAGTTCGGCATGATGGGGCGCATCGGGGACGAAGTGCGCGAGAAAGCCGGCTTGGCCTACTATGCGTATTCCCGGATTGAGGGCGGCTATGGGCCGGGCGCATGGTCGATATCGGCAGGGGTGAATCCCGCCAATGTCGAACGCGCCGTTGACCTGTCGCTGCAAGAAGTGCGCAAGATGGCTGCCGAACACGTCACCGATACCGAACTCGACGACAACAAATCGTACTTTATCGGACGGATGCCGCTGCAGCTTGAAACGAACGAGGGACTGGCCGGCGCGATCCTGTCGATGGAGACGTTCGAATTGGGGCTTGATTATCTTGTAGAATATCCGGCGCAGATCAATGCTGTGACGGCTGACGGTGTGCGCGAGGCAATACAGACCTACTGGACGCCGGATGCCGTGGTGGTCGCGGTGGCGGGCGCTGCCGATCAGGGGTAAGGAACTGCTTACACGGAGAAGCGTAAGGTCAGCACCATGAAACGACTGATTGCGGTTTTACTCATGGCTGTTTTCGGAATCGGGCTTGCGGCACAGGCACAAGAGGAAGAGCCGATCACGCAGCTCATCACCCCGCCGGATCTCGCGTCGTTCAAGTTGACGCTGGTTGCAAACGGCTTCGAGCACCCGCTGTTGGTGACTCACGCGGGCGACGGCTCAGGGCGCATCTTCATCGTTGAGCAGACCGGTCGCGTGTGGGTGTTGAAGGATGGGGAGATCGGGGGTTCGCCGTTCCTCGACCTCAGCGACCGCGTCAACCAGTCGGTGACGCAGGGATACTCGGAACTCGGACTCCTCGGGCTGGCGTTTCACCCTGATTTCGCCGAGAACGGCATGATGTACGTGAGCTACAATGACCGCAGCACAACGTCCGTCGTGTCACGTATTCAGCTTGCCGAGAACAACCCCAACGTCGGCGACCGCTCGACCGAACAGGTCTTGCTGACGCTTCGCCAACCGTATGACAACCATAACGGCGGGCACATCGCATTCGGCCCCGACGGCTATCTGTATATCTCGTTTGGCGATGGCGGAGCCGCCGGCGATCCGCTCGATTCCGGCCAGAACCCCTCCGATTGGTACGGCAGCATCTTGCGAATCGACGTCGACTCGGGCGATCCGTATGCCATCCCTGAGGACAATCCGCATGCGTCGAACCCGTCATTTGCTCGTGAGGTCTGGTCATACGGGCTGCGCAATGTGTGGAGGTTCAGCTTTGACCGTGCCACCGGCGATCTGTACTTGGCGGATGTCGGCCAGAACGAGTGGGAAGAAGTGAACTTCCAGTCTGCGGATTCACCGGGGGGTGAGAATTACGGCTGGTCGGATTACGAGGCCAGCGCGCCGTACGCTGTGGGGACTGTGCCGCCGGGGATGGTGTATCCTGTCGCCGAGTACCGTCACTCGGCGGGGAACTGCTCGGTGTCCGGCGGATTCGTATATCGCGGCGCTCGGCTTCCACAGCTGAAGGGCGTGTACTTCTTCGGCGACTTCTGCAGTGGGCAAATCTGGGCAAGCTGGCGCGACTCTGCCGGCGTGTGGCAAACGGCCGAGGCGATGAACGCCGGTTTTCAGATCAGCGCGTTTGGAGAGGACGAAGCTGGCGAGCTGTACGTCGTCAACTACGACGGTGAAGTCTATCGTATCGATCCCGTCGAATAGGGGAGGCTAGTGCTAGACACCCCGGCGCCACCTATGCTATACTACCGAGCGCACCATGGTGGGTGTAGCTCAGTTGGTTAGAGCGTCTGGTTGTGGCCCAGAAGGCCGTGGGTTCAAGTCCCATCACTCACCCCACCAGCGACACAAAAAGACCCCGGCACTATGCGGGGTCTTTCTTGTTGTCTCGCTGCTGCTTGCGCGGCTAATACGCGCGGCGAACCTTCACCGAGTGTATCCGCGCATACAGCCGATGTCCTCCACGTTTACGCGCCGGAGATGGAGCCGATCCCTCAACCGCGGCGCTGGCGTCAACGTGTACCGGCATCGGAATGACTGCGATGGGCTTAGGCGCATCGGGGCGCGAGAATCTGATCGGCTCGGGGCGGCTGAACTCTTCCTTCGAGTACGTTTCAAGTTCCTGTGTCTCGCTGGGTTTCGGTAGGCCAAACACCTCGAACACGCTGATCTGCGACGTATCGTGGATCTTGTCGCGCTTGGTCGTCAGCGGTGGTGAGGCGACCGGCGCCTCAGATGGGGTTGCGTATTGGGCCACAACCGGCGCCGTATCGGACACTCGTGGCGGAGCCGTGTCCTCCAGCGGCTTTGGCGTCGAGGGGACGGCTCCGGCCGCCGGTGCGCTCTCAGCTGGCGATGCCTTGGCCTCGGCCGATTCGGTCGACTCTGCGGCGGGCGGCGGGACGGTGTCAGGCGCTTTGGCTTCCACAGATTCGGCAGCTGACGGTGTTGGAACGGCTTTGGCGGGTTCGCTCGCGGATGGGACGGCTGCGGCGGCAGGGACATCGATCTTAGGCGTTGGCGCGACAGGCGCGATGGGCGGCCCGACGACGACCTCCGGCGTGGTCGACTCGACCGCGAGGAAGTCCGGTTCGGCGGGCGCGTTGACCACAGGCGCCGATGCCGCTGGCTGGACAGGCTCTGGCGTGGTGGTAGGGATGCTGACGGGCCGTGGTTTTGTGTCACCGGGTTTAAGGGGTGGCTCGTCAATCACAACGGCAGGCTGGGGTTTGGTGGGCTGACGTGCTTGCCCTTTGACTATCGCGGCGCTGCCTTCTGCCGTATCGCCGAACGGATGGCGTGGGCGGTACGTAGCGCGGGCCTCGACGCCGGGATCCTCGCGCATAAGCGACTTGGCCTGAAACGTCTCGACTTCCTTCGACTTCGTGATGAGCCGGTACAGGCCGCGCAGGCTGTCGATGATGATCGCCTCTTGACCACGCCCTGCGCTGCCGCCAAACAGCCCGGCCCGATAGCTGAACGTCCACTGTACAATCGTGCCTTCTGGCACTTCTTGGAGGCGCAGCGTCCCTTTGTTCTCCCGGTATGAGCCGCCCTCGACGACTTTATATTCGTAGCCGAAGCGCTCGTACCATGCCGTGATTTCGAGCACGACATCGCGCCCGCGCTCCGGCGTGATGCGCACACGCGCACCGGGCTGGATCTTCGTGTTGGACGTCAGCATGACGGTCGACCGGCAGTTCGCCTGCCACTCGGCGTTACGTTTGAGATCGCCCACGAAATGCCAGACCCGTTCGGGTGACGTCGGAATCAGGATTCGATGGTCAATGAGGTTCATCGAGCGGGCGCCTTGGACGTCTGCGGTACTTCGCTGGGTTTGAAAGTTATGTTACACTCGCCCCGGATTGTAACACGGATTAGCGAAAGTCTGCATGTAGTGCCCGGCCCCGGCCTCGTATTCGCATTCGCCTTAGCGACCCTCTACGGCGCACTGTTCCACTTTATCTTTGGCGGTGATGCGCGGCGGCTGGCGGTGTTCCTGTTGGCGAGCTGGGTCGGTTTCGCTGCCGGTCATATTCTGGGCGTGTTCGCCGGGATTGAAGTGCTGAGTTTGGGTGGCCTGCGCACGGCCGCCGCGACGTTGGGATCGCTCTTTGCGCTCATGTCTGTGCGTGCCCTGACCACCGGCCAGCGCAGACGCCGTCCTGCACGCTGAATGGCGGTGTTCCGGTGACTGAAGCCAAACCGAAACCGAAGCTGACGCGGGTTCTGCAGACGGTCGTCATCGGTTACGCGGCGTTTATCTTGATTCTCATCATTCTCGGTGTGCTGATCGCGCGCGCCGACCCGGAGCGTGCCGCGTCGATCATCGCCTACATCCGGGATCTTCTGCTTGTCGTGATCTTCGCCACTACGACGGTCGTGCTGTTTGGAACGGCCATCCTTGTCGTTCAGATCGCGGCGTTAGCGGGCGTCCTGAAGATCCAGACTACTGCGATTGCCGGCGAACTGCGCGGCGCGGTTTCGGCTGTACGCGGTGCAGCGGTCTTCATCGCGGAGACAGTCGCTTCGCCTGTCATTCGGGTGATGGGATTCATCGGCGGCCTGTTTGCGTTCCTGCGAGAGATCACCGGTCTGCGTAGGGCGCTGCGGCGTAAACCACCTAAGCACGAAGTTGAAAGTGATGAGTGATGGGTGATGAGAAAACGCCGCGCCGTATAGCTCGACTAAGCGGTGCAAGATGGGAGACCGAATCTCTCGACTTACGAATACCGGCTTAGCCAGCCCTGATTTGACCGAGCGCTGCCGGGAGTGCGCCGGCTACGTCGGCCGCCATGACGCCCGCTGCCGCACCGACGTGTCTCGTGGCGAGCGTCCCGGCCAGCGCGTGGATATAGACGGCTGCGGATGCGGCGTCGATTCCGGCCAATCCCTGCGCGATCAGTCCGGCGATTGCCCCGGCAAGCACGTCTCCCGTACCAGCCTTTGCGAGCGCATCTGTCTTGAATGGGCTGACCCGTACCGGTTTGTTGGCTGCTGCGATGAGCGTATGAGCGCCTTTGAGGACGCAGACCGCGCCGGATTCCGCCGCGTTCGATGCCGACGTGAAGCGATCCCGCTGGATGTCCGGCGTTGTGACGCCAAGTAGGCGCGCCATCTCGCCGGGGTGCGGTGTGATGACGGCGTGCTTTGGCAGCAGGTTCGCCCACGCACCTACGCCAGCGAGCGCGTTCAGAGCATCGGCGTCCAGCACCAGCGGCAGCGCAGGATACGTCTCTCGAACGTGACTCAGTACCGCGAGCGTCCGGTCGACCGCTAACGCGGAACCGCCCATGCCGGGGCCGATCAACACGACATCTGAAGCCGCAATCGAGTTGCGCAGCGTGTCGTCGAGCGGGTCGTCGCCGAGCGGGAGCCAGATCGGTTCGAGCAGTCCGCCTTGAAGGGAGCGCGCGACCGGCGCCGGAGCGGCGATCTCGACAAGGCCAGCGCCGATCCGGTAAGCGCCGAGCGCGGCAAGCCCTGCTGCGCCCGAAAAGCGTTCACTCCCAGCGATCACCAGCACGCGGCCATACGTCCCCTTGTGGCTGTCGGAAGGGCGCGCGGGCAGAAGATTGCGCACGGTCTCGTTGTCGAGCAGGGTTCCGCTGGCGAATACGCTTGGCTTCACGCTGTCGGGCAGGTTGAGCGGCACGATAGTGAGCGAACCGGCCTTGCGCACGGCATCGCGCGTCAGCAGGCCGGGTTTTGCGCCGATGAACGTCATCGTCTCGTCGGCGGTCAGCGTTACGGCGTCGCATTCACCCGTGAGTGCATCGACGCCGCTGGGACAGTCAACGGCTAACACGCGCACGGTCGGGCGCATGACTTGGGCCGGCGCGGTGGGGTCAATCGAGAGATTCGCGCGCCGTGCCGACGCCCGTTCGGTGAGCGCCTGCCGCACATGCCGCAGCGTGCGCTGGGCGGTGTCGCGCAAGGGGAGGCGCACGCCGATCCCGAACAGCGCGTCGATGAGAAGGTCTGCGCTGGCGGTCACATGCTTGGCAACCCGTCCGTCACGGTCGTCTTCCGCATAGGCCGCGAATACGCCGTGTTCGAGCGCGGACTGCATCAGCGGATCGTCGTCGCGCCGGTCGAGGAGGTACAGCCGAATCTGAGAGTCGGGAAGCATCTGAGAGAGCAGAGCGGCAGCGACCAACCCATCGCCGCCGTTGTTGCCCTTGCCGACAAGGACGGTGATGCGCGGGCTTGAGATGCCGTCAAGCATCGAGACAGCGCGAGCCGCGATTTCGCGGCCCGCATCCTGCATCATCTGGTTCACCGTATAGCCGGCGTCGACTGCCGCCTTTTCGATCTCACGGATCTGCTCGGGTGTGAAGATCCAGAGGGACATGGCTGTTTGGCTCAGTGGTCGCGTTCGACGATATACCGGGCCAACGCGACAAGCTCGTCCTTCGCCGGGCTGTCGCTCAAAACATCCAGCTCGCCGATGGCCGAGTCGATCAGCATCTTCGCTTGCAGCTTGCCCTCAGCGACGGAGTTCGAGTTCAGCGCCTTCGCCTTGATGAGCGTGACCGGATCAGGGGCGGCCCCGCTGTTGATCGACCCGATACCGCGCCCTTGCTTGAGGTCTAGGCCGGCGGTCTTTCCCAACTGCGCTTCGTCCGCGGTTAGGTCGAGGATGTCATCGACGATTTGGAACGCAAGGCCGATATTGAAGCCGTAACGGCCAAGCGCCTCCGCGACGCGGTCGTTGGCGTTCGCAGCTCGTGCCCCCATCAGCCCGCCTGCGCTAAACAGCGACGCCGTCTTGCGGGCGATGATGTCCATATACACTTGGCGGGTGAAGCGCTGCTCCTTAACCGCTTGCGCCTGAAGTGTTTCTCCTTCGACGAGCGCGACAGTCGCTTCCGCGAGAATCACGTTCATATCATGATGCGGCGCCATCAACTCGTAGACCTTCGTAAACAGAAAGTCCCCGGTGAGAAGGGCGAACGTGCGCCCCCAGATCGCGTTCACCGAGGGTTTGCCCCGGCGCACGACACCGTGGTCGTTGATATCGTCATGCACCACGCTCGCCGTATGGACAAGCTCCAACGCGGCCGCCAACGAGATCACACTGTCGACCGCCGCGCCCCCACACGCCAGATAGCTGAGCAGGACGAGGCGCGGACGAACCCGCTTCCCACCTGCGCTCAGGATGTGGTGGCTCGCGTCGTTCAGGATCGAGACATCGCTCTTGCACGCGTCTTGCATACGTGCTTCAACCGCGCTTAACCCGGCTTCGACAATGTGGGCGATAGGATGGGCGGGAGGTTCGGCGTCGAGCCGAGCCACTGCGTTCATCGCCATGGAGCGTCCTTTACACTAGGCCTTGCGTTTGTGACTTTCAGAACTATCTAAAACTATTTTACACAGTGGTGAGAAATGGGTCAACCAATCCAGTGTGATATGTTAACCACACTCAATCAACGTTCATCCGCTGATAGGTGACGCCATGCCGCCGTTAACCGGGATCGCTGTGTATCGTTCGACCTAATATCCTTTCAGACGCCTTGAGTCGGATGAATCGCACCTGATGCCTTCTTCTTCCATCCAGAGGGAAGATCATCGGGAATCCGCATCTATTCGCATCCGCCGATCGTCTGACACAGCTGACGGATATGCAGGCGGTCGTGCTGCGCGGTGAAGTAAGCCATTTCTAGGAACGTGGTCGGCCCGAAAATGCTGTGGCGCGCTGTACGATCCCATGTCGCCGGTGTTACAGATTCAATGAAGTCGATGGTGTTCTGACGCTCTTTTAGGAACACATACGGCAGCAGCGCGTGAGCCGACCGAAACAGCGGGTAGTCGGACGGCGGCGGTGGATCATTCGGCTGTGTGACGAACGGGTCAGGCTCCACGGCGATGCGTTCCAAGCGCGGGCGATGGATACTGCGCTCATACTCGGTGAGGTGGCATAAGATCTCGGCCGGCGACCACTCGTCTGGAAACGGATGTTGATCCCAAAACCGCGGTGGCATATCCGCCACGACGCCGAAGATCGATCCGAGGTTGCCGAGCCACTGCGGCACGATGGATTGGCTCGTGATCGCGGGCGGCATCCACTCCGGGAGGCACGGGAGGTCGTCGAGAAATTGGCCGAGCGTCTCCCAGTTCAGGTGACGGGTGTGCAGCCCGACGATTCCGGCGGCCTGAATGTCGTACACCGGTTCATCACCGACCATCACGGCCTCGTCCGGCTCCAGTCCGCAGCGAGCGAGGATCTCGCCGTAGTAAGCGGGCGATGGCTTGGTGAAGTGCATGTTGTCGGCGGTGGTGACGAAGTCGTAGTACGTGAAGTCGCCGGGCAGCCCCGCCCATGTCAATCGCAGCCGAATCGCTTCTTCAGGATATACCGGGTTGGTGGCGATCACGATCTTGTAGCCGGCGCTGCGCACGCGGTCAATGACGGTTTCGGCCGCCGGCGCGGGTGACGTATTGGCGCGCAGTTCCTTGTATTCGGTCTCGTAGAACTCGGTGAAGGCCTCGCTTAGCCCTTTGGCAGTCAGCGGGAGGATACGGTGCAGCAGCATCCAGTAGATTTCAAGATTGGTCTGCCAAATGTTACGCGGGCCTGCCATGATCTGCACACCTTCGCGCAGATGTTCGCCCGGCTCGATGTTCCACCGCCGCTTGAAGAATCGGTTGATGCGCGAGACATAACCCGCCACGAATTCCGGAGTCGGGTTGCGCAGCAGCGTGTTGTCGAGGTCGAACAACACTGTCTTAATCACGATCATCGTCCTCGAGCGCGCGCCGGAAGAGATCGAGGCCGGAGCTTCCTTGCGCATCTTTCGGGCAGCCGACATACGGATCGGGAATCGGTATGTCGTGTTTCAGACAGTGCGCCGTCACGGTGATCTTGCGCCCGAAGCCGAGCATCCCCTTTGAGATCGTCAGAGTCAGCTCCATGTTCGGTGACGCATTCGCGTTCAGAATGTCCGGCACCGGGCACTTGCTGCAATCACTCGGCCGCCAGTGCAGCGAATTGGGGTTCAGCTTGGCGAGTCGGCATTCCTGTACGCTGCGTCCGCGAAAGTAGTCCTCGTAGTAGTGCTTGCATTCACGGCCTGCGGGTGTCTTCATCGGTGCGTTGTCTCCACACGCTAGGCGAAATACTGCAGCGCCAGTCGAACACGCTCCTCGACATCGTCCGGCGCGTCATGCGGCAGGGCTTGAACGGCGGTTTGGGCCTCGACGATGCTGTAGCCCAACGCGACCAGCGTGTCGATGACGTCGCTGTTGATGTCACTGAACGGCATGATCGGCGCGGAATCCAGCCCGACTGCCAGCTTGTCTTTGAGTTCGAACAGAATCTTCTGTGCGGTCTTCTTGCCGATTCCCGGCACACGGCTCAAGATTTCGGGGCGATCCGCGACGATGGCGTTGCGCAGCGCGTCACCGGACAGCGTGCTGAGGATCGACAGCGCGACCTTCGGGCCAACCCCGCTGACTGTAAGCAGGGTTTCAAACAAGTCGCGTTCGGCGGGCGTGACGAAGCCGTAGAGGGTCATCGAATCTTCACGCACGACCATGCTGGTATGAAGGATGAGATGCTCGCCGACGGCTCCGGTGACGGTTGGCGGCCCGTAGACCTTGTAGCCGACGCCCCCGCACAACAGGATGACGTGATCACGCCCATCGACAGCGATGGTGCCTTGAAGCAGTGCGATCACTGCCACCCTCCGATCGCGTTAAACCGCGCGCTGTGAATGTCGGTGATCGCTACGGCGAGCGCGTCGGCCGCGTCGTCGGGGCGAGGGATCTTGTCGAGGTTGAGCATCAGGCGGGTCATTTCCTGCATCTGCTTCTTATCGGCGTTGCCATACCCGGTCAAGCTTTGTTTGATCTCGGCCGGCTTGTACTCGGTGATCGGCAGCCCTGCTTGATGGAGCGCCAGCAGGATCACACCGCGCGCGTGAGCGACATTGATCCCGGTCGTCACGTTCTTGCCGAAGAACAGGATCTCGACGCCGGCCCGATCAGGCTGGAACTGTCTAATCACGGCCGCGAGGGACGTATAGATCGTTTCCAACCGTTCCCAAAGCGGTGTGTGTGCAGGGGTCGTGATGACGTCGTAAGCGACTGCTTGCAGCGCCCCGTCGGAGAGTTCTCGCACCAACCCGTAACCGACTGTCGCCGTACCGGGGTCGATGCCCAATGAAAGCACTGCGTTAGGCCGTTTCTAGCGCAGCGATGACGGAATCGTTCACAAGCAGGTTGGACGCCACGGACTGCACATCGTCAAGTTCTTCGAGTGCCTCTTGGAGCTTCAGGTTGGCGACTGCGCGATCCACTGGCAGTTCGGTCTCGTTGCTCGGCTTCCAGAACAATTCCGATTCGTCCACCGTGTAACCTGCTTCAGAGAGTGTGTGCTCGACGATGGCTAGCATCTCGCGGGGGGTATAGACCGAGAAACCGCCGTCGTCTTCGACCACGTCTTCCGCGCCGGCATCCGCAGCGGCCATGAACAACGAGTCAAAATCGACGCCAGTGCCGGCGACCTTGATATACCCGGTTTGGGTGAACTGCCACGCCACCGATCCCGCCGACGCCAGCGATCCACCAGCTCGATTGAATACGCGCTTGATGTCGGCCAAGCTGCGATTCTTGTTATCGGTGAGGACGTCGATCATGAACGCGATGCCGTCGGTTCCGTAGCCCTCGTAGGTGATTTCGTCCATCGCGACGCCTTCGAGTTCCCCGGTGCCGCGTTTGATGGCGCGCTCGATGTTGTCGCGCGGCATGTTGGCCGCACGTGCCTTGACGACGGCGAGCTTAAGTTTTGCGTTGGCGTTTTCGTCTCCACCGCCATCGCGTGCGGCCAACATGATATCACGGGCGATGCGGGTGAAGATTTTTCCGCGCTGGGCGTCTGCGGCCGCTTTGGCGCGCTTTATGGTAGACCACTTACTATGGCCAGACATCGTAAACTGCTCCGAAACTGTCGTGGTTTTGGCTGATTATGCTATCATAGCCGACGGCCCTAGCCAAGTCGAAACGAAGCGCGGCCGCGCAGTTTTGGGCCGATCGCGCACGATCGATCACCGTGGCGGGCAGTCGAAAGGTCATGCTGTGGAACCCGTGACGTACGAAGCACCGCAACCCATGTCGCTCAACTTGCAGCGGATTGCGTGGGCCGTGCTCATCGCGTCATTCATCGCGTTCTGTGTGTTGGTCACGGTATCGGCGCTGAGCCTGTACAACTTCCTGTTCAAGTCCACCGTCCCGTTGGCGATCTACGCGGAAGTCAGCCGTGGATCGCTGGGGATCACCGGCGCAGACCTGCGCGAGGATGTTGAACGTGGCTCACGAGTTATCAGCGTTGGCAACTTTGTGCGGCCGAACGAACAGGACTCGCAAGGAGTGATCGCGCTGCGCGATCCGCAGATGGACGACCTGTTCGTGGGCAGTGTCGCGTTGATCGGAGCGACGACCTCGACCGCTGTGCGCTCGGCCGAGCGCCCGCGTTTCGAGTGGGGGACGTCTGGCTATATGGCGACCTTCGGCTCGGCTCAGGGGCGCTTTGAGGTCATTCTCGCCGGGGGATTGCCGCGCTCGGCGGAGCTGATTCTCCGTTCGACACAAGGGACGCAGGTGCGCATTCGGCAGGCTGGCCGGTTCGAGATCGAGTTCCGCGACGAGACGGTAACGGTGTTCAGTCACGGCGGCACGGCGTCGCTGATTCCGCCTGCGCAGAGTGTGGAGTACGTCATTACGGCGGGCAGCGGCAGTGAATACTCGCTGCCGACCGGTGATCTGCGGGCGCTGGTGCCGACGTTCAACCTGATCCAGAACAGCAGTTTTGAAGACGTGATGCTGCAATCTGACCGGAACGCGCCGCTCAACTGGGCGTGCAATCATACCAATGTCGAGGTCAACGCGCCGCGAGGGACGTTCACGGTGCAGCAGCAAGATGGGCGCAGCGTGCTGCGGATGGCCCGCACGGGCGGCGCCCTGAGCAACGGCGAGACGATCTGTCAGCAGGGGTTGGCGCGCGGTGAAGTCTGGCAGGACATCTCGCAGTACGAGACGCTTAATCTGATCGTGGAGCTGAATATCGCATACCAGTCGCTTCCGGTGTGTGGATTCGTCGGCAGTGAGTGTCCGCTGATGGTGCGCATCGACTACATTGACGCGAAGGGCGAACTGGGCGAGCTGATCTTCGGTTTCTATTCGCTGCCCGGCCCGCCTGAGCGTTACGCGCAGACATGCGAGAGCTGCCGTGTGCCGCACATGCGCCTGCGAGAGAAATCGTGGTACACGTTCGACAGCGGCAATCTGCTCGCCGGTTTTCCGGCTGATCTGCGCCCGGTCGCCATCTCGCGGATTCGATTCTACGCGTCCGGTCACGAGTACGACACACGAGTGAGCCGTCTGGAACTCACCGCAGGCAACGTTAACCCGTAGTGAATCAAAACGACCCGCCGTTTTCGGCGAGTCGCGGGTATCACACGGGGCTGTCTAGAGTCCGCTCTTGCGCGCGTCCTCTTCTGTCCACTGATTCAAAGCAGACCGTACCACCTTCGGAGCACGCTCGCGCGCCGGCCCCTCGATGAACCCGAACGCGAATGAGGCGAGCAGTGCGATACCGAGGATCCCGAATCCGATTGGCAGGATCGCTGCGCCGTGGCCGGTGAGCAGACCCGTCAGCACGGTGGGCAGAATCGCCACGAAGCCCATGCAGGCGATCAGATTGAGAACCCGCGCGGGCGCTCCGCCATAGACGTGCTCGCGCCGTTCTGAGCTGCGTGCCGTTAATGGCCCGGCGATTAGAGCAACCGCGCCGCCTACGAGCAGCATGAGTGTCGTCGAATCCATAGGTAGTGCTGACCTCTCAGCAGTCGTCAAATGCGACAGCACGATACAGATCGGTGCCCCGTATCGTGCTGTGCGGTTGTCGTAAGACTAGAACAGCGGGTAGATGAACGGCGCGAGGAACGACGCTCCGCCCGCCACGATAATCAAGCCGAAGATCAGCAGGACGACGATCATCGGGATCATCCAATACAGCTTGCGCTGCCACAGGAACGACAACAGCTCGCGCATGACGCCGAAACGTCCAGCGACGGCGTTCGAGCCGCGCGAACCCATCAGCTCGCTAGGAAGTCTGTCGTTGTCGGTTGAAAGCTCGGTCATGGTCGGGATAACCTCTTCTGGCTTACGATCTGGTTGGCTTACGGACGAGCAGCGTTTCCATGACCAATAGGTCGATGTCGCTGTTGACGAACGTGTTCAAGGCGTTCGCCGGCGTATTCACGATCGGTTCGCCGCGCAGGTTGAATGACGTGTTCAACACGACAGGCACGCCCGTAAGCTGCCCGAACCGCTCGATAACTCCATAGTAGCGCGGATTCGTCTCGCGCTCAATCGACTGTAACCGTCCGGTTCCCTTATGCACGACCGCCTGTATCTCGTGCTGCTTTTCTTCACGCACGGGGGCGACCATCAGCATATATCGCGGCGCTTCGTGCTCTTGCACTTCGGGATAATCGAAGTACTCGAGGGCGCGGTCACGCAGGACGACCGGCGCGAATGGACGGAACGGCTCGCGGAACTTGATCTTGGTGTTGACGACTTCCTTCATCGCCTCGGTGCGCGGGTCAGCGAGGATTGAGCGTGCGCCAAGCGCGCGCGGCCCCCACTCGAAGCGGCCCTGCATCCAACCGACGACCTTGCTGTGGGTCAATTCCTCGGCCACCACGTCAAGCAGCTTGTCGGGGTTATCCGTGAACGATTCGAACTTGATCCCGTTGTCTGTGAGCACCTTGGCGATCTCGCCTTCGGTGTAGGATTGGCCCCAGTATGCGTGCGGCATCACCCACTTGCGCGGCTTGTTCAGCACGATGTGCCATGCCCACAGCGCGGCGCCCAACGCACCGCCATCGTCGCCCGACGCGGGTTGAATATAGATCTCTTTGAACGGAGTCTCGTTGAGCAGACGCCAGTTGGCCTTAGTATTGAGCGCGACGCCACCAGCCATGACCAGCTTGTCGAGGCCGGTCTTGGCGTGTAGATGATTGCAGATCGCAATCAGGGCGTCCTCGGTGGCTTTCTGGATCGTCGCCGAGACATCCGCATAATGTTGGTTCTGTTCCATCGCGGCACGCTCGCCCGCGCGCTCCGGGTTCGTCTCCATCGTGAAAAAGTCGGACTCGGCAGGGCGAGGCTGGCCGAACAGATCGACGAATTTCTGGCTGAAGCTGCTATCCGCCGAGTGAGCGAAGCTGAAGTAGTCAAGGTTGAGCCGGAAGCTGCCGTCGTTCGGGTTGAGATGGAAGACCTTCTCCATCTTGTCCATGTAACGCGGCGTGCCATAGGGCGACATGCCCATCACCTTATACTCACCGTTGTTGACCCGGAATCCGAGCCACGCCGTGAACGCCGAGTAGAGCAGGCCGATCGAATGCGGGAAGCGCTGCTCGGAGAATAGGGTGATGTCGTTGGCGCCCGTTTCGCCATCCCAGACGCTGCGCGCTTGACCGAGCGTCGTTGTTGTCCACTCGCCGACGCCATCGCATGTGAACACCGCCGCTTCCTTGAACGGTGACGCGAAGAACGCGCTCGCGGCGTGGCTCATGTGATGGTCGCAGAACAGCAGCTTGTTCGGGTCGATGCCAAGTCGGTTGACGATGATGTTCTTGGCCCAGAGCTTTTCGCCCATCCACGCGAAGATCGCCTCGCGCCACACGCCTGCCGACTTCGGGAACGTGTTAAGCGTGGTCTGCAAGATGCGCTCGAACTTGTGCAGCGGCTTCTCGTAGAACACCACATAGTCGAGGTCATTGACGGTGATGCCCGCCTGACGCAGGCAGAACGAGATCGCCTGAATCGGCATACGGTTGTCGTGCTTGCGGCGGCTGAAACGTTCTTCCATCGACGCGGCGACTAGTTCGCCGTCGCGAATCAGCGCAGCGGCGGAATCATGGTACAGCGCCGAAATTCCGAGAATGTACATCTATACCTACCATTGATTCCGGGCGGAATTGATGTCTCGACCCACAGGATGACGCTCGACCCAGACGGCTTCCCCTTTGCGTTGAAGCGGGTCGGTCAGAAACCGGGAGATGAGGCCAAACGGTATGAGGATGGTGTAATAGAACGCGGTGATGATCGCGCGTCCCTGCACTTCACCGACGATCTTCGAGATCAGCGTGAAGCGCTCCCAACCTAGTTTTATCCCTGAAGGCACGACGTATCCTCGGTGGCAGCTTATCAGGTGGACAAGTCAGCAGGTCATCATATCACCCGCGCTGAACGAGCGTCTAGTCAGAACTCCGACGATTGACCGACGCGGTGCTTGCGCTCCGCTTCGCTTACGGCTCGTAGTAGTGTTTGCCGTGCAGAGCCTCAGGCAGATAGTCCTTGTCCGAATACATCTCGTAGCCCTCGCTGTAGCCCAGCTCTTTCATGAGGCTGGTCGGGCTGTTTCGCAGCATCAACGGAATCGGGAGGTTGCCGTGACTCTGCACGTCTTCCAGCGCCGCGAAGTAGGCGTCGCCGGCGGCCCGGCTTTTGGCGGCCAACGCCAGATAGACGGCGCCCTGCGCGAGATTGAACTGGCATTCGGGCAGGCCTATCGTTTCGACGGCGCGGAATACCTCGTTGGCGACCACCAGCGCCGTGGGCTGCGCAAGCCCGACATCCTCGCTGGCAAAGATCACCATGCGGCGCGCGATGAACTTCGGGTCTTCGCCGCTGTTCACCATCCGTGCGAGGTAATACAGCGCGGCGTCGACCTTGCTGGCGCGCATCGACTTGATGAACGCGCTGATCGTGTCGTAGTGTTCTTCACCGGCACGATCGTAGCGCAGGTGCTTGGACTGCAACGCCGCCTTGAGATGTTCCAGTTTCAGCAGATCGACGGGGTACAACGAGTGCGCGGCTTCGAGGACGTTGAGGGCTTGCCGCGCGTCTCCGTTGGCGTAACGTGAGAGGAAGTCGACGGCATCCGGCTCGGCCTGAATCGTGAGCGCATCGAGGCCGCGCCGCACGACTTCTTGCAATTCGCTCTCGGTGAGCGAGTTGAGCACAAAGACCTGTGACCGCGAGAGCAGCGCCGAGTTCACCTCGAAACTCGGATTTTCGGTGGTCGCCCCGATCAAAGTCAGGGTGCCATCCTCGACATACGGCAGCAGGAAATCTTGCTGGGCTTTGTTGAACCGGTGAATTTCATCGAGAAACAGCACGACGCCGCGCGAATCGGCCTCGTCCGCGCTGTCGAATAGGGTCGGCGTTTTCTTCACACCCTCGACGATTTTGCGAATGTCGTCTTTTGACGCGGAGACAGCCGACAGCCCGACGAAGCGCCGTCCGGTCTGCATTGCGATGATCCGCGCTAGCGTCGTCTTGCCGACACCCGGCGGCCCCCAAAAGATCATCGAGTGGACAGCTTGGTTCTCGACTGCCGCGGTCAGGGGCTTTCCCGGCCCGATCAGGTGGCGCTGACCGACGACCTCATCCAGCGTTTGTGGACGGAGCCGGTCAGCGAGTGGTGTCGAAGATGCGCGTGTCGTCATGCTGGTGATTCTATAGGCGCTTCGCCCGTGCCACAAGCGCGGCTCCGTGGTACAACTAGCGTGGACAAACAAGGCGAGGAACATTCCATGAACAAGCGGGTAATGCTTGTGATTCTCGATGGCCTCGGCATCCGCGAGATGCAGCACGGAAATGCCGTCAAGCAGGCCAAAACGCCGAACATCGACCGCTGGATGACGCAGCTTGAACGGTCGATCATCGACGCGTCCGAGGAGGCGGTCGGACTGACGCCGGGGCAGATGGGCAACAGCGAGGTCGGCCACCTGAACCTCGGCGCTGGACGGGTCGTGTATCAGGACATCACGGCGATCAATGTGGCGATCCGTGATGGTTCGTTCGCCACCAACCCTACGCTGCTGGGCGCGCTGGACTCCGCGCGGTCGAAGGGCGGCCGCGTTCATCTGCTCGGCCTCGTGAGCGATGGTGGCGTACACAGCCACATCAATCATCTGATGGCGCTGCTCAAGCTGACCGGCACGAGCGGATTGCAAACCTATGTCCACGTTATCACCGACGGGCGTGACACGCCGCCTACCAGCGGGGCGGGGTTCGTTGAACAGGTCGAAGCTGCGTTAGCCGGGCGTGACGACGCCAAGATCGCCACCGTATCGGGCCGCTACTATGCGATGGATCGCGATAAGCGGTGGGAACGCACCCAGCGCGCATTCGACGCGATGGTTCACCGTCACGCGCCGGTCGCGAGCAGCGCCGTCGAAGCGATCAATGCTTCCTACGCCCGCGACGTGACCGACGAGTTTATTGAGCCGGTGGTCATCGGGGATGACCCGGACGCAGCAGTCAAGCCCGGCGACAGCGTGATCTGCTTCAACTTCCGCGCCGACCGCATGCGCCAAATCGTTCAGGCGCTGGTCGTGCCTGAGCGCATTTCGTTCCCCGGCACGCCGGTTAGCGACCTGCATGTCGTAACGTTCACGGAGTATATGGAAGACCTGCCGGTGTCGGTCGTGTTCGGCAAGGAGAACCTTGTCAATACGCTGGCCGAGGTGCTGAGCAGGGCGGGTCTGCGCCAGTACCACAGCGCGGAGACCGAGAAGTATCCGCACGTCACATTCTTCTTCAACGGCCGACGTGAGGAACCGTGGCCGGGTGAAGATCGGCGTATCATCCCCTCGCCGAAGGTCGCCACCTACGACCTCAAGCCGGAGATGAGCGCCTACGAGCTGACCGAAGCGACCCTCGAACGCATCCAGACCGGTGTCGACGACTTCATCCTGATCAACTACGCCAACCCGGACATGGTCGGACATACCGGCGTCCTGTCCGCGGGGATCAAAGCCGTCGAGACCGTCGATGAGTGTGCCGCGAAGATCGTCGCGGCGTGGAACGCGGCGGGCGGGATCGCGATCGTGACGGCGGATCATGGCAACTGCGAGCGCATGATCGAGGAGACGACCGGCGAGCCGCATACCTATCACACGACGAATCCGGTGTCGCTGTTCGTCATCGGTGACGGGTACACCAAGCTGCGGCCGCGCGGCGCGCTGTGCGACGTCGCGCCAACCGTGCTTGACCTGATGGGTGTGCCGCAGCCTCCGGAGATGACGGGGCACTCCCTCATCGACCGGAGCTGACGCTGCACAGATGCCGTCAACCAACACCGGCCCGAATCG
>JZRA01000091.1 GCA_001567485.1 Chloroflexi bacterium OLB13
CGTCAACAGGTCCGGCCGGAAAAATATTCAGGCTGGCACCGCTCGTTTCAAATTCGCCTTGCGAATCGAATCCGAATCTCAGCTTGCTGCAGAATCTCAGCTTGCTGCTTGCCGAAACAATTCGATAATGCTAAATTCTATCTAGTCTAGCTAGAATAATGGTTTGTCATGAGAAAAACCTGGGCGCTGCAGGATGCCAAGAATCGCTTCAGCGAGGTGGTCGATCGTGCGATGGAAGACGGGCCGCAGCTCGTGACCCGTCATGGTCGCGAGGCGGTGGTCGTCGTTTCCGCCGCGGAATACAGAAAGATGACCCGGCCGGCCGAGTCGCTGATCGAGTTCATGCAGCGCTCGCCGCTTTACGGTGCCGACGATATCGAGTTCGTGCGCGACAAGAGCCTGACGCGTGAGCAGCCGCTTTGAGCTATCTGGTCGATACCAACATTCTTTCTGAGTTGCTCCGACGCGAGCCGAATCCGGGCGTCTCAGCATGGATCGCGGGGCGACCTTCCGCTGGGCTCTACATCAGCGTCTTGAGCCTCGGAGAAATCCGCCGAGGCATCGAGAGCCTGCCCGAGGGAGACCGAAAGTCGAGACTCGCCGACTGGCTGGAAGCGGAACTGCCGGCGTTTTTCGGCGAGCGAATGCTGCCCGTGGATGAGCGCGTCGCCGACCGGTGGGGACGCCTGGTATCGCAGATCGGCCGTCCCGTGCCGGCAATCGACAGCCTGCTGGCGGCCACGGCGCTCCACTACGATCTGACATTGGTCACGCGCAACGTGCGCGACTTTTCATACCCGGAGTTGGAGATCGTCAATCCGTGGGCTTAGCGGAATTGAGGTGTTAACAGGCTGTTGAAATTCGTCTGGCGGCCCTTCGATACGCGCTTCGCGCTACTCAGGGCGAACGGTAACCAGCCGATTCCGTTCGTGCTGAGGAGGCGGCTATGCCGCCGTGTAGAAGCACGCAGGCGAATTTCGACAGCCTGCTAGGTTGCCACCACGCGTACGATGTAGTTGCTGGATTTCTCGTCGCGTTGCAATTCAATCAGCTTTCGTGCCCTGGCTTCCTCGAGCAACTGACCAAACGTTTTGAAGCCGTAATAAGACTCGCTAAAACCAGGCTTGCGCCGTTTGATGGCCGGCTTGATCATGGACCCCCATATCGGCTCGCCGGCACGTTCGGCAGCGAGAGCTTCAATGGTTTCCAGGACCAGATCGAGAGCTTCCTGCTTGCGATCCTCATCGTCTGCGGATTCTCCCTCTTCTTTCTTCGGCGCAGCCTTCGGCTTAGCTGGCGATTTCTTCGTGGTGCGCTTCTTGGCCTCCTCCTCGCGCACCAGATCGTCGTAGTAGATGAACTCGTCGCAGTTGGCCATGAGGAGGTCGGAGGTCGACTTCTTCACGCCGACGCCGATCACCAGCTTGTTGTTCTCGCGCAGCTTGGAGACCAGCGGCGAGAAGTCGGAGTCGCCGCTGATGATGACGAAGGTGTCGACGTGCGATTTCGTGTAGCAGAGGTCGAGGGCGTCCACCACCATGCGGATGTCGGCGGAGTTCTTGCCCGACTGGCGCACGTGGGGGATCTCGATCAGCTCGAAGGCGGCCTCGTGCATCGGCGCCTTGAACTCCTTGTAGCGCGCCCAGTCGCAGTAGGCCTTCTTGACGACGATGCTGCCCTTGAGCAGCAGGCGCTCGAGCACCTTGCGGATGTCGAACTGGGCGTACTTGGCTTCCTGCACGCCGAGGGCGACGTTCTCGAAGTCGCAGAACAGCGCCATGTTCTTGGTTTCGGTCTGGGCCATGCCGGCCTCCGGTCAATGGTGGAGAATTTTGGAGAGGAACTGCTGCGCGCGCTCGGAGCGCGGGCTGCCGAAGAAGGCGTCCTTCTTGTCGTCCTCGACGATTCTACCTTGGTCCATGAAGACGACGCGATGTGCGACTTTCCGCGCGAAGCCCATCTCGTGCGTCACCACCATCATGGTCATG
>JZRA01000092.1 GCA_001567485.1 Chloroflexi bacterium OLB13
TAGCGTTCGTTTCAGCCCTATTCAACTTATTGTTGCAGCTTAACCGTCTCTTTGAACCAGATGCCGCTCCTGATGACCGTTTGCTCAAGTTCGCACACTTCGCTTTATGATCTAGCACCATTGGTTAACTAGTACCAAAACAGCTTAGGCGGTATAGTAAACGCAGTGACGATTTCCGCCGTGGGGGTCATGATGGGCCGCAAGATGCTGCTCGGCTTATCCTTCATCTGTACGTTGTTCATTTTTGCTACACCGGTGTATGCCCAGCTCACGGTCGATCCACAGGCGATCGTGAAGGCGCTTGCGCCGCGGCCCGGCGTCGACCTGCTGCTCGACCTGCTGCTGTACGGAATCTTCGGCATCGCTTTCATCACGATGCTGCTCGTCCCTGACAAACAGCTCGTCCCATCGCTGATTATGGTCGGCGTGATCCTCGCCGCCTTGATCGCCAAGCTCGGTATCACCGCCAACTGCAACCTCGAAACCCTCGCATTGAACGTGTCGATGTTCGCATTCCCGCTGCTTGTGGCAGGCATGGTGCGCGCC
This sequence comes from Chloroflexi bacterium OLB13, assembly GCA_001567485.1. Taxonomy (GTDB): domain Bacteria; phylum Chloroflexota; class Anaerolineae; order Aggregatilineales; family Phototrophicaceae; genus Flexicrinis. The sequence continues at coordinate 547 of JZRA01000092.1, forward strand.
CGTGGCGGCAAGACACCGCCCGCGATGTGGCCGGCGATTGTCACCGGCATAGTCGGCGGCATCTACTTCTTCCTGTTCTGGGCGCTGAAGCAGCAGACCTGCCCGAACCTGTGCATCGGGTGCCTGAGCACACCTGAAGGGGGCGGCGCGCGATTCTAGTCGCACCCGGAGCGTTCAAGCACAGCATGTCCGCCGTTGTCGCGGCGGACGCGATTGCGCGCGGGCTGCGTGCATCGCCGCTCGACGAGGCGATTGACCTGCTTCCGATTGCCGACGGCGGCAACGGCACGGTTGACGCATTCCTCGTTCACGGTGGCCGGCGCGAGACTCGCCGCGTGACCGGGCCGCTTGGCCGACCCGTTGACGCTGATTTCGCGCTGCTGCCAGATGGGCGCACGGCAGTGATTGAGATGGCGCTCGCCTCCGGCTTAGAGCTGATCGAACAGCCTGACACAGGCCGCGCCTCAACCTACGGAACCGGCGAACTCATCCGCGCTGCGCTCGATGCCGGCGCGAGCAGACTCATCGTCGGCATGGGCGGCAGCGCCACGACCGACGGCGGCGCGGGCTGTCTGATGGCGCTGGGCTTGGCTGTCACGCGAGTCGATGGGACGCAAATCGAGTCTGGTGGAACGGCACTGCACGACGCAGTCTACATCGACCCGTCCGGGCTTGACCCGCGTTTGCGCACTGTCGAGATCATCGTGGCGACCGATGTTGACAATCCGGCAGTCGGGCCTGAGGGTGCCGCTGCGGTATTTGGCCCGCAGAAAGGCGCCGACGGCGCGCTTGTCGAATCGCTCGACACGGCGCTTATCCATTGGTTCTCGCTTGCCGCATCGGTGACCGGTCACGACGTCACGCGTGAGCCGGGGGCGGGCGCGGCGGGCGCACTCGCTGGTGGGCTGCTCGCCTTCACGCAGGCCAAACTGGTGTCCGGCGTCGATCTACTGCTTGACTATGCGCAGTTCGATGCGCGTGTTCAGCAGCACCGGCTCGTCATCACGGGCGAGGGCCGCTTGGACGATCAGAGCCTGCGCGGCAAGGGGCCGGTAGGCGTTGCGCGACGCGCTCAGAAGTTCGGCGTGCCGACGATTGCGTTCGCCGGATCCGTGGCCGCGACTCCAGCCGCGCTCCGTGACGCAGGGTTCGCCGCCGCCTTCCCCATCGTAGATCGCATCATGACCCTGTCTGACGCGTTATCCCTCGGCCCGGCCCTGCTTGAAGCCGCGGCCTACCGGGTCGGGTGTACAATCGCACTTGCAAGAACCATCTCGTAACCACCACTTTATGTTGTAACTTCACGTTGTGGCGTATGCTTTCAGCGTGTCTAGGAGTATCGTTATGCCAACTTGGTCGCCCTATGCGCCAGACCGCACCGAGCATACGGTCAGCGGCACTGTGCTCGTATCCCCCGACATTTACAGCCCGCAGCTTGAAAACTCGCGCGATGTCTTCGTCTATCTGCCCCCTACGTATACTTCGTCGTCCCGCCGCTATCCTGTGATCTACATGCACGATGGGCAGAACGTGTTCGACGATGCCACCAGCTACGCCGGCGAATGGCATGTCGACGAAACGTTCGAAAGCCTGCATGACGAAGGTTTGGAAGCCATCGTGGTTGCGATTGCGAACATCGGAGACGCTCGCATCACCGAATACAACCCGTACACGTCGTCGCGGTTCGGGGCGGCACGCGGCGAAGCCTACGTGCAGTTCATCATCTATACGCTCAAGCCGATGATCGACGCCGAGTTCCGTACGCTGCCGGGATCCGAATCGACCGCGATCGCCGGCTCGTCAATGGGCGGGCTGGTCTCGCTGTATGCGTGGTTAGCGTATCCGCACGTGTTCGGCCTCTGCGCCGCGATGAGTCCGTCGCTGTGGATCGCTCGCGGAGCGGCCATCGACCATGCCGCGCACGCGCATCTGAACGCCGGGAGACTCTATCTCGACATCGGCGCAAAGGAGCTGCCGCGGCGCTTCAGCAGATACGTGGGTGGCGTGAACGATGCCGTCCAGCGGCTCTACGACCAGCTTCGCAAGCGCGGCATCCCTCAATCACGGTTGATGCTCGTGCGCGACAAGCAGGGTGAGCACAACGAAGCCAGTTGGGCGCGCCGCTTCCCGAATGCGATACGCTTCCTGCTTGGCGACGGCGTTACCCTGCAATCCACGGCAAAAGGTCGAGGTCGAGCGCCGTGATGCGCTCCACCATCTCGTCAAGCACTTCTGGGCCGTGATTCTCAAGCGGCGGCCGCACGTCCCAGCTTGCCCCTCCGTATCGCAGGCGCAGCAGGGCCTTATACGCCGCCGCGCCCGGTGGATAAGACTCCATCACGGCGCGCAATTCGGTCACTTTGGACTGCAAATCACCGGCTGATTCATGACCGCTGCGCCATGCGTCATATACGCGCACACACGCAGCCCCAGCCGAGTTCGCTCCTGCGGTGATACATCCGGCAGCGCCCAGCATGAGTCCCTCCAGCAGTACGCGCTCCGAACCCACGAACACCGGCAGCCCCGGCACGGTTTCGAGCAGCGCGCTGGTATAGGCCATATCACCGCCGCTGTCCTTCACCCCGCTGATACGATCTCCGAATCGATCAAAGAGGCGCTGGGCCAGCGGCACGGTAATCGGCACGCCGGATATCGGTGGGATGTGATATAGCATCGCAGACCGATCAGCCGGCACGGACTGCTCGATCACGGCGACATAGTAGTTGAACAGCCCATCGACCGACGCCCGGCGGAAATAGTACGGCGGCACGATCACGACGGCGTCCGCTCCGTTGTCGAACGCGTCACGGGTCGCCGTAATGGTATCGGTCAGACTGCTGCACCCGGTGCCCGCCAGCACCTTCAACCCGTTCGCCGCAGACACCGCAGTCTTTACAAGTTGCGGGCGTTCGGACAGGCCGATCGACGGCCCTTCGCCTGTCGTGCCGGTCACAAGCACACCACTGCAACCTTCCATCGCCAGCGTGTGCAAGTGCATGGCGAACGCTTCATGGTCGATCGTCAGGCCGTGCATAGGTGTCACCGCTGCGCAGATCACGCCGCCGAACTGCTGCGTCATATCCGAAACCTCGTTCGTGCTACAATGCGAATTCCGTCCGAATTGTACCGCGTGGCAGAGCCGCAAAACCGCTGATGACCCAACGACATTACCTGACCGACTCGTTCGTTACCCGATTTGAAGCCACCATCGTCGAATCCCTCGATCACGAAGGCCGCCACGCGGTCATCCTCGACGCGACCTATTTCTATCCGACAGGCGGTGGACAGCCAAACGACACGGGCACGATCAACGGTATTCCGGTGTTGGATGTCCTCACCCGTCCGCACGATCTCGCCGTCGTTCATGTGCTGAAGAGCGCGCTTCCAACCGGGCCGGCCCACGCTGAGGTTAACTGGCGGCGGCGCTTCGACCACATGCAGCAGCACACCGGCCAGCACATCCTCACCCAAGCCTTCGTCACAACAGTGAACGCGGCCACAGTCGGATTTCACCTCAGCCCCGATACCGTGACAATTGACCTCGACAACGCGGTCGACATCAGCCAAATACAGCAAGCCGAACGCCTCGCCAACGAGGTGGTGTTCAGCGGGCTTGCCGTGACCGCGCGCGAAATCCCCCGTGGCGAACTCGAAGGGGTGCGTATACGCCGGATCCCTGAACACGTCACAGGCGACACCCTACGCGTCATCAGCGTCGGCGACTTCGATCACACCGCCTGCGGCGGGACACACGTCGCCAACTCCGGTCAGATCGGGTTGATCAAAGTCATCCGCGCCGACCGTAAGGCCGGCAAGACACGCATTGAGTTCCGCTGCGGGACGCGCGCGCTGGAAGACTACAGCCAGCGCCTCGACATCACACAGGCGCTTACCTCTCAACTAAGCACCGGTCTGGCGGAGCTGGCCGAAAGCGTGACGCGGCTTCAGGACGACCTCAAGGCTCAGCAGCGTCAGCGTAACACGCTTGCCGGCGAACTACTTCACTATAAGGTCGCGGAACTGCTGTCCTCCGCAGAAACACGCGGCGATACGCGCATCGTTACGTTCGCTGACGACTCCTACAGCGTCGCCGAAATGCGCCAGCTCGCCAAGCAGTTGACCGAGCAGCCCGGAGTTGTCGCCCTACTCGGCATTCCCGGCGACCGTTCGAACGTGCTGGTGATGGCGTCGGCAGGCAGCGCGGTCGATGCGCGCGCCGTACTCGATGCAGCGCTCGGCGTGCTCGGCGGGCGCGGCGGCGGATCGTCCGCGATGGCGCAAGGCGGCGGCGTGCCTGCGGACATCGATTCACTGCGGCGCGCGCTGAGCGCCGCGGTGGACTCAATCACAAGCTAGACAGCGCGCGCCGCTTCAGTACGTACCAGCACCGATCCTCGTGCCGCAGGAAATCGTCGATGACAAAGCCGCGCTCGAAGGCGTCGGTGAGCTGCGTTCGCAGCGCCGTTTGCCAGCGTTCGGCGACGCCCCGATTCTCCCGCCCCAGCGTCGAGAACGAGGCCGGAATCTCGACACACGCCGCTGCTTGCGAACCCGTGGCGCGTGTGACGACCTCATCACCGTCGAGGCGCACGAGCACGGTGTCTGGAAGTGCGCTGACCGCCGGCGACGCGCCCTGCCGTGCCCGTTCAACCCGATCCGACGCAAGATCCCAGCGTGCCTCGAAACGGTCAGTCGGCAGCCCCGGATTAAGCGCATCGTCGTACGTCCCGTACATGTCGACGAGATACTTGTTGATCGACACCCCTAGCACACGCAGGTTGAAGTTCGCGTTGCCGGCCTGCATCGGGTCGAACGTCCAGCGTATCTCCCGGTATCCGTGCATAAGCGCCCACTCTCGCTGCGCCCACTTGATCCCCGCGCCAATCCCCTGTCCCCGATATTCGGGCAGCACGCCGGCGACATGCGACCAGAGCACCCACTGGCCGTCGGTATAGGCTGGGAAGGCCCACGACATACCGATCATCGCGTCACGGTCGTAGGCGCACAGCACGAGGCCGCCTTTGAGCGCCGACACGCGCATCACATTGGTCGGTGACGCGAACTGCACATCCCATCCCCAAATCACCGCTTCGAGGCGGGACGCCTGTTCGAGGTCGGCGTTCTCGGTCAAGATTCGATAGCTGATAGGATCGCTCATATCCGTCCCGGTGTAGCATCTCATGTCAAGTGGCTGGTAAGCTAGAACGTCAGCATTCTACACGATCAAGGAGCAGACCCATGGAACGAGTTGGCGTGATCGGGCTAGGGATCATGGGCCGCGGCATGGCTGCGAACATCTTGAAGGCCGGGTTCCCCACGACCGTCTGGAATCGCACCGCATCGCGGATGACGCCGCTGGTCGAGGCGGGCGCGGCAGCTGCCACGTCGCCAGCCGACGTCGCGCGCCACAGCGACATTATTCTGACCTGCGTTAGTGATACACCCGATGTTGAGCAGGTGCTCTTCGGCGAGGATGGCGTTGTGCATGGCGCAGCGTCCGGCGCGCTCGTGATCGACTCGAGCACCATCAGCCCCAATGCGACGCGGGAGTTCGCGGAGAAGCTGGCCGGCCGCGGCATCGCGATGCTGGACGCGCCGGTGTCGGGAGGGAGCGAGGGCGCGGAGCGCGGTACGCTCAGCGTGATGGTTGGCGGCGAGGCCGCATCGTTCGAACGCGCGCTGCCGATGTTGAATGCAATCGGCAAGACGATCACGCACGTCGGGCCGTCCGGCAGCGGCCAATCCACCAAGCTGGTCAACCAGATCCTGTGCGTAGCGAACATGCTGGCGGCCAGCGAGGCGCTGCTGCTGGCGAAGGCGTCGGGGCTAGACCTCGAACGCACGCTGCAAGCGGTCGGCGGCGGCGCTGGCGGAAGCTGGATGCTGAACAACCGCGGGCCGCAGGTCATCAAGCGTGATTTCCGGCCCGGTTTCACCATCGACTTGCAGCAGAAGGACTTGCGGCTGGTGCTGGAGGCCGCTGACGAGCTTGGCCTCCCCCTCACCCTTACGTCGATGTGCCACGGGATGTATAACGTACTGCAGCGGCAAGGGTTGGGCGAGGAAGGCAATCACGCGCTCGCCCGCGCCGTCGAACAACTCGCCGGTATCGTCATCGAAGGATAGGTGGTCGTGCGCGCCATTACGGTTTCGGAAGTCCGTCTGTATCCGCTGCATATTCCATTCGTCGAGCCGTTTGTCACCTCGTTTGGCGAGGAACCTTTCAAGGCAGGGGTGCTGGTTGAGCTGCACACCACCGAAGGCGTCACGGGCTGGGGCGAAGCGTCCGTCGAGATCAATCCCGGCTACGGGTCAGAGACCGTAGCGACCGGTATGCACATCCTGCGTCATTTCCTCGTCCCGCTGGTGATCGGCAAGCGCATCGATCACCCGACCCAAATGCCCGCCTTGCTGCATCCCGTTCGCGGCAGCGCACACGCTAAGGCCGGGCTAGAAGCCGCGGTGTGGGACGCGTTCGCTAAAGCCAACGATATGCGACTGGTCGACGTGTTCACGCAAACACTTGGAGATCAGCACGCAAGCCGCGAGCGCGCGACGGTCGGCGTCAGCATCGGCATCATGGACTCGCTCGAACAGCAGTTGGCGATCGTCCGCAAGCGTGTGGCACAAGGCTACGCGCGCATCAAGTTGAAGATCAGGCCCGGCTGGGATGTACAGGTCGCCGCGGCGGTGCGGGAAGCGTTCCCGGACATCCTGCTCATGCTGGATGCCAACAGCGCCTATTCGTTGGCCGATACCGACCACCTCAAGGCGTTGGATGCGTTCAACCTGCTGATGATCGAACAGCCGCTGTCGCACGACGACATCCACGACCACGGCATCTTACAGGCAGCGCTCAAGACACCGATTTGCCTCGACGAAAGCGTGAAGTCGGCGGGTGATTTGAAGCTGGCGCTGAAAATCGGCGCGCTCAAGATCCTCAACCTCAAGCCAGCGCGTGTAAGCGGTTATACCGAGAGCCTCGCTATCTACAAGCTGTGTGCCGAGCACCACGTACCGCTGTGGATCGGCGGCATGCTCGAATGCGGAATCGGGCGCGCGGGCAACGTGGCAATTGCATCCCTGCCTGCCGTCACCCTGCCCTGCGACATCTCGGCGACCGACCGTTACTTCACCGAGGACATCACCGAGCCGCCGTTCGTGCTCAACCCCGACAGCACCATCACCGTTCCAACCGGCCCCGGCATCGGTGTCGAGGTCATTGAGGATCGCGTGAAGGCGTCCGCTGAGCGGTGGGCCGCGCTCAACCCTTACCCCGTCGGATAAGGCACGCGGTATGCTCGAATGATCGTGTCGCCATTGGGCATGATCGTCACGAGGTTGTAGCCCGGAACCTGCACCGGATCACGCGTGAAATCCTTCTGGCGGGGCCACGTGCGCGTTTGATACCACGTACTGCGGGCACTGGCATACAGGATGCCGTCGCGCATGATGGTCACATCCTCGTGGATATGGCCGAACAAGACGCAGCGCACGCGTTTACGCGCGCCCCGCAGCACGCGGTGCAATGCCTCGCCGTCGTTCAAGCCGATAGCGTCCATCGGCGGTGATCCGAGCGCGATCGGATGGTGATGCACGACGACCACCAGCGGCTGATCGGTCGGCAGCGCGACGATGTTTTCGAGCCACGTCAGCTGCGCATCACCCAGTCGGCCATTGCCTTGATGCGCGATGCTGCTGTCCAGACAGGCGAAATACACACCGTTCACCTCAAACGTATAGTGATACGTGTCCGGCACGCGCCCGTTCACCGTGCGGTACAGCCATTTCGACCGGTCGTGATTGCCGGCGATGACGTGCAGCGGCGGCTGCAGCACTTTCAGGGTCGAAAGCACCGTCATATAGTCCGATTCGCGCTTAGGATCGTGGCCGACATCGCCCGTATGCAGCACGAAGTCGACCGGAACCGGCAGCGAATTGATCTGCTTGAACACGGCGCGGGTCGTCTCGTGCGCGTTAGGGTGCGCTTGATAGTCAGGGTGATCCTTGCCGGTGAGGTGCGTATCACTGACATGCACAAAGGTCACTAGCGGCAGCACGGTCATCGCTCCGTTTCGACGTAAAGATCCGTTCCATTCGTATAGAAGTGTAACGTGCCTTGCAGATCCGTGCGGAAAAACGGCACGTCGGGCAGCAGCCGCAGCACATCTGGATCTGGGTCGCCCAGCACATTTGCGCGGTCGGATTGCAGCGCAACAACGCGAGGCTGAACCGCGTCCAGAAAGTCTGCATCCAACCCGCGCGCCCCCCCGTGCATCGGCAGCAGCATGACCGTCGCCAGCGGCCACTCGCCGGCGGCCAGCAAATCACGCTGCGCCGCGGCGTTGGCATCAGACGGCAGCAAGAACGACATATCGCCGTATGTCACACGCAGCACCATAGCGACATCCGCGATGCCATCGTCGGCAGCTGGCACGCTGGCGGGGTGCAGTACTTCGATGTACGCGCCATCGCCGAGGTCGATCATCCGCCCCGCCTCGATTGTCTGCGGAGGGTGAATCGCCGTGATCTCCGCCAGCTCGGCCCCGGCGTTGAACTGACCGTGATACAGGACGTGATCGACGTCATATCGGCGGAGCACGGCGGGAAGCGCGGAGATGTCGAACGGGTCGGGATGTGTCACGATCACGGCGTCGATGTGCCGGTCGTAGAATGCCATCCGCTGTCCGAGGGCCGTGAGTAATCGGCTTGGGTAACGGCCGCCATCGACCAACACCTGCGCGCCGTTCGGGGACTGGATGAACACCGCGTGACTGTGCCCGACATCGAGCACCCATACATGCAAGTTGCCATCCGGCTGGCCTGAGATCACAGCGCCGGTGAGTCCGAGCACAATTCCGAGCGCCGCCAGTCCGGTCAGAAGCACGCGGCGGCCGCGCAGTCGATCCAGCCAACCGGGGCGCGTCGCCGTGACCAACGACGACGTGACCGCCGCGCCGACGAGAATCAGCGGGATCACCGGGTGCACGCTGACCTCAAGGCTTGTTTGCGCCGCGGCCGAACGTTCGGCGACCGTTGTCATCCACGCCAGCGGCACAAGCAGGGCGCTTGCGACGAATGTTCCGAGAATCGGCAGCGCACCGACGACAATCAACACGAACCCTCCAATCAGGATGATAGACTGCAGCGGCACGACCAGCAGGTTCGTAAGCAGCGTCGCCGCGGGAAATGTGCCGAACACAGAAGCCGAAATCGGCAGCGTGAGCACGGACGCCGAGATCGTCACCGTTCCAGCAGCAGCGAACATCCGTACGACGCTGAGCGACAGCGTGGCCGGCCGTTCTGGCAGCGTGAACGGCTCGACCGCCCGATCCAAGCGCGGTTGAATCACGGCGATCCCCAACATCGCCGCGAAGCTTAACTGAAAGCCGACATCGAACAACGTCCTCGGCGCCAACGCCGTGAGCACGACAGCGGCAAAACCGAGCGATACGACGAGGTTGGACTGCCGGCGAAGCGCGTGACCGATCAGGACGAGCGCCGCCATCAATGCGGCACGGGCCGCCGACGCCGCGAAGCCGACCAGCGCTAGGTAGACGATCAACGCGCCGACGCCGAAGAGCACGGGCACAAGCGGACGCTGTGCACGGCGTATCCACGCCAGCGCGAAGCCCGCGACGAGCGTCATGTTGAAGCCGCTGACGGCGAGTAGGTGCGACAGGCCGGAGTCCGCGTAGGCGCTGCGTGTCGATGGCGCGATGTACTGCTCATTCCCGGTCACGACCGCCGTTAGAATCCCCGCGTGCGGCTCCGGCAGTAGTGACGTGAACAGCGCGCCGATCCTGTCGCGTAGGCCGGAGACCGCGTGTACTACGGGCGATCCGCCGCCGGTGGTCACAACCTCGACCTCGGAAACGCGATCCATCAGCGAGAACACGCCTTGCCGGCCGAGGAAATCCGCATAGTCGAAGCGGTCGAACGCCTGAGGCGCGCGCAGCCTTCCCGATACGCGCACAAGGTCGCCATACGCCACGCTGGCCGTGCTCGGCGCGTCAACCAGTACGATGCCGGACGTGGGCACGGGGACGCCGGACACGTTGACGGTCTGCGCCTGAACACGCAGGCGGACAGACGCATCACGGCGATCCGGCGGCTCGATCACAGCGCCTTCAATCTGCACGCCTCCGCGTCCATTGTACGCCGCAAGCGCGCTGCTGCGCGGCTCAAGCGACATACGCACGGCCCCCAACGCCATCACCGCGACAAGGGCGAAAAGCAGGCGCCAGTCACGCACATGCCGATTGATCCACCCGGCCAGCACGCCGCCTGCGCAGATCAACAGCCAGAACGTCGTCGTCAGGGCGCTAAACTGCGATGCCGCCCATATCCCGGCCAACCACGCAAGCGCCACATACGCGAGCAGCATACGGCCTAATCAGCTGTGGAAAGGCGGTGGGCCGCCCACGCGATAATCTCATCCGCGACCTCGGACTTGCTCATCAGCGCCAGTGGGTGGATATCGCCATCTGCTGACAACAGCGTCACGCGGTTGGTATCCACGGCAAAACCGGCGTCGCCAGCCGTGATGTCGTTCGCAACGATCAGGTCAAGCCCCTTGCGCGCGAGTTTCGACCGGGCGTTGGCGATCAGGTCTTGGCTCTCGGCCGCGAACCCGATGACGACCTTCGGCGTATGGCGCACTTCTCGCAGGCGGCGGATTTCCATGAGGATGTCCTGCGTCTGCTCCATGTCGAGTGTGAGACCAGATGTCCCGCCGGGCTTCTTGATCTTCTCGGCCTGCACAATCCGAGGCCGGTAATCAGCGACGGCGGCGGCCATGACGAGCACATCCGTCGCCGGCGCATGTTCCAGCACGGCGTCGAGCATCTGCTGGGCGGTCGATACAGCAACCAGTGCGGCGCCTGATGGCACGGGGAGATCGGCCGTACTGATGAGCGTCACATCCGCGCCCGCGTCGAGCGCGGCTTGCGCCAGCGCATAGCCCTGTTTGCCGCTCGACCGGTTCGACACATACCGCACTGGATCAATGGGTTCGCGTGTGCCGCCCGCCGTCACGACGACTTTTCGGCCTGCCAGCGGCCCCGCCCGCCCCAACAGCCGCCGAATATGGCCGATCAGCGCCGGCGTCTCTGGAAGCCGGCCCTTGCCCACCAGCCCGGAGGCGAATCGCCCGGTCTCCGGCTCGACGATCCACACCCCACGCTCGGTCAGCACGCGCAGGTTGGTCTGCACCGCGTCGTGCATGTACATCCCGCCGTCCATCGCGGGAGCAATCAGCAGCGGCGCACGCGACGCCAGCGCAGTGACCGAAAGCAGATCATCTGCGAGGCCCACCGCGAGCTTGGCGATTGTGTTGGCCGTGGCCGGCGCGATAACCAGTGCGTCCGCGCTCTCGCCGAGGCCGACGTGCGCTATGTGCGTCGGCAGGCCACCAGACGATTCAGCACGCCACATGTTCGTGTATACGGGCCGGCCCGTGACCGACTGGAACGCCAGCGGTGTCACGAACTGCTGGGCGGCGTCGGTCATAATCGTATCGACCAGCGCACCCATTTGTGTGAGTTTGCTGGCAAGATCAACGCTCTTGTACGCCGCTATGCTGCCGGACACGCCGAGCACGATCCTGCGTTCGCGCAGCACCGCCAGACTCAACATGGTTATCGACCTCGCCAATGACGACCGGGCAGACATCCGACGATGTCCGCGCGGTCAGTCTACCTAATCGCTGGGGGCCGCGCCACGCACCCGGAGAAGCGAGCGGTCGCTAAACACGTTCATCCGCGGTATCCCGATAAAGCGCGCGATATGCCAGCACAGTTTCTCTTGCGACGGACTGCTGCGTGAAGTGTTCGATCACACGCATCCGGCCCTTTTCCGCCAGCTGCTGGCCGCGTTCGGGTAGGTCGATGAGCGATTGGATCGCATCGCGCAGGGCGGACACAGAACCCTCAGGGACGATGATCCCCCCATCCCCCACGACCGACGGGATCGCGCCGCTGTCCGCGCCGATCACCGGCACGCCGGACGCCATCGCCTCGACCAGCACCCGGCCGAACTGTTCCTTCCAATTCGGGCGGGTCAACGACGGCAGCGCGAGCACGTCGATACTGTGATACAGGCGTGGCATCTCGGTTGACGGCACCTGCGGGCGAAACTCCACGCGGTCAGCGATGTGCAGCGACGCGGCCATCGCTTTCAGCCGGTCAAGTTCCGGGCCGCCGCCGACGATCAACGCTCGCCAAGCGCCGGTCAATTGGGCGAGCGCGTCGAGCAAGACGTGCACCCCCTTTTCAACGACCAGTCGGCCGAAGTAACCGATGACGAAAGGATGATCCGCAGTGCGCGGCTCAGGCTTGGGACGGAACAACTCAGGGTCGGTTCCGAACTGCGGGATCGTGCGTATTGGCCCGGAATACCCCTTCGCACGCCACACATCGGCGGCGCTGTCCGTCCCCGCGATGAGCAGATCGCAGCGCGCCAAGGCCCATCGCTCTCCCCACGAAAACGGCGGCGGATAGTGACGCAGCAGATTCTGCCAGCTGAATATCACGACTTTGGCGCCGATTCGACGCGCGTGCCAGATCGCCTGCCACGTCGCCGCGTTATATGGCTCCTCGTCGATGTGAACCAGATCGGGCTTCAGATCCGCAAAAAGCCGACCCAGTCCGCGATACACGTGCAGATGAAAGTTCCCGTTGAACCGGATCGGCAGCACGCGCAGGTCATAGCCGCCCACATACACGCGTTCGAGAGCTTGCTCGCCACGCTCGTCACGCCACGCCGGCGGCACGGCCACGGTCAGGTCAATCCCTAGCCGGGCAATATCCTCAAGTTTCTTTTGATAGATCCCGACGACACACGCTTTGGAGATCATCAGCACGCGCAGCGGCCGGTGTGAGGGTCGTTCAGTCATGCAACCTGAATCCATCCGGCCGCGCCCATGGCGAATACGGATCGCGCTGCGAAGCGGCCGCATCAACCGGCGCCGATGCCCCGGCCTCGCTCAACGCCAAGGCGATCAGCACGGCCGCATCGACCCCGGATTCAGGGTCGTCGATCAAGTCTCCCAGATTCGCATCGACATACGTGGTATCAATCTCGCCGGCGGCGAATACCGGGTCGTCCAGCAGACGAATCAGAAAGCGGACATTGGTCGTCACGCCCAGCACCACCATCTGTCGCAGGGCGTGAAGGAGCTTTCTGCGTGCGCCGTCCCGTGTCGGGGCATACGCGATGATCTTCGCGATCATCGGGTCGTAATGAATCGTGACCGCATCGCCGGCGCGCACCCCACTGTCTATACGGATGCCCGGCCCGGCGGGCATGTCGAGCGTGTGCAGTGTGCCAATCGACGGTAGGAAACTGCGCTGCGCATCTTCGGCATACACGCGGCACTCGATGGCGTGTCCGCGCTGCGTCACATCCGACTGCTCGAATGGGATCGGCAGCCCCCCGGCGATGAGGAACTGCAGCTCCACCAAGTCGAGGCCGGTCACGCTCTCGGTGACGGGATGCTCGACCTGAAGCCGGGTGTTCATCTCCAGAAAATAGAACTGCCCATCTTGCGATGCGATAAACTCGACGGTGCCGGCATTGACGTACCCGACGGCCTGCGCAGCGCGCACAGCCGCCATGCAGATTTCCTCCCGCTGCTGTGCATTCAGCATCGGTGACGGGGACTCCTCGACGATCTTCTGGTGACGGCGCTGGGCGCTGCACTCCCGGTCGAACAGATGCACCGTCTTGCCGTGACGATCCGCCAGCACCTGTACCTCGATGTGCCGGCCGCGCTCGATGTACCGTTCGAGGAACACGCGTGGATCGCCGAACGCCTTCTCTGCCTCCCGACTCGCGGACGACAACCCGGCCTCCAGATCTTCCGGCCGCCAAGCGATCCGAATCCCTTTGCCTCCCCCGCCGCCCGCCGCTTTAATCATCAGCGGAAAGCCGATTCGCTGGGCCGCGGTGAGATAGTCGGCGTCTCTGACGTCCTCAGGCTGATAACCGGGTACGACCGGAACTCCCGCCGCCTCCATGATGCGCCGCGCCGCGGTCTTGACGCCCATCGCGCGAATCGCGGCCGGTGGCGGGCCAACCCACGTCAGCCCGGCCGCGAGCACGGCTTCGGCGAAATCCGGGCTTTCACTGAGAAACCCATATCCCGGATGCACACAGTCACACCCGGTCGACCGCGCCGCGTCGATCAGCCGCTCAATAGCAAGATAGCTTTCGGCTGGTGACGGCGGCCCCAGCTCGACGGCATGATCCGCGAGTTCCACATGAAGCGCGTGCCGGTCGGCTGTCGAATACACCGCCGTCGCCGCGATTCCGAGGGCGTGACATGCGCGGATGATACGCACGGCGATCTCCCCACGGTTGGCAACCAAACAGTGTTTTAGCACGGTGTCTCCTTACCGGCGCGGGCCGGTCGCATGACAGCTAGTTGGACGCGTTCCGCGCCGGCTTGTTCTGCAAGATCTCCTCAATGGCCGCGTCAAGCTCCGACGTGATCGTGACATCGAGCGCCTTGAGGTTCTCATAGATATGATCCGGTTTGGTCGCCCCGGTGATCACACTTGAGACCGCGCGGTGCTTCATCGCCCACGCGAGGGCCAGCGCAGCCATTGACACACCGGCCTCAGCGGCTAGCGCGGTCAATTTGCGAACACGGTCGATGCGATCTTCCGTGATCTGCTTGGCGAACCAATCCGGGTCGGCGCTCGCGCCACGACTGCCCGCAGGGATTCCCTCGTTGTACTTACCCGTCAGGACGCCCTGCGCCAGCGGACTCCACACCACCAGCCCGATCCCATACTTATCGCACACACCTTCCAGCTCGCCTTCGACCTGCTCACGATCCAGCATGTTGTAAAGCGGCTGTTCGGTGACTGGCGCATATCCGTTGGTGGCATGGGCGTGACCGACAGCCTCCTCGACGGCGGCCGCAGACCACATGCTCGTGCCCCAATACAGGATCTTGCCCTGCGTGATGAGGTCGCTAATCGCGCGGACCGTCTCGTCAGTCGGCGTCTGCTCGTCGTAGCGATGGCAGAAAAACAGGTCGAGATAGTCCATATCAAAGCGCTTCAGGGACTTCTCAACCGACTCCATGATGTGCTTGCGGCTCAGCCCACGATCGTTGACGTCTTCGCTCATCCCCCAGTACGCCTTCGTGCTGATTACGAGGTGCGACCGGTTGTAGCGTTTGATCGCTTTACCGACGACTTTCTCGGCCTCGCCGCGTGCGTAGATGTCGGCAACGTCAATGAAGTTGATCCCACTCTCGATCGCAGTATGAAGACAAGCGATGGCGGTGTCGTCTTCGACGCGGCTGCTGCCGTAGGTCAGCCACGCCCCAATACTCAGTGCGCTCACCTTCAGGCCCGTTCGGCCCAGCCTCCGATACTGCATCGCCATTTTGAATCCCCTTTAGATCGACACTTTACGCTTTCTGATCGCCGAGAGTATAACGTAAGGCGGTAACGCAACGAACGGTGTTCACCAATTGTTATATTATTGGGAACACTTGACGGATCACCGGACATCTAACATTGGCTCCACCCAAGATCGTTCCTTCACTACTTTCGGCGGATTTCACGCAGCTTGGCTTGCAGGTCTCAGAATGTGAATACGCCGGCGCCGACTGGCTGCACCTCGACGTCATGGACGGCCGTTTCGTCCCGAACATCACGTTCGGCCCGATGATCGTCGAGGCGGTGCGGCGCGCCACGCAAATCCCGCTCGACGTGCATTTGATGATCGTCGAGCCAGAGCGTTACGTCGAGGATTTCATCAAGGCCGGCGCCGACCACGTCACAGTGCATGTCGAGGCATCCCCCCACTTGCATCGCACGCTTCAGATGATCCGCGAACTGGGCGCAAAAGCCGGCATCGCGCTCAATCCACATACACCGGTCGTCGCGATCGAAGAGGTGCTTGAGAGCGCCGACATCGTGCTGGTGATGACGGTTAATCCGGGGTTCGGGGGGCAGCGGCTCATCGAGCCGACGCTCGGCAAGATGCAGCAGCTAGCCGACATGGCGTCGCGCCGGGGCCTATCGCTTGAGGTCGGCGCCGATGGTGGCATAAACCGGGAGACGGCACATCGCGCAGCAAGCGCGGGCGCGTCGTATCTCGTCGCCGGAAACGCGATTTTCCGCGACCCGACCGGGATTGCGAGCGCGCTGGATTCGCTGCGGCGCGCGGCTTCAGGCGGCGCATGATGACAAACGAAAAAGCCGGACAAGCCGGCTTTCACGTATCCCTTGTGGTGTCGAACGCGTTACGCGCCCTTCGCCATCGCCTTAATGCACTTGGTGCACATCGTCTTGCGAACGAAAACGCCGCCCTCTTTGACCTTCACGACCTGAAGATTGGGGCTGAATTTGCGCCTCGTCGCATGCATTGAGAAGCTGCGGGAGTTGCCAAACTGCGGCTTTTTCCCGCAAACTGCGCAGATAGCCATAGGAGTTTACCCGTACTTTTGCCGATACCGATTAGAAAATGCTACCATAGCCCATTGAACGAATTCAAGGTACGATCCGCCCGCCGCGGATCGCGAGGTGCACCAATGATCGTAGAACTTTCCCGTCGCGTATGCGATGGTTTCCGACTGAAGTTTCTTTATGCGTCTGGACTGGCGTGGCTAGAGCATAACCGGGAACGGGTTAATCAGCTCAACGTCTATCCGGTGCCAGACGGAGACACCGGCACCAATATGACGCTGACGATGCGCAAGGCGTATGCCGCCATCTCCGATTGGGACGACTCGCACGTCGGAAAAGTCGCGGATGCGATGGCGCGTGGGGCGCTGCTCGGCGCGCGCGGCAATTCCGGCGTCATCCTGTCGCAGATCCTGCGCGGGTTTGCCAACGTACTGAAAGACCGCGAGGTCTTTGACGCGTCGACCTTCGCCTATGCCTGCCGGGCCGCTTCCGAAGAGGCGTATCGTGCGGTGGAGAAACCGGTCGAAGGCACGATCCTTACGGTGGCAAAGGCCGCCGCCGAGGCCGCTTACCGGGTTGCACAAGAAGAGAGCGACCTTCAAGTGGTGCTGGAAGTCACTTTGGCGACGGCTAAGGACGCGCTGCGCCGCACACCGGAGCAGCTCGACATCCTGCGCAAAGCAGGAGTGGTCGATTCGGGCGGTCAGGGGTTGGTGTACATCCTCGAAGGCATGGCGCGCATGCTGCAAGGCGAGCCGGTTATGCTGCACGAGACTCTTCTCGCGCAGGATGTGCCGACCGGCGACACGCACGATGGGACGTGGCAGGACAAGCTCGAACCCGAAGACGAGGACGGTTACGGATACGATGTGCAGTTCCTAATGCGCGGCGACAATTTCGACGTCGCACAGGTACGGCGCGACTTCGAGTCGATGGGCTGGTCAACGCTCGTGGTCGGCGATCCGTCGCTGATCAAGGTGCACATTCACGTGCATAACCCCGCGCATCCCATCGGTTACGCGATCGAGGCCGGCGCGATGCTGGATGATGTCGTCGTCGAGAACATGCAGCTTCAGTACGAGGCACAAGCGGCGCAGCGGGTCAAGAAGGATATCGACGATGCGCCGGTAATGGTCGACGGAGTCGCCGTCGTAGCTGTAGCGGCGGGCGACGGAATGCGAAAGCTCATGGTGCGCGAACTCGGCGCAGCAGTCGTCATCAGCGGCGGCCAAACCATGAACCCCAGCGCCGAGGACTTCCTCACAGCGATCAACAACCTGCCGAACGACGAAGTGATCCTACTGCCTAACAACAAGAACATCATCCTCGCGGCCGAACAGGCGGCGAAACTGGCCGTTGGAAAGACTGTCCGGGTCGTTCCAACGCGAACGGTTCCGCAAGGGGTCGCCGCTCTAATGGCGTACATCAACGCCAACGGCAGCGTCAGCCTTGACGACCTCGCTGGCGAAATGGCGGCCTCGACACACTCCGTTCGCACGATCGAAGTGACCACTTCGACGCGATCGATCACGCTGGATGACGTGACCGCTAAAGAAGGTGAAGTGATCGCCTTGCTGGACGGTAAGCTGGCCGGCTCCGGTCAATCTCCGGAGGGGGTTGTCGAACACGTCTTGACCACCCTGAACGCCAGCCAAGCAGAGCTTATCACCCTGTACTTTGGCGACGCCGTGCGTGAGGCGCAGGCATCGCGGCTGGGTGAACGGCTCGGCGAACTCTTTCCGGGGCCAGAGATCGTGGTAGTCCGGGGCGGTCAACCGCTCTATCCTTATCTGATCAGCATTGAATAACACCCACGCCGATGCTGGATTGCTCAATTGTCACAGACGGCGCCGCAGGGTTTGCAGAAGACTCTGGCGCGAGTCTGCCGCTTCATATTGTGCCGTGGCGTGCCGCTGACGAGCACTCGTCAGCGGCGTTGAGCGCGGCGCGCGGCGCACTGCACGAAAGCGCCAGTCACCGCACCGCCCCGCCGACCGGCGGCGCGCCGGGGCCGGAAGATTACTACCATGCATTCCGGGCGGCTAAGCGCAACGCGCCCATCGTCATCTGCATCACTTCATCGGGCGCGCTGTCGGACAGCTTTGCCAACGCCCGCACGGCCGCCATGAGCGCCGGGCCACAAGACATCACCGTGATCGACTCACGCACGATCTGCGCAGGTCAGGGTTTGGTGGTCATGCGCGCGCTCAAGCAGGCACAAACGTACAACTCGATTGAACAGCTCGTGCGCGATATCCGGAACGCTGCGGCTCGCGTGTTCTCGATATACTATGTTGAATCCACCGAGACGTTGCTCCATAATGGCATACTCCCGGCGGAACACAGCGTTTTGTCATCGATGCTGAGCGTTCGGCCCCTGCTTACGCTCGACGATGGACATCTGGTGACGACCGGAAAGGCGCGCACACGCGCTCAGATCGTCGACCAGTTGATCGAATTCGCACAGGGGTTCAGCGCGTTCGAGTCAGCGGTAATCGTGCAGCCCGAAGGCACGCAGCGGTCGGAAGTGACGCGGCAGCTGCTGGCGCGCTGGCATGGCGAAATTCCGGGCCAACCGCCCTCTCTCAGCAGTTGCACAGCGGCGATGGCGTCGTTTCTTGGGCCTCACGCCGGCGGTTTAGTGGTTCTAGGTTCGCGCATAGGTGAGACCCATGACATTCTTAAAGATTAAGTTCGTGACCGACAGCGTTGCCGACTTGCCGCAGGAACTTGTCGACAAGCATGACATCGGTGTCGTTCCAACCTTCGTCAATTACGGAGGGCAGAGTTTCGCCGACGATGGCAAAGAACTGAATCGTGAAACGTTCTACGACGATCTGCCGTCATTACCAACCCACCCGACAACCGCAGCGCCCCCACCCGCCCTTGCCGAGGAGGCGTTGCAGCGCGCGGCGGAATCGGCCGATCATGTCATCGCCATCGTAACCCCGGCCAAGCTGTCGACCACGTACAACTCGTTCCGCATCGGCGGATCGGGTTTGCCTTCAAACAGGTACACGTTGATTGACAGCGGGCAGGTCAGCCTTGGCATGGGATGGCAGGTCATCGTCGGCGCGGAAGTCGCGGCGCAGACCGGAAGCGTGGAAGCCACCCTCGACGCCATTCAGCGCGTTCAGCACAATCAGGCGCTGTACTGCGCGCTGCTCACGATGGAATTCCTCAGGCGTGGGGGCCGTGTCAGCTGGGCCGCCGCCGGGATTGGCGCGCTGCTGCAGATCAAGCCCATTCTTCAGGTGACGAACGGCGACGTGCTGCCGGCCGCACGCGTCCGCACGTTCAGCAAGGCGGTCGATCACATGATCGAGCTAATTCGACAGCAAGCGCCGCTCGACAAACTGGCGATCATCCACTCCAACAATCTCGAAGGCGCGCAGCACGTGAAGGATACGATCGCCGACATCCTGCCTGTGGATACGCATATCGTGCGCGTAGGGCCGACGCTCGGCGTACATATCGGGCCGGGATCACTCGGGTTCGCTTCGGTCAGCACATCTTGGAAGGCGTAGCTCAACACCGTCATGCCCTCTGCCATTGAACAGCTAGTCAAGATACTCAAACTCGAACGTCAGCAAGGCGCCAACAATCGTGCTGTCGTCGGTGGGCTGCGCGCCTACAGCGCAACGTGGTCGATGCAAGCGTATGAACAGGCGCGCCGGCCCGAACAGCGGCGGCTTGTCGATGAACTGACGTCGCTCATGCGCGGCTACGACGACATCGGTGAACGCGAGCGTCGTTTACAGATCGTAAATTATATGCTCGACCGCGTGACCGGCCGGGTTCAGCCGCCCACCGAACGGGAAGTATTCGAGGCGGGCGATGCCGCCAAACAACCGCCGCCCACGGCTCAATCCACGCCTAAGCCTGTGGCTCCCACCGAAACGCCCGCGCACGAGTCGCGTCCACCAAAATCAGAGACGCCAGCCGACCCTCGCGAGCAAGCCGCGCGCGAACAGCCCGCACAGCCCCGTCCACCCCGCCAAGACCGGCGAGATCGCGCTGAACAGACACGCGATCAGGGACGTCGCGAGGAGAGGCGGAACAAGCAGGATCGGCCGCGCGGAGAACAGCAGCGGCGTGAGGGTGGGCCGAATCGGCCTGACCGCGATCAACACGGCAAGCAGCAGCACGACCGGCACGATCAACAGCGGCCGCGGGGTGGCGACGAGGGTGACCTGAGCTTCGACGTGAGTGATCCGATCGAAGTGCTGCATACCGGACAGCTCGACATCCCGACGGAAATCCGGCTGGCGCGGCCGCCGCGGTCGCCACGGCCGAACGTCGATCCCGAAGCCGCTACGGACATCATGCGCGGCCTCAGGGCGTCGGTCGAAACCGTGCGCGGGATCGGGCCGAAGATGGTCGAGTCGCTTGCGAACCTCAACGTACATACGATCGAGGACATGCTGGCGCTGCTGCCACGCCGCTACGACGACTATACGCGGCTCACCTCGATTTCGCGGCTCGTGCCGACTCAGAACACAACGGTCATCGCTACGGTTCGACGCAGCGAACTCAAGGCGATCAAGAGTAAGCGTAAAGACCTGTGGGTCGAGTTTTACGACGGCACGGGCACGCTGCACGTCACGTTCTTCGGGCAGCACTACTTGAGCCGCACATTCCAGCCATCGACTCAATTTGTGCTGCACGGACGAGTCACGGCGTTCCGGGGCCAACCGCAGATGACGAACCCGGAATGGGAGCAGATCGACCCGGAGAACCTGCGCCAAATCGGTATCGTGCCGATCTACCCGCTGACCGAAGGCATCTCAGGGCGCACGATGCGCCGCCTGATGCGCGATACTGTTACGTACTGGGCGGAACGCCTGCCCGATTACATGCCGGTAACGGTGCTTGAGCGAACCGATCTGGCCGACCTCGGCTGGGCGATTAAGAACCTGCACTTCCCTGAGGGCCACGACCATCTGGCTCATGCGCGCAACCGGTATGTATTCGATGAACTGCTGCTGATGCAGTTGTCGATCCTCGCAACACGCCGTGAATGGCAAAGCACCCCCGCAGAGCCGCTTCCGGTGGATGACGGGTTCATGGACGAATTCATCGCTTCCGTCTTCCCGTACTCGCTGACGACAGCCCAGCAGCGTGCCATCGCAGACATCCGCCACGACGCCGCGAAGCCCATTCCGATGAACCGGCTGCTGCAAGGCGACGTGGGATCCGGCAAGACGGCCGTGGCGATCAGCGCGATGATCCTCGCCTTCGCCAACGGCAAGCAGGCGGCGTTGATGGCCCCGACCGGCATCCTCGCCGAGCAGCATTACCGCAGCATCTCACGCCAGCTCGAAGCGACACCGGGAGATCGCAAACCGCACGTCGCTCTGCTGACCAGCGCGCTCAGCGCCGCCGATAAGCGCGCCGTGATTGCCGGACTCGCCGACGGCTCGATTGATATCGTCATCGGCACGCACGCCGTCATCGAAGAGGGCGTGACATTCCAGAATCTTGGGCTGGCCGTCATCGACGAACAGCACCGCTTCGGCGTGCAGCAGCGTGGCCGGCTGCGCGGTAAGGGCCTCAATCCGCATGTCTTGGTGATGACGGCGACCCCGATTCCACGCACGCTGGCACTCACGCTGTTCGCTGACCTCGACCTGACCGTCCTCGATGAGATGCCGCCGGGACGCACCCCCATCGACACGTATATCATCCCCGACGTCAAGCGGGAGCGGATGTATCGCTTTGTCGAGGAGCAGCTTGAACAGGGCCGGCAGGCGTTCATTGTGCACCCGCTGGTCGAGGCATCGGAGACGATCGAAGCCGCCTCGGCCGTTGAGGAATACGAACGGCTCAGTCAGGTGTTTTATCGCTACCGCGTCGGCTTGCTGCACGGCAAAATGCGCCCTGCCGAGAAAGACGACATCATGGGGGCGTTCAGCCACGGCGAGATCGACGTGCTCGTCACCACGTCAGTGGCCGAGGTCGGCGTGGATGTACCGAACGCCAACGTCATCATCATCGAAGGCGCGAACCGGTTCGGGCTGGCTCAGCTGCATCAGTTCCGCGGGCGTGTCGGGCGCGGTCAGCACAAGTCGACGTGCTTCCTTGTACCGGATGCGGATACGCCAGAGTCTGAGGCGCGGCTCAAGGCATTGACCGAGACCACGGACGGCTTCAAGTTGGCCGAAATCGACTGGCAGCAGCGCGGCGCAGGTGACTTGATCGGGACGCGCCAAAGCGGTCGCAGCAAGCTCCAACTGCTGCACGCGATGGTGCCGCACTTGGTCGATATGGCCCAGCGCGAGGCGCGCACACTCTTCGAAGAGACCCGTACCTGACCCTGCCGGAACACCGGCTGCTGGCGGAACGGGTCGCCATGCTGTACGACCCGGAGATCGACGTCAGCTAGGCGCAACAAGGCGGAAGGACAATCTAAATGGCCGACACTGGTCACATCGCCGTATATCCCGGTTCGTTCGACCCGATTCACAACGGGCATATTGATGTCGCTGAACGAGCAGCCAAGTTCTTCGATAAGGTCATCGTCGCCGCCTATGATCTGCCGAAAAAGCGTCTGCTGTTCGACGCAGATCGCCGAATGGAGATGATGGCAGAAGCATTAAGGCATATCCCAAACGTAGAAGTTGCGAAATTTTCCGGCTTGCTTGTAAACTATGTTGCAAGCGTCGGAGCGATGGCGATTATCCGTGGTCTGCGGGTCTTCTCCGATTTCGAGTTCGAGTTTCGTATGGGCCTTGCCAACAAGAAGCTCGCGCCCGACATCGAAACGATCTCGATCATGGCGGATGAACGGCACATCCACATCAGCTCCAGCACCATTCGCGAAATCGCAGAACTCGGGGGTGATGTGTCGACAATGGTTCCGGGTTTTGTGGACAGGGCTTTGGTCGCGCGCTTTGAGGAACTACGCGCACTTCAGCCGGAGCCGGGCTACACCATAAGCATCCGCGACTGAACGGGTGAATGAGAGGTTGAGGACTGATGGATATTCTGCAACTGGTTGACCGGCTCGAAGATCTGATTGATGAAGGACGTCACGTTCCTTTCAGCAAATACACCGTGGTTGATGAAGAACGCGCGCTAGCGATTCTCGACCAGATGCGGATTTCCATCCCGGAAGAAATCGTCAAGGCGACGACGGTCATCTCGGAACGGAACCGTATCCTTGAGAAGGCCAACGAAGAAGCCGCGCGAATCCTACAGGATACGCGCACCAAAGGCGCCGAAATGCTCGACAACGACACGTCGGTACAGGCCGCACAGGTGCGCGCGCGCGAAGTGCTCGACCGTGCGCGCCGCGACGCCGAGCAGATCATGAACGACGCGGACTCGTACGTCGTCGATGCACTGCGTGACCTCGAACAACGCCTCGGTCGGATGATCGGCGAAGTACGCAACGGTATCGCCGAGGTCGAGCAGCCGGCGGATCAGATCGTCCAGAGCTACGACCCGAACGCGCTGCCGATTTTGCAGCAGCAGAATCAAGACATCAACGCCAACCGCTAGATTCATCCGCGGTCGTCAACCCCTCTCTGCCTCCGTACAGCCGGGCGCCTCAGGCCCGGCTGTTTGTTTGCGGTTCACCTACGCCGGGCGGGCGCGGGTTTACGCGGCGTTCCACGGCTGTATAATGGCGGTCGCCGATAGGTCGGCACAAGCACATGGGACGCTGTATGACCAACAACCCACTCGATGACACCCAGCCCGTCCGCACCCTGCCCCCGGAGCCACACGGCGAATCATCCGTGTACGGATCACTTGACCCGGACGGGCCGCGCATGTATCAGCCTCAATCCGGAATGGGCTGCGGGTCGGCGATCCTCGTTTTCGGCGTGCTGGGTCTCTTCGCGCTCGGAATCGTTGGGTTATCCGCGACCGCCGGATGGACGACAGGCCAGCGCACGGCCGCATCCAACGCAACGTCAACCGCCGATGCGGACACGGCGCTGCAAGTCGAGCTGGTGTCCACCGATATTGAGAGCGGCAGTTTCGAGTTGGCGAGCTATCGTATTCAGTACCTTGCGACTCAACAAAGCGGTATGCCTGCCCTGCCCAGCCTGCTCGAAACCGGGACGGCGGTGTATCTCACCCTTCAACCGACCGCGACGCTCACGCCGACGCAAACACCGACGGCCTCCCCCACCGACGCCGGGCCGACCGCTTCACCCACCCTCGAAGCAACCGCCACATTGGCCGACCCGTTCGATCTCGCAGGACGGCTCGCGCGCGCTCAGAGCGCAGTCTCGCTCGGTCAGTGGTTGGACGCGATCGACGAACTGGACGTGATCATCGGCATCGATCCGAACTATGAAGTCGCACTGGTGCGCAGCTTGATGTCGCGCGCCCTCACGCCGAAGCTCTCCAGCGTTACCGGATGGGCGATCTGGGAGAGGCGATCTATCTGACCGACCGCGCAGAAGACTTCGGGCCGCTCGCTGACGGGCTTGAGTTCGAGCGATACGTCGCGCAGCTCTATCTCAGCGCGCGCTCGCGTGTCGGGACAAATGACTACATCGGGGCCATCAACGCACTGCAAGAGGTCGTGAGTCTGTCGCCGAATTACCAGAACGGCGAGGTTCAGCGGCTGCTGTTCAACAACTACGTGTTGTATGCCGATGCGCTGACCTATGGCTCCCCATGCGCCGCGGTCACGCAGTACACCAACGCTCTCAGGCTGTTCTCAGATCCGCAGGTCAGCGATAAACGGACGGTAGCGGAGAACTGGTGCGAGAACGGCACGCCAACGCCGGAGGGCTTCGTCCCCACGGTCGATCCGGGGAATCCCAACGGACAGACCGCGCCAATCGGCCAACCGGGGTCGTAGCGGACTCAGACAGTGTTCAGTGCGCATTCACGTCTGCTTCAGCGGGGCGCACTACACTGCGCATCAGGTAGAAGCAGACGTCGTATCGTTAGTCCCTCCTTGGCTCGTGTGTAAACCGTCTGCTTCTTGGCCAGACCGACACTGGCCTATCCCTCCACAGAACGCTGGCATGTCCCCCCCATGCCGGCGTTCTGTTTGGCAGCGCTATAATCCTCACGGCGCAGCGTACAGTGGAGACCCTTCATGGCCGGTAAAACGTTCGATGAGTTGGAAGTGGGGATGGTCATCACCCACGATCTTCGGCGCACACTGACCGAGTTCGACAACGTGCTGTTCAGCAGCTTGACCCTCAACAATCAACCGCTGCACCTCGACGCCGAATTCGCGGCCAGCACCGAGTTCGGTAGGCCGATTGTGAACGGCATCTTCACGATGGGGTTGGTCGTCGGGATAACCGTCGGTGACTTAACCGCCGGCACGATCATCGCTAACCTCGGCTACGAGAACGTCAAGCACCCGAAGCCGATGTTCGCCGGGGATACGCTGCATGTCGAAACGGAGATCATCGCCAAGCGCGAAAGTCGTTCCCGGCCCGAGGCGGGAATCGTGACGATGCGCCATATCGGGCGCAATCAGCACGGAGACATCACGATCGAGGTCACCCGCAGCGCGCTTTTCCTGAAACAGCGGCCCTCACGTTAGGGGACGTTTGAACTGGCCGGTCTGCGATACGCTGGGTTTAGCGGGCTTACGCCGGCGGAACCGCAGCAGGTAGATCACCAGTCCTAAGGCTTGCATCACAACCAGCGCGATCAGCGCGCCAACGGCGGCCGTCAACAAGCGCGGCCACTGCGGTGATTCTTCAGCGGCAGCTTCTGACGGCTGCGGGTGAGCATCAACGATGTTCTGCGCTCCAAACTCAAGCACCGCAGGCAGTTCGCCACCACGCAGCGTCACGGTCATCGTATCGGGAGTCGTCGCGACGTACTCCGCGGCCGTCACCTGAATGGAATACTGTCCCGGCGGCAGAAATTGAAAACAAATGACGCCTTGCGCCGCTGTCGGGGATTCGGCGAGCAGCGCGCTGGCAACCACAATGCCCGACTCGTCCAGCAGGTCGGCCGCCATCCCTGACGTCAACAGAGGTTCACCCGCATCGCGCGTCAAGTTAGCGTTCCGATCTTCGAAGCCGCGCACACAGAACTGACCATCGCCAGACTCCTGCGCCGCCGCGGCAGTCACAGCGAGGACGAGCGCGAGCACAGCCCACACGATTCGTGCCATCGCCTACCGTCCCCGGATAAAGAGGGCGAGCGCCGCACCGCCCATGATGACCGCCACCGCGATCCCAATCACCAGAATCCCGCCGTACTGCGCCAGCGGATTGGCCGCCTGCGCCTCGGCGGGCTGCGGAGTCGGCAGCGGCGTGCTCTCCACTTGGGGCTGCGCGGTCGGTGGAATGACTGGCTGAACCCCCTGTGCAACGCCAAACCGAACGTTGGTGCGTGTTAGTTCCTGTACGCGGAGGTTCAGTGACTCGGCCGTCGTCGGGCCATACCCCTCCGGCGATTCCAGCTCGGCGGTATAGTCGCCGGCGTCGAGGTCATCAACGCACACAGGGTCGTTGGCCGTCGTGGTGATCGAGCGAACGCGCACCCCGCCCTGCACAACCAGCACCGTCGCATCAGCGACAAGCAGCTCGCCGCCTTCCTGTATCCGATTCTGATTGACATCGTCAAACGCCCAGAAGCATACGCGCGTCACGTCGGCCGGTTCGGTCGGCGCCTGCGCGACCTGCGTGATGGGCGCAGGGGGCAAGTCCGTCGCGGTGGCCGAAGGCGTGAACGTCGCAGTCGGCATAATTTCGGTCGCCTCGATAGTTGCTGTGGACTCAACCGTCGTCGTTGCGTCTGCTTCGACGGAAGTGCCGTCGGTTGCTGTCACTGTCGCGGTCGGAGCGGCTGCCGTCGTCGTACCGATCTGTACAGCCGTCACGCTCCCCGTCTGTGTCGCCGCGGCTTGTGTTCGGGACGGCGTGGGTGTCCTGCTGGTCAGCTGACTGCCGGCGTCGCCGTGAACGGCGGGCGCACCAGAATCTCCTGCCCTACTTGTAGGAAATTGCGGCTGGTCAGGTTGTTGAGCGCCAGCAGTTCATCCCGCGTGGTCTGGTACGCGACCGCAATCGCGTCGAGCGTATCGCCCGGCACGACGACATGCACGATCGACCCGTCCTCGCGCTGGCCCTGCGCCATCACGAACGGCGCAAAGGCGGGCGTCGGCAGGACGTTGGCCGACCCCGGCGTGCCCGAAGCAGCGGCGCCACTGCCACCCAGAGTTAACGTCGTATCGTCCCAGTAGATCGCGTTGGGATTGGTCGGGGAGGTTTGCGTCGAATACAAGAACAGAGTCACCGCCCCGCCAGCACCCGCAGTCGCATCGACGGTCGCCTGCACCCAACTGTTCGGCGAGGCCACCCACGGCGACCACACACGCCCGGAGCGAGTGGGTCAGACCCACCGTTGGGATCAATGCCGATGCGGAACTGTGCGCCCGGCGGCGGCGAATTGCCACGCTCCATAAATGCGCGCGCGGTTCCACGCACGTTGCTGCCGGCCGCCACGCTAACGCGCTGGAACACGGCGGTCGTAAACGTAGCAAATCCGCGTGAAATGCTGAGCGATCGACCACCGTCGAACTTGAACAGGCCGGTATGCGGATAGCCGTCCGGCACAAGGTTCATCCACGACTCAGTCCGCGGCGAGGTCAGAATCCAGCCATCCCAAGCAGCAGGCACACCGAAAACGGTGCCTTCATCGACGCTGTTCAAGATGACGTTGTAGTTTCCCGGTGCTTCAAAGCTGGGATCTTGCAGCAGATTTCCGGACTGGCCGGCCGCCGGCACAACCACGATCAGGAAGACTAGGAGTGCGGCGGTGCCCAGCGAGACTCGTTTCATCGCGTGCTCCATCGCGTATACGCATAACCGGAATGAGGCCGCATTATATCATCTCCGGTATGCGAGGCGGAGGCCGTCAGCAGACCGTCGGAACGCCGTGGGGTTATCGCGTGCCAAGCTGTGCCTCACGCTGGCGGTATGGCAGGTATTGTCCACGCCATTCATGGTCGTATTGGGCGACAAACTCTTCCGCTTGATCGACCAGCTCCTTGTTGCCGACGAAACACGGCGTGCGTTGATGGAGCGTGTGTGGCTGAATGTCGAGCAGGTCGCCGATTCCGTCCGAGGCGCGGCCCCCCGCCTGTTCGGCGATAAACGCCACTGCTTGCCCTTCGTAGGTGAGGCGCAGTTTGCCGTTGGGCTTGTCTCCGCCGCCAACCTCGCCCGGATATACGAACACGCCGCCGCGCAGTAGATTCCGGTGGAAATCCGCGACGAGCGATCCGGTGTAGCGGTGGCTAAGCGGCGGCTTCCCCGTGCCGTGAAGGCCCTGAAGCTCCTTAACGTAACGCCGGACACCGGGCGTCCAGTGTTTCTCGTGGCCGTGGTTGGCGCTGTAGTACAGCGGTTTCTCAGGGAACCGCATATTCGGATGACTCAGCAGAAATTCGCCGAGGCTCAGGTCAAGCGTAAAGCCGTGAACGCCTGTACCCGTCGAGTACACGAGCATCGTGCTCGAACCATAGATGACGTAGCCAGCGACCGCTAGTGACCGACCCGGTTGAAGGAGGTCTTGTAACGTTCCCACCGGGCCGGACGTGATCCGCCGGTGGACTGAGAAGATCGTGCCGACCGACACGTTCACGTCGATGTTGGACGAGCCGTCCAATGGATCGTACAGCAGGACGTACTTGCCGCTGCCGTACCTCGGCGCGACCTCGATAATCTCCTCATGTTCCTCGGACGCCATCGCCGCAAGGCGGCCAGTGTGATCGTTCATACGGACGATCACTTCGTCCGCGAACACGTCCAACTTCTGCTGCCGTTCACCGTGAACGTTCTCCGTGCCGGCCGCCCCTACGATGTCGCCCAGACCGAAGCGCCGAATCTCACTGGCGATCAGCTTGGCGGCCAACGCGATGTCATACAGGAGATTGGTCAGCGTCCCGGTAGCATCAGGAAAGCGCGCCTGCTGCTGCAAGATAAATCGCTCGATCGTCATGAGCTGAGTCATTGCGCCACCTCCACGTAAATTGTGCATATTATACAAGGACTGGAACCACAACGCTCATAGACGGCAGGCTCGATTACAATGATCGCGTTGTGTAGTGGGAGACAATCGTGTTTCGCCTTGCCGTCAGTGTTGGCGCATTACCCGGAACATCGCTTGAGGAGCAGGTGCAGGCGGCAGCGGCAGCAGGTTTCGACGGGGTCGAATTCGCATGCAGCGAGGCCGAGGCGCTCGACGTCGCTATGGCGGCATCTGCACTGCAAGCATCCGGTCTTGCGGCGTCCAGCATCCGCGCCGGGCACACGTATTTGATCCATCCGGATTACAACATGCGCGAAAAGGCGCTCTTCCACCTGCGCCGGGCCATGGCCGCATCGGTTGATTTGGGCGCGGCAGGCGTGGTCTTTTACGGCCACTATGCCTCTCACACGGTGCTGCCGGATCTCCATCCGTATAAGTCGGCCATTGAGCTGGAGGCCGAGCTGCTCATCACGCAGCTCCGCGCGACACTGTGCGACCTCGCGTATGCGCTCGGCACGCGTCTGCTGCTCATGCCCGCCGATCACACCTGCTCGACGCTGTTGACCCATCCCGATCATGCGCAGATCATTCGATCGCGTGTGGACGAACATCCGCATCTACAGCTTGCACTGCATTATTCGCATCTGACAGCCGAAGGCATCGACCTCGCACGATGGGCCGGACGCGACGCCGTCAAGGTGATCGCCACCCATCACGACGCGAAAACTCTGCACGACATCGCGCCGATACTGATCAACTCCGGGTTTGATGGATGGCTGGTCGTGGATTCGGGCCATCCGCTGTCGCTGCGTGAGCTGCAACTGCGGGTGCAGGCGCTCCACGCGGCACAGCCGGTTTCCTAAACAGCTTCAAACACGTTACAAACCAATTTCGCATCATCGTAGTGTTTGCGTCAGGCGAAAACTAGCCGACGCATAGCGAGCGTTGCTTTGGCGTGCATCGGTTGTAACACATGAGCATATAATTAGATTATGCGAAGTGTGACATCAGTTCACAGGACGGTATCTAACATGCGCAAATTTCTGCTCCTCATCGGCCTGCTGGCTGTAACCGCCCTATCCACGGTTGCAAGCCCAGCACAAGCTCAAGGCACGCCACTCGCGACCGTCACAACGGCGGATCACCTCAACGTGCGTGTTACCCCCTCAACGCAGTCGGGCGTCATCGCGGTGATCGACCGCGGCATGACGTTTCAAGTGCTTGGGCGCTCGTCGGACGGCTTATGGTGGCAGATTCTGCTTCCGCCCAGCGGTCAAGCAGGTTGGATCTCCGGCCAGTACGTTCAGGTTGTCAATGCCGTATCGGTACCGGTGCTCGGCACGGGCGGCCCGGGGCCAGCCACGGTCTCGACGGCCGTAGTCACCACCGGCAGCCTGAACGCGCGGGCAATCCCTGATCCGTATGCCGGTCAAATCCTGACGACGGTCTCGCTCGGCACGGTGCATGTGGTCGTCGGCAAGACATCGGGCGAGCCGCTGTGGGTGCAGATCAACCTACCGGGCGGCGGCACGGGCTGGATCAACGCCGGTTACGCCAACGTGACCAATCTAAGCTTGGTGCCGGTCACGTACAACAACTCCGGTCAGCCCCAGCCCGGCGGCTATGTCTCCGGCTACGTCGTCAACGTCTACTTCCTGAACGTACGTACCGCTCCGAATCCGTTCGTGAACAATGTCATCACGATGATCGCGCGCAATCAGACGTTCCAAGTCGTTGGCAAGACGTCCGGCGAGCCGTTGTGGATCGAGATCATCCTGCCCAGCGGCGTGCGCGGTTGGGTCAACTCGGACTACACGGTGGTATCAAACATGGCCGCGGTGCCGGTCACGTATAACAACACCGGCCAGCAGCAGACCGGCGTGACCGGGACGGTCGTCAACTGCTACTTCCTGAACGTGCGCAGCACACCGAATCCGTTCATTCAGAACGTGCTCGCGGTGATCGCTCGCAACCAGACCTTCCCGGTGGTCGGCAAGAACAGCACCGGGACATGGTACCAGATCAACGTGAACGGCGTGATCGGGTGGGTCAACGGGGATTTCCTGTACGTCAGCAATCCGGGCGCACTGCCGGTCACCTTCTAGTGATCCACGCGATCACCTGCCCCGCCGTCCTTACGAGACGGCGGGGCTTTTGATTCCCGCGCCAACGCGATGCGTGATGTCGCCAGCGCAAGCGAGACCGTCAACCAGAACAACAGGATGGATGCCTGAAAGTCGATGCGGAAGTAGTACAGGTCGCCGATGCCGTTGACCAGCGCCGCGATCAACGCCGCGTGATAGCCGAGATGAATCGACTCAAGTTCATCGTCCCCGATCACGCGCTTCCATGCGGCATAGCCGTATCCCAGCACGGCGATCATTACAAGCGCGAACAACGCGACGCCAACCAGACCGATCTGGTTCGCCATGATGAGGTACATACTGGCGACGCTCGAATACAAGTCAATGGAGGGTGAGCCGGTGAATCCGATGCCGAAGATCGGGTACTGGCCGATGAGTTTGAGCGAATCACCATACTCGCCAATGCGCATCTGCGTCGCCAAGTCGCCGCCGGTAAACGCGTCGATAAACCGCTGCATGTAATCCTGTGCCTGTGGGACAAGCAGGATAAGCGCGCCGGCCGCGAGCATCAGCGGCACAAAGCGGCGATAGCGAACGAGGGCGATCGTCCCCAGCCCAACGCCAAGCGCTAGCATCGACGTGCGCGAATACGTCAGGAACAGCGCCAAGCCGATCAACCCGAGGACAGCCAGCGTGAGCACACGGTAGCGCAGGACGGGCCGGCGGGCGAACACCTGCGGCGCGATCATGGCGCCGGCAATCGCCAGCGCCCCGCCGAGCGTATTCGGATCGACCCATGTCCCGATCGCGCGCTCCGGAAGCCCCGGATTCTGCTCGATATAGCGGATGATGTTGCTGCCCGGATAGCCGATCCGCTGGAGCGTGCGCAGAAGGCGTTCGGCCAGATCGTCGGGCAGACGGTACAGCACCAGCGCGGCTACCGCCTGCACGCCTACGCATAGGATCACGACCAGCACCAACCGCCGAAGCATCTTAGGATCACGCAGCAGGTCGACCAGCACGAACACCAGCAGCATAATCAGGATCGTCTCGCTGAATTGACGCAGGATCAGGCTGGTCGGCGCGGCGTAGCGCAACCCGAGCACGAAGCACGCCAGAATCCACAAGACGTATAGAGCCAACATGCCGTGTACCGGCGTCGTGCGAAAGTCGTTACGCTTTCCAACCATCCACTGCGCGCCGTAAACGATCAGGAAGGCGCCGATCATCACGTCGATCAGTGTCGGCGTGAACCCGATGCTGAACGGCAGCGTGCCGAATGGCAGCAGCGCCATGATCGCCACGACCCCATACAGCGCGGCCTGCGCGTTGGTCAGGACGTACAGGCCGGCCAGTCCGCCGACCACCGCCGCGCTCGTGTAAAGCGGGCCGAGCACCGCCAGCCCAACCGCGATGCCTATACCGCACGCGGCAGCGACGGCAGCGATCACGACGACCATGAGGCGGGGGTTGAGGCCGGTTATCCAATCTACGAAGAGGGTTCGCGGGCGCGACATCTCACGCATTAACGTGTCCTCCGCAGCCGGGCGAACGCCGTAACCCCGGCGCCGGCTAACAGTATCAGCCACGTCACCGCGCTGACCCATACGCCAATACGATACGGGATCGGCTCGTAGTAAAGTTCGACGGTGTGCTTGCCCGCCGGCAGTTCAAGGGCCGACAGCCCGCCGTAGGCACGCATCAGCGGCACGTCCTGCCCATCTACAGCCGCGCGCCAGCCCGGATAGTTGACCATCGCCAGCGAGAGAATGGCGTTGTCGGGCGTCTCGGCGTCGATCACGATGCGCTCCGGCTCGAACAGCGTGACCGTCGATGCGTAATGTTCGCGCGGTTCCATGACAAGCGACAGCAGTGGGGGTTGATGCAGGATCGCCGTCGTGCGCGGATTGAATGTCGGATCGGCCAGCAGCAAGCGCGCGTCCTCGTCGGAATCGACCACGGTGACATCATACACGAAGTGCGCAAACGGTCGCGGCGCGGTAAGCCGGTGCAGATTGACCGGGCCAATGCTGTCCTCGCCGCGGGCGATCACCTCCGACGGCACGGGAAGCGCCGCCCAATCCGAGTACACATAGCGAACCGCAAACAGTTCCCATGCGCGCTCGTCGGGAAGCCCTTCCTCGATGATGGCCTGTGGGCCGGCAAGAAACAGCGGGCTGATGCCGTGAATATCGGCGATCCGGTAATAGCTGCCCCAGTTTCCGCCAAGCACACGCCGACCATCGACACGCTCCTCCGGCCGTATGCGCTGCTGGACTTCGCCGATCAGCGGATTGGTGTTGATCTGCTGCTCTGGCGGCCGAGATTCATAGTTGGTGGAACTGAAGCTGACGACGAGCAGCTCAAACACGGCGAGGCCGATCAGAACGCCGAGCGCTTTCCGTCGCATCCCCGCCGTGCAAATCGACGCGATCACGGCGATCGCAAGCGACATCGGGGCGAACAGCGCATACTGCGGCGAGGACTTCGGCTCGATGACAAGCGCGCACACGGCGACAACTGCGACAACCCCTGCCCCCGCAAGTATCCGGCGGCGTGACGGCGCCGCCGTGCCCAGTTGAATCGCGCCATATCCGACAAGAATCGCGGCCGCGTTGGCGACGAGGAAGGCCGCGCGCTCCTGTCCACGGAAGAAGGACAGCCCCGGCACGACGTTGTAAAGCAGCGGATAGACCGGCCCGTTGGCGCCTAAACTGAACAGCAGGCCGGCAGCAAGAACGCCGAACCAGAACCACACCCCACGGCTGGGGCGTGTTATGGCGAACGCGGCCAACAGCAGCCCTACCGCGCCGATCCACAGTGGAGACCACTGACTGACCACGTTTGGCACGCCGATTTGCAGCAGATGGCTGACTGGAAACCCCGTGCTCTTCGCGGCGTAGTCGAACCCGGCGCGGCTGGTGAGCATCAGGTACTCCAGACCGGGAAGCAGCGTAACGGCCACGACGCCTACCGATGTCCCGCCCACCAGCGCGATCGCCGCGACAGCGTGGACGGCTCGAGCGCGGATCGTCCACAGCCGGAACAATCCATACGCGACCGTCACACCTGTGAGGAAGAAACTCGTCTGTGGATGGCCCGCCATCCAACTGATGCCGAGAAACCACCCCGCCGCCGCGATCCAGCGCCAATGGACACCCCGGCGAGTCGCTTCGTGCAGCGCCAGCATCACCGCGGGGAACCAGATCGCGGCCTCCAGCAGCGCGAGTTGAAGCGGTGGATAACCGGTCGTATACCCGCCAAATCCGGCGACCAAGGCCGCCGCGAGCGCCGCTGCCGGAGACCCTTCGCGCTCGGCCGTCAAGCGCCGTGCGAGCGCGTAAAACAGCAGCACGTACACAAGGACGTGCGCAACCATCTCTAGTTCTAAAGCATGGTAGATCCAACCAGTCCCCGCGAGGTTCGCCAGCGCAATCGTGAGCAGGCGCGGCGGATAGAACACGGCCGCCTGCGTATCGGCGATAAACGGAAGCCCGCCGTTGTTATACGGATCCCATAAGGGAATCTCACCGGCGCTCAAGCGCGCCTGTTGATAGGCTCCGAACGCAGCGAACTGCGCGGAAAAGTCGCCGCGCGCGAGCGATACCTGCTGGTCTGCGTTCGGCGTCAGCAGCCGCCAGAAGAACGCCGCCCAGACCAGCACGAGCACCGTGACGCACAGAAGATCCGGCGCTGCCGCACGCAGGCGTGTCACGCCGGCCTCTCCAGCACGCTGTCGAAGAAGTCGATGTGCGCCTGCACGATGCCCGGCCACGCGAATGCCGCCGCGAGTTCCACCGTGCCGCCGCGCAGTCGATCCGCCAGCGCCGGATCACCAGCAAGCCGCGCCAATTGAGCCGCCAGCGTGTGCGAGTCGCCTCGCTCCGCAAACAGCATATTCTCACCGTCGATGAACGTCTCAATAGCGACCGTCGGCCGCGTCGTGACAATCGGCACACCCGCGTTGATCGCGGCCATCAGCGACGATCGGCGGTACGACGCCCCGTCACGGAAGGGCAGCGCGACGACATCCGCGGCCTGCAAATAGGCGGCAATCTCGTCCTCCTGAAGCGGGCCAGTCTTCCGCATCATACGATCAAGGCCCAGATCGCGGATCTTACTTTCAACCCGGCGTACCTCTGCTCCGTTGGTCGGGTCGCTGGCGCCCAGCGAATCCCCCACCATCCACACTTGTACCGGTCTCTTTAGGGTGCTGACAGCATCGAGCAGCACATCCACACCCTTACTGTGGTTGATGAAGCCAAAATATGCCACGACGAATGCGTCCGCGGCGGCGCCCATCGCCTGACGCACCTCGCGGACTCGCGTCGTATCACGCGGCGACGCGGGAACGCTGCTGCCAATCGGGATCAGGGCGCGCTGGCCGTGCCACGCCAACTGTCCGAAATCCTCGTGATTCGTGCAGATCACCCCGCTGGATGCCTGCGCCAACCGCCGCACAATCCACGGTCGAATCGGGCCAGCCTTGGGGAATAGATAGGGCACGCGCAGGTCGTGGAACGTGGTCACAAACGGACGCCGCAAGCGGTCAGGCAGAAAATGCACCCACGGCGACATACCGTAAGCCGCGGTTTGAAAGTGCAGGTTGATGACGTCGAGGCGCTGTCGTTCGGCCCAACGCCCGATCGCCCGCGCAATCCCGATTCCCCAACGCGCCGCCGCAGCCTCCACCACGACGCGATCATCAAGCGAGCGCGCGCGGACGTCGCTAAACACACTGACATCATGCCCGGCTTCGGACAGCATCGACGCAAGCATCGCGCAGTGCTGACCGACGCCCCCTTTCATCGGCGGGTATTCCCCGGTAATCAGCCCGATTCGCAGCCGCCGGCTCATAACCCTGACCGCAGCACTTGACCATACGCGGCGAGGCGCTCGGCCCTGATCTGGCGCTGACGGCCCAGCAGCCATTTCACGCCTTCAAGCCCCCACTGCCACGCATAGACGAGCTTTAAGACGAGGCCAAGCAGCACGCCAAAGCCGCGGCCGTACACCTTCGTGAAATACCGCACCTTGCTGCGGTTGTAGAGGACGTGCTTCCGGCCGGACACCTGTCCTGAACTGCGCCCGCCGTGATGGATGATCTGCGCGTCTCCGCAGTACACAACACGCCAGCCCGCCGCTTTGGCGCGATAGCACCAATCCAGTTCCTCGAAGTACATCACGAATCCTTCATCGAAACCGCCGATCTGCTCGGTCACGTCACGGCGCACCATCATGCACGAACCCTGCACCGAGTCGACATCGGCCGTGGCGTCGTCCGCGATCTCGGCAGCTTCAAAACGGCGGATTAGATCCGGGGCAAAGCGGCGCAGCCACGGTGTCTCAAAGACTGCCGTGCGCCGGTCGGGAAAGTGACGGCGTGTCGACTGGTTCGTACCATCCGTGTTCAACGTGCGCGGGCCGGTGATCCCGATGCTGGCGTCACGTTCAAGCAAATCGGCAAGGGTGGCGACCGCGTCGCCAATGACCTCCGTATCGGGGTTCAACAGCAGCAGATAGCGACCCGCAGCCTCAGCCATCCCGATGTTGTTGCCGCGTGTGAAGCCGGCGTTTTCATCCAGAGCAATCAGCTTGACGTGCGGGAATTCAGCGCGCACCCTCTGTGGGGTTCCGTCCTCAGAGGCGGAATCGACCACGATGACCTCTACGGCGTAACGGCCTGCCCCGGCGTCTTTCAGGCTGTTGAGGCAAGCGCGCAGGTCGTCAGCGACGTTCCAACTGACTATGATGATTGAGATGTCCACGGACGCGCACCTCCTCGCGGGCATTTTACCAACTGTTTACGATTGAACAGAGGTTTCCTTACGAGTATCTCCTACCCTGAAGCCAAGTCAGTGCATTAAGGAGGGACACCCACATGAAAACCAAGCGCCTCGTTCTATTCGTTACCACCGCCATGTTGATCTTGAGCCTTGCCGGGTTCGCCAGCGCGCAGGATGTCGGACAGCGCGGCCGTGGCGATGGCTTCGGACGGCCGCGCCGGGCGCCGATCCACAAGTCGATCCGGCACATCTTCGATGTCATCGCCGAGGCCACCGGGCTTGACTCGCACGAAATTCGGCAGCAGTTGGCCGACGGAGCGACACTGGCCGAGGTCATCACGAACGCCGGCGCCAGTGTCGAGGACATCAAGTCCGATCTGCTCGCCCAGCTCACCGAACGGTTGAACGAGGCGGTCGCTAACGGTCGCATGACGCAGGCGCTGGCCGACGGCCTCGTCGCTGAAGCGTCCGTCCGCCTTGATCGACTGTTCGAGCGCGAGTTTCCGAGCCGGCCAGAACGCGGGCCAGTCCGCGAACGGTTTGACGGCGTCTAGTCGATACGCCCGATCAGACGGTACAGCGCCCCTCAGCCGAGGGGCGTTGTGCGTAATGCGGCATTCGCCGTTGACCGCCGCGCGCCACCCTTGTAAGATGACGTGTCGGCCGCGCATCGCGGCGCTCACAACCTTTTCGCCTCAACAGCGGTACGCCCGTATCGCTGAGGGGCTGTGATCCGTGGAAAGGACACACACCGTGCTCAAAGACTACGAAGTCGTCTTCATTGTTCGCATTGAAGGCACCGACGACCAGATCAACGAGGTCGTCGATCAGGTGAAGAGCTTTGTCGAACAGGACAACGCCAGCACCGTGAACCGCATCGACCGTTGGGGCCGCCGCAAGCTGGCCTACGAGGTCAACCGCCAGCGCGAGGGTTATTACGTGCTGTTCGATGCATCCATCGACGGCGCACACGTCGAGGAATTGGATCGCAGCATGCGGCTGACCCCGGCGCTTCTGCGCTACCTTATCATCCGCAAGGACGAATAACAGGCGGCGTATCAAACCCTCTATGGCACGTGGATTGAACAAGGTCATGATTATCGGAAGCGTCGGCCGTGAACCCGAACTGCGTTATACGCCGAACGGGGCGCCCGTCGTGAATTTCGATGTCGCCGTCGTCAGCCATACATGGCAGACCCTCGACGGCGAACGCAAAGAAAAGACCGAGTGGTTCAACATCGTGGCATGGGGCCGGTTGGCGGAAATCTGCAAGACGCACCTCAGCCGGGGCAATCAGGTGTATATCGAAGGACGGCTGCAGACCCGCAGTTGGGAAGACGAGACCGGTAAGAAGCTTTTCCGGACGGAGATCGTCGCGCGTGACATGAAGCTGCTTGGCGAGCGGCGTCAGGACGCAGACTACGACTTTGACGATCTCGACGACGATAGTGGTATCTAGGCATTCGACAGCGACAGAGGCTCAAGCTCAAGGAAGAAGGAGATCCACCCATGACGGACGTGGAAGAGACGAATAACGAGCAGGATTCAGCAGCGGGATCACGGCCGGAGGGCCGTTCACGCGGCGACCGTGGCGACCGCGGGGACCGTGGCGACCGCGGGGATCGTGGCGACCGTGGGGATCGCGGCGACCGTGGGGGCCGTGGGGATCGCGGCGGACGCGGTTTCGCAGGCGGACGGCGGCGCGGCACGTACTGCCCCGAAGGCCGCTGCTTCGACTACAAGGATGTCGAAACGTTGAAGCGGTATATCAGCGAGTCGGGCCGAATCAAGCCGCGCCGGCAGACCGGTAACTGCGCGCGCTGCCAGCGTCAGCTTGCGCGTGAGATCAAGCGCGCGCGTCACCTTGCGCTGCTGCCCTTCGTCAGCATCAACGACTAGCGAATCTAGGAACGCAGCACATGGCAAAGAAACGCAAGTCGACGCCGCTGCCAAAGGCACCGGCGGCCAAAGAGGCCAAGCAGCTTATCGAACCCACCCGTATCGATCGGCTGCTCGGCCGTAACCCCAACCAAGAACAGACCCGCCATGAGCGCGAAGCGGCTGTTCAGCGCCTGATCGTAATGAGCGTCGTTGCGGCGGCCGTCGTCATCGGCATCCTGCTGGTGATCGCGTTCGTCGTAGATGGCATTGTCCGTCCAAGCCAGAATGTCGCAACTGTCTCTGGCGAGTCGATCTCCGTCGGCGATTATCAGCAGCGCGTGCGCATCGAACGCGCACTGCAAATCGAGCTAATTAACGACGCTTTGAACGACATCGTCGAAGAGAACGGCGTTACCGTCGATGAGGCGGGCAACTTCGTCCTCCAGCAGCAGCCGTATGCAACGTACTGGTCTGAACTCAACACATCGGACGTCATGGGTCTGCGCGTGCTTGACGACATGGTGGACGACAAGCTCATCGCGGCGGCCGCCGCCGAGCTGGGTGTGACTGTCACCGACGAGGACGTGCAGGCGTACATCGACGACCTCATCGGGTACGATCCCGAAGCCGTCGCGCTGATCGGCACGGATCCAACGGCGACGCCGGAGCCGACCATCACACCGACTCCGTTTGTTTCGCCGACGCCGACAACCGAACCGACCGCGACCACTGCGCCTACGGCAACGCCGACGATCGAAGGCGCTACGCCAATCCCGACGGCCACGGCAACGGTCACGCCGGCTCCGACCGAAGCTGTGCCGACGCGCAGCGCTGAAGAAGTCCGAACCCAATTCGAGAATCAGAAGCAGTCGTTTATCTCAGAAGTCGCGCGTTTGTCGGGCGCCAGCGAGAGCGCGGTGCTGGATGTCCTCCGCGCGCGCGCCCTGCGTAAGGCAGTCGCCGATCACCTGTCCGGCAGCGCCGAGGACGAAACGCTGTACGCCGATGCGCGTCATATCCTCGTCGAAACCGAGGAGCAGGCGCAGGACATCATCGCTGCGCTGGAAGGCGGGGAATCGTTCGGTGATCTGGCACGCGCCGCGTCGACCGATACCGGCTCAGGCGCAAATGGCGGCGAGTTGGGCTGGGCGCCTGTTTCCAACTACGTCGAGCCGTTCGCCAACGCCGTGCGCGACGCGGAGATTGGCGCGATCGTCGGGCCGGTAGAGTCCGAATTTGGTTATCACATCATCCAAGTCCGGGCGAAGGAAAACCGTGAGGCCACCGACGCTGAGATCGAGCGTGCCAAGGATCTCGTGCTGACGGACTGGATTGACGAGGTTCGCACCGCGGCCGAAGGGTCGTACGAGACCACCAACGCGTGGGCTTCGAACATCCCGCAGTCACCGAACTTCATCTATCACGCACGCTAAACACAGCCTACGACCCCCTGCCGAATTTCCGGCGGGGGGTTTTGTTTTCTAAACGCCGGATTATAATCTTCCTAGTATGAATGATGATCGGCTTTCTCGACTTGAGGCGCGGCTCGAACAGTGGGTTGAAACCACGTTCGCGGCGGCATTCGGCTACAAGGTCAACGTATTCGACCTTGCGCTGTATCTCGTGCGCGCGCTCGAAGAAGGACTCCGGCTCGATCCGACCGGCATCAACCGCCCGCTTGCGCCCGACAGCTACGTCCTTCAGATCGCCCCTGACCTGCATCAGAAGTTAGTCGCCAAGTATCCCGATTTAGCGGAACGGCTGTGCACGTACTTGATCACGCTGGCCTCACAGGCCGACTATCGCTTCAGCCGCGCGCCGTCGCTCCGGCTCATCGCGCAGGAAGGCGTCGCTATTCGCCGTCCGCTGGCGTTCGCAAACCACAGCGACGACACCAACGGCAGCACGCTCGGCTTGACCGCGGTGACCATGCCGCTGACCGACTATCTGAGCCACAAGCCGCACCTGATCCTGAACGGCGGGACACGCGTCGATCTGGATAGGGACATCGTCAACGTCGGCCGTATGGTGGACAACGACGTGGTCGTCGATGATCCGTATGTCTCGCGTTATCACGCGCAAATCCGCCGCCGTGGCAACGAATTTCTCTTGTTCGACATCAACAGCTCGCGCGGCACGTCCGTGAACGGTATACGCGTGCGCGAACATCTGCTGCGCTCCGGAGACGTGGTCGATATCGGACGTTCACGGCTGATCTACATCGACGACCGCCCCGACGACGACAACCATCACTCCCCGCCAACGGATACATTCGAAGGGTTATAAATTGGTGGACGCGGAGTTGATCCTGTTCGGTCTGCGCGTCGCGTCGGCCGTATTGATTGTCGTGTTTGCCTGCGTAATCGGTTGGCTGCTCGTCCGCGAACTACGGGCCGCGGCGGCTGAGCATCAGGTACAGCGGCGATCCTTCGGCAGCCTCGTCGTGATGTTCGATGTCGACAGCAAGATGGTTCCGACCGGAAAACGTTTC
Source organism: Chloroflexi bacterium OLB13 (assembly GCA_001567485.1). GTDB lineage: Bacteria > Chloroflexota > Anaerolineae > Aggregatilineales > Phototrophicaceae > Flexicrinis. Next base: position 42,185 of record JZRA01000092.1, read on the forward strand.
CCACTGCTGCCGACGACCAGCCTCGGCCGTTCGCCGACCAACACCATTCCGGTCGATGATAACTTCGCCAGCTCGGTTCACGCGACGATCACGCGACGCAGCGACCAGTGGTGGCTGGAAGATCGTCGCAGCCGGAACGGGACGACGCTCAACGGGATTCCGGTCGAAAAGCCTGCGATCATCACGCACGGCGACATCATCGGAATCGGCAAGATGCGGTACATGATCGAATTGATGGAGAACTAGCGCATGGCCGAAACGGCAGTGATCGGCGTCATCGGTGGCAGCGGCCTGTACAACATGCCGGAGATCAGCGATAAGGTAAGCGTCACCGTATCGACCCCATTCGGGTCACCCAGCGGGTCAATCGTCATCGGGACACTGCGCGGCAAGCGTGTCGCGTTCCTCCCGCGCCACGGCGAGGGTCACACGCTGCTCCCCTCAGAAGTCCCCTATCGGGCGAATATCTACGCGCTGAAGTCGCTCGGCGTGCGGTTCATTATCGCCGCCAACGCGTGCGGATCGCTGACCGAGTCGTACCGGCCGGGGCATCTCGCGCTGCCCGATCAGCTCTACGATAACACGCGCTCGGAACGCGGCGGGCGGACATTCTTCGGTGAGGGCATCGTCGGTCACGTATCGATGGCCGATCCCTTCAGCCCTGAACTGTCCGGCGTAATTGCGCGGGCGGCGGCGGCCCAAGTCCCTGATGCCGTGATTCACCGCGGCGGGCTGTTTGTGGTGATCGAAGGCCCGCGTTTCAGCACGCGGGGCGAAAGCCGAACCTACCGCGCATGGGGCGGCCAGTTGATCGGCATGACGACCGCGCCCGAAGCATTTCTCGCCAACGAAGCCGAGATCGCCTACGCCGCCATCGCCCACATCACCGACTACGACGTATGGCACGAGTCCGAAGAGCCGGTTACGACGGAAATCGTCATGGCGACAATGGCGAAGAACATCGACCACGTTCAGCGCGTGATCGCCGCGGCCGTTGAGCGCCTCGACGTGAACGCAGACTACGCCGCGCATCACACGTTGGACAACGTCGTGATGACGGCGCGCGCGCGAATCCCCGCGGCGACGGCGGACAAGCTCAGGCTGCTGCTTGGCGCGCGGCTCGACCCGGGGACGTAAGGCGCTGCCGTGTCAAGCCATCGCTCGCTGAATCCCAGTCGTCACGAGGCTGTCGCCGAGCGTATCCTACTGGTCATCGCCGGCCTGTTCGTCGTCGTCAACCTCGCCGCACTCAACATTCTGCGCGGAGTCGGCTCGCAAGATTGGACGCCGATCCTCGTTTGGATCGCGGCGGCGGCTGGCGGCCACCTTGTGCTTGAACGCCGCCTACCCAACCACGATCCGCTGCTGTTCCCGCTGGTGATGATGCTCAGCGGCTTCGGGATCGCGGTTATCGACCGTCTCGCCCCCGTGTTCGCTGACCGGCAGGCGGCGTGGCTGCTGCTGAGCACGGCGGCGCTCGTGTTCTCTGCGGCTTGGCCGACCGTGCTGCGGCTCCTGCGCGATTACCGGTACCTGCTGTTTTTCGGCGGGCTGGGACTGCTGCTCGCTTCTTTCGTGTTCGGCGTAAATCCGTCAGGTCAGCCGGGCGCGCCGACACTGTGGTTGGGGGCGTTCGGTCTGTACTTCCAACCGGCCGAAATCCTCAAAATCGTGCTGGTCGCTTTCCTTGCGAGCTACCTCGCCGAACAGTTTCCGCTGCTGTCAAGCGCGCGCGCAAACCGGGCGCTCGAAGGCAGTTTCCTATCGCCACGCCTGATCGGGCCGGTGCTGCTGATGTGGGGCATCTGTCTGCTGGTGTTGATCTGGCAGCGCGATCTTGGGGCGGCGCTCGTGTTCTTTCTGGTGTTTCTGCTGCTGCTGTATGCGGCTAGCGGACGTCTCTTGGTGCTCGTGGCCGGCGGTGTCCTGATCGTCGCAGCAGGTGTCCTCGCCTATTCGACGTTTCCCGTCGTCACACAGCGCGTCGACATCTGGATCGACCCGTGGTCGCGGGCCGAGGGCAGCGCCTATCAGATCGTGCAGAGTCTGATCGCTGTATCAGCGGGCGGGGCGTTCGGACAGGGCATTGGGCAGGGTTCGCCAGCCTATGTGCCTGTCGTGCACTCTGATGCAGTTTACGCAGCGGTAGCCGAAGAATGGGGGCTGCTGGGGGCGGCGTTCATCGTCTTGATGCTGCTGGTGCTGGTTGCTCGGGGTCTTCGCGTAGGTATCCGCCTGACGGATCGGCCGTTCTCGGCGCTGCTCTCAACCGGCTTGACGCTCGTGATCGGCGTGCAGAGCCTGCTCATTCTCGGCGGCGTGATGCGCCTGATCCCGCTGACCGGCATTACGCTGCCGTTCGTCAGCTACGGCGGCAGCTCCCTGCTGGTGTCGTTCGTCATGGTCGGGGTGCTGCTGCGCCTGTCCGCCGAGGATCCTTATGCGATTTGACACGTCGCTTCAGCGGTTATTCATCGCGCTCGCGCTGGCGTTCACAGCGGTGCTTCTCGCCACCAGCTATTGGGCAATCGCCGGCCCGGAGACCGTCTTGCGAGGGCCGTATAACTACCGTCTCCGTGACGATGCGGCGCGTATCGTGCGCGGCACAATCCTTGACCGTGACGGCGATATCCTGACGGTGTCCGCCCTTGATGAGAATGGACGGGTGACGCGCGCTCCGATTACGGCCGACCTGTTCGCGCTTATCGGATATTCGAGCCTTCAGTACGGCACAAGTGGCGTCGAGAACGCATTCGATGCCCAGTTAACCGGCGCTGACCTGTACAGCCCGCTTGAAGCGAGATACGGCATAACCTCCTGCACTATCCGCGCGTCGGCAGTGATGTCAAGCTCTCGATCGACGACACCGTTCAGCGCGCAGCATGGCACGCGCTCGCTGACGATCCCGGTGGCGCGGTCGTCCTTGATCCAGCGAGCGGCGACGTGTTGGCGCTGGTCAGTCAGCCGAGCGTTGACCCGGCGACGCTTGACGCCGACTGGGCGCGGCTTGTCCAGTCGCCGGATAACCCGTTCGTGAACCGCGCGGTGCAGGGCGCGTATCCATCCTCCATCGCCGAGCGTATCACCGCGCTGGCGGCGTGGCTGGTCGACGGACGCACGCGCGACACAACCGTCGAACGGACGGTGATCGGCTGCGGACGCGCAGACACACCGCTCATTTCGATTGCAGACGCCTTTGTGGAGGGCTGCCCCGGATTGACCGGCTGGATCACGGAACAGGTCGGGGCCACGCGCATGGGCGAAGTACGTGCGCTGTTCGGCCTAGACACGCGCACCAGTCTGCCAGGGTTCGACGCCGCCCCGATCCCGACTACGGATCAGCCGGAGACAGCGACTCAGGATATCGTGAGCCTCCGGTCGCCGCTTGATCTCGCCGTGATGATCGCGACACTCGAAAATGATGGGAACGCCCCGGCCCCGTCTCTGCTTGCAAGTGCGCGACCACCGGGGAAGACAGAATTCGTCACGATACGGCCCGCGGAGGCCTCACGGGCGGTGGTGACATCGACGATCGCCCGCACACTAGCAAGCGTGCTGCGGCGGATTGGCACAGCCGCGCTCGACGATGTGAACCTGCCGTGTACGCTGCAAGATCCTGCGCTTTATGTCTCGTCGGATCGACAGGGGGATACGCTGGTGCGTTCGGTCATCGCGGCATTCGCGACGGAGGATGGACAGACGCGGGCGTTGGCAATGATCGTCGAGCAGCAGCTTGACGCGGAAGACGATCTCGCCGCGCGCGCGGCAGTGTTGATGTGCGCGGTTCAGGACGCCGCAGAACGCGACTGATCGGCGTGTGACCCACGCAGGCGGGCTAGCTCGAGTTCGCGCTCGACGGCAGGCGAGAATAGGCGCTGACGATACACGAAGGCCGTCCCCAGCCCGACCAGCACACGGTACCACTTGTGGAAGAACCCCTCCAGCAGCGCAGCGGCGGCGGCGACACCGACGGTGAGTTCTGGATTCTGCGGCGCGACGATTGCCATCAACATCGCTGCCTGCGAAATCTCCGTCACCCCTGCCCCATTCGGCACGAAACTCAGCGCGCCGATAGCTGTCGATACGCCGACGATAAACGCAGCCTGAAGCACCAGCGTCAGCGTCAGCGGAAGGCCGAACGCGACGAGGATCACCACGAACGCCAGTGCCGTGAACGCGTACACGCCAACACCGAACATCATCGTGACCAAAACATGGCGCAGACTGAAAACTGTACGGCTGCTCTCGTACAGCTCGCGAAACCAGTGGCTGGTTCTGCGGATCAACGGAATGCGCGCGATGATCGCGAGAATCAGTTCTCCCAACGGCCGCACCTGTACCGCCAACAGGCCGAATAGGATCAGCCCGGCGGACGAGAACACGATGGCGCGGCTGAAATCCCGATACTCGCCGAGTTGAAGCTGTTCCTCAGCCGCGAACATCGCGACCGCCAGCAGGATAATGACGCTGATGCCGTCGACCACACGCTCCGCAACCACGACGGGCACGGTGCGCGCTGTCGGCGTCCCGGATTTGACTTTGACCAACACGGCCTTGAGTAGTTCGGCGGCCTTGCCGGGGCTGACGACCAGCACAAACCCGACGACGAAGATCACGGCGCTGTCGAGCACGCTCATCCGTTCACGCGCGCCGATCACGCCCATGTAGTACTGCCACGTGAAGAACCGGAAGACGAACGTCCCTGTTTGCGCTAACGCGATCCACAGCAGCGCGATCCACGGGAAACCGTCGAACGCCTGAACGACGCCCTCCGTGAACTGGCCCTGATTGTCGAACACGATCAACACGGCGATATAAAGCGCCAGCGAGATCAACAGGCCGATGATGATCTGGTTGCGGTATCTGCGCATACGGCGACAGTCTCTTCCTAACGTAGCGGAGCCATTCTAACAGCCGTGTTTAGGAGCGCCTACGGTCAGGCGCGCCCGACGTTGGCCTTGCGATGGTAAGGCGGCGGGCAGGCGGCCGCACGAGATGAGGGAAACGCAGTAGGATCACCGTTCCGGCGTTTGAATGCCCCGTGTATACTCGACTTACGGTAAGCCGAAAGTACCGACGACCCATGAACGATAATCCCGAGATTGAAGACACCAAGCCACGGCCCGCATATCGGCCAGCTGATCCCAACGTCCCGCCAGCACAGCCACCCGAGCAGCCCGCGAGTCCTGTCCCGGCGGCGGGTCAACCCGGCCTCCGCGCGAAGGCATCCCCATATCCGCGCCTTTCTCCGGCTCCAGCAGGCCCGCCGCGCTGGCTGCTGTGGGGCGTGATCGGCCTGTTTGTGCTCGGCATGTTGGGTATCGGCGGCGCGATTGCGGCGTTTCGCTTCGTGCTTGAACCTGCGCAGCAGGAGCGCGTCATGGAGGCGCTTCCGTTCATGCAGGCGTTCCTGCCACCACGTCCCGGCCCCGACGACACGCTCCCGACACCACAAGCAAGCGGAACCGAGGTCTCACCGGAGGATTTGCTGTCCGGCTTGAGCCTCACGGTTCCGACCGAGACCGTGCCAACACCTGAACCAACGCAAGCCGCCGCGACCGAGCAGCCCACCGATGCGCCGACCCACGAGCCGACGCCCGCGCCCACCGAGCAGCCGACCGCCGAGCCGACCGCCGAAGCGGCAGCACCTACCGGTGACGCGCAGGCCGCCGCGCCCCAGCCAACGTCCGGGCCGGTGCAGGTCTCGAACGACACCATCCTGCCGCGAACTGTGCAGCTGACCGGTTTCAACTATCAGAAGCAGACGTGGAATAACTGCGGGCCAGCGAACATCACGATGACGCTCAGCTATTTCGGATGGACGCAAGATCAGGCCTTCGCTGCGACGTTCCTCAAGCCGGGCGGGCGCGAAGACAAGAACGTGTCGCCGCAGGAGCTGGTCGCGTTTGTCGAGGAGCAAAGCAACCTCGACGCCCTCACCCGCGTCGGCGGCACGGTGCAGCTTCTCAAATCACTGCTCGCCAACAACTTTCCGGTGATCGTCGAGACGGGTGCGCGCTTCGAGGGCTACGACTGGCTCGGCCACTATCGCACACTGGTCGGCTATGACGATAATCAGGGCCAATTCCTCATCATGGACAGCTTCCTCGGCGAAAACACGATCGAGGGCTATACCCAGTTGGACTTGGACTGGAAGCACTTCAACCGCACGTTCGTCGTGTTGTACGAGCCGCAGCGCACCGATCTGATTCAGCGGCTGCTCGGCGATTATATGGATGAGCGCATGGCGGCCCAAATCGCGCTGGAGCAGGCCACGGCCGAAGCCACCGCGAACAGCACCGACGGGCACGCATGGTTCAACCTCGGCAGCAGCCTTGTGATGCTCGGCGAATACGAGCGCGCGGCGTCGGCGTTCGACCGTGCGCGGGTCGCTGGCGTGCCGTGGCGCATGACGTGGTACCAGTTCGGCCCATTCGAAGCCTATTACGGCGCACAGCGGTACAATGAAGTCCTGAGCCTCGTGGATGCGAACCTCGCCAGCGGTGCTGAGTACGTTGAAGAGACGTATTACTGGCAGGGGCGTGCGTTAGAAGCACTAGGCAACAGCACGGGCGCACAAAGCGCGTATCGCTCCGCGCTGCGCCGCAACCCGCGTTACGAACAAGCGCAGGCCGCGCTCGACAGGATAGGCTCGTAACATGACTCAACCTGAGACGCGCGACCAGCAGACGCGCCGGATCGCGCGATCCACGGCTGTCGTGATGGTCAGCTTCGCCGTCGCGAAGGCCATTAGTCTGCTGCAAACCGTGGTCATCGCCAACGCGTTCGGCCTCGGCAGCGAATGGGACGCCTATGTGGCGGCCAACCGTATCCCGGAGTTGATCTTCACGCTGATCTCCGGCGGCGCGCTGGCGACGGCGTTCCTACCGGTGTTCAGCGGTATGTTGGCCGAAGGCAAACGCGACGACGCATGGCGCACCGCCAGCCACGTTATTAACTTCGTCTTCTCCGTGACGCTGGCCGTCAGTGCGATTGTGTTTGTGTTCGCGCCGCAGCTGGTGGCGTCGGTCGTCGCGCCGGGGTTCGACGCGGAAACACAGGCGCAGACCGTCGCATTGATGCGCCTTCTGCTCGTCAGCACGCTGATCTTCTCGGTCAGCGGCATCGTCATGGGCATTCTGCAAAGCCACAATCATTTCTTGCTGCCCGCGCTCGCTCCGATCATGTTCGACGTCGGGATCCTGTTCGGCGTGATCGTACTGCTCGGCCCGTTCGGCGTGAACGGCATAGCGATGGGCGCTGTACTGGGCGCTGCAATGCACCTCGTTACTCAAGTGCCGGGGCTTATCCACTTCAAGGCGCGCTGGTCACCCGGCCTCGGCCTGCGTGATCCGCAGTTGTGGCGCATCATCCGGCTGATGATTCCACGCATCGGCGGATTGGGCGTGTTCAGCTTGAACTTCCTCGTGATGAACAACATCGCATCACGCTTGGGAACGGGTTCGGTCGCCGCGTTGGATTGGGGTTGGCGGCTGATGCAAATCCCGCAAACACTGATCGGGACGGCGATGGGCGTCGTGGTTTTTCCGACGCTGGCGGCGTTCAGCGAACTCGGCGATGTCGACGGCAAACGGTCAGCGATGTCCGGCGCGGTACGGTTCATCTTGATCGGGACGATCCCGGCGTCGGTCGCGCTGGTGGTTTCCGGTCAGCCGCTGATCTCCCTGCTGGAACGCGGCGCGTTCGACGCATCGGCGTCCGCGCTAGTCTACAGCACGCTGGTGTGCTTCAGCCTCGGCTTGATCGTGCATTCGGTGCTGGAGGTCGTCGCGCGCAGTTTCTACGCGGATAAAGACACATTCACACCGTTTGTCGCGGCCCTCGCCGGCGCGGCGATCAACCTCGTCGGGTCGTTCGCGTTCAGCGGCGTCCTGACCGTCGATCCGGCAGCAGGCAGTGATCGCGGATTCGTCGGTGGGTTAGCGCTCGCTAACTCGCTTGGGGTAATGGCCGAGGTCGCGATATTGATCTTCATCCTGCGACGCCGCTGGGCCGGCATCGAGGGGGACACACTGACGCGCACGCTCATTCACGTCACGGCAGCATCGCTCGTGATGGGCGCGGCGGTCTTTGCGTTTAACACCGCGTGGGGGGCGTTCGGGCTTCCGGGTGGCTTACTGTGGACGATCATCCAAGTCGCGGCCAACGCCGTGATTGGGATCACCGTGTTTGTCGGCATGGCGATCGTCCTGCGAATCCGCGAACTCCGGGTGCTCATGGACGTCGTACTGCGCCGGCGTGAGGCTGCGGCCGAGGCGCTGACCCCATGAGCTTCGAAATCCGTGTCCTGACACTCGGCATCGCAGCTACAAATTGTTACATCGTCTCGGATGGCGCGACCGGCGAAGCGGTGCTGATTGATCCAGTCGATCAGCCCGAACTGCTGCTAAAGACGCTGCGCGACAACAACCTCACGCTTAAGCTCATTCTGGCGACGCACGGTCATTTCGATCATGTACTCGCCAGCGCCGCGCTGAAAGAGGCGACCGGCGTCCCGTTCTACATCCACCACGACGATGTGCGCTGGCTCGACCGCCTACCGGAACAAGGCCTGCGCTTTACGGGCACGCCGTTCCCGAAGGCCGCCGTGCCCGACCGCTTGCTCACCGATGAGCAGGAGACGATCACAGTTGGCGGCATCACGTTCAAGACGTTGTTCACGCCGGGCCATTCGCCGGGGCATATCGCTTACTGGTGGCCGGACGCGCACCTCGTCTTCAGCGGAGACGCGCTCTTTCAGGGCAGCATCGGCCGCACCGACCTGCCCGGCGCAGATCACGCCACCCTCATCCGCTCGATATTTGACAAACTATTGTCGCTAGGGGATGATACACAGGTCTTACCGGGCCACGGGGAAGCGACAACCATCGGCGCAGAACGCCGATCCAACCCCTTCCTTCAGCTGCCGTCCGAATGAACGTCTTCAATCAGTTCTCATTTCCGCTCATGGCCGCCGGCGTATTGGCGCTTGTGTATGTCGTCTTGCGCCGTCGTCTGGCGTTCCGCTGGGTGATTTCGGTCGAGATCGTGATCGTCGTGGTTCTTGTGGGGACGTTCTTCGCGCTGCGGCCCGGTGAAGGCGACGTGGATTCCGCCGAGGCGCTGGACGACCTGCTCGGCAGCGGACAGCCGGTCATGGTGGAGTTCTTCTCGAACTTCTGCACCGTGTGTCTTGTTTTCCGGCCGCGCGTGGACGAGATCGACTCGGAATTCGGTGACGACTACAACATCGTTCGCGTCAACATCCACAGCGAAGCCGGTCAGCGTATCCGCGAAGCCTTCGAGTTCTCTTTCACGCCTGAGTTCATCCTCTTTGATGGCGCGGGGATCGAGGTGTGGCGCGACCATACGCCGCCCTCCGACGCGCAGCTGACCGCGCTGCTCGCAGGTTGACGGCGTGCACGTCCTGCTCGTATTCATCGATGGCGTCGGCCTCGGCGCTGATGACGCGGCCGTTAATCCACTGATCGCCGCACACGTCCCGACACTCGAATCGCTCAGCGCCGGCCAGCGGTGGACGGCCGCGGCCGTGCGTTCAGACAATGGTCGCGCGGCCTTCATCCCCACCGATGCCACGCTCGGCGTGGCCGGCCGGCCGCAAAGTGGCAGCAATCAGGCGGCGATCCTGACCGGCATCAACGTCCCACAGCGGCTCGGCTATCATTACGGGCCGAAGCCGGATGCGCCGACCCGCCACCTGCTTGAAGAGACGAACTTGTTCAAGACGGTGCTCGAAGCGGGCCGCACGGCCGACCTGATTAACGCGTACCCTCCCCGCCTGCATCACGACATCAATCGGGGCAAAACACTGCGGTCAAGCATTCAACACGCGGCATGGGCGGCCGGCCTTGCGATGCACACCGCCGACGACCTTCTCAACGGCGACGCCCTCAGTGAGGACTGGACGGCCCGTGCATGGCGTGAATATCTTGGCTTCCCGAATGCTCCAACGTACGCTCCTGAGGACGCTGGCCGGCGTATGGTCGAGGTATCACGCAGATACGACTTCGCATTCTTCAGCCACTGGTTCACCGACGTCATCGGTCATCGCGGCCCGTTCGAGGACGGCGTCAAACTGATCGAAACGATCGACCGGGTGCTGGCGGGCGCGCTCGACGCATGGGATGACGACGAAGGGCTTCTGATCGTGACCAGCGATCACGGCAACTTCGAGGCGCTCGACCACGGAAAGCACACCGAGAATCCTGTCCCGACCGTTGTGATTGGCGCGGCACGCCATATATTCGCCGATGGCTACAGCAACCTGACTCAAGTCACGCCGCGCATCCTTGAAGCGCTCGGCATCGGTTAACCTGAGAAGCAGCACACAAGCCCGCAAGAACGCGGCCCCAACGTAAAACAAGCGGGATAAACGCAGCCCCTGTACCGGATTCGGCACGGGGGCTGCGAGTCTTGCCGTGACTGGGAGCGTGCTACGGCATTGCGGCGGCGAGCGTCGCGCAGGCGAGACACTGGCCGTTACGGACGATGGCGTAACCCGCTTGCGGATCCTCGCCGTACGCGGTGAAGTCTACGTTCCACACAATCAACATGCGCACACGCCCACCCTGCCGTGAGAGCCGGACGGCGTCGCCCAACCACTGCGCCTGTTCCTGCGCGCTCGTGTCGGCCGCCCATGCGAACCCACCGGGCAGCGGGCCGAAGCCCTCAGGCGACAGATAGCCGAGTTCGGTGAAGCACAGCGGCTTACTGGGGAAGGTTCCGGCGTAGAGGTCGACCATCGTGCCGTAGTAGCGCGTGTAGTGACCGGAGTTGCCACGCGGATCGCCGCTGCGCGCGGTTGGCGGCAGGATACCTTCGTTGTAGTGGATCCCGACACAGTCCATGTAGTTGGCGGCGCCGGCGTTCCGCATTTGGCTGATGAAGATGTTGTCGTCACAGCCGGCGGCTTGACACTGCCCACCCCAGAACCCGGTCGGCGACGGCGCGCCGCTGATCACGACGGTGTTGCCATTGGCGCTCTTGATCGCGTTATAAGCCGCCGCGAGCATCTGCGTGTAGTTCGCGCCGTTGACCTGCCCGTTCGGCCACTCGCGATCAATGTTCGGTTCGTTCCACACCTCGATACCGTCAGCACCGAGCTGCGCAGTCCCGGCGAGGAACGATGCGAATTCCTGATAGTACTGCTGCGGGTTGCCCCCGAACTGCTCCGGATAACCGACGACCGAGAGCAGGATCTTGAAGCCGCGATCATGGGCCGCCTGAATAGCGCCCGCGGCCACGCTCGGCGGATCGCCGCGGTTCCAGCGCAGCTGCTGCTTGACCCACGTCATCTTGGCCGACCGCATCTGATCCACGAACGCGTAGCTCTGGATATGGCCGCCGAGCACGAATGACGTCAATCCGGCCCCGCCGCCGGGCACGGTTGGGACGGCAGTCGGCTGCCCCGGCGCTTGCGTCGGCACCGGGCCGCCGCTGCCACCCGGAATCTGGAGCCGTTGGCCGACGAAGATCAGGTTAACGTTGGCGATGCCGTTCAGCTGCGCGATGGCCGAGACCGTCGTGCCGAAGCGCTGCGCGATTCGACCCAGTGTGTCGCCGCGCACGACGATATACACCGACGGCGTTCCGCCGCCCGGCGCGCTGGTCGGCTGCGGGGGCGTCGTGCCACCACCACCGGGAATGACCAGTCGCTGGCCGGCATAGATCAGGTTGATATTGGCGATGTTGTTGCGCTGGGCGATGGCCGTGACCGACACCCCAAAGCGCAGGCTGATGCGATACAGCGTGTCGCCGTATTGCACCGTGTAGACCTGTTCCTGCTCGGTCTGGGCTGCAGCAGGCACCACAATACCGAGAAGTGCGATGAGCAGACAGACAAATACGAAACGACGCATAATCAAATTCCTCTATTGGCCCGACTGGCACTATCGTGAATATACCACGCACGCGGAAAGACTGCGCCAAATCCGGTTGTTACACTTTTTTAATGTCGGCGCCTGTCTGCCGCTAAGTCGCTATGGTAGTATCAGGTCAAACACGCTTGGAGGGCCTGTACATGCGGCTTGCCGTGCTGTCCGACATCCATGGAAACCTCACCGCGCTGAACGTCGTGCTGAACGATTTAGCGGCCAATGGCCCGTTCGACGTCACGTGGTGCTTGGGCGATTTGGCGGCCTTCGGCCCCCGTCCGCTGGAATGCGTCGACGTTATCCGCCGCCTTGCCGAAACCGACGAGGGCAAGACGTTCAAGGTGATCGGTGGCAACACCGACCGTTATCTGATCGGCGGCGAACGGCTTCGCGTCGGCGCGGCGCAAGACGAGGCCGAACTCAAACGGCTCGCCGGCGAATTGCAAACGCGCGATACGATGCTCAACTGGTCGATGGGCGCGCTGGATTGGGAGAACTATAAATTCCTGCGGACGATCCTGCGCCGCGAACTGGCGACGAATGTACCCGGCTATGGGGTCGTGCTCGGTTTCCACGCCGTCCCCGGTGATGACGAAGCGTTCCTCACCGACTCGACGCCGGATGAACTGGTCGCTGACATCATGCTCGACCGGGAAGGTCGGCTGGGCATCGGAGGGCATACCCATCGTCAGCTCAACCGCTTGGCCGGTGGTTGGCACATCGTCAACCCCGGCGCGTGGGATTATCCTTCGACCGCCCCGGCTTTGCGCAGTACGCGATCCTGTCGTTCGAGGACGGCGAGGTATCGATCGATCTGCGCAATCTCCCCTACGACATCGACGCGGTGGTGGAAGATGCGCGTGATGTCGGTCATCCGAACCCGAACTGGCTCTCAGGCAAACTACGGCCCAACGGTTAACCCATGCCACGTACACAGCAGCTTCTTGACGATCTTTCCGGCGACGCACACTTTGGCGTATTGATCATGGCGCAGCTGGACGCCGTGCCCGAAACACTCCAGTTCATCGTCTCCGCGGCCGACGAGATCCCCGGTCAGCCCGCGCTGGTCGACCGCCGGCGTTATGTCGTTCGCGCCATCGGCGTCGCGGAACACAATCTGAGCCTCGGGCTGTTCAACACGATTCGCATTCTGGACGAGCATCCGCTGCTGAATGCCTACAACCATGACCCGACAGCGTTGTTCTTCCGCGGCCAGCCCGACGACGCCAGCGCGCTGTTCATCGACTTGATGCAGGCGTACGCGTCCACGTTCGGGCCGTGGCGGCATCCCCCCCCAATACTTGAACACCAGCAAACCGCTGCTTTCGCTCTTGCAAAGCGGGGGCGATCTGCTCGGTCAGATGCCGCTTTCACTCGCCCAAAGCCTCGCGGCAGTTCTCGAGCTGCACGGCCTCGAAACGCACATGGTAAGTGAGCCGCTGAAACCCGATGAGCACGGCCGGTCACGGCAGCGCAAGGTGCTGATCCTTGACGAGTCGTATGTCATCGCGTTCGATTTCTCGGTCGAGTATTTAGGCAAAGCATGATCGTTCGTCGGTCAGGAAAAGGATCATTCTAAGATGCAGCTTTCATCCATAGTCGCGCTGGTAACCGGCGGAGCCTCCGGCCTTGGCGGGGCAACCGCCGCACGGTTGGTGAAATCGGGCGCCAAAGTCGTTATCGCAGACGTCAACGAACAGATCGGACTGACTCACGCGCAAGCACTCGGCGGCAGCGCGCGCTTCATCCGCGTCGATGTCACGGACTCCGTGCAGCTGCAAGCCGCGATCGACTTGGCCGTGTCGGAATTCGGCGGCCTCAGCGCACTGGTCAACTGCGCGGGGATCGGCCCGGCGATGCGCACGTTGACCAAAGAAGGGCCGCATACGCTCGACCTTTTCGAGCGCGTGATCCGTGTCAATTTGATCGGGTCGTTTAACGCCATCCGGTTAGCCGCCGCCGCCATGGCCGAACAGCCAGCGAACGCGGACGGAGAGCGCGGCGTCATCGTCAATACCGCGTCCGTCGCGGCCTTCGACGGCCAGATCGGACAGGCGGCATATTCGGCGTCCAAAGGCGGGATTGTAGGCATGACTCTACCCATCGCCCGTGACCTGTCGCGCGTCGGAATCCGGGTCGTCACCATCGCGCCGGGCCTGTTCGATACGCCGCTGCTGGCGGGATTGCCTGAGGCCGCGCGCGAGTCGCTCGGCCAGCAGGTGCCGTTTCCCTCCCGCTTAGGCCGCCCCGATGAGTACGCTCAGATGGTCGAGGCGATCATTGCCAACCCAATGTTGAACGGTGAGACGATCCGGCTGGACGGCGCGCTGCGAATGGCGCCGCGCTAAACGAAACGTAGGGTGCGGCGGGTGGCGATCAGCAGGCCAGCGCCAGACATCAGCGGCGGCATCCATGTGGACGCCGCCGCTTCACAACGACCAGCAAGTCACATCTGCGCGTGCTAGTCCGCAGCAGGAGCCTGTGCCGTCGCGGTGAACTGAATCCGCAGAAGCACGTCATCGGTGACGTTCGCCACCCCCGGCGCGGACGGAATTTGCAGGTCATACGCGCTGCGCAGGACAGTCGCCTCGGCCGACCCGATCAGTTCGGTCTCAGACATGAGCGTCACCGTCACGTCGAACGTCACCGAGTTGGTGATCTGGCGGATAGGCAGATCGCCCGTCACGGTGAACGTGAACGTCTCGCCCACGCTGACGTGTTCGGGTAGGCCGTTGATAGCAGTCGGCGTAAAGGTCGTAAATTCGTACTCGTCACGGGATGATTCGAGGATTTCCGCACGAATCGCGCGATTGCGGAACTCGTTGTTGGTTTCCAGCGTGCGCAGGTTAATCTCAATCGGGCCGACCGACGAATTCTGCGGATTCTCAAGGTCGACCGCAATCGTGCCGCCCACCTGATCGGTCGTGCCAACAACGGTCGTTCGCACACCACGTAAATCTTCAAGCAGCGTAAAGCTGACTTCCGAGTTTTCCGGTGACAGCACGAACGGGATCGCGCCGGGGGCGGTTGACGTGTCGCTGCCGTCGGCGCTTACGTCACGACTCGCCTCGCCCGACCCGCCGACCAAGTAGGTGTAGGCCAATATCCCGCCAAATGAACCGATCCCTAACGCCACCAGCACTGCGATGATGAGTACCCATACGGGGACGGTGCGCGTTAGCACGGCTTGATCCCCTCACTGGATACGTCAAGCAGCCTTGCGGCCAATGCTCCACGTACAGTACCTATCACGGCTATCTCAAATCGCAGCATGCAGCTTCCCTTCTATCCGATCACGCGGGTCACATGGACAGGATGGCCTATCCTAGCTGTTCAGGATACGTAGAATTGTTACACGCGTGCAATCGAGAGATGAGGCTCCCGTGAGTATTTGGCGCTAGGCGCCAGATTCTGCCTCAACCGTGTCCCTCAATGCGTCGATACGTTGGTCAAACGTGCGGAACTTCTCAAGCCGTTCCTTGCTCTGTGCCGCTACCGTTTCAAGCCGGCTGAAGATGGGCGTAAGTACCTGTATGCCGTACTGCGCGAGGCGTGACCGTTCCTTGTTGGTCAGATCGTCCAACGCCGCGTGATACGTCTTTTGCAAGCGATCGATCCGCTGGTTGAAATCCTGCTTTGTCTCGACGGCGATTCGCCGCAGATAGCGGATCATCAGCAGGCTGCCGGGAAGCGCGAGCACGCGCCCGCGATCACGGCCGGAATCGCCAGCGGAGCCGCCGCCACACCGCCGGGAAGCGCCCCACCAGCCAGTCCGAGCAGCAGCACGACAAGCCCGCCGAACGCGCTCAACAGGCTGTTGCGCAGGCCCGACAGATTCGACTCGAACAGCCGGTGCATATCACCGATCACCTGCCCCGACTCGTACGACTTGAGTTCAGTCTCGGCGATCCGGATCGCCTCGTCCAACCCTTCGCGCTGCTGCGCATAGGTCGTCGCGTCGAAGCCCAGCACTTCTCCCTCAAGTACATCCTTGAGACGGTTAAGCCGGTCGATCACACCGCGCCAGTACACACGGCTGTTGTCGACCAGCGCATTTACGTATGCCGACGCCGCATCGCTGATGTCGCGCGAGGCGCGGCCCAAGACCTGATCCTGAAACTCAGCCTGTAAACGCTCCTTACTGGGCGCGCCGCCGAACAAACGCACGCTGAGATTCGCGTCGATGAACGCCATACCACGCTCGCGCAGTGCTTGGAACACCTTGTCGATTTCGAGACGGGCAGACTTCAGCGGATCGGCGAGGGAAACGGACTGCTGCTCAAGTTCGCTGCGGATCGTCTTCGCCCGCGTCGAATCCGCGCTTACGGCGTCGTATTTCTCCTCAAGCTGGCGGACATAGCGGCGAACAACCTGCGCCGCCGTGTCCAGCTGCGCGAGAAGTTTCTGCTGTGCGGGGGGAGTCTGCGCGAACACGCCGCGCAGATGCGCCTTGACCGCGCCCATGCCGCCATCACCACCGGCCAGCGCATCCTTAGCGCTCACCATGAAGATCAGCGGGGCGAGGTTCAAGTGTTGTTTAACCTGCTGCTCGATAAACCGGCGCACGGTCTCCCGTTCATGAGGATCAAGTAGATCGATCTGATTCACGACGAGGATGATCTTCTTGCCGTACTGCATCGCGAGGTCGAGGTACAGCCGTTCGGCATCGGCCAGCGCGCGCTTAGCGGATAAAACGAAGATCACGAGATCGGAGCGATGCAGGAAGGATTTGGCGGTCGTCTCGTGGCGCTGAAACACCGAACCCGTCCCCGGCGTATCGACCAACGCCACGCCCGGCCCGCCGGTGTTCGGGTGCGACCATTCGCGCGTGCTGGTGTCCTGCCGGACTGTCGGGACGCGAACCGGCTGCACGCCGTAGCGTACCAACTCGATCGCCTCGGTCGTCGGCGTGATTCCCATCGGCAGCAGAGGCTCGCCCAGCAGCGCGTTGATGAACGTGGACTTGCCGGCGTTGAATTCACCGATTATTGCGACGAGGAAAAACGCCTCGCGCAGGTCGGAGGCCATGTCTTGCAGGCGCGTCCTGTCCGCCTGCGCCTCGTCGCTAAAGCCAGAGAGCGCAGCGGCGACATCGGTCAGCAGGTGAATCGTCTGTTCACGCAGTGCTTCAAGCGCGCCGGTTCCCACCGGAGTCATTTGCATCATGTTAGCCTCGCAGTCCAAACAAGCCCTTGCGTCCCAGCTTGTTGACATCCTGTTCCAAGCGGTTCAGTTCTGTTTCCACGGTATGCAGACGAACCAACTGCTGATTGTGCAGTTCGGCCTGTGCGTCGACCAGCCGTGTCAAGGGCGCTGTGGCGTCACGGCGCAGGCGCATCGCAACCTCAAGCTGTGCATCAGCGGCTTTTTGCAGCGTCTTTGCATAGTCGGTCTGAACCGCGAAGATGCGCGTCTTGAGGCGCGCCGCAATCGCCCGACCCACCAGCGGCATAATCAAAAGGCCGATCATCGCCAAGGCAAGCAGCAGAACCAGCGCAACCAGTGTGGCTTGGCCGTTATCGCCCAGCACGCCGCTGGCGAAGATCACCAGCCCAAACACGACGATCAGCAGTTCCCACAACGCGAGATAGACGACCGCGTTACGGGCCGAGCGCGCGAAGTCCTCGGAACCCAACTTACGGACATCGTCCTCAAAGCGTGCGAGCACGGGGCGAACGTCTTGCAGCGGTTTGCGGTCGTACGTGATCGGAGCTTGCGGCGTGCCGATGACCTTGCTTTGAATCGCAGACGGCAGTCCCTTGATTTCGCGTTGGGTATACGACGCCAGTTCGTCGAAGTCCTTGAGGTCACGGCCCTCTAGCTGCGGGCCGAGCTTATCGACAATCGGCCCCAGCCCGGCGACAGGTGTAAAGACCTCGCGCTGTTGAAACGCGCTGACGACGTATTCGGGCGTTTTGCCGCGCCGGAACAATCGCGCGATGCCGATCAGTTCGAGCGCGCCGCGCCACACCGAGCCAACCACGCGGTTAAGCTGGAAGATATCGCTGACGGCCAACCCGGCGCGCGCTGCGGTATCGGCGAATTGGGCTTCGGCTTGCTGGACGGCGTCCCGGATGACCTGCTGTTGATCGCGTTCCTGCGCCGAAAGCTGCTGCTTGACGTTCTCCGAAATCGAGCGCGCGCGATCGAGCGCGCCCTGATTGGACTTCAACGTTGCAACGGCGTGAGCGGCCGCCGTCTCGGCGATTTGCAGCGGCGTGAGCAGCTTTTGCCGCAGGCGTTCGGCGTCATCTAGTTGAGAGTCGACGTACTGTTCGATCTGACCGAGGCCGCTGGCGCGCCAAGTCACCTCGTCATCTCCGGTCTGTGCAGTAAGGCCCAGCTTGGCGGACACCATCCACACCGGAACCGGCAGCCCCAAATGCGCTTGGCTGTGTTCCGTCACGTACTTCTGAACGGCGCTGCGCTCATCCTCGCTCAGCAGATCGCTCTGATTGACGAGGATGATGACCTTTTTCCCGTAATCGCGCAGGGTTTGAAGCGATTGCAGGCTGCTGGCGCTCATCGCCTGTGTCGCCAGCATGACGTAGAACACCGTGTCCGCGCGATGCAAAAACCGCCGCGTAATGTTCTCGTGAGTCTGAAAGATGCTCTCCAACCCCGGCGTATCGACAAGGCTGACTTTGTTGAGGATCGGCGCAGGATACATAACCGTGTCAGTATCCCCGCTGACGATACGCGACGCTTGCTCTCCGAAGCGCATGATGCTGATTCGGTCGGTGGTCGGGATCGGCCCGACCGGCAGGATGTCGCCGGAGCCGAGCAGCGCGTTGATCAAGCTGCTCTTCCCTGAGCTGAACGACCCGATAAACACGATCAAGTACGGGTTGTCCGCATGAAACAGCGCGTCACGCGCCTGTTCCGCGTTGACCGGATCTAGGCCGTCGATGCCCGGCAGGACTTCAAGCAAATCCGTGATCGCGGTGAACTCGCGGCGGCGGAGGCTGTCATACTCACGCGTCAGCCGGTTCTCGCTAACTACATCAGCCACGGCAAGCACCTTTCCCGTGCGTCATGTCCATGGAAGCACCGTCATCGTAAACGGCACACAGGTAGCATACAAGATCATATTTGGCCCCGCATGAGTTGGCCGTTGTCCGGGCCAGTCGGGGCGCTACAATGGCGGCGGCAGTCAAACACCCAACCTTGAGGGATTTATGCTCAACGAGTCGATCCGGTTTCTGGATGATCGTTTGTACGTCGACAATGTCGAACTCGGCGCACTGGGCGATCAATTCGGGACACCGTTGTATGTGTACAGCTTGCGCCGTATCGCCGCCAATTATCGCGCTATCGCCGCGGCCTTCGCGCCCCTCGGCGCGGAGATTCACTTCAGCGCCAAATCGAACGGGAACTTGGCCGTCCTTGAAACTCTCGTAAAGGAAGGCGCTGGGATTGACGCGGTCAGCGCCGGTGAAGCCTATCGGGCGCTCCGTGCCGGCTGTGCGCCAGCGAAGATCGTGTTTGCCGGTGTCGGGAAAACGTTCGCCGAGCTTCAATGGGCGGTCGAACACGGCCTCGGCTGGTTCAATGTCGAGAACGAGTTGGAACTTGAGTACCTGAACCGTATCGCCAGCCAGACGGGAACGCGAATTCGGGCCGCCCTTCGCCTCAACCCGGATGTGACCGCCAACACCCACCCCTACATCGCCACCGGCCACGGCGCGGCAAAATTCGGCCTGACTGCCGATGTGGTTGACGCAGTTCTCGCGCGGCGCAGTTCTTATCCACACGTCGACATCACGGGACTGCACCTGCACATCGGCAGCCAACTCGGCGACACGCAGGCGACCGGTAAGGCGGTCGACACAGCCGTCGCCATCGCCAAGCAGCATGACGGGATCACGACGCTCAACGTGGGCGGCGGGCTGCCGCTGGCATACGATCCGCACAGCCAACTGCCCAGCCCACACGAATTCATGGACGTGTTGGCACAGCGCGCGGCCGGGTTTCAACTCCTGCTTGAGCCGGGCCGGTCGATCAGCGGGGACGCCGGCGTCTTGCTGACGACCGTGCTGTACGTCAAGCATCAAGGCGGGCAGCGCATCGTGATCGCCGATGGCAGCATGACCGAACTGCTGCGGCCGGCGCTGTACGGCGCCAAGCACGCCATCGTGCCGGTTGCTGCTCGTGGAGAATCTATCAGCCCGGCGCAGATCGTGGGGCCGGTGTGCGAAAGCTCGGACGTGTTAGGGCGTGACGTGCCGCTGCCGGCGCTCGCTCCGGGCGACCTGCTGGCCGTGTTAGATGCCGGCGCGTACGGGATGGTCATGGCCTCGAACTACAACGCACGCGTCCGCCCCGCCGAAATCGTCATCGAGACAGACGGCTCGACCGTGCGCGTGGCTCGGCGGCGGGAAACGTGGGATGATCTCCTGTTGTGCGAGGTATAGAAAGCGAAAAGCCCCGCCGTTTGGGGGCTTTCGGTTGGCGATGGTGTGACTCGAACACACGACCTAACGATTATGAGTCGTTCGCTCTAACCGGCTGAGCTACATCGCCTCGTTCTACAACAAAGCCCACCGGGAGGCGGGCTTTTGAGTCGCGGGGGCAGGATTCGAACCTACGACCTTCAGGTTATGAGCCTGACGAGCTGCCTCTGCTCTACCCCGCACTGTTAACACTTCGCATTCTAGTACCGCCGGCCCCCGGTGTCAACCGTGAATACCAGTCCAATCTGCTAGAACAGTGTTAGAAGCGCGGGGCGTACGCGGCGCTCGCCTGTCAGTCCTCGTTAATGAGCTTGACGAATTTGCGCTTGCCGACTTGCAGCACGGCCGGCAGATCCACAACCCGCACCAACGCCGACAGCTCGGTCACAGGCTGATCAGCCAACCGGATCCCCCCCTGCTCGATCAAGCGCGCGGCTTCCTTGCCGCTGGCGACCATGTTCAGCCGGCGCAGCACGTCGACTACGCGCTCATCGGCCTCGATCGTCGCGGTCGGGATGTCGGTCGGGATACCCGGCCCGCCTTTACTGCGGAACACCTCGTCCCAACGCTGTTGAGCCGACACCGCATCGTCAGGGCTGTGGAAAATCGAGACGATCTCACGCGCGAGGCGCATCTTGGCCTCGTTCGGATGCAGTGACCCATCCTTCAGCGCGTGTTCGAACTCGGAGAGCTGCGCCGGCGTCCAGCCGAGGATCAATTTGTAGTAGATCGGCATCGCCACATCGGGAATACTCATCACCTTGCCGTACATATCCCACGGCTCGCCCAGAAGCGGGATATGATTACCCTGCGACTTGCTCATCTTCTCATGGCCGTCAGTGCCGGGGAGCGACTCGCCCATGATGATCGCGATCTGCGGCTTTTGACCCAACCCCTGCTGCAGTTTGCGTCCTGCGACCACGATGTTGAACAGCTGATCCTGCCCGCCGACCTGCACATCCGCTTCCTGCGCGACCGCGTCATACGCCTGCATCAGCGCGTAGAAGAACTCGTGCAGGTAAATCGGAAGGCCGTCCCTGATGCGATTGGCGAAGTTCTCACGCACCAAAAACTGCTGTACAGTGAAGTTGCTCGCAAGCCGGATGATGTCCGCGAAATCGAGCGTGGACAGCCACTCGTCGTTGTAGCGCACCCGTGTCAAGTCGGGATCGAGGATTTTGAACGCCTGCTCGGCATAGGTACGGGCGTTCTCGCGCACTTCGTCGACCGTAAGCTGATTGCGCGCCTTGTCCTTGTCCGACGGATCGCCGATCAGGCTGGTGAACGTGCCGATCAAGAACGTCACGTCATGGCCCAACTCTTGGAATTGGCGCAGCTTGCGCATGGTGATCGTATGGCCGAGGTGCAGATCGGGCTTGCGCGGGTCATAACCACAGTACACACGCAGCGGCCGCCCCGCTTCTTCCGCCTCGATGAGCCGTTCGCGCAGTTCACGCGCCATCGTCACTTTGGTTTCCGGATCGCCATACTCGGCGCCAGACATCAAGATTTCGACTTGTTCGTCAATGCTGACCATGCGGATTCTCGTTATTGGGAATGGGCTGAATGCAACTCCCCGCAGTATAACGGAATCCGCCCCGGCGTGGCAGTGTTCACTCCACAGATTGGGGCAGCCTGTCTTGTGACCACGGCCTGACGGGCACTATAATGCAGGACATCATCACGCGTGTCGCGCACAGGAAACCCTGAATGAAAACTATGAGCAGTGCCGAAGTCCGGCAGGCTTTCCTCGAATTCTTTGAAGAGCACGGGCATAAGCAAGTCGAATCATCGTCGCTTGTGCCGGCCAACGACCCGACCCTGCTGTTCACGAATGCCGGAATGGTGCAGTTCAAGGACGTGTTTCTCGGCCTTGATAAGCGCAACTACAAGCGCGCCACCACGTCGCAGAAGTGTATGCGCGTCTCCGGTAAGCACAACGACTTAGAGAACGTCGGGCCGTCGCCGCGGCATCACACGTTCTTTGAAATGTTGGGCAACTTCAGCTTTGGCGATTACTTCAAACGCGACGCCATCAAGTATGCGTATCAGTTCTTGACGCAGGTGTGCGGCCTGCCGGAAGACCGGCTGGTGTACACGGTGTATCAGAACGACGACGAGGCTTACAACGTCTGGGTGAACGAGGTTGGCATCGATCCGAAACGTGTGGCGCGGATGGGGCCGAAGACCAACTTCTGGCAGATGGCCGACACCGGTCCGTGCGGCCCAACCAGCGAAATCCACTGGGACAAGACACCGGAACTGGGTGAAGATCGCATCGTCGAGATGCTGCAAGTCGAGGACGACCGGTTCCTCGAAATTTGGAACCTCGTGTTCATGCAGTTCAACCGCACCGCGCCCGACCCCGATCACACCGGCCAGTTCGACGTCCCGCTGCCCGCCCCCGGTGTCGATACGGGGATGGGCCTTGAGCGCATCGTCAGCATCGTACAGGGCAAGCTCGCCAACTATGAGACCGACCTGTTCATGCCGATCATCGAGGCGACGCAGCAGCTCACCGGCCACAGCGACACGACCCGTGACGCTAACATCGTGCCGTACCGCGTCATCGCCGATCATGTGCGTGCTGCCGTGTTCTTGATCGCCGACGGGGTCGAGCCGGGCGCAAAGAATCGGCAGGCCGTGTGCCGTCTGGTGATCCGCCGTGCCGCGCGTTTCGGGACGAAGCTCGGATTCGACGCGCCGTTCCTCGGCACGGTCGCACAAGCCGTCATCGATCACATGGGCGAGCATTACACCGAGCTGACGGCCAAGGCCGATCAGATCAAGGCGGTCATCACCAAAGAGGAAACGATGTTCCGCCGCACGCTTGATCGCGGCGTGAGCGACCTGAACGCGATGCTCGATCAGCTTCCGGACGGCGGGACACTGCCGGGCAGCCAAGCGTTTTACCTCAAGGCGACGCTCGGCCTCCCGTTCGAGGTCATCAAGGACATCTGCGAGGAACGCGGCTATACCGTCGATCTCGCCGGGTTCAACGCTGCCGAAGCCGAACACTCGCGGGTGAGCGGCGGCAAGGTCATCGGTCGCATCGAGAGCGCCGAAGCCTACTCCTCCCTGCTCGCTGATCTCAAAGGCAGCGGCGCGCTCGCCGAGTCCGGTGTGACGTACTCGCCCTACGGCCCGACAACCGTGGCGGGAGTTCGCGTGCTGGCGATTCTCGGCGAGGGCGGCCCGGTCGAGTCGGCCATCGCGGGAGATCGTGTCGAAGTCGTGTTAAGCGAGACACCATTCTACGTCGAGGCGGGCGGTCAGGTCAGCGACACCGGCACGATCAGCGGCGACGGGTGGGTGATCGAAGTCGACGACACGCGCCGCCCGGTAGCCGGGTTGATCGTACATTCCGGCGAAGTCGGCGAAGGACAGCCTAAGGCCGGAGATCAGGCCACCGCCGTGGTCGATAGCTTGCGGCGCGCGGATATCATCAAGAATCACACCGCGACGCACCTGCTCCATGCGGCGCTTCGCAACCAGCTCGGAACCCATGTCGAACAGCGCGGCTCGCTGGTCGCGCCCGACCGTCTGCGCTTCGACTTCGCCCACGGCGACCGCGTCACCGATCAACAACTGCGCACGATCGAGCGCGAAGTCAACGACGCCGTACAGGCCAATTACGTGGTCGTCGCCAAAGTGAAGCCGCTCGCAGAGGCGCGCGCCGAAGGCGCGATGGCCTTGTTCGGCGAGAAGTACGGCGAGACGGTGCGCACGGTATCCATCGGCGCGGACGGCCAGCGCTACAGCTACGAGCTGTGCG
Organism: Chloroflexi bacterium OLB13; assembly: GCA_001567485.1. Classification (GTDB taxonomy): domain Bacteria; phylum Chloroflexota; class Anaerolineae; order Aggregatilineales; family Phototrophicaceae; genus Flexicrinis. The sequence goes on from JZRA01000092.1 coordinate 66,307, forward strand.
GCGGTGTCCATGTGCGTGAAACGGGCGAGATCGGCGCGTTCGTGTTCACCAGTGAGGGCAGCGTGAGCAGCGGCATTCGCCGTGTAGAAGCCCTTACCGGACGCGCAGCCGTAGAATACATTCAAGACAATCTGTCCGCGCTGCACCATATCGCCGGACAGCTCGGCGCAAAACCGGTCGAGGCACAATCCCGCCTTGCCGCGCTGCAAGACGAACTGGCTCAATCTCGCAAGCAGCACAGCGCGCTTCAGCGCGAACTGGCCCGGCTCAAGTTCGAGTCGCTGATGCACGAAACCGAGCCGGTTAACGGCATCCGAACGCTGGTCGCACAGGTTGACGGCGTGCCAGCGGACGTGATGCGCGAGATGGCAGACTGGTTCAAGGGACGCGTAAGCGACGGCGTCATCGTCATCGGCACGATCTTTGAAGGCCGGCCGCAGCTTCTCGCATCGGTTGCTGGCGGCCTGACCAAGCAGGGTTATCACGCTGGCGAACTCATCAAGTCAATCGCGCCGATCATCGGCGGCGGCGGCGGCGGGCGGCCCGACATGGCGCAGGCTGGCGGCAAAGACCCGTCGAAACTGGCGGATGCCCTGCAAGCCGCGCGTGATGTTCTGGCGGCAAAGGGTCGCTAAGGCGGCCACCGAGCGTAATGCCGAAGGACGCTGCGTTCATTCAACTTGAGGCCGGCGAGGACGCCAATTCTGTCCGCGACCGGCTTCAGTTCTTGCGCGGGCAGCATGTTTTGATCGTGTGGCCGGAGGTGGGCACGGCGCTGACGCGCAAGCTCGACCTCGTACTCGTCCAGCGCGAGGCCATGCGCCGGGCGATTCGCGTCGCGTTTGTCACGCACGATCCGCAGATCATCGAATACGCCCGCGAGTTGGACATCAGCACGTTCGAGACGATCGGCGCGTCGCAGCGCGGGCGTTGGAAACGCGGCCGCAGCAAGGTCTTCGCCAACCGCAGCCAGAAGCCCAAAGACGAACCGACCCCAGCGGACTTGATGCCGTTGGCGAGCCGCGTGCGCGCCGGTTCACGTATTCCACTCCCGTTCCTCGCGCGGCTGGTCATGCTAGCTATTGTCTCTGGCGTGTTGGCGCTGGCGGCGTATGTGGTGCTTCCCGGCGCGACGGTGTCGCTGACGTTGGCCCGCCGCGACATCTTCGCTGACGTCGTCATCAGCGCATCACCGCGCATGCAGGCCATCGACGTCGAGAACTCGCGTATCCCCGCGCGCTTCCAGCTTGTTCAAGTCGTGCAGTCCGGTACCTATCCATCGACGGGCCAGCTAGCTGGCGAGGACACGCTCGCCACCGGCACGGTGACGATTGTGAACCGGACATCGACCCCGCGCGAAATCCCCGCCGGAACCGTCGTCAGCACCGCCGACGGCGCCCCCGTGCGATTCCGGCTGCTGACGACCGCGCTGCTCCCCGGAGGCGAGGGGCTTTCGGTGGAAGTGCGGGTCGAGGCGCTGCCGGAGTTCGCCGGCGAGATCGGGAATGTCGCCGCGGCGCGCATCACCGCGCTGGAAACCGACTTCGCCGATACCGTCACCGTCACCAACTTGCTCCCGCTCAGCGGCGGACAGAGCCGAACCCTACCGGTCGTCACACAGACCGATATCGACCGGCTGCGTGCGGCGGTGCGGCAGCAGATACAGGCGCAGGCACAGGCTGACATCGGTCAGCTCTTGGCCGAAGGTGAGTTCTTCATCGACGAGAGCATCGCTATCACGCCCGAAAGCGAACGCGCCGACTGGCAGGTGTACTCCGCTAACGTCGGTGATGTCGCCAACGAGGTGACGCTCGAAATGCGGGCCGTGGTGCAGGCGCTGGTCATCAATCAACGCGATGCCGAGCGGGTCGGATTTGCCGCGCTTAGCCAGCAGATCCCGCGCGGGCGCAGCCTCGACGTCGGCACGCTGCGCTATGAACGCGGCCCAATTATGAGCCTATCCGAAGATGGCGAAGTATCGTTTCAGTTGTACGCCGAAGGCATGATCTCCGGCAGCATCGATGGCGCCGAACTTCAGCAGTTCCTCGCCGGCCGGTCGCTGCCAGACGCACGGCTGTATCTCGCCAGCACGCTGGAACTCGCGCCCGGCTCGGAGCCGCAGATCAGCGTTTTTCCACAGTTCGGCGACTCGATGCCGCTGCTGCCCTTCCGCATCACGGTGGACATTCAGGAAGCGCCCGCCCCATGATCCGCGCCCCACTGCTCGGCATTGACCACGGGATCAAGCGCATCGGCATCGCCGTCAGCGACCGATTATGGTTGACAGCGCGCGAGGTCACGGTCATCATGCGCACGACCCGGGCCGCCGACTTCGAGACGATTTCGCGGCTGATCGCCGAACACGGCGCGAGCGCGTTGGTGGTCGGCATGCCGCATGACGAACTTGCGGCAGAAGGCCAACACACACAGGCCGATACGGTGGCGCTGTGGATCGAACGCCTGCGCGGTGTGACCGACCTGCCGATTGTGACATGGGACGAGCAGATGACAAGCGAAGACGCCAAACGCATCGCCCGCCGCCTGCGCCGCGATCCACGCGCGCCCATTGACGACCTCGCGGCCCGCGTCATGCTGCAAAGCTATCTGGACGCGCTGCGCGATGGCCTCGCCGAAGCCCCCACGCCGCGCACGACAGACTGGAGCGCAAGCTGATGCGCGCGCTGCGTTGGATCATCGGCCTCGGACTGCTCGCCGTCCTCGCGGCGGCAGCGGCGTTCGTGCTGGTTGTCATCGTCAGCGGGCGCAGCCCCGGCGACACGGTGCGTTCGCTGATCGCGCAAATCACGCTGGCCGGACGCGCCGATGAATTGGAGGCTCCGTACGGCAGTGATGACCGTCCGCGCCGGTTCGAAGTCGCGTTCGGGGATACGCCAACAAGCATTGGTCAGGGCCTGCAAGCGTTGGGGGTCATCGGCGACGCCGGCCTGTTTGTCGACTATGCGCGCGCCGAGGGCTTGGACACGCAGTTTCAGGCCGGGATCTATTTCGTCCGGCAGACACACCCCCTCACGCAGATCGCCCGCCAGCTTACGGACGCACGCGGGAGCCACATCCCGTTTCGTATGCTGGCCGGACTGCGGCTTGAAGAGGTCGCTGATCTCATCGACAGCACACCGGCGTTCAACTTCGCTGGCGGCGATCTGATCGCGGCGGCTTTGGCGCCATCCGCCGAGGTCGCGGCGCGGCTCAGTTTGCCCGCCGGCGCCGGGCTGGAAGGGTTCTTCGGCGAAGGCATGTACCAATTTCCGCCGGATGTCACCGTCACGGAGGTACGTGACGCGCTGGTCGAGGGCTTCTTGTCGGCGCAGGACGCGCAGCTTCGTGCTGATCTGAGCGCGCAGGGACTGTCCCTCTTTGACGTCGTCACGCTGGCGTCCATCGTACAGCGCGAGGCCGTACAGCAGAGCGAAATGCCGTTGATCGCCGGCGTGTATCGCAATCGGCTCGACATTGGCATGAAGCTCGACGCCGACCCGACCGTGCAGTATGCCCTCGGTAACTCCCGCGGAAGCTGGTGGCCGCCCATTTCCGCCGTCGATTACAACAGCGTGGTTTCGCCGTACAACACCTATCTGGTCGCCGGACTGCCGCCGGGGCCGATTAATTCACCGGGCTTACCCGCGCTGCGGGCAGTCGTCTATCCACAGGCTTCCGACTACTACTACTTCCGCGCCGACTGTCGCGACGATGGCTTCCACGACTTCGCCCGAACCTACGAAGAGCATCTCGCCAATGGGTGCTAGGCGGATCGTCTTGGCTGCGCTGGCGGCTGTACTTCTGCTCGCTGCGTGCGCCCCGGCTCGTCAGCCACCGCCACGGGTCGCACTGCTAGCGCCGTTCGAGGGGCGTTATCGAGAAATCGGCTACGACGTGCTGTACGCGCTCCGGCTCGGACTGGCGGACAGCGGCTCGGACGTGATCGTCAACGCCGTCGACATCAGCCGCGAGGCCGATCTGCGCGCGTCTGCGGTCGCCAGCGACCCGGCGATTCTCGCGGTAATTGCTGCGGGGCCGCAGCTTGCCGATACCGCCGTCCTCGGCGCGTTACACGGCATCCCGACGATCGTGTTGGGAGACTGGGACGCGCCCCACGACCCGGCGATCTTCTTCATGGCCCCCTCGCAAACATCGACCATCCCCGCGGTTGTCGCGCTAGACACCTACCACTGGGATGACGACGACGCGCGCGGCGGCGACGTGTTCGCCTTGCGAGAGTTCGCGCGGCTCAATCCGAACGCCGATCCGGAGGTCATCATCAGCGCGGCGCTGCCGGACGAGGCGCTTTCGCAGCGCATCCAAGCAAGCGGGCTGTTCGTGCCTGAACCACGGCTGCATGCTTCGCTCGCCTATGACGCGGGACTGTTCCTCGGCGGGGCGCTGACCGGCGTTCACACGCGCACGGATGCGCTCGATGCGGTCTCGCGCCATGAGACCACAGGCTATAACGGGACACTCGCGTTCGATCACGGTTGGTGGCGCGACGCCCCGATCCGCCGTTATCAAATATCCGGCGAAATGCTTACCCCCGTCGACTAGCCGGCGGCAGCCCGGCGCACGAAGGTCTCGTAGACGTGCGGAAGTGGCGGAACCTCGTCCCGGCTGTACGTCACCGCGCTGTGCACCAGCGAAAGCGCATGCGCCAGCTTGTCGCGGTCGTTGGCGTGCAGGGTGACGAGCGCCTGACCGGGCTGCACGACATCTCCGACGTTGACGTGCACGACGGCGCCTACCGCGTGGTCAATCGCGTCGGACTTCTTTTCACGCCCGCCGCCCAACTCAAACACCGCGCGCGCAATCATCTCCGCATCGACGCCGGCGATGTATCGTTCCTGCACCGCGCGGATCGTCTCGATGTAAGCAGCTCGCGGCAGCCGGTCTGGGTCATCAACGACCTCGACATCGCCGCCCTGCGCTTCGACCATCGCGCGGAACGTAGCAAACGCTTTGCCATCGTCGAGAAAGTCGGTCAACTGCGCGTTGATCCGGTCGTAGTCCGTCCAGCGCTCGCCGCGGCCGGCCAGCCACAGCATGTGCGCCGATACTTCAAGGCAGTGTTCGCGGAAATCCGCCGGGCCGCCGCCGCGCAGCACATCGATCACCTCGCGGATTTCGAGGGCATGACCGACTGCCTCGCCCAGCGGCTGATTCATGTCCGTCACCATGGCGATCATATCGCGGTGCGCCGACACGCCGATGTCGACCATCGCTTGCGCAAGCTCGACGCCGTCTTGAACGGACTTCATAAACGCACCCGATCCGACCTTCACATCCAACACGATCCCGCGCGCGCCCGCCGCGATCTTCTTGCTCATGATGCTGCTGACGATCAGTGGAAGGCTCTGCACCGTGCCCGTGACATCGCGGAGCGCGTACAGCTTGCCGTCGGCCGGGGCAAGCTCGCCGGATTGGCCGGCCAACACGATCCCGTTGGCCTTTGCCAGCGCACGGAACTCGGTCTCGGACAGGTTCACGTTGTAGCCGGGGATGCTTTCGAGCTTATCCAGCGTGCCGCCGGTTAAGCCGAGGCCGCGCCCGCTCATCTTCGCTACTTTGACGCCGCACGACGCGACCAACGGCAGCACCACCAACGAGGTCTTATCCCCCACGCCGCCGGATGAGTGCTTATCCACCGCGTACGGCGTGATGTCGGTCAGATCGAGCATGTGCCCGGAATGCGCCATCGCCATTGTCAATGCCACGGTCTCGTCGTGATCCATCCCGTTGATGACGATCGCCATCAGGAGCGCGGCCGTCTGATAATCCGGCGCATCTCCGTTGGTGACCGCCTCGACAAACCATGCGATCTCCTCGCGAGTCAGCGTCCGTTTGTCGCGCTTCTTGGCTATAATGTCGAGCATGTTCATGGGAAGGCTCCCCAGAAAGTGCAGAAGGTACAGTAATGCAGGTAATTCTACTGGCAATGCTCGGCTACGGCGTAATTCATACGTGGCTTGCAGGGGCGTTTAAGCCGGTATTTCGCTCCCGTTTCGGAGACCGTGCATTCGAGGGATTATATCGTATTCTTTTCAACGTCATCGCTGTGGTCGGCCTCGGCATGATCGGGCTGCTTCTCGTCGCGATGGACTCGCGCGAGCCGGTGATCTGGACTCTTCCCGCGTCCCTTAAGCCGGCCCTCCTCACGATACAGGCCGTCGGCATCATCGGCGCGGCTGTATCGCTGCTGCAAGTCGATCTCGGTCGTTTCGCGGGCCTCTCCCAACTTCGCGCTTATTTGTCGGGCGATCCGCTTCCACTTCCACCAGAGCCGCTGCGGATCACGGGCGTCTACCGCTGGGTGCGGCATCCCCTCTATCTGTTCTCGCTCATGGCGCTGTGGCCGGTGACCGTCATGCGCGGGGCGTACCTCGGCTTCTGCATCGGCGCGACTCTCTACTTCATGGTCGGCTCACTGTACGAGGAACGCCGCATGATCGCCGAGTTCGATGATGCGTACCGCGAATACCAGCGCAAGACCGCATGGCTGATCCCGTTCGTGCGACAACCTCAGCGGGGAGCATAGTATGAACGACTGGACGCTCGATGAGCTGATCTGCGTGTGCATCTCGCGGCAGGTCGAAGATGGCGAAGTCCTCGCGCAAGGGCTGAATACGCCGCTGGTGATGGCCGGATTCATCCTTGCTCAGCAGACGCACGCGCCCAACGTGCGCTTTGCGTCGGCCATCGGCCAATCGATTTGTCAGCAGTGGGCGCCGCTGGGGGTTGCAGCGCAGGAATCGGCGTGGATGGAACACGGGTTGATCCATCCGGGCTTCGTCACTGCCGCGCTCGACCTGCTGCCCAAGTTCCACCCAAAGGAGTTCTTTCGCCCGGCGCAAATCGACCGGTTCGGCAACACGAACAACATCGCCTTCGGCCACGATGTCGCGCGTCCACGGATGCGTTTGCCGGGTTCCGGGGGGATTCCGGACGTTACCGTATACTCGTCGCGGGCGTATCTCTACGTGCCGCGCCATTCCCCAGCCACGTTCGTCGAGAGGCTGGACATCCGAAGTGGTTTAGGCTCGGATGCAGCCCGGCGGCGCGGAGAGGGGCCGCGCTATCTCGTCAGCGACCTCGGTGAGTTCGACTGGGCCAACGGCGTCATGCGCCTGACCTCGATCCATCCCGGCGGCACCATCGAGTCGGTGCAGCGCAAGACACGTTTCACGCTCGACGTCGCGCCTGACCTGCGCGAGACCATCCCGCCAAGCAGCGAAGAACTCCGTCTCTTGCGAGAGGTTGTCGATCCATTAGGGGTGCGCAAGCTCGAACTGCTCAGCGGCGCGGCGCGGAAGGCTCATCTACGCGACATTCTCGCCCAAGAAGCCCGCTATGCGAGTAGTTGAAAGTGCCGAGTGCTGAGTGATGAGGTAATGAGATACAGTATCGCTCAATGACCACTGCGTCACAGAACACGAAATCTCTCGACTTTCGCACAATGGCCTAGCTAATCGGCGAGCGTCCAGTCGGCGATGCTGACGAAACGGTCGGAGGCCTTGCCCAGATACCCAAGCTGTACGTTCTCGACCCGCGCAGTTGTCGCGTAGCTGTACAGCGGGTAGTACAGCGGCACAGCCACCGCACGTTCAAGGAACTCGCGCTGGAAGTCGAAGTACAGGTTCTTCCGGTTGAGCGCGTTCGGCTCGCGGCGCGCGCGTTCCAGCAGTTCACTGATGATGCGGTCGTTGACCCCGCCGTAATTCTTGCCGTCCGGATACTCGGCGTCGTGCCAGAAGTCGTACACGTCCGGGTCGGCCGTCCCAAGCTGTGTCAGCTCGACCAGCGCGGCATCGAACAGGCCAGCATCCAGCCGTTCTTGCAGGTCTGTGATAGGCAGCGCTTGTACCGCAACAGCGAACCCCAACGCCGTCCACTGCGCGGCGATCTGTTCGGCTACAGGCTCCAGCACCGGATCTTCCGCGACCAGCAGGGTGAACCCCAACGGGCCACCCGGCGTCGGCGTCTCGCCCTCGGCTGTCTGCGGCGTGAACTGATCGAGCCGGGCTTCGCTGAGCAAGAACTGCGCCTGCGACACATCGTACGGCGTCGACAGCGAAGGGTCATACGCCCATCCGCCGGGGATCAGCGGACTCTCGGCAAAGACAGCCTGCTCGAACAGCGCCGTGCGTTCGACGAGCCGCCGCCGGTCGAGGCCGAGCAGCAGCGCCCGCCGCACCCGTTCCTCGGTGAAGAAACGCGTCGTCTCGCGCTGCCAGTTGAAGATCACCGCGCCCAGCGTCGGCTCAATCGCGTTGCGCAGCACCACCGCCCCGCCGACCGCACGATCTTGCAGCGGCATGCGCTCTTGCCGCGAACGCGTCGCCAGCCCGTCGATCTCGCCCGCGTCGAGGCCGGCTAATGCCCCGTTGAAGGTGGCGTACAGCCGGAACGAGACACGGTCGATGGTCGGGATATCCGCGTCGCGTCGCAGCGCATAGTTGGGCGCAAGCCGCAGGTCAACCTGCGTAATCTGGCCGTCCGCGCCGCGCAGGGCTTCAAGCTGATACGGGCCGGTGCCGATGGGCGTGAAATTGAACGGATGCGACGCCAGCGCCTCGATGGGCATGCCGGTGAATACGTGCTCCGGCAGGATTCCGATCCGAAGCGCATACGGGAAGGCGCCCAGCGGCTGAGTCAGCCGGAATCGGATCTGTCGGTCGTTCAACTGCTGCGTCTCGACCGTGCGCCAGAAATCGCGCAGAGCGCGGTCGCCGGGGAAGTCACGGTCGCGCAGCAGAGACATCGTGAAGATCACGTCCGCCGCGTCAAACGGCGTGCCATCATGCCACACGATATCGTCGCGCAGCGTAAAGACGTATTCGAGACCGCTGGACGAGACGATCCAGCTCTCGGCAAGGTCAGGCGCCGGCTCGCCATACGCGTTGATGGTCGTCAACCCCTCGAAGATCAGGGATGTGATGTCGGCGTCAACCGGGTTCAATGTTGCGAATAACGGGTTCAGGCGCTGAACCTGCCCGACCAAGCCTTCGCGATAGGTCGGCACGCCATCGGACGCGGCGAGCGCCAAAATCGCGGGGGTCGGGGCGCTGGTTGGATCGGGAATGGGCAGCGATGTGCTTTCGCCGGTCGGCACGACAGCGGCCGGGGGGGTGTCACTCGCGCGAGGAGGTGGAACTGGCGCCGGAATGGGCCGGTTGACCCGGCTGATGACCGCGGCAGCAAAAACGGCCGCCGCGGCGAGCAGGAGGATCAGCTGCCAGCGACGGCCGCTAAGCATAATCGTTTGGAGCGCGGCAGCCCGACTAGAGCTGCCGGGTCACGACCGCCGAGAAGATGCAGATGACAAGGAACGCAGCAGCCAACCCGATAGTCAGGTGGAAGACGGATTTTTCGATGCCGCGGCGCGTGCGTCCCATGCCGCCCATTTCGATACCGCCGAGCAGGCTGCCAAGCCCCTCACCGCGCACCTGCAGCAGGATCAACACAACCAGCAGGATGCTGAGAATAATCGTTGCGATTTGCAGTGCTACCGCCATGCGGAATACCCTCAATACGGGAAAAGTACGTGTTTAAGCGCAGAAGTATAGCATGGGCCGTGCGCGCTGAGTAGGAACAATAACCGGAGGCGATCCAGTTGACCGCCCCCGGTTGTCCGACGGTTTACCGCCGCGCGTCCTACTCGAATTGTTCGAGCGCCGCTGCCAACTGCGGATCGTCGTCCGGGTGCTCCCGGCGGGCTTCTTCATCCCACTCGACCACGACATCCGGCATCAGCCCTTCGCCGTGGATCGACTCACGGTTGGGTGACAGCCAGCGCGCGACCGTCAGCCGCAAGCCGCCGCCGTTGACGAGGTCACGCTGGCTTTGCACGACCCCCTTGCCGAATGTCTGCGTCCCGACGACTGTCACAAGGCCGTAATCCACCCACGCCCGTACCACCAGCTCGGATGCGGAGGCGCTGCGTTCGTCCACGAGCACCACAATCGGCACGTTAATACCGAGCGACGTGCCGTCAGCCTCGAAGATCTGCTCGGTGCCATCGCCAAACTGCTCGTAAAGGATCACCCCCTCGTCTACCAGCGCGCTCGCCATGCTTACCGCGCTGCTCAACAGACCGCCGGGGTTGCCACGCAGGTCGATAATCAGGCCGCGGCGCGTGTCCAGATCAAGTTCCGAGATCGCTTGATCGAACTGGCGCCGCGCTTCGCTGGTGAACTGGAACAGCTTGACGTAGGCGATATCGTCGTTCAGTATCTGGGTCTCAATGTTGGGGATGGTGATACGCGCGCGCTGGATGGCGAACTCGATCTCTTCGCCGTTGCGCTCCATGACGATGTTCACGGTCGATCCCTCGGGGCCGCGCACACGCGCCGCCAGCCGATCGGCGTTAAAGCTGCGGACATCGACCCCATCGACTTCGAGGAAAATGTCACCCTCCAGCACACCGGCGCGCTCGGCCGGCGTGCCGGGATACACGTTGACGATGCGGACGCGCCCCAACTCCTCGTCGCGTTCGATCACCGCGCCGATGCCGCTGATCGAGCCGCTCAAGTCAGAGTCGAACGCGTTCAGTTCAGGCTCGACGTATCCGCTGAACTCATCCCCTAACGCCTCGACCATGCCGTTGATCGCGCCATCGACGAGCAGCTGCCGTTCGACCGGCTCAAGGTAGATCTTATTGATGAGGTTGTAGGTCTCCCAGAACGCCGCGAAGTCCTCTTCCGCTTCGACAGGCGGGCGCGTGTTCGGCGTGACCTGTGCGCCGACCAACCCACCGTTACCAAACGCGACGCCTGCGGCGAAAATCGCCACGGCGACCGCGACCGCACCGGCGCGGCGCGCCCACGGATGACTCAAAATGCCGTGTGCCGACATGCTCTTTCTCCGGTCTATTCGACAGACTTCGTGATACGATCAAGGACGATTGTACAGCGTTCATGGACGCATGTTCACCTCAAGTGTACGGTGGTGTTGATGAGTAGACAACATGCAGAAGCAATCCTCTTTGGGCTGGCAATCGGTGACGCGCTCGGCTATCCCGTCGAATTTCTAGATCTGCCTGCCATAAAATCGACGTATGGGCCGCGTGGAATCACCGAACTGCCTGAGCCGGCCCTGTTCTCCGACGATACGCAGATGGCGCTGGCGCTCGCCGAGGGAATCCTCGATGCGGGGCTGGATGCCAACCTTGACGCAATCATGGAAGCGGTCGGTGAACGCTTCATTTCATGGAGCCACCGGCAGAGCGATCCAAGCTACAGCCGTGCGCCGGGAAACACGTGTATGGCCGGTATCGCCAACTATGAGAAGACCCGGAATTGGCGGACGAGCGGCCTCGTTCAATCGAAGGGCTGCGGATCGGTGATGCGGGTCGCGCCTGTCGGATACCTCTACCAATTCGACCTAGAGCGCATGATCGCGGTCGCAGAGGCCAGCGGCATCATCACCCACGCGCATCCAGCGGCTATCGCGGCCACTAACGTCGGCGCGTACGCGATCAAACTCGCGCTTGAAGGGACACCGCCCGACGGCATTATCGCGCAGGTACAGCATCTCCCTCCCGCCCAGAACGACGAATTCCTCCGCGTGCTGCACCGCATCGGTCATGCGCTGGGATGGACGAACACAGCCGACGCGCTGTATCACATCGGTACGGGTTGGACAGGAGACGAGGCGATCACGATGGCGTTGTACTGCGCCGCACAGCGGCCAGAGTCGTACGCGGACACCATCCGGCTCGGCGCGAATCTCAAGGCAGGCGACAGCGACAGCGTTGCGTGTATCGCGGGCGGCATTCAGGCGGCAAGGCTCGGCCTCGACGCAATCCCTTCCGAGTGGCGTGCCCGCATCGAGGATGCCGATTATCTACGCGATCTTGCCGCGCGGATGGCCGATGAGCGGCGGCGCGTGTATGAAAACTGAGGGTAGATGATGAGCGCGCTTTCGATTGACGATCTGCGTGAGATGTGCAGCGCGCTGCCGCGGGTCACGTCGGACTTTCCGTTCGATGCCGACACACTGGTGTTCCGCATCCACGGCAAGATCTTCGCGTTAATGTCGGTCAATCCACGCGGCGCTCCGCCGAGCATCACGCTGAAGTGCGAGCCGACGTTCGCCGAAATGCTGCGTTCGACGTATGACGCGGTGACTCCCGGCTACCACATGAACAAACGCCACTGGAACACGGTGGTTGTCGACGGGACGATGCCCCCGCCCGAAATCGAAGACATGATCGATCACGCATATCGACAGGTCTTGAAGTCGCTGCCGAGGTCCATTCGTGAGTCGTAGATCAGAAACTCCCGACGACACACCCACAAATGTCATCAGAGTGTAAACTCAACTTGACGCGCGTCCGTTTTGTATTACGATTTCGGCTTACCACCTGACATGACGAGTGATCACTGAGGAGTCCCCCATGGCTGACGCAGCCAAGAACAAGTCCACCACAGCGCCGAAAGCCGCCTCATCACGCAGCAACCAGCAAACCTTCCTGATCGCCGTCATCGGCGCGGTGGCGCTGGTCGCTATCGTGCTGGTGCTGGTCTCTGCGCGTGGAGGTCAGTCATCCTTCGGTGAAGCGTTCTTTGCGGAAATCCCTTACGAGCGTCTCGAAGACGGCGGCTATGTCATCGGCGATCCAGAGGCGCGCATCACAATCGTAGAATTCTTTGACTGGTACTGCCCTTCCTGCCAGCAGTTCAAGCCGACGATCGACCAGGTCATCACCGAATACGTCAAGACCGGCCGGGCGCGTTATGAGATGCGCTCGCTGCCGACAGCCGGCGCCAACGCAAACCCGAACACCACGCAGGTCGCAAATCTGCTTGAGTGCGTCGAGGAACAAAAGCCCGGCTCGTATGCCTTTGCCAGCGAGGTCGCGTACGAATTGGTGCGCACCGGCACCACCGGCGCCAACTTCTCTCAGGGGATCGCTGACCGCACCGGCACGGACTTTGCGCAGCTTCTACGCTGTTCGCAGGAGGCCACGCAGTCAGAAGCCGACGTGCGGCTCGCGCGGTCGCTCGGCGTCAGCAGCACCCCCACCGTGCTTTACCGCATCGACGGAGGCGCTCCGCAGCCGATCAGCGATCGGAGCTTCGCTGGGATTTCAACGCTTATCGAGACGTTCGAATAGCCGTTTCACAGCCCCGAGTAACGTAAGGTCTGCTCGCCACGATGAAGGACGAACCGATGCATGTCGACACCTTAATCAGCCGCAGCAGACCTTTTCTTTCATGGGTCGTGGACTGGCAGAATTCCCTCAAGCCGGTTTCACTGCGTGATCTCGTGGCGGATGCTGGCCCCGACGCGGTTGGCCTTGTCAGCGTCGATGTCATCAAGGGATTCTGCTCGGTCGGCCCGTTGGCGTCTCCACGAATTGAGGGCATCATCGTACCGATCACCACGCTGTTCACGGACGCGTGGGCGCTCGGGGTGCGCAATATCGCGGTCACGCAGGACGCACACCCTGAGCACGCCATCGAGTTCGCCAGCTATGCGCCGCACTGCATCCGCGGTACGGCAGAGGCCGAGACCGTCGATGCGTTTCGCTCGCTGCCCTTCTTCGACTCGATTCCGGTGTTCGAGAAGAACAGCATCAACAGCGCGTTCGCGACCGGCTTTCAGGCGTGGCTCGACACGCGCACGCACGTCAAGACGTGGATTGCCGTCGGCGACTGTACCGATCTATGCACCTACCAACTTGCGATGCACCTGCGCTTATCGGCCAATCAGCATCAGCGTGCCGGCGTTCGGGTGATCGTGCCAGTCAACGCTGTGGATACGTATGACTTACCGGTCGCCGCGGCGCAGCAGATCGGCGCGACGCCACATGATGGCGATCTGCTTCACACTGTGTTCCTATATTCAATGATGCTGAATGGTATCGAAGTCGTGAGCGAGGTAACAGTCTGATGCGCACAGTCGATTGGGTAGGCGGAGTCGTACGCATGATTGACCAACGCGCGCTGCCGTGGTCATTCGAAACCGTGGACTTGGGCACGGTCGAGGAAGTCGCTGAGGCTATCACCAACATGACGGTGCGCGGCGCGCCGGCGATTGGCGTGTCGGCGGCGTTCGGGATGGCGTTGGCCGGGTTCACGAGCGCCGCGCGTTCACCCGAAGGCATCCGTGCCGACCTCGCGATGGCGGCCAATATGCTCAAGAACGCGCGTCCGACGGCGGTCAATCTGGCGTGGGCCGTCGATACGATGCTCACGCTGGCCGATCAGCACGATTACCGAACCGCTGACGAATTCCGCCATGCGCTGATTGATGCGGCAAGGTCGATGGCAGACGCCGACGTTGAAATCTGCAAGGCGATGGGCCGTCACGGCCGCGAACTGATCTCCGACGGCATGACCGTGCTGCATCACTGCAATACCGGGGCGCTGGCAGCGGTCGACTACGGCACCGCGCTGGGGGTGATCCGGGCCGCGCATGAGGCTGGCACGCGCTTTCACGTCTTCCTCGATGAGACCCGCCCACGGCTTCAGGGCGCGCGGCTGTCGGCATGGGAGCTGGAGCAGCAGGGGATCTCGTACGACATCCTGCCCGACACCGCCGCTGGTTTCTTCATGCAGCGCGGCGAGGTGCAGCTGGTGCTCGTCGGCGCGGATCGCGTCGCCGCGAACGGTGATTTCGCTAACAAGATCGGGACGTATCAGCTCGCCGTATTGGCGAAGGAGAACCGCATCCCGTTCTACACGGTCGCGCCAACATCGACCGTCGATCTATCGCTCGCAAGCGGCAGCGAAATTCCAATTGAGGAACGCAGCCCCGACGAGGTCACTCACCCGTATGGCAACAAGCTGGTGCCGGATCATTTCCGGGCGCGCAATCCGGCCTTCGATGTGACGCCCGCGCGCTACGTCTCCGGGATCGTCACCGAGCACGGGATCGCGCGGCCGCCGTTTACCGAGTCGCTGCAGAAGGCCGTCGCCGGGCAGCTACTCTGACGGCTTCGTCCATGCCTCAGGGGGGAGGTCGAGCGCGTGCTGCGGCGTTCTGCCCGTTGGCTCCAGCCCGTTCCACCCCTGCCCTATCAGCTCGATCAGGCTGGAACTCCCCGCGTTATCGGTCTGCCACTCGCTGATCGCGACGATGGCAAGCCTGTCCTTACGCCGCCGCAGCGTGATGACGAACGGCAGCGCATCGAAGACGGCATGAGCCGGGTCGTCAGGGATCCCGGCGGCCTGCTTGGCGCGCAGCGTCAGCATAGACAGCGCCGGCGCGAGCCGTTTCGCCTCTGCTGTGCCGCGAAATGACCAAATCTGCCGGATCACGCTGGATGCGTTCAGCAGTGGAAGCACAGCGGCCGGTTCATCCGCGCGGATTTCATCGACAACCAGCAGATCGCACGGGGTTTCCACCGCTGCTGCGGCTGTTTCTGCGAATGAGATCATCGGCCGGTCACCCTTCGGCCACTGCACGACGAACCGTTCCACGCCGTCCACCAGCGCGAGTTCACCGGCACGTTCCACCGACCGCACAGTGCGAGCGCCGGTCTCACGCGCGAGCGCGCCGGCGAGCGTCGTTTTTCCACTGTCCGCCTCGCCGACCACCAACACTCCATGCGATGATCGGGCGATGGCTCGCAGCACCACCAAGATCATCTCGCTATCTGCGAACGCGTCAAGCGCAATCGGCTTGGCGGGATGCAGCCGGATATACCCCTCTGGCCGGGATGCGGCCGGCGGCAGCACCAGATTGAGGCACATGCGCCGCCCGAATGCCTCCAAGCCGACTTCATAGTACGGGCCGTGACCCAGCTCCGTATCGGCGTCGGTCAGCATCCGTTCCAACACCCGCTGCAAGCCCGCATGGTCTTCAAAGGCGCGGTCAGCAGGTTCCAAGTCGCCCAGCCCGGATCGCACCGCCGTCTTCTCGATCCCCTCGAACGTGACCGTCGAAACGGCCGGATCGGCAAGGAATGGGTCGAGGCCGCCGTATCCGAAGATTTCCGAATACACCTCGTCCATCAGCGCCGCCAGTTCCGCCTGCCCCAAATCCGCCGACTCGACAGCAGTCACATACAGCACGGTGTCGCGCAGCAGTTTGAGGCGATCCGCACGGGTTCTCGCGGCGGCGACGTCGGGATGATCGCTGCCGAATTCGCGCATGAACTGATCGACTGCCCGTTCGACCAACGCGCGAATCGACATCATACGCGCGCCGTGCCGTGACGGCACCAGCCGAACCCCCTTGCTCCAACCCCGTTTTTCGTCGCTCATGGGCCTACAACTCGCTCAAATCCACAGGACGCAGTTCTGCGTGCGCGCCCGCGCGGCGGCCCGCCTTCGCCACGTCGACCCAACGCCCGTTCAACTTGGCGCGTGCGATATCCAGTGTGAAGTCCGTATTGGTCATCCGGTCATTGGTCATTATCGACGATCCGACTCCGTACATGTCGTACCCTGATCGGTCAAGCCCGCCAAAATCGCGATGGTGTTCTCGAAGTACTTGTCGCTGTACAGGCCGCGGCGAATCGCATCCATCGGAAGCGCCATGACGTCCTGTGTGAGCCGATTCCCGTCGAAAAGTGTCATCCGCCGCCGTTCCATAACCAGTATTGCTCATAGACGTATGCCGTCGTTAGATTATAATCCCCGTGTTTCGCGCGGCATTACCGGAAACCACGGACACCCCCAAATGAGTGTAATTCTGGCCGGCTCGATCGCCTACGACTACCTGATGCGCTTTCCGGGGCGGTTCGTCGAGCACATCATCGCTGAAGACCTGCATCAAGTTAGCCTCAGTTTTCTTGTTGACGAGATGACGCGCCATTGGGGGGGTGTCGCGGCCAATATCTCGTACTCGCTCGCGATGCTGGGTGTCCGGCCGATGCTGTTCGGTACCGTCGGGCGCGACTTCGGCGAATACCGGCTTTGGCTCGAGTCACACGGGGTGGACTGCTCCACCGTGCGCCAGCTTGACGAGGTGTTTACCGCGTCGTTCTTTGCCAACACCGATCTCGACAACAACCAGATCGCGTCGTTCTATGCCGGCGCTATGGCGAAGGCCAGCCACTTTACGATTGCCGACGTATATCCAGACAAGCCCGAATGGGTCGTAATCTCGCCAAACGATCCGCAGGCCATGGCCAACTATGCGGAAGAATGCCGGCGGCGCGGAATTCGGTTCATCTACGATCCAAGCCAGCAGGTGCCGCGTTTGTCAGGCGAGGAGCTTGCGCGCGATCTCGAAGGCGCGTACGCGATGGTCGTGAACGCCTACGAGGCGAGCATCATCCAGCGCAAGACCGGGTATGACATCGAGGCGCTGCGCAAGCGGATCCCCGTCGTCGTCATCACGCGCGGCAAGCACGGCTCAACGATCTACCACGACGGCGGCGAGGAGGACGTGCCGGCATTCCCCGAAGTCCACGTTGCCGATCCGACCGGTGTTGGTGATGCCTTCCGGGCAGGCTTGATTCGTGGGATGATGGCGGGCTGGCCGCTGCGATTGTGCGGCCTCGTCGGCTCACTATGCGCGACCTATGCCCTTGAACATATTGGGCCGCAGAGCCACAACTTCACGCTTTCCGACTTCGTCACCCGCTTCCGCGGAACCTATCAAGATGAGGGACTTCTCGACGAGCTGCTCGCTGTGCGCTGAACCGCACGCGACTACGTCATTCGGCCTACACAGGAGACCACATGGCTATTGAACACGACGTCAAAGATATTGGCCTTGCCGAGGGCGGGCGCTACCGCATCAACTGGGCGGAACACGAAATGTCCGTGCTGCGCGCGATCCGCGAGCGTTTCGAGAAAGAAAAGCCGCTGAAGGGCGTGCGCGTATCGGCGTGCCTCCACGTAACGACCGAGACCGCGAACTTGATGAAGACCCTTCAGGCCGGCGGCGCGGATATTGTGCTGGTCGCCAGCAACCCGCTGTCCACGCAGGACGATGTCGCCGCGTCACTGGTCGCCCATGACGAAATCCCGGTCTATGCGATCAAGGGTGAGGACAAGAAGACGTATTTCGATCACCTCAAGGCCGCGCTCGATCACCGTCCGCAGATCACCATGGATGACGGCTGCGATCTGGTCAGCGAACTGCACAAGAACCGCCGCGAACTGCTCGACGGCGTGGTCGCTGGCACCGAAGAAACAACGACCGGCGTCATCCGCCTACGCGCTATGGCGAAGGATGGCGCGCTCAAATTCCCGGTGTTGGCCGTGAACGATAGCAACACCAAGCACCTGTTCGACAATCGTTACGGCACCGGCCAGAGCACGATCGACGGCATCGTCCGCGCGACCAACATCCTGCTGGCGGGCCGCACCGTCGTCGTCGCCGGCTACGGGTGGTGCAGCCGTGGTATTGCCAGCCGCGCCCACGGCATGGGCGCCAACGTGATCGTCACCGAAATCGACCCGCTGCGCGCGCTGGAAGCGGTC
Source organism: Chloroflexi bacterium OLB13 (assembly GCA_001567485.1). GTDB lineage: Bacteria > Chloroflexota > Anaerolineae > Aggregatilineales > Phototrophicaceae > Flexicrinis. The sequence continues at coordinate 84,696 of JZRA01000092.1, forward strand.
ATGGACGGCTTCCGCGTGATGCCGATGACCGAGGCCGCCGCGGTCGGCGATATCTTCGTGACGGCGACCGGCGACATCAACGTGATCGATTCTCATCACTTCGAGCGCATGAAGCACGGCGCGATCGTCGCCAACAGCGGCCACTTCAACGTCGAGATCAACCTCGAAGGACTCCGTGGGATGAGCGCAGGGGAACCGCGTCTGGTTCGTCCGTTCGTCGAGGAGTATATCGTTGGAGGTAAGGCTGTCTACGTGCTGGGAGAAGGCCGCCTGATCAACCTCGCCGCCGCAGAAGGCCATCCTGCGAGCGTGATGGACATGAGCTTCGCCAATCAAGCGCTTGCCGCCGAGTACATGCTGCAGCACGCTGGGGACTTGGCGCCTGACGTGTACACCATTCCGCAAGAGGTCGATCAGGAAATCGCACGCTTGAAGCTGGAATCGATGGGGGTTCGCATCGATACCCTAACACCCCAGCAGCAGGCGTACCTCAACCAGTGGGAAGAGGGCACGTAATCTGCATCGTGAAGGAGGGACCATGCGAGCATTTCGGTTTTTAGTGTTGGCCGTCGCAGCGCTGTTGTTGGCGCTGCCAATCGGCGTTTCCGCTCAGGACGCAGGCGCGAAAGTTCGGCTCGTCCACGTCATTCCGGCCGTCGCCGGTCTTGACGTCTATATCAACGGCAACTTGACCGCCTCGAACTTGGGTTACGGTCAGTCAACCGATTATGTCGATACGCCTGCTGCCGATCTCACCGTGCGCGTCACGCTGGCAGGTGTCAGCAGCACGTTGTGGGAACAGGTCGTGCCGGCATCGGCCAACAGCGCGCTCACGCTGATCGCGTCGTCGACCGATCCGCTCACGTTTGATGTCTTCGAGGACTCGCTGGCTGAGGTCAGCCTCGCGACCACACGCTTCATGGTGATCCACGCCGTGAACGGCGCGCCGAACGTCGACGTCATCGCCGAAGGCCAGACCATCGCGACCGGCCTACCCTATCGCGGCTTCCTGAATACGATCGACGTGCCGGTGAACACTTACACCTTCACGGTCGTTCCAGAGGGCGGCAGCAGCGACGCACCGTTCATCCCACCGACTTCGGCCGCGTTGGCCGGTCGCACGTCGCACATGCTCGTGCTGTATGGGCCGGCGACAGCGCCCTCGACGCTCTTGCTCAAGGCGCCTGTCGAAGTGGCTGGAGATGTCGGATTTGTCCGTGTGAGCCACGGCGCAGACGGCGCTCCGAACGTCGATGTGCTGTTTAACGGTGATCTTGTGGTGCCGGGGCTGGCGTTCGGCGAGTCCAGCGTTCACGTTCCGGTCGAAGCCGGCAGCTACACCGCAACACTGCGCGTTGCTGGGGGCGGCTCTGAGATCACGACCGCGGACGTAGAGGTCGTGGCAGGGGGCGCGCAAACGGTCGCCGCTGTCGGATCGCTCGACGACCTGCGCGTTGCGGCGTTTACCGACACGATCGACGCCGTGGCGCCTCGCAGCACGGTGGTCAGCCTCATCAATGGCATCGCCGGATCGATGGTATCCCTGACGCTGGAAGACGGCACGTCGATCGCGTCCGGTCTGGCGTTTGGCGAGGCGAGCGCAGCGGTGACTCTGTCTCCGTCACGCCAAGCCCTAACGATGTCGGTCGCCGTCGGTGAAGTCGCGGCGGATATCAACATCCCCGCGATCGCGTTCTACGGCGGCACGTATGTCAACTTGGTCGCGGTGCGCGAAGGCAGTTCGTTCGGTCTGGACGTCAGCTCGACCGGCCTCGCAGTGGCGATGAACAGCGCGCCGGGCGCGGCCGACACGCTCGCGTCGGTGGAGCCGACCGCGCTCCCGACCACGGTTGCGGTCGCTCAACCAACTGCCGCCCCGCAGTCCGCCGCGCCGACCGCCCAATCTATCGTGACAGCGCCGACCGTGCCGTCGCTTCCGACCGCGCGTGTCGTGCTCGATCCCGGCGCGAACTTGCAGCTTCGCGAGTATCCGCGCGCGGACGCCCGTTCGCTGGGCTTGGCCCCATCTGGCACGGTCTTCACCGTCAACGGCCGCGTTGGCGCGCCCATCGACATCCTGACCGGCAACGTGATCCCGCTTCCGGACGGCACCGACTGGGTCGACCCGGTAGCGCTGCTGACCGAACAGAATCAGGACTTGGAAGCATCCGACACATGGATCAACGTGTCGCTGGCGACAGCCGATGGCGAGGTCAATGCGTGGGTCAATGCGCTGTATGTCGATCTGCGTAACCCGCGCGGTGAACGCCAGCAGCTGCGCGACCTGCCGACCATCCCGCAAAATCAACCCGGCAGCAGCACCGGCACTATCGTCGCTACGCCGGCCCCGCCGGAAAACTTCGCTCGCGCGGTCGTGTTCAACCTCGATCCGGGCGTTGGGCTGAACATCCGCCGTACAGCGGAATCGAGCGGTGAAGTGCTCGGCCGCATGGAATCAGGACAGAACGCGCGTCTGGTCGGCATCGGCCAGTCGGGCGAGTGGGCATTTGTTGAGTTCGAACCGGCCGAAGGCGGCACGATCTCCGGGTGGGCAGGAATGCTCTACCTCCGGTACGAGTATCGCGGCCGTTCTGTGACGCTGGACGAGGTTCGCGCGCTGAATCTCCTCACGGAAGTTGACGAGGCGACACGCCGCGGCTCTGTCACTGCAGGCGCGCCGCCGCTCGTGCAGCCCACGCAAGACCCGCTGCGCGGCGTTAACGTCGCGACGGTAGTCGGGTTGGATGCCGGTGTCAGCCTCAACCTGCGCCGCACGCCATCGGTCGATGCCGAGGTGCTGACTCAAGTACCGCTGGGCGCGCAGGTTCGCGTGCTGAGCCGCAGCGGTTCCGACGCGTGGCTCGAGGTCGAGTTCGACGGGCTTGTCGGCTGGGTGGCTTCGCTGTATACGACATTGTCGTTCAACGGCCGGCCGATCAGCATCACCGATATCCCGGTCAACACGACGTTCAACGCGACCGCAACGCCGACGCCAACCGCGACGCCTGCGCCTTAGTGCGGCTGCGTCATCGCAATGCACACGCCCCTGCTGAAATCGGCCGGGGCGTGTTTTGTTGTATTGACATTGCGTGACAGGTTCCGGCGCACTCTGGTATATTGAGCGTGGATTGCGCATCAAGGGGGCTGCTGCATGAGGAACTTGCCGGGCATCGTGGCCGTGCTCTGTATCATGATCTTAGCCGCGTGCCAGCCCGCCGCACCGCAGGCGCTGCCGACGGCTGAACCCTCCGCGCCGCCGACCGCGATACCGGCAGCGGCGACACCTACCCCGACGCCCTATGTACGACCCACGCCCCGTCCGACTTCCGTGTTTGGCTCGAACATCTCCGCCATGACACGCACCGGCTCGCTGCGCCTGATTCACGCAGCGCCCGATGCCGGGACACTGGATGCGCGTCTCGCGGGCGATTCGCTGCTGAACGGCCTCGGATTTGGCCGGGCCAGCAGTATCACGCCGGTGATCCCCGGCACGTACACATTGGAAATCCGGACGCGCGCGCAAGAGGGCGACGAGCCGCTGGCATTGGTTGATATCGAGTTCTTGCCGGGACAGATTATTGATGCCGTGGTGGTTCCAGATGACGCCGGTGCGCTGCATATCGAGCATTTCGACGTCACACAGCCGCGCCTCTCGGAAGAACAAGCGTCTGTACGCTTCGTCCACGCGATGCCCGGCATCGGCGATATTCAGGTTCGCGCAGGGGCCAGTAGCAGCGTTCTCAAGCTGGGCGAGGTCAGCGATGGCCTTGTGATCCCCGGCCAAGAGCTGATCTTTACCGTCATCAACGACGCGGAAGAAATCTTCAACGATACGCTGCGCGTCCGGCCGCTGACCAGCACGATCGCGGTCGTCACCGGCCCGCGTGAGCGTCCCCTACTATATACCTTCGAGGCGCCGGTGCCCGGTCAGTTCGGGCTTCGTGTGATCAACTTGAGCACCGAGGCGCGCGAAGTCGATGTTTACTTGACCGGCGAACTTCTAACGGGCGGCCTCGCGCCGAATGTCGCCACCGACCGCGTCAGCTATCCTTCCGGCCAGTACCGGCTCAGTGTGTATTCGGCAGGGGCAGACCTCGGCGCGTCCAGCCCGTATATCGCTTCACAGCCCGTAACCGCTCGGCCCGGCTCGATTGTGACCCTCGCACTCTTTGGCCCGGTCGCAGACATGCGCTGGGTGTGGATCGAAGAGGATCTCTCGGCTGTGCCACAGGGCAAGTCGCGGGTGGTGTTCGTCAACGCGGCCGCCGGTTCACGGGCGATTCGCCCCGGTGTCGGGACATCGGAATTGGCGGATGTCGGCGCCGTCCCTCTCGGTGGCGTGAGCGGCCCTGCCTTACTTGATGCTGGTTCAACCCGCTTCTTCTTCCGTGGCGACAGCATGGAGAGCGATATTGTCCAGCTTGCCGAGGATGTCACAGTCCCAAGCGGGCAGAGCATTATCTTCTTCGTGACCGGCGCTGACGATCAACCGGTCTTAGTTGATGAGCAGGTCTCCGTCGATGAAACGCTGTCGACCGAGACAGGCCAGCCCATCGAGAGCGATTATCTCGTCCGGTTCGTCAATATCATGGTGTCACAGCAAGGCATCGACCTCTATGTCGAGGGCAAGCTCGCACTCACCGACCTCGACTACGCGATCAGCAGCGAGCCTGTGGAAGTGTTCGGCAATTCGCTCGGACTGTCGGCGAGGCTGCCAGCCGGCGGCGCGACACTCGTCGATACACGTTTCGCGCTCGGCGATCCCGGTGAGTACACGGTGGTGATCTTCGGCACGGTCGAGAACGGCATCAACGCGCGCATCATCGAAGACGGCGACCTTTCGTTCACGTCTGACGATCCACGCGTGCGTTTGATCAACCTCACGCAAAGCTCTACCGAACTATACGGATTGGGATTCGCCGTCAAACCGCCCCAGATCGTCGGCGGGCCGACCGCAACACCGACGCCTGAGCCATCGCCGACACCAGAAGTCCCGAACGAGTTTGAGGGCGGGCGCGCGCGTCTCCCAATTGGCGTGTTCGTGTCGGTCGTCGGCATCGCCGAAGGGAAGGCATCGATCCAAACGCCAACCACGACCGAATCGATCATCTACGTCATCGATCAGGAGAACGGCGTGCTGGGCATCCTTGATGGCGCGGTGCTCGAACCGGGCAGGCACACCGACATCTTCGTCTTCGAATATCGCACAGCCGCCACCACAGAAGTTCAGATCGTGCCGGTCGTGCGCTCTGCCCCTTAGGACTAGACCGCGCGTGGTCAGCCGCTATAATCGCCGCGTGTGATTTCTCCGGGGACAGGACAGACTTTGCGTGTATTGATAACAGGATCGGGCGGCTTCGTTGGCCGGACACTCACGCGCCACCTTCAAGAATCCGCTCCGGAAGCCGCGCTGTTTGGGACGCAGATGCCGGGCGCCGGCGACGGCCCGGACGGCGTGACATGCTATGAAGTTGACCTGTGCCGGCCCGCCGCTGTGGTCGAACTGATCGCGGAAGTTCGGCCAGATCATATTTATCACCTCGCCGGTCAAGCTTTCGTGCCCCAGTCTTTCATTGATCCGTGGGATACGATCGAGAACAATGTCCGCGGGCAGTTGAACGTCATCCTCGCCTGTCTCAAAGCAGACATCCGGCCCCGCCTGCTAATCACCAGCTCGGCCGAAATCTACGGCGAAGTCAAGACCTTCCCGACCGACGAGACGACCCCGCTCATGCCCACCAGCCCGTACAGCGTGAGCAAAGCAGCTCAGGATCAATTGGCGTATCAGTACTTCGTCAGCCATGATATGCCCACGCTCCGCATCCGCGCGTTCAATCACATTGGCCCCGGCCAAAGCGACCGGTTCGTTGCGCCGGCGTTCGCCATGCAGATCGCGCGTATTGAGGCGGGTTTGCAAGAGCCGGTGATCAACGTCGGCGACCTGACAGCCCGGCGTGATTTCACCGACGTGCGCGATGTCGTGCGCGCCTACAGCCTGCTGATGAAGCACGGCGTCGCCGGCGAAGCGTACAATGTAGCGTCCGGTGTCGCGCACAGCATCCAGCACCTGCTCGATATGCTCGTGAGCCTTTCGAGTCAGCGTATCGAGGTGCGTGTTGATCCGAACCGCCTGCGCCCCAGCCCGATCCCGGTGCTGCAGGGCGATGCGTCTAAACTGCGCCACGCCACGGGCTGGGCGCCCCAAATCCCCTTCGAGAGCAGCCTGCGGGACGTGCTGGAAGACTGCCGTGCCCGCATTAGAGGAGAACACGCATGAGCAAACGCGCTTTGATTACCGGAATCACCGGCCAAGACGGGTCGTATCTGGCCGAATTCCTGTTGAGCATGGGATATCAGGTATACGGACTCGTCCGGCGTACCAGTACCGTGCGCTATGAGCGTATCCGGCACATCCAAGACCAAGTCACGCTGGTGCCGGGCGACATGAGCGACCAGACCAGCCTGACCCGTGCCTTGCAGGACGTGAAGCCCGACGAGGTGTACAACCTCGCTGCGCAGAGCTTCGTGCAGACCTCGTGGAGTCAGCCCGTTTTCACCGGCGATGTCACCGCGCTGGGCGTCACCCGTATGCTCGACGCGATCCTGATGGTCAACCCGGCCATCCGGTTCTATCAGGCGTCCAGTTCGGAGATGTTCGGGAAAGTGCAGGAAGTCCCACAGACCGAGAAGACCCCGTTCTATCCGCGCAGCCCGTACGGCGTCGCTAAGGTGTACGGCCACTGGATCACCGTCAACTACCGCGAGAGCTACAATCTGCATGCCTCAAGCGGGATTTTGTTCAACCACGAAAGCCCGCGCCGTGGTCTGGAGTTCGTGACCCGCAAAGTGACGTATCACGCCGCTAAGATCAAGCTCGGCTTGGCAAAGGAGCTGCGGATCGGAAACCTCGATTCTCAGCGTGATTGGGGTTTCGCCGGGGATTACGTGCGCGCGATGTGGCTCATGCTGCAGCAGGACTCGCCGGACGATTTCGTCGTGGCGACCGGCCAGACTCACAGCGTGCAGCGGCTGTTGGAACTCGCATTCGACGTCGTAGGCCTCAAGTGGCAGGATTACACGGTGCAGGATCCCGCCTTCGTCCGCCCCGCCGAGGTCGATCTCTTGATCGGCAACCCGGAAAAGGCCGGCCGAGTCCTCGGTTGGGAACCGCACATCTCGTTTGAACAACTCGTGCAGATGATGGTCGAAGCTGACCTTGCTGCGCTCAAGAACGGCGAGCTGACGTAAGCCCGGATGAACGCCCAAGACAGCACATCGCGCGCGCTGCCGCCGATGATCGACACGCATATTCATCTCAACTTCGACGCCTACGACGAGGATCGTGACGCCGTGATCGCGCGCGCGGCCGCGGCCGGTGTGGCGCGCTGCATCAATCCCGGCGTCGATCTCGAAACCAGCCGCGCGGGTATCGATCTGGCGGCAGCATACCCCGGCGTGATCTATGCCGCGGTCGGCTATCACCCGAACAGCACGGCGGGTTTTGCGCGTGCGTGGCTGGAGCCGATCCGCGCGCTGGCGTCGTCTCCGGGCGTCGTGAGCATCGGCGAGATCGGGCTGGACTACTACTGGGACAAAAGCCCCAAGCCCGACCAGTTCGCGGCGTTTGAAGCCCAGCTTGAGCTTGCGGCCGAGCTGAACCTGCCGGTCATTATCCATAACCGCGAGGCGAGCGAGGACGTCATCCGGATCCTCGAGTCGTGGGCCGGCGAGCTGAGCGGAACGCTGCGGGAGGCCCCCGGCGTGCTGCACTCAGTCTCTGCGCCAGCGGAACTCGTAGAGCGCGCGCTGGCGGCCGGGTTCTACATCGGCTTTACCGGCCCAATCACCTACAAGAACGCTGATCAGACCCGCCGTATCGCGGCCGCCGCCCCGCTGGAACGGATCCTTGTCGAGACCGACGGCCCGTTTCTGACGCCGGTTCCGCACCGTGGCAAGCGCAACGAGCCAGCATACATCCCCCTGATCGTCGAACGGCTCGCGTCGGTGCGACAGCTGCCCCTCGCGCAGATCGCCGAAGCCACGACAGTCAACGCCGAGCGCTTGTTCCGGTTCACGTAGCTAGCGGGGTGCTGGCCGCAATCGCAAGTACGCGCGCCGCGTGCTAAAGATCGCCGCGAAGATCACTGTCATCGCAAGGACGATCGACGGGCCGGCCGCGATGTCCAGATGATACGACAGCAGCAGGCCAATCACGCCGCCGATGACACCGAGCGCCGCTGAGATCCGCATCATGTGATGCAGCCGTTTGGCGATCATCTGCGCCGACGCCGCCGGCACAATCAGCATCGCGAGCATCAGCGCGATCCCGACGACGCGCAGGCTGGCGATGATCGTTACCGCGATGAACGCGAGCAGTGTCAGCCGAAGCGCCTCGGCAGGCAGACGGAGCGTCCGCGCGAGGTTCGTGTCGAAGCTGATGATCTGAAACTCTTTGTACAGCAGCAGCGTCCCCAGCAGCACGATCACGCCACACGCGGCCATGATAAGGAGATCGTCGCCTTGAATGCCCAGCACGTTACCGAATAGAATATGGACAAGGTCGCGTCCATACGCGCGGCTGTCATGGCTGATGATGGCGATTCCGAGCGCGTACATCGCCACGAACACGATGCCGATGGCCGTGTCCTCTTTGAGGCGTTCGCGGCGTGTCAGCCAGCCGATGCCGACCGCCGCGATCACGCCGGCGATCAGCCCCCCGAAGAACAGGTTGACGCCGACTGCGCCGCCCGTCGTGATGTAGCTGATCGCCACGCCCGGCAGTACGCTGTGACTGAGCGCGTCGCCGAAGAACGACATGCCGCGAACCACCACATAGCATCCGATCACGCCGCTGATGACGCCGACCATGACGACGGCGATCAGCGCGCGCTGCATGAACTCATATTGCAGCGGCTCTAAGAACTGCCCCATCGGTTATCCTGTCCCTTTGGCGCTTAACAGCACCCGTGGTCGTCAACGGTGATCAGCATATGATCGTCGGCGTGCATGATGCTCACCCGCGAACCATACGCTGCCTTCAGGTGTTCAGGCGTATACACCTCCACCGGCGTGCCGTATGCGATGACCGTGCGCTTGAGCAGCAGCAGTTTGTCGAACTCGGACAGCGCCAGCTCGATATCGTGAGTCGCGACCAGCACCGTCACGCCATCCTCGCGAAGCCGATCCAGCGTCGCAAGGATTTCCTCGATTGTCGTGACATCCACGCCGTTGAATGGCTCATCCAACAGCAGCACGTCGGCGGCTTGAGCCAGCGCGCGCGCAATGAACACACGCTGCTTCTGCCCGCCGCTCAGCGCGCCGATGCGCCGGTCGATATGCTTAAGCATCCCGACTTGATCAAGCGCGTGCCGCACGGCGTCGCGATCATCACGGCCGGGCCAGCGCAGCCAACCGATGCGGCGCGCACGTCCCATCATCACGACATCCCCGACGGTCGCCGGAAAACTCCAATCCACGAGGTTGACCTGCGGCACATAGCCGATCAAATCGTGGCTCGACCGGCAGTCGCGGCCCATCAGCGAAACTTGACCGCTGGTGAACGGGATCACGCCTGCAATCGCCTTGAACAGCGTGCTCTTGCCCGCCCCATTTGGCCCAAGCACGGCGACTCGCTCGCCACGCTGTACTTCGAATTGGATTCCGCTGATCGCGCGGCGGTCGTCTGGATAGCCGGCCGACACGTCTTCAACATAGAGCGCGGGCGCAGGTGCGGCTGCATGGGTTTGCATATCGAGATCGAACCTCAAGTCGTGGCTAGGGAGTGAGCGCGTCGGTGATCGCCGCGAAATTATAGGCCGTATAGTCGAGATACGTAGGGGCCGGCCCTTGCACGTCGCTTAATGAGTCGGTGTACAGCGACACCAGCGGCGTCCCAGCTTCGGCGGCGACCAACTCTGCGACGCGCGACACCACGGTTGTTTCTACGAAGATCGCCTTCACACCGCTTGAGCGAACAAGCTCGACCAACGCGGCGACATCCCGCGCTGATGGCTCCGCCAGTGTCGATCCTCCCGGCAGTACGAATCCGAGCACGTCAAATCCATACGCGCTGGCGAAGTATCCCAACGTCTCGTGGTTCGTCAGCAGAAGGCGGTTCTCAGGCGGAATCACTGCTAGTTCAGGCTCAAGCTGCAAGCGCAGCAAATCATCAATCGCGTAGGCGTATTCGTGTGCATTAGCCGTGTATTGATCGGCGTGCGCGGGATCCAGCGCGCCTACGACGTCACCGATAAACAGCGACCAGTAGACCACGCTGCGCGGATCAGACCAGACGTGGGGGTCGCAGGTTCCGTGCGCGTGAACCGCGCTGTGTTCGTGGTCGTCACTGTGCTCGTCATGCGTACACTCAACCTCGAACAAACGATGTCCGCGCTGGGCATCCGGCATGCGTCCGCTGGGAAACCCCATGGACTCCTTGAGCGCATCAATCTCGTGCAGCTGCGTGTCATACGAGTCGCACAGTTCGCGCACGTCCAAACCGAAGATCGTGTGATGCTCGCTTCCGCCGGCGTCCGGGTCGCGGCCGCTGGTCTCGCCTTCACCATCCTCATGATCGTGGCCGTCACCATACATCCGAACCCGGACGCAGGTCGAGGCCTCTACCACGGGAATGTTCGGCGCGACGCCTGCAATCGTATCGAGCAGCTGTTCCTCGAACCCGCCACCGGCGACAAAGATCACGTCCGCCTCGCTGAGCGCCACGAGGTCACGCGCTGACGGTTCATAGCTGTGTGGATCGGCGCCAACCGGAATCAACGATGTGACATCGGCTTGCCCCAGCGTGACGTTCTGAATCACATCGGCGAGGATGCTGAAGCTGGCGACCACAGCCAGCCTATCTGGCTGGCCGACGGCGGCAGTGACAGTCAAGCCCATCGCCAGCAGAACAGCCAACCGGGCGACTCGCTTCATCGTATCATCCTTATTGAGACTGAGTATCGTTTGGTTCAGTATAGGGTGACTTTTTGACGCCGTCAAGACAGGGCGCGCTTATCTTGACGAAACACTGGCGTTCCTCTACAATGGCCGCCACTTGTCCCGTGGGAACCAAGTCGATTCGTCATGTTTGAAGGCCTGAGCAAGCGTCTGCAAGAGACGTTTGACCGTCTCGGAAAAGGCGGCCGCATCACCGAGAACGACCTCAACACGGTCATGCGCGACGTGCGTATGGCTTTGCTGGAGGCCGATGTCGCGCTGCCGGTCGTCAAGGACTTCGTCGGCCGCGTGCGCGAAGCCGCCGCCGGCGCTGAGGTTCACAAGGCGCTGCGGCCTGCCCAACAGGTCGTTAAGATCGTTCATGACGAGCTGACGACCACGCTTGGCGAACCGGGACGGCTGAACTTCTTCAGCGGCGCCAAACCTCACGTCATTATGCTGGTGGGTTTGCAGGGGTCGGGCAAGACGACCACCGCCGCGAAGCTCTCCGTGCACTTGCGCCGCGAAGGCCGTCAACCCTTCCTCGTCGCGTGCGATACGTACCGTCCGGCCGCTGTGGACCAGTTGGTGACGCTGGGCAAGCAAATCGGAGTGCCCGTTTATGAAGAAGGCACGAGCGCCAAGCCGATCGACATCGCGGTGCGCGGTCTTGCCGCCGCCAAAGCCGCCAACGCAGCGGTGTGCATCATCGACACCGCCGGCCGCTTGCAGATCGACGATACGCTGATGGCGGAGCTTGAGGAGATCAAGCGCCGGACGCATCCGGTCGAAGTGCTGCTCGTGGCCGACGCGATGACCGGTCAAGAAGCGGTCAACATCGCACAGGGCTTCAACCAGCGCGTCGGTCTCACCGGCCTGATCTTAACCAAGATCGACGGTGATGCCCGTGGTGGCGCGGCGATCTCGATGCGTGCCGTGACGAGCGTGCCGATCAAGTTCCTCGGCACAGGCGAGAAGATCGACGGGTTCGAGGTCTTCCACCCCGACCGTTTGGTCGATCGCATCCTCGGCATGGGTGATGTGATGACCCTCATCGAGAAGGCCGAGGCCGAGTTCGATGAGGACGAAGCCGAGAAGCTCGCCAAGAAGATGCTGCAGAATCAGTTCACGCTGCAAGACTTCCTCGAACAGCTTCAGCGCATCAAGCGAATGGGGCCGATCGCGCAGGTTCTCGGCATGATCCCCGGCCTGAGTAAGCTGCAAATCGCCGGTCAGCTCGACCAGCAAGACCTCGACAAGCGGCTCAAGCGCGTCGAGGCCATCATCAACTCGATGACCGCGAAGGAGCGCGCCAACCCGAAGGTGCTCAACGCGAGCCGCCGCAAGCGAATCGCCGCGGGCAGCGGGACGCAGGTGCGCGACGTCAACGAAGTACTCAATCAGTTCCAGCAGATGCAGACCATGATGGGGCAGCTGCGGAAAGGCCGCATGCCGAAGGGCATGCCCAATTTACTCGGTTAGGACAATCTGCAGCCCCACGCTGCGATCGTGTTCAGAAGGAGCAAGTACAAGCATGTTGCGAATCCGTTTCCAGCGTGTCGGGGCCAAGCGTCAGCCGGCTTACCGCATCGTCGTCACCGATCAGCGCCAGAAGCGCTCCGGCGGCATCGTCGAGAATATCGGCTTCCACAACCCGCGCACCCGTCCCAGCACCGACGTGGTCGACAGCGCCCGCGCGCTGCACTGGCTGAGCGTCGGCGCCCAACCGACCGAGGCCGCGATCAGCGTGATGAAGCGCGCCGGCACATGGGCGCTGTTCGAACGCCTGCAGAAGGGTGAGTCGAAGGACGCGTTGATGGCCGAAGCTGCTGCGCTTCAGCCGACTGCGGTCGCCCCAAAGACCAGCTACCCCGCCCCGGTTGGCTCACCTTCAGCCAAGGCAGCGGCCAGTGATGATGCTGGCGAGGCCGGAGAAGCGTAACGCTTCCTGTTCCGTGTGTAACCCGATCTGCGCGGCGCCGAAGCACGCTGTTGTCGCGGCCCGCGCAGTTTCGTACCTAAAGGATATCTGATGGAAGACGATTTGATCCGCCTCATCGCGCAATCGCTGGTCGATTCGCCGGACGATGTCAACGTGCGCCGCAAGGAGACCAGCGGCTCGGTGATCGTCCATCTCAAGGTCGCATCGGGCGACATGGGCCGCGTCATTGGCAAGCAGGGCCGGATCGCTAACGCCATGCGTACGCTCTTGCGCGTGGTGGCCCCAACCGACAAACGGGTGATCCTCGAGATCGATTAAGGCGCTGTAGTCATGGCGCCTTCGCGCCCGCTCAAATACCTCCAGATCGGTGAAATCACGCGCCCGCACGGCGTCCGTGGCGAGCTGCGGATGCGGGTCATCACCGACTATCCCGAACGCATCCCGAAACTCAAGCGTGTCTACCTTGGCGAAGGTCCGTTCGACCCTAACCCTCGCCCCTATTCAATCCGTTCCGTGCGCCCACATCACGATCTGGCGCTGCTCACGCTCGACGGTGTCGACGACCGCGACGACGCCGAACGACTGCGCAACCTCGCTGTGCTGGTGTCCATTGAGGACGCGATCCCACTCGGCGAGAACGAGGTGTATCTCTTCGAGCTGATCGGTATGCGCGTGGTCACCGAAGATGGCAACGACATCGGAGAGATCTCCGACATAATCGAGGCCGGGCCGAACGATATTTATGTCGTGAGCAGCCAACAGTACGGCGAGTACACCATCCCCGATGTCCCGCAGTTCATCCTCGGCATCGACAAGGCCGCCCGCTGTCTTCGCGTGCGGTTGATCGAGGGGCTGCTGCCGAAGTGATCCCGTTGGACGAGCGCGCGTGTTGGCTCGCGTTCAGCCGGGTTCGCGGCGTTGGCGCAGCGCGCGCGCAATCGCTCGTCCAGCAGTTCGGGTCGCTGCTGGCCGCATGGCAGGCCCACGAGCGTGACCTGCGCGAGTGCGGGCTGCCACAGTTCGTCGTCCGCAGCATCTTGCAAGCCCGCCGCGATATCGACGTCGCCGGTGAGGTCGCCCGCGTGCAGCGGCTCGACGCACACTTTGTGACATTGGCCGACAGTGAGTATCCATATCTTCTCCGCCAGATTCCGAACCCGCCGATGGTGATCTACGTGCGGGGCGCGCTCAGCGAGGACGATCAGCGCGCGCTGGCGGTGGTCGGCACACGCAAAGCAACCCGCCTCGGCACAGAGACTGCCCGCACGCTTTCCACCGACGTTGCCCGCAGCGGCTTTACAATCGTCAGCGGATTAGCGCAAGGCATTGACGTCGAGGCGCACACCGGCGCGTTGGAGGCCGCTGGCCGCACGATCGCGGTGCTTGGCACCGGTATCGACACGATCTATCCGCGCCAGCATACCCGCCTTGCTGATGACATCGCACGCAGCGGCGCGCTCGTGACCGAGTTCGCGCCCGGCACACCACCGGATAGGCAAAACTTCCCGCGCCGTAACCGCATCATCAGCGGCCTCTCGCTCGGCGTCCTCGTCGTCGAGGCCCCGGAACGCAGCGGCGCGCTCGTCACCGCCACCGCCGCCGCCGAGCAGGGACGTGACGTGTTCGCCGTACCCGCCAGCCTCAACAATGTGCAGGGCCGGGGCTGCAATCGGTTGATTCAGGACGGCGCCAAACTGGTGATGAATGCAGCCGACATCTTGTCTGAACTCGCGCCTTCGATACAAGTCGTCAAATCACGCCGGGCGATGGGCGCGGTCGCGCCGGAAGATCCGTTTGAACAGCAGGTGTATACGTTACTGCGTGGTGATCCGCTGCACGTTGACGACCTCGTGCGCACGTTGGGATGCGACGTCGGCGTGGTACTGGCGGCGCTCACCGTGCTAGAGCTAAAAGGTCTTGCACAATCGGTAGGACCCATGCAATATTGCGCTCTGACCTAATTCCGATCTCATAAGTCAGCTCAATGGAAAACGTCTACGCCATGATTCTGGCGGGTGGCGGTGGAACCCGTCTCTGGCCGCTCAGCCGCAAGAGTATGCCCAAGCAAATGCTCGCGTTGACCGACGAGCGCAGCTTGTTTCAGGCCAGCATCGACCGCCTTCGTCACATGTTCGATCCGTCGCGCATCATCGTCGTGACGGGCCGCACAATGGTCGACGGACTGCGTTCGGACGCGCCGCACATCCCGACGGAGAACTTCATCGTTGAGCCGAACGGGCGTGACAGCGCCGCTGCGGTGGGGTTGGGCCTCGTGCATATCGCCGCGCGTGACCCTAACGCGACAGTTGCGATCCTGACCAGCGATCATCACATTGGCCGGCCCGACCAGTTCCTCTCCGTGTTGAAGGCCGCCGCGAGCATCGCTCAACACGGGCATATCGTGACGCTGGGGATCACGCCGACCTATCCTGCTACCGGCTTCGGATACATTCATCAAGGGCACGCGCTGGGCGATTTTGACGGCTGGGCTGCCTATCATTCGCTTGGATTCAAAGAGAAGCCCGATTACGAGACCGCCCTGTCGTTCATTGCTGACGGCGGTTACAGTTGGAATTCAGGCATGTTTATCTGGACTGTCCGTAAGGCGATGCAGGAGTTCGAGCGTCAACAGCATGGGATGTATGCGGAACTACAGCGTATCGGTCAGGCCATCCGCACCGACCGCTACGATTCCGTCTTGAGTACCGTCTGGGACAACCTGCCCCGCAAGTCGATCGACTTCGCGGTGATGGAGGGCGCGCAGGACATCGTTGTTATCCCAATCGACATTGGTTGGAGCGACGTCGGCAGTTGGTCTTCGCTGTTCGAGGTGCTTCCGCACGACGAGAATGGCAACTGCATTCGCGGCGACCGCGGCGAAATCATCTTGATGGAATCGCACAACACCCTGATCGTCAGCAACAAACTGACGGTCGCTTACGGCGTCGAAGACCTAATCATTGTAGACACGCCCGATGCTCTACTGGTATGCTCGCGTGAACGAGCACAAGAAATCCGCAAGGTAGTCGACCGGCTCAAGACCGACGGTCAGGATCGCTACCTTTAGCCATGCGGCTCGTCCGGCGCGGACATCACCACCCGTCAATTCAGTGAGGATCACTTCCATACATGGAAGCCTATTGCTTCAAGTGTAAGACTAAGCGCGAGTTACAAGCGCCGCAGGCCATCTTCACGGACAACGGCTCGCCGGCGACAACCGGGACGTGCCCGGTGTGCAGAGGCAAGCTGTTCCGCATGGGCCGCACCGATGCGCATGAGGGCCTAGCCGAGCCATCGAAGCGCACGGCCGCGAAGCCCAAACGCACAGCGTCAAAGAAGCCCGCGGCCAAGCGCAAAACGGCGAAGACCGCGTCATCGCGCGAGGGCAGCAGCAAGGCCGCAGCGCCGAAAGCGAGCCGCAAGGGCACGACCGCGACACGCAAGAGCGCGGCGTCCACCCCGAAGGCCAAGTCGAAGCCAGCGTCAACCCGCAGCAAGAACACCGCCGCCGCAGTAAAGACATCCGGCCGCCGCAGCGGTAAGCTCGTGATCGTCGAATCGCCGGCGAAGGCCAAGAGCGTCGGCCGTTATCTTGGGCCGGGGTACGTCGTCAAGGCGTCGAAGGGCCACGTGCGCGATCTGTTGAGCAGCCGGTTGTCGGTCGACCTCAACAACGATTTCGAGCCGACCTACCGCGTGCCGAACGACAAGCGCGACACCGTCGCCGAACTCAAGCGCGCTGCCGACTCGGCCGCGGAAATCTACCTTGCGACTGACCCGGATCGCGAAGGTGAAGCGATTGCGTGGCACCTCATCAACGCGGCCAACATGGACGAGGAGCGCGTGCGGCGCGTCGTCTTCAATGAGATCACCGAGTCCGCCGTGAAGGACGCTTTTGGGCATCCGCGCGCGGTCGATATGGCGCTCGTCAACGCGCAGCAAGCCCGGCGCATCCTCGACCGGATCGTCGGTTATCAGGTATCGGAACTGCTGTGGGAAAAGGTGCGCGGCCGTCTGTCGGCGGGTCGCGTCCAAAGCATCGCCCTGCGGCTGGTGGTCGATCGCGAGCGTGAAATCGAGGCGTTCGTCAGCGAGGAATACTGGACGATTGACGCCGAACTGCGCAAGCAGCGCCCCAACGGTGTCAAGAGCGAGCGTCCGTTCCTCGCCCGTCTGATCAAGATAAACGGTGAAGATCCGAAACTGACGTCGGAGGCCGAAGTCAAGCCGCACGTCGACGTCCTGAAGCGCAGCGCGTACACGGTCAAAGAGATCGTCATCGGGTCTATGCAGCGCCGTCCATCGGCGCCGTTCACGACCAGCACGCTCCAGCAGGAGGCGTCGCGCCGCTTAGGGTTCAACGCGCGCCGCACAATGTCGGTCGCCCAACAGCTTTACGAAGGCGTCGATCTCGGCAAGACCGGCGTCGTCGGTCTGATTACGTATATGCGTACCGACAGCACAACGGTCAGCACCCAAGCACAACACGAAGCGCGGACGTTCATTTCAAACCGCTATGGCAAGGAATACATGCCGGCGCGTGCGCCCGTATACAAGACCAAGGCGAAAGGCGCGCAGGAAGCCCATGAAGCGGTGCGTCCTACCAGCATCGTGCGCGAGCCGTCGGCGCTCAAAGGCATGCTGTCCAGCGATCAGTTCAAGCTCTACAAGCTGATTTGGGAGCGCTTTCTCGCCAGCCAGATGTCCCCGGCGGTTTATGACACGCTTCGCGTCGACATCACAGCCGGCCTCACAACGGCAGATCGGCCGTATCTCTTCCGCGTGAACGGCCGGACGATGAAATTCGCTGGCTTCATGGTCGTGTATCAAGATACGCGCGACGAGGATGCCGCCAAAGACGACGACGAAGGCCGCGTCATCCCGACGATGACCGTGGGCGAAGTCCTCGATCTGCTCCGCGTGGCGCCTGAGCAGCACTTCACGGAGCCGCCGCCACGTTATACGGAAGCGACGCTGGTCAAAACGCTCGAAGAATTCGGGATTGGCCGGCCGAGCACCTATGCCCCGATTGTCGGCGTCATCCAAGACCGCAACTACGTCGAGAATCACCAAAAGAGGCTTGTCCCAACCGAGATTGGGCGCGTCGTCAACGATCTGCTGGTGAAGTACTTCCCGGACTTCATGGACTTTCAGTTCACCGCCCGCATGGAAGGCGAACTCGACAGCGTGGCGGAAGGCAGCATGGAGTGGGTTCCCGTGCTGCACAGCTTCTACGACCGATTCGCGCGCCAGCTTCAAGAGGCACGCGAACTCGCGCCCCGAACTCAGCCGGTCGAGAAGGTGGGCCGGATTTGCCCGACATGCAACAGCGGCGATCTCGTCATCAAACACGGCCGCTACGGCAAGTTCATCGGGTGCTCACGCTACCCGGACTGCAAACACACCGAGCCTTACCTCGAACGCACCGGCGTGTCGTGTCCTCAGTGTGGGCTTGAGCACGGCGGCGAGCTGATTCAGCGCAAGACGAAAGCCGGCCGTACGTTCTATGGCTGCTCGCGCTATCCCGACTGCAGCTACACCGCATGGCGGCTTCCTTCGCGTAAGGGACGGCATACCGAGCCAGAACCCGCCCGTGAAATTCCACATCGTAAGCACAAGACCGCAGGTTAGTCCTGCGGTCTTTTTTGTAGCACGCCTGAGATAGCAGTATACTAGCCTCTGTTCGCTTGCGCTTCACGCGCTGTAGATCCGCAACGCGATTTTGGAGAGACACCGCTTATGAAGGGTTTACGTCAGTGGCTGATCGACTCGTACAATGGCGTGTACGTCATCGTACTGAAGCCGCACATGCCGACGATTGTCACGGTCGTGGCCCTCGTCTTCGCCATGTTGTTCGGGTTGTTTTGGGGCTATGTGCTAAACCCGGTTCGGTATTATGACGGGGCGCCGCACCAACTACGAGGGGAATGGCGCGACGAGTGGGTGAAGCTCGTTGCCGCAGCCAAGGCCGCCGAGATCTACAACGACGCGGATATTCAGCGTTATCTGGCGCTGGTTGAAGACCCGGCCAACGTCGTCGAGCGGCTCATCACAGATACGACCGAGAGCGTCCAAGCCGCGCTGATCGAGCTGCGACCGCTGGTGTATAACAGTGACGGATCGCCACTGCAGGGGCGTGAAGCTCCGAAACCGGGTTCTGCGATCAGTGACATCGTGATGCTGCTGCTCGCCATCATCATCACCGTTGTGCTGGCTGTGGTCGTATCGCTCGCGTGGCGTATCCTCATCAAACCAAACGTGGTACTCCCGATCCGCGAGGCGCTGCGTCCAAAGACCGAAGAAGACATCCAGCGCAAGGCCAATATCGACGCGATTCGCGCGCGGCGTATCCAAGAAGAAGAGATGCGCCGCGAGGCAGCCAAGGCAGCGCCGACCAATCCGTATGGCCCGGCGCTGACACAGCGGTTGTCGGTTTACACCAAAGGCCGCCAGTTCGACGACTCGTTCGCCATCGAAAACGCCGATAAGGTGTTCTTCGGCGAATGCGGCGCGGCAATCGCAAAAAAGCTCGGCAACGACGTCGCCGCGGTCGAAATCTGGTTGTTCGACAAGGAAGATTTCGTCAATCAGATCGCCAAGGTGTTCGCGTCAGAGAAAGCCTACAGCACGCCAGAAGTTCGGGCCGAGCTTGAGGAGAAGGTCAAAGATCCCGCCACCGACATCGTACTGGCCCAGCCCGGCACAATATTGACGCTTGAGACCGACCGGATCCTCGTACAGGCAACCCTGCTGGACACGACGCCAACCGCGACCGCGCCAAACTCCACCTTCGACAAGTTGACGATCAAGATGGAGGCATGGCACAAGGGAACCGCCGCTGCTCCAGCGCCGGCCACCGCCCCAAGCCCCGTCTACGCGCCGCCAGCCCCTGCACCTGCGCCCGAACCGGTGAACTATGCGCCGATCAGCGCGCCGGCGCCAAGCCCGTATGCTCCGCCGCCGGTGCCTCCGTATACCCCGCCGAGCCAGACAGCCGCCGGCACGGTATATACCCCGCCGATCGTTGCCCCGCCTCCGCGTCAGGCGCCCCCGCCCCGGCGGCCGGATCCAACGCCGTTCGATGACGATCCGTTCGGCGGGACGGCTGATTTCGACCCGCTTGACGACTAAATGAAAACGCCCCGCACTGAACGCGGGGCGTCATGTTTTATGCGCATCGGCGGCGGCTAGTTAATGGCCTTGACCTTGAATACGATCGTTCCGCCCGGCGTCTCTACCGTGATTTTCGATCCTCGCTTATGGCCGAGCAACGCGGCCCGATCGGACTCTTGGCCGACAGCTTGCCGTCACTTGGGTTGGCCTCGGCGGCGCCGACAATCGTGTACGTTTCGTCGTCGTCGGCCCCCGCCTCTTGAATGGTCACGGTGCTGCCAACGCGCACCACATCCGACGGCCCGTCGTTCGAGATAATCTGCGCGCGGCGCAAAACGTCTTGCAGGTACTGGATACGCCCTTCCATGAACGACTGCTGTTCCTTAGCGTCGTGGTAGTTGGCGTTTTCCTTGAGATCGCCATCTGCGACCGCCTCTTTCAACCGCTGCGCAAGCTCAGGCCGGCGGAGGGTAATCAAATCCTCCAACTCTCGGCGTAAGCCTCGGCGCCTTCGGCAGTTAGGAATACTTCATCGCTCATGGACGTACCTCGTGCAGCTCTGCTACTCAATCATGGGGTGATATTGGATACGGCTATTGTAAACGTGTTGACTGGAAACAACAACGTCAGCCCTCCGCATGGCTGACGAAGTGCGCAGCAAGGCGCAGTTCGGCTATACTCCAAGAAATCAGGAGGTAGTTGCACATGAACGCACGAACCGCAGTCAGGTTATTGGCGCTCCTGTCAATGGCGCTGCTCGTCATGGGCACGGTAGGCGCGCAGGGAGAACCCGCATTCCGTATCGGCATCCTCGACGCTCTCGACGGGCCGCTGTCCGCTGGCGCGCAGCTCGCGATCAATCAGATCAACGCAGCGGGTGGGATACGCGGCGCCGACGGCCAGCAGTATCACCTCGAAGCCGTGATTCAAGGCCCTGACGTTCAGGGGTCGCTGTCGACCGCAATCGGGAATCTCTCCAACGCGGGCGTCGTCGCGGTAGTGGGGCCGACGACCGGCGATCAGGTGCGAAACAATCTACAGGCGCTTCAGAACATGAATGTGCCGGTGCTCACTGCCGCGATCGACGATACGCTGCTCGCGAACGAAAGCACCGACCGATTGTTCCGCGCGCGGTCGGCGGAGCAGCTCCACGGGCAGGCGCTCGCCAACATCATCGTCCGTGACTTCGCGATCACCGATATGCAGACCGTTCTGCTTGACCCCAGCGGCACCGCAGGACAGGTCGGCTTTGCGCTAGCCGTGCGTCAGCTCGGCGGACAGCTCGGCACGGCGATCATCTTCGACCCGGCCAACGAGACCATAGACAATCTTGTACGGCGTGTCACCCAGCGGACGCCTCAGGCGCTCGTGTTGTACGGCGCGGCCGATGTCGCCAACCAGTTCTACATTGGCTTACGCGCCGCGCAGTACAGCGGAATCGTGGCCTACGGCGGCGCAGATGATCCGGCGTTTCGCGCCGGCCTGTCGCCAGCGCTTCTGGACGGGCTGATCGCGCCCCTGAGCTGGTCGTATGCGCTCACCGATGAGTCCAGCGAGCAGTTCGTCCTCGATTTTGCACGGGCCACCGGCCGCGTGCCGGGTGCGCTTGAAGCGGCCGGATATGACGCCGTGCTGTTGATTGCCGCTGGCTTGCAGCGCCCTCAGTCGCTTCAAGAAAGCCTCCTCGCGCTCTCCAATATCGCTGGCGCGCAGGGGCCGTTGTCTCCGTCGCGGCTGCCACTGGGCGAAACGAGTGACAGTGTCGCGGTCGTACAATTCACCGCCAGCGGGGGCGCTCAAGTACTGGCCCGGTTTGAAAATGGGATCCGTGTAACAGAAGCGGGCGACGGCCGGCCGCCGGTCGTCATCGCGACCCCGACTCCCCGGCCAACCAACACGCCCACGTTCACCCCAACACTCGACGGCGTATACGCTACGGTGCTCAGCCAAGCGCTGAACGTCCGTACCGGGCCGAGCACGGTTTATGACATCCTCGGTCAGCTTCGTAACGGCGAACAGGTGCGCTTGATCGGGGCGAATCTCGACCTGACGTGGGGCGTGCTGAACTTCCGCGGCTTGCAGGGCTGGATCTCGCTTGCGCCGAACCTCGCCTCCGTCGCTGGCGATTTGCGGACGCTTCCGGTCGTCGCCGCGCCGCCGACACCCACCCCCGGCCCGACCAGTACGCCAGCGCCGACGGCGACACCCAGCCAGCCCGATGTCGTCGTGCTGAGCGCAGTGCCGGCCGTCATCACGTGGGGCACGTTGACCAAT
Organism: Chloroflexi bacterium OLB13; assembly: GCA_001567485.1. Classification (GTDB taxonomy): domain Bacteria; phylum Chloroflexota; class Anaerolineae; order Aggregatilineales; family Phototrophicaceae; genus Flexicrinis. The sequence continues at coordinate 106,960 of JZRA01000092.1, forward strand.
GTATCGGTCACCGTACAGAATGCCGGCGCCGGCCAGACCGGACAGGTTGCGTTCGCGGCCAGCTTCGATCCGGGCGCGGTGTTCAGCGGCATCACGATCCCGGCCCCGGGGTTAGGTTCCGGCCAGTCACAAGTCATCAATCTCCCGGTAACCTTGTCAGGGACAACGGGGTTCTACTCGACAGTGATCGTCGCGGATCTCAACAACGAAGTGAATGAGGGGCCGGGCGAAGGGAACAACGGCAGCTTCATCTTCAACTACAAACTCGACCGGGCGACATCGAGCGCGGGGACAATCACGCTCAACAGCGGCGTCGGAATCAACCTCGACGGCCTTGGCGGTGACGATCTGTTCTTCAGCGGCGGCACGATGTCGGCGCCGGGTGTATGCTCGCCCAATACAGCAAGCTGCATCGGCGCCCTGACGGTGGGACTCGATTTCAACTCGGCACACCATGACGCCATCTCGTCGGCCAATGGCGTCAGCCTGAATGCGCTGGGTTTGGCGTTCGGCCAGACCGTCGGGTTCATCACGGACGGTGGCAAGCGCGGTGTGCTGCGGGTCGACGCAGTCAGCGCAAGCAGTGTCACGTTCTCGTACAGGGTGTATCTGTAAAGCATGCTAGGGCAGCATTGCTCTGCCCTCGCTCGAATATCGGATGCGTGCCGGAGGTCGACCTCTGGCACGCATTCTTTATATGCCTGTTGCGCTTGCACGGTGATTTGAAATTGCTCCTATACTGTTGGTGTCGGCCGCCAGCAGAGGTAACACCTATGCACCGCAGACATATCAGCTTGCTTATCGTCGCAACACTCCTGCTTATCGGCAGCGTCCACGCGCAAGAACCACGGGTCGCCCCGGCTAACGATTACTTCTCCAACCGTCGTGTGCTGTCAGCCCGTGAAGTGATGAATGCGTCACTCACAATCGGCAGCGCGCAAGACGCTACCACGCAATCAGGCGAACCGATGCCGTCGTGCGGGGCAGCATCCGACACGGTGTGGTTCGAGATCAATGCGCCGTACCAAATCGACCTCGTTGTCGACACGTTCGAGAGCAGCCTGAACAGCGGCGCGTCGAACAACACTGTGATCGCTGTTTACCGGTCAGTTTTCCCTACACCGGCACTCGGAAGCCTGCTGGAATACTACTGTTCGAGCGGCGGAAGCGGCGCAGGATCCTTCACATGGGTTCCGCTTGCGGCCGGCAAGTCCTACTTACAGGTCGGGTCACAGATCAGCCTTAGTTCGGCAAGTACCTACAAAGTCAACTTCGGGTCGCGCTATCAACTGCTGGCAAACACGGACTTTGGCGACACTGTGAAAGTTCTCACCCCGTGGACGGTCGGCGGGACGGGAACAACCGGCGACAAGATCGTCTGCAACGGCACGCCGGTCGACTGCAAGTTCCGCTTCAAGACCGGCCCCGGCGAGTCCAGTCGTCTCAAGTACAAGTTGACCGGGCTTGAAACACTTCCACACGACAGCGGCCCGACACGCTACTCCGAATTTCACCTATCCGTCGATCACGACACCGACCGGCTGCAAACGAACGCAACCGCATCGGTCAAGGTGACATTCCTCGATGGCAGCAAGGACAAGGGATCGCGCAGCCTCGATCAGGCTGGCGCCATCTATGTCGATCCGCCCACCGGCGCGACCCCGATCAAGGTCGTCGTCAAGATCAAGCACACCGGCACATCGGGCGACCCGCTGTATATCAACGAGGTGCTTTTACGATATGCGCCGGGCGCATCCGGGCGCGATCTGCTGCCCGTTCCCGCCGGGCCATAGCGTGCGTCACAGGCTCATGAAGCGCTTCACCGTTATCTTGCTGGGGCTGTGTTCAGGCTGGGCGCTGGCCGTCCCGCCGCCGGACACACGGCCCTTCTACCTCGGTTTCACCCCGTTTCCCCATGAGATCAGCGTGGAGGCGGTGCAGTACACGTACGACCGGATCGCGGAGGACGCCGATCTCATCGTCCAGCACTTCGACAACGGTGTTCCGTGGCCCGAAGCGCTGGATGGCGCACCGTTCGCGCAGGCGATCCAAGACGACTGGGCATTTCGGCGCGGTCTAACGCCAACGGCCCACCGTGTGCTGCTGACCTTCACGCCGATCAACTTTTTGCGCGACGGTCTGGCGGCATACCGGGGTGACCAAGAGGAGATGCCGCTGCCGCCGCCATTTGACAGCTATGGGTTTGATCACCCCGATGTGATCGCGGCATTTACGGCGTATGCCGACCGCATCATCACCTACTTTGAGCCTGATTTCGTGCTGTTCGGCATCGAAGTGAATCTGCTGATGAAACACCGGCCCGACCTGTGGGACGCTTATATGGTGCTGCACCGCGCAACCTATGAGCACCTGAAACGGGCCTATCCCGACCTTCCCGTTATGGTGTCGGTCACCGGCATCGATCTGCTTGATGGCTACACGGATGCCGATCACGCCGATCAGATGCGCGCATTGAGCGACATCCTCGACTACACAGACATCGTCGCGCTTTCGATCTATCCGTATATGACGCGGTACATGACCCGTGAAATCCCGCGCTCGATCTACGAAATGCTTGCCGAATTGATCGACAAGCCGCTGGCGGTGTCGGAGACTGGCTATCCGGCGCAGTCCTTCACCATAGACGCCGGCGCTCCGATTCAGTTCGACGGGACGCCGGAGCTGCAAGACGCTTGGATCACGCTCACGCTTGACGCCGCCGCACGATACAAGTTCGCATTCGTGGTCAACTTTGTGCTGCGCGACTATGACACGCTGTGGCAGCAGATCGGCGGGCAGAACGACTTGACGATCATCTGGCGAGATACGGGACTCTATGACGAACACGGCCAGCCCCGCCCTGCGTTAGCAACGTGGCGCGACTGGCTCGAACGCCCCGTAACGCCGGTTCCCTAACAGGCCGATATGACGACTTCTCCGGTGAGATCGCACCGGATTCCGACGGCTGATGCTAGCGCAATGTTCACACTGTGCCTTATGATATGGGTAAGGGAGTATCGTAACGCGGAAGTCACAATTGATGAGAAAAAAGTCCTTGCGGCCGCAGCGGTCTGCGACCATGCGCGACGTCGCTGAGTTGGCCGGTGTGTCCCAGCCCACCGTGTCGCGCGTTCTTAATCAGTCAAACTCCACCATTTCTATCAGTGACGAGACACGCACCCGCGTCATGGCCGCGGTCGCTGAATTGAACTATCATCCAAACGTGCTGGCGCGCAGTCTGCGCACACAAAAGACGCAGATGATCGCGGTGATGGTCGCGCATATCTCCAACAGCTTCTATCACCCGATCGTAGCGGCGATTCAAGATGTGGCGACCTCGTATGACTATGACGTGATGATCGCGAACACCGATCACATCCATCGTAACGAGGTGCACTTCTGCGAGGCTGTCACACGTCGGCCGGTTGACGGCGTCATCATGGTGCCGATCCATCTACGGACACCCGACCTTGCGGAGTTCATCACCCGGACACAGACCCCCGTCGCGGTGCTCGGAGACCAGATTGACCACCCGCAAATCGACGTTGTTCACTATGACGACCAGACCTCACTGGCGAATGCGACTGTATGGCTGGCGAATGTGCGCGGACATCGCCGTTTCGGGTTGATCAGCGTCGCAGACGATATCGACGCGGGCAGACGGCGTGTAACCGCGATCAAACGCACGCTCGCACAGCTTGGGCTGGCGATTCGCCCTGAGCATGTCGCGATCGGAGACTTCACCATCGACAGCGGGAAACGGGCCGCCCGCGCGCTTCTCCAGACCGGTGATGTCCCGTCGGTCGTGATCGCGTTGAACGACCTGATGGCGATCGGCGCGATCCTCGCCTTTCAAGAGGCCGGCCTGCGCGTTCCGGACGATGTCGCCGTGATGGGGTTCGATGACATCCCCGAAGCCAGTATCGTTCGCCCCGCGCTGACCACCATCGCGCAGGACTCGGTCGAGATCGGCCGTAAGCTCGCCGTGAGTCTGTTTCGCCGTATCGAGAACCCCGATCTGCCTCGATCGTGGATGTCCGGCAAGACCGAACTGATCGTCCGCGACTCGGCCTAACCCCGCTTCACACAATCGGAATCCCGTCGAATCCTCTCGAACGGGGGCCGTTTGACAGGGCTGGACGCGTACCGTAGAATCTCATGCATACGATTTCACGGCGCCTGAGGACATCGTGCAGCGCCGTGCGTGCGAGGAGATTCGTTCGATGAAACGCAGATCATTTCTCAAAAGCGGCTTGATCGGGCTGGGTGCGTTGATCGGTGGCCGCGCCGCGGAACTCCTGCCCACTGCGATGGCACAAGACACGGGAGAGTCCGGCGTGCTCGACATCAGCGGGGCCATCATGAACGTGCATGATCCGGTGATGATCAAGCACGCCGATTACTACTACCTGTATCACACCGGCGCCGGCATCCCGATGAAGCGTTCACCCGACATGCGCACATGGCGCGTCGCGCGCGGCGGAACGGCGTTCTTCGGGAATCCTGAGGAGGTGTTCGCTTGGGTGCCGGGCGCTGCGGACATCTGGGCGCCGGACATTTCGTACTGGAACGGCCGCTATCACCTGTATTATTCGGTATCCACGTTCGGGTCAAGCCGGTCGGCGATTGGGCTTGCGACCAACCTTTCGCTCGACTTCGCGGATCCTAACTACGAATGGGTGCATCACGGTATTGTGGTCAAATCAGACCATGACACGAACTGGAACGCCATCGACGCGAACCTTGCCCTCGACGCCGACGGCATGCCGTGGCTCGTGTTCGGGAGCCATTGGAGCGGGATCAAGATGATCCGGCTTGATTATGAGACCGGCCTACAGTCAACCGAGGACGATACGCTGTACGACATCGCTGCGCGCGCCGAATCCCCGCGCGCCATTGAAGCGCCGTTCATTATCCGCAAGGGTGACTACTACTATTTGTTCGTGTCGTTCGACCAGTGCTGCAACGGGATCCACAGCACCTATAACGTGCGGGTCGGGCGCTCGGAGTCGATCACCGGGCCGTATGTCGACCGTGACAATGTGTCCATGATGGAAGACGGTGGCACGCAGATTCTATGGTCGCAAGGCCGCTGGCGCGGGCCGGGCCATAACGCGATCTTCAGTGAAGACGGCAGCGACTACATCGTCTATCACGCCTACGATCAGGTGCAGGGCGGCACGCCAACCCTGCGCATCGCTACCCTACTGTGGGACGACGAGGGCTGGCCGTATGTGCCGGGTATGGGGCCGGAGGCATAACCCACGAGTTCAAGTTCACGCCGGAGCAATGTCGACGATGATCTTGAGCACGTTGTCCTCATAGCGCGAGTTCATCTCAAACGCACGCGGCACGTCATCCAGCGTGACATGATGCGATACCAGATCATCAAGTTCGATCGCGCTGCTGGTCGCCAGTTTGATCGCCCGTGGATAGGTATGCTTCATGCGGCGCGCCATGATGATTGACAACCCCTTGCGGCGCGCCGTTCCATGCCGCATGTGCAGTTGGTCGTCGCCGGGGATACCGACCAGCACGAGCCGTCCGCCGACGCGCGCCATGTCCGCGGCCATCTGCACCGAGTGATCCGCCCACGCCGCCTCAAACACGACATCGACACCCCGCCCGCCCGTCGCTTCGTGGAGGACGGCGACCGGATCGACCTCATCGACGTTCCACGCCGTCGCGCCAGACTCGCGCGCTTTCTCGATACGCCACGGGAGCTTATCGAACGCGTACACCGGCGTCGATCCAGCCAGTTTCGCCAATCGCAGGATCAAAAGGCCAACCGGGCCGCATCCGATAACCGCGACGCTGTCCGCGACGCGCAGGTGGCCGAGATCAACCGCGTGGATCGCTACGCCGAGCGTCTCCAACAGCGTCCCCGCCCCATCACTGATCGAGTCGGGGATCGGGAAGCAGTTGTGTCCATGCACGATCATGCACTCGCACAGCGCGCCATGGGTCGGATAAACCCCGTAAAACGTGTGATTCGGGCACAAATTCGGGTGGCCCATCTCACAGACTTCACAGCGCATACACGGCGTCGCAGGATCGACAGCGACCCGCTGGCCGACCGACAGCGGTTGATGATGTCCGCCAACCGCGCCGTCGCCCACCGCGAGGATTTCGCCCATGAACTCATGGCCGAGGATCAACGGGCTGTCGAACGTCGTGTCGCCGATGCGGCCGTCTACGTACATGTGTAAATCGGAGCCGCAAATCCCAACGGCCCCGACACGGATCAACACATCACCCGGCCCAACCACGCCGGGATCGCTCACGGTGTCGACGCGTATGTCATGCGCTCCATGAAGCCGTGCTGCTTTCATCGTGACTTCTCCTTGCCATCTAGACCAGCGTCAGCGCCACGACTGACGCAGCGGGAAGCTGTACACGGACGTGACTACCGTCTTGAATCACCACGCCGTCGAACCGTTTTGGCGTCACGCGTGTAGGCTCATCGAACGTGTTGTGCGCAGTGAAATGGTCGGCGGACAGCTCAACGCCGGTGATTTCGGTGACAGCCCTATCGGTGAACTCTATTTCGAGCGCCGTCGATTCGCTGGCGTGCAAGTTGGCTAACGTAACCAGCACCTCTCCGTTCTCCGCGCGCGACGCGCCGGCGCTGATCTGGGCCAACGGTACGCTGTTAACATCAATCACGGGCGCGATCAGGTCATAGCGGAGGGCTGTGGCGTCCTGATGCCCTTTCAGCATGTCGAACACGTGGAACGTCGGGGTGTAGACAAGCGCCTCACCTTTCGTGAGGAACAACGCCTGAATTACGTTGACCGTCTGCGCGAGGTTCGCCATCTGCACGCGGTCGCAGTGATCTTGGAAGATATGCAGCGTCAGGGCGGCGACAACCGCATCACGCATCGAGTTTTGCTGATACAGAAACGCCGGGTTCGTGCCCGGCTCAACCGGATACCACGCGCCCCATTCGTCGACAATCAGCCAAATACGTTTGCCGGGATCGTACGTATCGAGGACTGCGGCATTCTTGGCGATCACGCCGTCGATGTCACTCGCCAGCTTGAGCACTTCGTACCATTCCGCCTCGCCGAACTCCGTCGCTGAGTGGCGCGGCTGATCTGGCAGATACACGTAGTAGTGAATGCTCAGGCCGTCAGTATGCACCGGATGTCGCCGGTTCATGATGCGATCCATGAAGATCGCGGTATCTTCGGCGTTGGTATCGCTTCCACCCAACCCGCTGGCGATCCGCATCATCGGCGTATCGCCATAATTCCTCATAAAGTTGTGATACTGACAGTACAGGTCGGCCATGTATTCGGGCCGCATCAAGCCACCGCAGCCCCAGTTCTCGTTGCCGATCCCCCAGAACGGGATCCGCCACGCCTGCGCTCTGCCGTTAGCGCGCCGTTCGTTCGAGAGCGTGCTGTCGTAATTCGACGTCAAGTATTCGATCCAGTCGCGCATCTCCTGCACGGTGCCGCTGCCGACGTTGCCGCCGATGTACGGCTCACAGCCGATCTGCTCGCACAGATCCATAAACTCGTGCGTGCCGAATGCGTTGGTCTCCGGCGCGTTGCCCCAGAAGTTGAGCCGTGTCGGGCGCTGCTCGCGCGGGCCGATGCCATCGCGCCAGTGATACACGTCAGCGAAGCACCCGCCCGGCCAGCGCAGATTGGGCGCTCTGATCTGTTTCATCGCCTCGACGATGTCAGAACGCATACCACGCACATTGGGGATTCGCGAGTCTTCTCCGACGTAGATCCCGTCATAGATACACGCGCCGAGGTGTTCGGCGAAGTGGCCGTAGAGGTGCCGGTTGATCTTGCTCAACGGCTGATCGGCGTAGACGGTGAGTTTGTTCATTACCTTACTGCCTTCGTCACCTTCACGGGCGGATGTCACAGACCCTTTGCCAGCGCGAAGTACATCTCGTTCCAGCGCAGCTCGTTCTTGAAGGCGTGGAGCGTGGTGCTGCTGTCGATACGCACGAACTCGATCCCCGCGATCTCCGCGAAATCGGCCATGTATTCCGCGGTCAGTGATTGGCTAAAGACGGTATGATGCGCACCGCCCGCGTAAATCCACGCCGCCGCGCCCGCCTTGAGGTCAGGCTGCGGGATCCACAGCGCACGGGCGACCGGCAGCTTCGGCATCGGCTGATCGGGCGCGATCACGTCAACGTCGTTTACGATCAAGCGGAAGCGGTTGCCCATATCCACCAGCGAGGCGTTGATCGCCGGGCCGGGCGGTGTATCGAACACTAACCGCGCCGGGTCGGCCTTGCCGCCAATGCCCAATGGGTGGACTTGTAGACTTGGCTTATCGCTTGCAATCGACGGGCAAATTTCGAGCATGTGCGCCCCCAGCACACGCATCCCGGCCGGATCGAGGTGATACGTGTAGTCTTCCATGAACGACGTGCCGCCCAGCAGACCAGCGGCCATCACCTTCGACGCGCGCAGCAAGGCTGCCGTCTTCCAGTCGCCTTCCGCGCCAAAGCCGAACCCATCACGCATCAGCCGCTGCACGGACAAGCCGGGAAGCTGGGTCAGTCCGTGCAAATCCTCGAACGTCGTCGTGAACGCCTTGAATTCCCCCGCTTTGAGGAACCGTCGCAGCCCGACCTCGATCCGAGCAGCTTCACGCACGGAGTCGTGGCGCGCGCCGCCGCGGCGCAGGTCTGGCGCGATATCGTACTCGGCCTCGTATGCGTCGATCATCGCGCTGATGTCGCGGTCGGTAGCGGCGTTGACCTGCGCCACCAGATCGCCGATGCCGTAGCCATACACCTGATAGCCCAGCCGCATCTGCGCTTCGACCTTATCGCCCTCGGTGACAGCGACCGAGCGCATGTTGTCGCCGAAGCGCGCAACCCGCATCCCCTGCATGTCCGCCCACGCGCACGCCACTCGCGACCAGACGCCGAGCCGTTCTTGAACCTCAGTGTCGCTCCAATGACCGACGACGACCTTGCGGTTCAGCCGCAGGCGGCTTGCCATGAACCCGAACTCGCGGTCGCCGTGCGCGGCCTGATTCAGGTTCATGAAGTCCATGTCGATGTCCGCCCACGGGATATCACGGTTGTACTGCGTGTGCAGATGCGCCAGCGGCTTCTTGAGCGCGGTCAGCCCGGCGATCCAGTTCTTCGCGGGCGAAAATGTGTGCATCCATGCGACAACGCCGACACACGACGGCGTGGCGTTGGCCTCAAGGCACAGCCCATGAATCTGTTCCGGCGTCGTCAGCACAGGCTTGAAGACCACGCGGGTTGGGATAGCCGGTGCTGCATCGAGCGCCGCCGCAATCTCGCGCGAGTGCGCCGCAACCTGTTCCAGCGTCTCCGGCCCATAGAGATGCTGACTGCCGGTCAGAAACCAGACTTCATAGGCGCTGAGGTCGATCATGGATACACACCCCTTTCAGGCGTTACTGTCCGTAGACGTTCTGATACCGGTCGTACAGCTTGTCGATGTCCGCCTGTGCGATCGTCAGCGGCGTGCCGATCTGAAGCGCCGTCCACACAATCGCCGCGTTATCCTCAGTCATCACCGCGGCTTTCACGGCCGCCTCTGCGCTCGGCCCGGTGGCAAACACGCCGTGGCTTTGCAGCAGGCACGACGGACTGCGACTCCCCTTGAGCGTATCCACGACGACCTGCCCGATCTCCTCGCCGCCGATCAGCGCAAAGCCGCCGCACGGGATCGGGCCGCCGAACTCATCACCCATCGCCGTCGTCACGCACGGAATTTCACGCGCCAGCGCTGCGAAGGCGGTCGCATAGCGCGAGTGCGTATGGACGATGCCGTTCACCGCAGGCATGTGCCGGTAGATATAGCAGTGCGAGGCCGTGTCAGACGACGCCTTATAAGCGGATTCGACGATCTTGCCGTCCACATCGACAACGACCATGCTCTCCGGCGTGAGGTCGGGGAACTTGACGCCGCTGGGCTTGATGACGACGAGGCCGGTCTCCGGGTCGCGCGCGCTGATGTTGCCGCTTGTCCACGCGACGAGGTTGTTCCTCGGAAGCTCGGCGTGCAGATCGCAGACGATTCGCCGGAGTTCGGGCAGCAGCACAGGTCACTCTCCTCGCGCTTCGTTGCGCAGCTTCTTCAGGCGCTTCATCACGTCATTGGCGCCGCGCCCGAATGTGTTGTACAGCGTCTTGTATTCCGCGTACAGCTGATCGTACACCGCCTGATTTGCGGCGATCGGGCGCACGACCTCAGCCTTCAACTTGCCCATCTTCTCCGCCGCCGCGTGGATGTCTGGATACACACCAGCGGCGACCGCCGCGTGCATCGCGGCGCCGAGCGCCGGTGATTGCGACGATCCGGCCAGCCGCAGTTCACGCCCGGTCACGTCGGCGTAGATTTGACGCAGCAGCGCGTTTTTGTCCGGCAGGCCGCCGGCGGCGACCAGTTCCTTGACCTCGACCCCGCGTGCCTCAAACGCCTCGATGATCTCACGGGTGCCGTAAGCCGTCGCTTCGATCAAGGCGCGGTAGATGTCCGGCGCGCGGGTCGCTAGCGTCGCACCGATCAGCAGGCCGCTGAGTTCGGTATCGACCAGTGTCGACCGGTTGCCGTTCCACCAATCGAGCGCGAGCAGGCCGTGTTCGCCGGGTTTTTGCTTGGCGCTTTCGCGTTCGAGATATTCATGCAGACTAAGTCCCGCGGCCCGCGCGGCGTCATGATATTCTGGGGGCACGGCGTTCTCGACAAACCACGCGAAGATGTCGCCCACGGCCGACTGCCCCGCCTCGTATCCGTACAGGCCGTCAACGATACCGCCGTCGACCACACCGCACATGCCATCAACCACCTGCATCGAGTCGCTGGACATGATGTGGCAGGTCGATGTGCCCATAATCATCACCATGACACCGGGCTGTGTCGCCTTGACCGCCGGCGCGGTCACATGCGCATCGACATTGGCGACCGCCACCGCGATCCCGGCAGGCAGCCCAAGCTTCTCAGCCATTTGCGGCGTGAGTGATCCTGCTCGCCCGCCTAATGGCGCGAACTCACCGGTGACTTTCGTGGCGATCACATCGCCGAAGTCGGGGTGCAGCGCCGCAAAGTACGCCGGTGATGGGTACTGTCCGTCTTGCACCAGCATCTTGTACCCTGCGGTGCAGGTGTTCCGGGTCATCACGCCGGTGAGCTGCCAGATCACCCAGTCCGCCGCTTCGATGAAGGTGTCGATCGCGTCATAGGTCGCAGGCGACTCATCGAGAATTTGCAGCAGCTTACTGAAGAACCACTCCGACGAGTACTTGCCGCCGTAACGCTGGAGCCACGTCTCGCCCCGTTCACGTGCAACCGCATTGATCCGGTCGGCCTGCGGCTGTGACGCATGGTGCTTCCACAGCTTAACGTACGCGTGCGGCTCGTCGCGGTACGCGTCAAGGAAGCACAGCGGCGTTCCATCCGCCTTAACCGGCATCGGCGAGCTGGCGGTGAAGTCCACGGCAAGCCCGACGACCTGCGCCGGATCTACGCCGCTGTCCTTCAGCACCGCCGGTATGGTGTGGGTGAAGACGTCGAGGTAGTCCTGCGGATGCTGGAGCGCCCACTCCGGGCCGAGCCGTTTGCCGGACGGCAAGCGTTCGTCCATGACGCCGTGCGGATAGTCGAAGACCGCCGTAGCGATCTCGCGGCCATCCCTGACGTCGACCAACAGAGCGCGGCCTGAGAGGGTACCGAAATCAATGCCTAGCGTGTACATGATCCTGTCCTATTCCCGATGCGCGCTATGTCGCCGGGTGAGATCATCGCTCTTCGAGGAACGTAGCGTCCTCTTTCATGCGATCGCTCATCGTATCGTTCACCGGCACCAGCGCGACAACGCCAAACTGCTGCCCGATCACCAAACCGGGCCGATTGTATGACTCTAACGATATCCAGTCCGGGTCGGCTAGTCCGGGCACGATCCGCCACGTCGCATCTTCGGCGAATGTCCCGCTGCGGTCGTCAGCGGCGAATACGATCATGCTGCCTTCATGGCGCAGGAAGAAACCGGGCAGGTTGACCGACCGGATCGAGATGGCATCCGGATCGGCCAGCCCCGGCACGACATAGAACTGCGAGTTGGCAATCGGGTTCGGCGAAATCTGGATCTGCGCGACCACATCGGAATGGCCGAGATACGCCTCGGCATACCCGTTCGCGCGGAAGCGGGTAACCGGTAGGTCGCCAAAGTCCGGCACCGGATCGACGCCATTGTCTCCCGATGGTGCGGCGATGACATCGGTGGTCGCCACCGGCGTGCCGAACACGGGCAGGCCATCGTCATCCCACGTGAACTTCTGAACACGGGTCGTCCGGCGGTCGTCGCACGCGCCGGTCACATCGTCGTTGGCATGATAAACGATCCAGTATTCCGTGCCGTCCGGGGACATGAAGAAGCCGTTGTGTCCGGGGCCAAAGACGCTGTTCGCGTCAGAGCGCTCGAATACTGGCTCTGGATGCTTGACCCACGACTCGGTCTTGAGTGGATCGCCGCCCGTGTACTTCAGGATTCCGAGCTTGTAGTCAGGCGTTACGCAGTAGCTGGCCGAATACACGATAAACACGTCGGCCCCGTGATACAACGCGACCGGCCCCTCGGTGACGTTCGCGCCGGATTTTTCCCAATCGTACTCAGGCGCGGCAAGCAGCACACGCGGGCCGGAGATCGTCCACGGGTCGCTCATGGGCGCGATGAACAGCGATTGGTTCGGCCCGACCCACGAGGAGAACAGGAAGTACAGGTTCCCGTCCAGCTTGAGGACGCTGCCGTCAATCGCCCACACGTCGTTAGCCGCGTCGAATACGCGTGCCTTATACGTGTACGGCCCCATCGGGTCAGCGCCTTCGCTCTCCAACACGTACGTGCGCTGGTTATCGAGCGTGCCGGACGTACCCGCGCTGTAGTAGTAATACCAGCGCGGGCCGTTCGGGCCGTCGAGCAGGTGGAACTCAGGCGCCCACATATTGCAGCAGCGCGACGGATCGGTCTCGAAATAGATGCGCTGTGGCACGGCAGTCTTGAGGCCGGCGAGCGTCTCTGACTTACTCATGGTGAGTTCCGAACGGCCGGTCGTCGTCGCGAGATAATAGTAGCCCTCGTAGTATTGAATCCACGGATCCGGCCCACCGTACGGATTGAGCGGATTGCGCAGCACGCCGGGTTCACCCTCTTGCTGTGCGTGAGTCATGGCCGTAAGGCTGATACACAGCACGCCACACAGAGCCAATAGAGCGATCAACGTCCTTCTCACGCGTTCCTCCATTCCGGCAGCGGTGATCGCACCTGCCCGTCGCAGAGTTCCAACCACCATGCATGATCGACGCTCAACCTACAGCGTACACTCCAACACCGTGAACGACAGCGGCGGCAAGACCAGCTGCGATTGCCCATCCCGCACCGCCGGCGCGGCGATCGTCTTGGTGACGACAGCGTTTGGGTTCTCGAACGAATTGGCCGCCTTCGGGTCAGTTCCGGCCAGCTGATATACCGCTTTCACGCTCGTGGGCTTGCGATTCTGCCAGTGAATGGTCAGCGGTGCGTCCTCGGTCAAGCTGCGGTTGACGATGTAGACGACGTTGCTGCCGGCCGCGGCATCATACGATGACGACACATCGAGCAGCGGCATCGCGCCGAACTTCTTCGTTTCATAGATCGGCGCCTTGACGGCGACATCGAGCGCGTCGCCGGACGCAAGGCGATTAAACAGCGCAATCGGGTAGTACGTCGTGTGTTTGAGCAGGGAATCACGGGTCGTCGTCAGCGGTGAAATCACGTTGACGATCTGTGCAAGACACGCCACTTTCAGTACGTCGGAACGGCGCAGGAACACGTTCATCCACTGCGCGACGACCAGCGCGTCTTCGAGGTTATAAACCTCCTCGCTGAGGTGCGGTGCTTCAGTCCAGCCCCCATCGCCGCTGCGATCCTTGTACCACACGTTCCACTCATCCCACGACAGGTACACGTCCCGCTTGGAACGGCGGATCGCCTTGACATACCGCAGCACGCCCGTGAGCGTATCGACGAAACTCTCGAATTCCGCGCTGAGCGCCAGATAGCTGGGCGTGTCATCCTCGAAATTGGTGGCGTAGTAGTGCATCGAGTGGTAATCGACATGATCGTAGCAGAACTCAAGCGCCACGCGATCCCACTCCGGATAGGTTGGCATGGCCGAGTGGGACGATCCGCACAGCACCAGTTCAATGGATGAATCCTGCATGCGCATCATCTTGGCGGCCTCGCGCGCCTTCTGCCCGTATTCCACCGCATCAAGATGACCGATCTGCCACGGGCCGTCCATCTCGTTGCCGACGCACCAGTACTTCACGCCGTATGGGTCACGATGGCCGTTGGCGGCGCGCATATCGGCATACTTCGTACCGGTAGGGGCATTACAGTACTCGACCAGATTGGCCGCGTCCTGTATCGTGCCGGTGCCCATATTCACGCCCATCATCGGCGCCGTGCCGATCTGCTTGCAGAACGCCATGAACTCGTCCGTGCCGAATTGATTGGTCTCAATCGAACGCCACGCCAGATCACGCCGCACCGGTCGTTTGTCACGCGGGCCGACGCCGTCCTCCCACCGGTAGCCGCTGAGGAAGTTGCCGCCCGGATAACGGATCGACCGGTAATTCATCTCGCGCAGCACAGCGAGCACATCCTTACGCAGGCCATTCTCGTCGGCATGAGGCGACGCGGGATCGTAGATCCCTTCATAAACACAGCGCCCCATGTGCTCGGCGAAGCCGCTGAACAGCAGTGGTGAGATGGCGCTGATGACCCGGTTGGTGTCGATGTAGACGTGCGACTCGCTTGAACTAGACATCACTCTCTATCCTTCAACGGTGGCGAAACTGGGATCGCGGCCTTGTCTTGAGGCAGCAGCAATCAAATACCGAAGTCCTGAACTCGATTTCACGGCAGCGCCGGAGTCCCCCGCGCACTATGTCGAGATGGCGATGCGCTCGCCGCCTCGTTCGTTGACCCTTCGGCCGATTAACGTCCGGCCATACCGGTCAGCATCACACCACGGATAATGCGGCGCTGGAACAACACATAGACGATCAGAATCGGAATGGTGGACAGGACTGCGCCGGACAGCACCATCGGCCGGTACTGACCTGCATACGATGAGTTCAAGATCGTTAAGCCGACCGGCAGTGTCCGCGTCTCTAAGCTGTTGGTGACGATAAACGGCCAGAACAGATCGTTGTAGTGACCCAAGAAGATGAAGATCGACAGCGCGACGAGCGCGTTAGTAGACAGCGGCAGCACGACATACCAGAAACGTCCGAAGTAGCCGGCCCCGTCAAGCACCGCCGCCTCTTCAAGCTCGGAGGGAATCGACATGAAGAACTGGCGCAGTAGGAACACCCCAAACACGTTGGCCGCACCCGGAAAGATCAGGGCGTTGAACGTATCCAGCCATTTCAGATCGCGCATCAGTAGATAGTTCGGGATCAGCGTCACCTGCGATGGGATCATGATCGTCACCAGCAGCAGGCCAAAGAGGATGTTATTCCCCGGAAAGCGCAAGCGGGCGAAGGCGTAGGCGGCGGGGGCGCACAGCACCAGCACCGCAATGGTATAGCCTGACGCGGCGAGCAAGCTGTTTCGCAGCCATAGGTCAATTCGCAGGTCTTGTTGTGTGAGCACCTGATGCATGTTCTCGAAGGTCGGATTGGCCGGGATGATCTGCGGCGGCCAGCGGTTGACCTCTGCATTCGTCATCAGCGACTGCGAAATTGCGATCAGCAGCGGCATCACCACGAAAATCGACATGACGATCAAGAACGCATAGGCAGGGAGGTGTCTCAGTCGGTAGCTCATGATCTCCTCCTAGTACTCCACGCGCCGGCCGATAAAGAAGAACTGCACCGCCGTGGCCGTGGCGATGATGAGCGCAAGCACGACGGCAATCGCCGCCCCGTAACCCATCCGGAACGCCGTCCACGCGATCTGATACAGATAGAAGATGACGCTGTAAGACGATCGTCCCGGGCCGCCGTTGGTCATAATCAGCGGTTGGCCGTACACCTGAAAGTGAGCGATGACGCCGGTAACGGTCACGAACAGGATCGTCGGGCGCAGCAGGGGCAGCGTTATCCGGAAGAAGATTTGCCGCCCGCTGGCCCCGTCGATGCGCGCCGCCTCGTATAACTGCTCTGGAATCCCCTGTAACCCTGCGATAAAGATCAGCATGGGGAAGCCGAACGTCCACCATATCGTCGTCAAGCTCAGCGAAGGGATCACCAAATTCGGATCACTAAGCCAACTGATCGGCCGGATTCCGATGAAACTGAGGAAGTAGTTGATAACGCCGTACTGCGTGTTGAGCAACCAGACCCAGATCAGGCCGACGGCGCCCACCGAAAACAGGCTGGGCATGTAAAGCAAAACGCGGAAGAACCCCTGCCCCCTGATCGGCTGGGTGACGGCGACCGCGCACAGCAGCGCGACGATCGAGGTGCCGATCACCGTCAATACGGTGAAGATCACCGTGTTCCCAAGCGCCTGCCACCAAATATCGTCGTTGAACAACTCAAGGTAGTTATCGAAGCCAATGAATGGGCGGGTGGGCCGCAGGATTTGATACTCGTAGAAACTGATTTGAACGGCGTTGATCACCGCGCGAATTGTGAAGACCGCAAAGAACGCCAAGAAGGGAAGCAGAAAGAGATACGCGGCGATGGCCTCTCGCCTCTTCAGGTTGAGCGTAAAAGGTGATCTGGGCCTGTTTACATCTGGTAGCCCCGCTGTCATCGAAGTCATATCATACTGATCCTCTATAGTTGGGTGGACTTTCGGCCTGCCGGGATGAACGTGCGCAGCGGGTTGAGCTTGTCGCCGTATCCACTTTGAGAATGGGTGGGTGGTAGATTATCTAGATCCACCACCCACTGTCCTAGTGATTGCTAGGCGAACTTGGCAGTCGATGCTGTTATGCCCAGCTCGCCGCTGCTAGAAGGCGCGATCGACCGCCTGCTGCATCCGTTCGGCAGCATCGTTCAACGCCTGTTCCGGGGTCTTCAAGTTGTTGAGCGCGGCATCAAGCTCAGGCTCGAGGATCGCGTACATTTCCTGAACCACGGGGCTTTTCGGATCCTGAACGCCGTACTCAGAGAAGGTCTGGCCCAGCAGGATGTTCGACGGGTAGTTCACGGGGTCGAGCGCGGCCTGTGCCGACAAGCGGGCAGGCACCTGACCGGAAGCTGCCCAGTCGACCTGATGATCGCTGATCCAGCGGAGGATCGTCTCGACGGCCTCACGCTTCTCGCCGGCGCTGCCGACCGGAAGCATGAACACATGCTGACCAAACCACGTACCCTTTTCAGGGCCCCACTGAACCTGCGGCCACGCCATCGTATCGAATTCGACAGACGTATTGGCATGGTTGACGAACCACGTGCCGGTCGGGATAACCGCCAGCGTCTGGCCGGGGAACATCTGCCACGTGTCAAAGCCGGCAGGTGGGGTGGCAACGTGATACTTGTAGATCAGGTCGTAGGTCTGCTGCAAGGCGAGGATGCCTTCAGGCGAGTTCACCGTAACCGTCTTGCCATCTTCGCTGAGGATGCTGCCGCCGTGCTGAGCAAGCACCCCTTGGAAGTTGACGCGCGGCCATTCACCCGTGCCGTAGCCGTAGACCACGATGTTCTCGGGGTCGAAGTCCGGTGACAGGGCGTTGTTGCCGTTGGCGTCGATCGTCAGCTTCTGGAACAGCTCGACCCACCCTTCGTAGGTCGTCGGGGCAGTGGCAGGATCGGTGTCGATACCGGCGGCTTCGAACATTTCCTTGTTGATCCACAGGCCGCGGCCGTGGTTATCCAGCGGAATGCCATAAATCGCGCCGTTGTAGGTCAAGCCGTCAAGCGTCGGGCCTGAGATGTCGTCAATCGGGAACCAGCCGCCATTATTGCTGTACCAGCTGCTCAAGTCCTCAAGGACGCCGTAGCCGGCGAACTGCGGGATTTCCGAGGCGTGCATCAGCATCAAGTCAGGCGGGTTGCCAGCAACGAACGCGGCTTGCGTCTTGGTGTACATCGTGCCCCACGGGATGATCTCGTGGGTGATGGCGTATTCGGGGTGCTCTGCGCTGAACTGCGCGAGCATTTCGTTCAGGGTCGTTCCGTCGGAGCCGGTCAGACCGCTCCAGAATGAAACTTTGATTGAGCCGCTACCCATCTCGGCGACGATAGGGGTCGGTTCGGGCGCTGGGTCTTGTGCACCAACCATGGGAACCGACACGACGAGTGCGGCCAGCAGCAGCACAGTTATGGAAACGATCAACGACATACGTTTGTTCATCTTGCAGCTCCTCAAATCTTCGAACCTCAAGGCCCATGGGTTGGATCATTCGACAGTCGAAACCTTGTCTCGGACGATCCCGTGCCACGGCGAAGCGTGCTGCGTTTTGCGGGCCGCAGCCGGCTCCCGTCCGACCGCACCTCCTCTCAAAACCGAGATGGATGAAGGTTTGCCCCTGCCCCGATAAACATCGAAATGGCCGGGCAAAGTCCTTCCAAAATGTGAAAAATTGCGCATGAAATCGTATGCACACATCAATTAGAACGCGCACATCAAGGTCTGTCAAGACACTTCATGCGAACGTTCACAAATCTCGCTAGGGTTCGGTAGAAATCATGCTGCCGGCGCTGGGCATACCATGCGAGTCCAATTCAGGTGACACACCAGTACTCACGTAGAGTTCTATCCCCAACGCCGGTGGCTGAAATCAGCTGCTCATGGACCACTTTTTGATCAGCGATTGCTGCCCTGCTCTGCTGGAGATCATCAACGCGCTTAGGGCTGTGACAGCTCGCGCAGCCACACACGCATTTCGCCCGGCGCGCGGTTGGCCCATAGGAAGTACGGCACGGCCCGAAGCTCAAACGGAGTCGATACGAGATTTGCCGCCTGACGCGGGCGGTATAAGTCGGCGGGCCACGCCTGCGGTTCGATCCGATGCGCGACGCCCCGAACGATGACGGCACCGCCCAGCAGTGATTCGTCAAACTCCGTGACGAGCGCCGCATCCGGCGCCAGCATCACGTTCGCCAGCCGTGGCCCGTTGTCGACCTGTTCGAGACAGTACACGATCGGCCCACGTTGAAGTGCGATCTGTCCGGCGTTCTGGCGGATCATTGGATGCGACACGATACGTTCCACCGGCATCTGCAGCGTCAGCGTCACGCGGTCGCCGTCGCGCCACTCGCGGTCGATGTGGACGTAGCCGCGCTCTACCGTGGCCGGGGCTTCGCCGTCGTTCACGGCAAGCGAATACTGCGCACACCATCCGGGGATGCGCAGCGCCAAGTCGAACCGATCTGCGCCGTCCATCTGAACCGTCATCGTCACGGTACCGTCCCACGGATAACGGGTTTTTTGGATCAGGCGAATCGTGCGGCCGTTCAGGTCGACCTCGGCCGTGCTGTCGTTATACAGGTGGACGTACACACACCCCGGCGCAGTCGAGATCATGTATGCGCCAATGCTAGCGACCAGCCTTGCCACGTTGGGCGGGCAGCATGGACAGGCATACCACGGCTTGCGCTGGTAATGTTCGTCAGTCGCAACACCGCTCAGATGCTCATACGGGTTGACATAAGGATACGACGCAAGCGGGTTGGCGTAGAAGAAGTGATCGCCACTGTGCGATACGCCGCTCAGGACGTTGTTGTACAGCGCGCGTTCCATCACGTCGATATAGCGGCCGTCAGGGTCGATATGAAACATGCGATGCGCCCAGAACGCTAGCGCAATCCCGGCGCACGTCTCGGCATAGGCGGTCTCGTTCGGCAGATCATAGGCGAACGTGAAGCCCTCGTTGGAGTGCGCCGGGCCGAGGCCGCCAGTGATGTACATCTGATGGGTTGTCAGGTCGTCCCAGAGCCGCCGGGAGAGGTCGAGCAGTTCAGCGTCGTTCGTCTCGCGGGTGATGTCGGCCACGCCTGCATACAGATAACAAGCGCGCACCGCATGGCCGGTCGCTTCGGTCTGCTCGCGCAGCGGCAGATGCGCTTGGCAGTAGCGGTAGTTCTTGAACCAGAAGTCCGCCGGGTCTTCTCCGCGCTCACTAGCTTCGAGGTCGAAATAGTGTGGCTGTCGCCCGCGCTCATCGATGAAGTACTTGGCGAGATCGAGATACTTCACCTCCCCTGTCGCGTGATACAGCTTGACGAGCGCCAGCTCCAGCTCTGGATGGCCGGGATAGCCGCGCCGTTGGCCTTCACGCGGGCCGAACAGCGACTCGATATGATCTGCATAACGCCGCAATACATCGAGGATCTTGTGCTTGCCGGTCGCTTCGGCGTATGCGACAGCTCCTTCGATGAGGTGACCAGCGTTGTACATCTCGTGCCAGTCACGCAGATTCTTCCACCGGTTCTCCGGTTCGAGGATCGGGAAATACGTATTCAGGTAGCCGTCGGGGAGCTGTGCCTCGGCTATCATGTCGATGACACGGTCGGCCAGCGCTTCAAGCTCCGGGTCAGGGTGCATCGCGAGGCTGTAGCCCACCGCTTCAAGCCACTTGGCCGTATCCGAGTCGAAGAACATCGTGACGACACTGCGCTTTTGGGGCCGTTCACGGTCGGGATCCATGCGCCACGCGTCGATACGTCCGGTCGCTTCAAGCTGGCGATAGATGGCGGGAATCGTCGTAACGCGGTTCACCGTCTGACGTTCGTGCCAAAGCCCACCCGTGATCTCTACGCTTGTCAGACCCACCGAACGTGGTAATTCACCGTTTGCGAATGGCATAGATCGGATTCCCTACTGCATTCCAATTGGATGTTCAACTGTAACCACACAGCCCGCACTCCAACAAACACCAACACCCGGCAATATCAATCCACGCCCCACGCCGCGAGGCCGGCATCACACGCGCATCGTATGATTGGGATGGCGGTCTTGTCGGCGCTCTGAACAGGTGTGGCAGTCTTTACACGTTGTGCTATCATCTGCTATGAAATCGTATGCGGGCGCGTTGTTGAGCAAGAAATCGCGAAAGAGGCGTTTAGATGGAGATCCCCCGTTCCGAGTATCCTCGCCCACAGTTCGTGCGTAATCAATGGCTCTGCCTGAACGGCCCGTGGCAGTTTGCCTTCGATGACGACAACCGCGGCCTCGCTGAAAAGTGGTACACCGGCGCCGCATTCGATCAACAGATCCTTGTCCCCTTTACGTTTCAGTCACCGCTCAGCGGAATCGGAACGAACGACTTCCATGACGTCGTCTGGTATCAACGCACGTTCGATGTGCCGGATTCGTGGGAGGGCAAGCGTGTCCTTCTACACTTCGGCGCAGTGGACTACCGCGCATGGGTCTGGGTTAACGGCACATTCGCCGTGTTTCACGAGGGCGGTCACACGCCGTTCTCGGTGGACATCACCGACCTCGTACAGGCGTCCGGCAACACCGTCGTTCTGCGCGTCGAGGACGTATCGACTGACGTGTTCCAGCCACGCGGTAAGCAGTACTGGATGCGCGACTCCGCCGCAATCTTCTACACCCGCACAACGGGGATCTGGCAGTCCGTGTGGCTAGAGCCGGTCAGTTCGACGTACGTCAAGTCGCTGAAGATCACGCCCAACCTCGATGCACGCACAGTGGAGTTCGAGTATATCCTCGGCGGTGACATCCCCGACGACATCGAAGTGGAAGCATCCGTGCACTATCGGGATGCGCCGGTCGTCAGCGGGACTGTGCGGCCCGAGGCGGTGGTGAGATCGCTATCACAGGTCGTGACGTTTGGCCGTGACATGGCCGTCTGGTCGCCCGAACATCCGAACCTATACGATGTGGCCGTGACGGTCAAGGCCAGCGGCGTGGTCGTCGATGTGTTCACGTCGTACTTCGGCATGCGCAAAATCAGCGTCGAACGCGGCCAAGTCCGGTTGAACAATCAGCCCTACACGATGAAGCTCGTGCTGGATCAGGGCTACCACCCCGAAGGCATCCTGACCTTCCCGACCGACGATGACTACAAGAAGGACATCGAGCTTACGCAGCGGCTGGGCTTCAACGGCGCGCGTAAGCATCAGAAAGTCGAAGATCCGCGCTATCTCTACTGGGCTGATCGGATGGGTTTGCTGGTATGGGGTGAGATGGCGAATGCCTACGCTTTTTCCAGCGAATACGTCAAGCGAATCACGTCGGAATGGCAGGAGGCCGTCGACCGCGATTACAACCATCCATGCATTGTAGCGTGGGTGCCTCTCAACGAAAGTTGGGGAGTACCAGACCTAACGGGTGATCCGAAGCAGATCAGCCACCTCAACGAGATGTATCATCTCACGCGGTCGCTTGACCAGACGCGGCTCGTGATCTCGAACGATGGCTGGGAACACGCGACGACGGACTTGTTGACGATCCATGACTATGAGAGCAGCGGCGAGGTACTGACCGAACGTTACGCGACACTCGCCAGCACACTTGCCGCGCGGCCTGCTAAACGCGATCTCTACGTTCGCGGAGTCGATCATGCCGGCCAGCCGATCCTATTGACTGAGTTCGGCGGCGTCGCGTACAAGAAATCTGCGCAGGAAGGCTGGGGCTATTCGACCGCCGGCGACGAGGCCGACTTCATCGACCGGTTATCGGCGATCATGACGGCGGTGTACAAGTCGCCTGTGTTACAAGGTTTCTGCTATACCCAGCTCACCGACGTCGAGCAGGAAATCAACGGCCTGCTGACGTATGATCGCCAACCGAAGGCGCCGCTGGAGACGATCGCGCGCCTGATCAGCGGCCGGACGTAAGCGGATCCACAACGCGGGCCGCGGCAGGGTTCCGTGGCCCGCGTTTGGGTGAGCTATCTGCCCATCTCCGCGAATTGATGTGCTGGCTCGACCGACAAGCTCGTACGCGGAGACAATACCATACCCATGGTGACACACAATGGTAGATACCAGTGAGGGCGCATAGAACCGAATGGTCACGCGATCGTCGAAAAAGAACAATGCCGCGCAAATGCGACGGCACTTTAACACTGAGATGATTCGGTGAGCGAGAAGATGGACCTGAGGGGATTCGAACCCCTGACCTCTACAGTGCGATTGTAGCGCTCTCCCAGCTGAGCTACAGGCCCGTGTTCTAGGCGGAGTATAGGGCTACTCCGCCCGAAGTGTCAAGATCGAACTACTCGTAACGCAGTGTGTTCATGATGCGCTCGCGCACAGCGACCGATCCACTGGCGTAGGTAGCGAACGCGCCAATCCCGATGGCGACCCCCACCAGAATCACCGCAATCGGAACCGCGCTGCGTGGGATAAAGAACGCGTTGTCAAAGCTGAACGTCGTCATCAACCACACCCCCAGCGCGCTCAAGCCGATGCCGAGCAGCGCGCCGAGCAGACTCACGATGACATTCTCAAGCAGCAGGATGCGCAGCACACGCCCGCCCTTCAGCCCGATTGCGCGCATGACTCCGGTCTGCCGGCGGCGTTCGAGCGTCGCCAACGCGACAGTGTTGGCCGTTATCACCGCTGCAGCGCCGAGCGACAAGAGTCCGACGAGGATCGGCAGCGCGCTGAACTGGGTGATGAGCCGCGTCAGGATGCTGTCGAAGAACGAGATATCGAAGGTTAGGACAAGCGGCAGTGTTGACAGGCCGAGCAGCGCATCGTTGAGCTTCTCCGGCGTGATCTTGGCAAGATTGAACGTAAAGTCGGCATAGCGCGGCGCGATCAAATCGGGTGGCAGCCACAGCCCGCCAAGGCCGCCGGTAGGCGAGGAGTCCGCGATCCCGACGATCTCGATCGTGAGCGTTTGCCCACCGCCGAGCTGACTGATCGTGAGTCGATCACCCAACTGATACGGTGGCATGTCGCTTTCTGGCGTGAACTGCGGCTTGGCGTATACAGCGACCAATGCTCCACGGTCAGCCTCCGTCAGCGACCGGCCCGCCGAAATCCCCGGTATCGACCAGTTTGGATCGTCTGTGTCACGCACAGCGATGTTGACGGTGAGCGAATTCAGCGGGGGCGGCGGCGAGCCATCCGCGCGCTGGAGATTGCGCAGGGTGCCGGTGAACGACATCAACCGGGAACGCGATTCGACGCCTTCCAGCGTGTCGAGGCGCGCGTCGATGATCGGCCGCGCAAGCTCTTGCGGCAGCACCGGGAACATCAGCACATTGCCGCCTAGTGTGTTGGTGAACGAGAACTGGAGGATGTCGCGCACCGATTCGCCGAAGAACGCAATACTGCTCAACGCGAACATGCCCGCGCTCAACGCCAACAGCGTGATCGCCGTGCGCATCCGCCGCGTCGTCAAGTCACGCAGCGCCAACCGCAGGTCAACACTCCCGAACGCGGGCAGCTTGCCCACCAACCACACAATCACCCACATGATGCAGGCCAGCACGCCGAGGATCAGCAGAGTCACCGCAACGCCTATAACCCCGGCCAGCGGGAACCCAATGATCTGCCCGGCGATCAAGCCAAGCGCGATCACGATAAACCCGATAGCGGTCAGCCGCGGCAAACATCCTGCCGTGACATTGGAAACGTCATTCGGGCGCAGCACAATCGCAGGTCGAACTTTCGCCGCCGACAGCACCGGCAGAATACCGAACACGGCGCTGACGAACACCCCCAGCACGCCGCCGAACAGAATCGCCTCAGGATAGACTTTGAACAACAGAGGCTGCTGAATCAGGTCGGAGCCGAAGCGGTTTGCGACGCCGCTCAGCGCCACGCCGAACACCCCCCCGACGAGGCTGCCGAATACGCCGATCCAGAGCGCTTCGGCGAGGAACATCATCGCCACCTGCCGCCCCTTGAGGCCGAACGTCTTAAGCGCGGCGATCTCCTCGGTGCGCCGGCGCACCAGCACCAGCATCGTGTTGATGATGCCTACCCCGCCCAGCAGCATCGCTCCGAGGCCCAGCACCACGATAAAGCGGCCCAACACATCGGAGATCATGGCTGATGCTGCGAGGATGTCGCTCGGCGTGCGGATTCCACTCACCGTTACGCGGCCGTTGCTGACGATCGGCCAGAGTTCATTTCGGTAGCCGTCGATCTGGTCGAACGGTGTGCCGTCGGGGAAAAGGACGCCAAGCCGGTTCGGGCCGAGGTTCAAGTCGAGCACTCCATCGACGGCATCGCGGTCAAAGTAGGCAAAACCGAATACCACCGAAAGCATCTCATTGGACATGAGCTGGAAAAACCCGGCTTGCGCGGCCGTAGGCACGATGCCGCGCACGACGAAGTCTTGATCCGATCCGCTAACGCGCACCATGTCACCGACAGAAATCGACTCGCGGTCGGCTAAATTCCGCGAGATGACGACTTCGTTCCCATCACCAGTGAACAATTCGCCGAGAGGCACGCCCGCGGGGTAATCCGCGAAGACGTCGTTCGTCAGCGGGTAGGATGCGGGGTCGATGAAATACGAGTTGATAAACTGCGGCCTGCCCGCCGTTACAGCGCCGACCCGCGTTAACTGCGTTCCACTGCTGATGCGGTAGGCGGTGATCTCGCCCCCGCGTTCGGCGGCCCATGTCTCCACACGGCGGATCAAATCCGGCGAGAAGTTGTTGGAGTTATCCGACGGGTCAGTGAGTGCCGAGAAGAATCGCGCGCCGCTGGCGGATACGGTCAAGTCACCCTTGTTGGTCGCCCGCACGTCGCCGCCAGCGAGTCGCCGATGGCAAGCCCAAGGCTGCGCAGCGCGACCATCGTCGCTACACCGGCAGCCACGGAGAACACGGCAAACGTAGACCAGCGCCTGCTCCGCCAGAGGTTGCGCAGCGCATACCCCAGATAGAATCCGATCCGGCCCATGACGCCCCCTAGTGTGCCGTCCAGCGCATGTGAATCACCGTGCGCTGTTCGAGAAAGCGATACCGCTCTAGCACCGGACGAACCCCTTCGTCGTCCGCCGGATGCTCAATCGTCAGTGTATTGCTGCCCGAATGTCTTACGTAGGATCCGAGCAGCGCCTCGTCATCGATGCCTGCCCGGCTTGGATGTACCATCAACGAGAGCCGTGTCGTCGCGCCGAACGCACGCTCGACCCACATCACAGACTGCAACCGCTGTGCGTCCGGCTCCACGACAAGCCGCTCAAACGAACGCAGATTCACAAAATCGCGCAGGCTGCGCCGCATGTCCGGCCGGAACAGCTCCGGCACAACGGGCCGCAGCCATCCGATCCCGCCGCGTTCCCCCGGCCGGAGTTCCATGGCGAGCTGCATTTCCTGTCTCCATTCACTGCGTCGGCGGCGGCGAATGTACGGCCGTCCGGTCAACGGCGACACAGGGAATCGCAGCGACGGGCTTCGCCTGTAGGTCGAGAATGTCCGCTCTGAGACAAACCCAAGCCCCTTGTAGAGATCAATCGCCGCCGTGTTGTAATCATCTACTTGCAGCAGCGCCTGCGCCCCTCCCTTGTCGCGGATCATCTGCATCGCACGCAGCATCAGCTTCCGCGCAATTCCGCGCCGCTGGTAAAGCGGGTGGACACCGACATTCGCGATGATCCACGACGATCCGACACTGCGCGGGAGCTTCGCCGGATACACCGACACATTGCCGACGAGCCTACCGTCCTCCTCCCACACGAAGCCGAGGCTGATCCCGACCGTGAGGTCGTTGAGCAAAGCCAGCGGAAGTATCCCCAACGACAAGCGCGCCATTGTGCGCATTTCGCGCAGCGCCGACCGCCCACTGCTATCCATCGAACTTGCGAAGGCAACCTCGATGAGATCGGCAAGCGGCGCCAAATCGGTTCGGATATTTACAGGACGCAGCATCAATCGTTCGGGAACGCGGCAGCCGCCGCCCTCGATCCTCCGTAGGGGCTAGAATCCTGCGAGCGCGCTCAAGTCGGCGCGTCCAGCCTGCATCGCGCTGATCGCTTGCAGCAGCGCGATCCGGTTGCGCCGGATGTCGGCGTCATCGGTATTGACCAACACACCTTTGCCTGCTTCGTCACCGAAGAAACGGCGTACAACCGGCACCATCGGCGCGAACGACGACAAGAACGAGTCCACATCGGCGTGCGCGTTCAGCGTCGCGCGCGACTGCTGATACGCCAAATGCAGTTCGCGCTCTTCGTCTTGTACGAACTTTGCCTCGTTTACGTTGTACCGCTGCGGCTCACCGCGTGTAATGCGCACGCACCGCGCGAAGCTGTCGAGGATATCCGCCCAGCCATCGCCGGCCACCCACTCGGTCAACTGCTCGACGTTGACCAGCGCGCGATACGGGTTAGTAGACGTCTCGGCGAGCACCGCGCTGATCACATCTGCTGCAAAGCCACGGTCGCTCAGCCACACACGCAGGCGTCCGGCGATGAACTCCTCGACCTGCGCACGGGTCTCAGCGCTGATCGCCACGGGTTGAACCGCCGCAACGTCCTGTATCAAACCGGACAAGTCGAGATCGATCTCGTGATGCGCCAAGATTTGGATGATGCCGAGCGCAGCGCGGCGCAGGCCGTACGGATCCGCGGTCGATTTGGGAGCAAGCCCGACGCCGAACAGGCCGACGAGGCTGTCCAACCGGTCGAGCAGCGCAAGCAGCACCCCTGCCGGCGAGGCCGGCACATCATCGTCGGCGCTGCGCGGCAGCCAGTGTTCGTAGATCGCGGCTGCGACCGGCTCAGGCTCACCCCCCAAGCGCGCATACTCGCGGCCCATCACCCCTTGCAGTGATGTCATCTCGACGACCATACGTGTCGCCAAGTCTGCCTTCAGGATTTGCGCAGCGCGCTTGGCGACCTCGATATCGGCACGCGGCGTCGCAAGCGTCTGGGCAGCTGCTGGCACGAGTCGTTCGATACGCCGGCTCTTGTCGAGCATCGAGCCAAGCTTCTCCTGAAAGGTCAGCGTGCTCAGACGCATCAAGTAGGCGTCAAGCGGCGCCTTCACATCGTCACGGTAGAAGAAGCGGGCGTCCGAGAAGCGCGCTGTGAGCACGTGCTCGTTGCCCTTCTGAACGAGGTCGACGTGTTCACGGTCGCCGTTGCGGATCGTGATAAAGTACGGCAGCAGTTCGCCTGAACTCGACTGCACGGCGAAATACCGCTGCTTGTTGCGCATGACGTTGATCAAGACATCCCGCGGCAAAGTCAGGAAGTCCGGATCGAATGACCCGCGCACCGCTGTCGGGACTTCGATCAAGTTGACGACTTCCTGTAACAAACCGGGATCATCCGGCACAACCCCACCGACCTCAGCGGCCAGATCGCGGACTTGCTGAGCGATTGCTGCGCGGCGCGCTTCGCGGTCAAGCACTACACCCTGTGACGTGACGAACGCGAAGTACGCGTCGACATCCGCCACCGCGTGCTCCGGTGACCCGTACGGGCGGATGCCGCGTGTCACACTGCCGCTGGCGACCCCAGCGAACGCAAACGGGATGACCTGTTGGCCGAACAGCGCGAGAATCCAGCGCAGCGGCCGGCTGAACGCCTGATTCGTCTCGTTCCAGCGCATCGACTTCGGGAACTTAATCGCGCCGACAAAAGCAGGCAGCGCCTCGGCTAGCACGTCGATGGCCGGACGCCCCTTACGCTCTACACGCGCCATGACATATTTGCCACCGTCGACGTCCTCGACCGTCAGTGCCGACACGTCGATCCCACGGCTTCGCGCAAACCCTTCGGCGGCCTTCGTCGGCGTGCCGTCCGCATTGAATGCACGTTCAGCAGGCGGCCCCTTCTCGATCGTCGTCTGGTTCGGCTGCACGGGCTGAACACCGCGAGCATGGATCACGAGGCGGCGCGGCGTCGCCATCACGCGAACGCCGTCATTCGCCAGCCGCAGTTCCTCAAACAGCTTGCTGACCAACTGCTCAAGCTGAGCCTGTGCGTCGTCCACATCTTGCGCCGGCAGTTCTTCGATACCGAGTTCGATCAAGACATCGGCCGGCGCGGTTGGCGCGGCGAGGCCGGCGGTTGGTGTTTGCAGCGCTGGCCCGGCCCATCGTTCCGCCATCTTGAGTATGGGAAATCCGAGCGACTCCCGCTGCGCGACATACGCCTTGGCGATGTTGCGCGTCATATCCCGCATACGCCGGAAATACGACGCACGTTCGGTCACGCCGACGGCGCCGCGCGCGTCCAACACGTTGAACAGATGGCTGCACTTGAGGATGTAATCGTAGGCCGGGATGATCGCCGCCGCTTCGAGTGATCGTTTGTGCTCGCCCTCATAGATGTCGTACACCTCGCGCAAGTTCTCGACATCGGCCAAATCGAAGTAATAGCGGCAGTGGTCGATCTCATCTTGCAGCATCATATCGCGATACTGCAAGTCGCCCAGCCACTCGATGTCCCACGCGCTGTCGCGGCCTTGCAGCGCCAGTACGATGCGCTCGACCCCATACGTGATCTCGACAGCAGGCGGGTTCAGTTCGAGTCCGCCGGCCTGCTGGAAATAGGTGAACTGTGTGATCTCCTGCCCATCCAGCCAGACTTCCCAGCCCAGTCCCCACGCGCCAAGCGCCGGGCTTTCCCAGTTATCCTCCACAAAGCGGATGTCGTGTTCGCGCGGGTCGATTCCCAACGCCTCAAGCGACTGGAGATACAGCTCTTGCGGGTTGCCCGGATCGGGTTTCAGGATGACCTGATACTGGTAATACTTCTGCATACGGTTCGGGTTTTCCCCGTAACGGCCGTCGTCGGGGCGCACGCTTGGCTCGACATACGCCACGCGCCACGGCTCAGGGCCAAGGACGCGCAGCAGTGTGGCCGGGTTCCCCGTACCGGCGCCGACCTGAACGTTATACGGTTCCCAGATCACGCAGTCATGCGCGGCCCAGAACTCATGCAGCTTCAAAATGACCTGCTGGAAATTGAGGGGCTTCCCCGTCATTGATCGTCCTTGGAACTGGCGTGCTTGATCTCGCCGGTCATTATAAAGACGCCTGCCGGTGTTGACGAGGGGTCGATAGGTTCAGCCGAATTGGAATCGCCGCACGCGTTCGGTATACTTAATAATCTTCATGCATCAATTCATCATATAGGCATCAAGGTACCATGGCGCAAGACGCCCTAATCGACAAGCAGTTCGGTGAATTCACCGTCAAAGAGGTCGTCGGGCGCGGGGGAATGGCTACAGTCTATCGTGCTGAACAACCGTTGATGCGCCGTGACGTTGCACTAAAGGTTATCCGACTCAACGATGTCGCTGACAAGAACCGTGACTTTTCCGCACGGTTCGCGTCCGAGGCCAAACTCATCGCGTCGCTCGAACACCCAAACATCCTCCCTGTCTACAGCTATGGAATCACCGGCGAGTACGCGTATCTGGCGATGCGCTTTCTACGCGGTGGCACGCTCGAAGACCTGCTCAACGGCGAACCAATGCCCCTTGAGTACGCCATCCGGATGTTTCAGCAGTTCGCGCACGGACTTGCCTACGCGCACAGCAAAGGCATCATTCACCGCGATATCAAGCCTTCCAACATCCTGCTTGACGAGGAGGACAACGCCTATCTGACCGACTTCGGCCTCGCCAAGCTGATCGACGCCGAGGCGGGCTTCACCAAGACCGGGCAGATCATGGGCACGCCGGTCTATATGTCGCCCGAACAGCTCAAGGGCGAGGCGCTCGACTTCCGTTCCGACGTGTACGCCCTCGGCTGCCTGCTCTACGAAATGCTCACCGGATCGCCGCCGTTCTCGTCGTCCGATGGGGACGTCATCCCGGTCATTTTCAAGCATCTGCAAACGCACCCTGAAGCCCCGTCCGAGCGCAACCCTTCCCTGCCGCCGGCTTTTGATGCGGTTGTCCTGCGCGCCCTCGCCAAAGCGCCAGCAGATCGCTATCCATCGGTGCGCGACATGGCGAACGACCTCAACAAGGCGATCGGCAAACATGCGACGTTGTCGTTTCCTCAGCCGGCCGAGACGATCATCAACCGCACGCAGCCTATCCAACTGCGGCAGGATCATGTGAGAACCGGGCTGATCGCGGCAATCGTCACGCTCGTCGCAGCCGTGCTCGGCGTGACGCTGCTGCTGGTCAGGACGGAACAGGAGCGTCGGGACACCGTCGCCACGAACTTCGCGGCGGCCGTGACCGCACAGCAGGCCATCGCGCTGGCCGAAACGCAAACCGCAATCGCATCCCACCCTCGCTATGACCCTGACCAAATTCGGCTGGGGGAGAGCGGTAACATCGAGGATTACCTGCCAACCCAGGAAGAGATGGAGGTGGCGCGCTCCATCGTCGGCGCGAACGGGTTCATTGCGCTTGTTCCATGCAACACGTCGAGCGAATATCATGCGGCGCTTACGCGTGAGCTGGCGCAGTTCGCGCGTGAGGCCGGGATCCCCACGCGCGTGTACGATCCGGACAGCGATGCGTACCAGCAGCTCACCCTGTTGGAACGCGCCATCGCCGATAACGCGACCGGAATCGTCCTCTGCCCGCTGGATTTGGAGCTGATCGCCCCGACGATGTGGGAAGTACGGCGCGCGCGCATCCCGTTTGTTTCACAGGCGTCCAACATGGGACAGTACGGCGGCGTGCAAGTCCTGACCGACGCCGCACTGCTCGGCCAAGTCCCCGGTGAGTACATTGGGCAGCTGGTCGCGGATCAGTTCGATGGCGTGGCAAAGGTGGTCGTGCTGACGTTCGACGATCTGCCGGATGTTAAGGCACGTGCCGATGGCATGGTCGATGGCTTGCTCAAGTACGCGCCAAACGCCGAAATTGTCGCCCGTGTGCGTGGCGCCACACCGGACTGGGCGCAAGAATCGATCGAAGCGCTGCTGGCCGACGGTGTGGAGTTCAACGTTATCCTCACCATTAACGATGCCGGAGGGTTTGGGGCCCTAGCAGCCTTAGAAGCGGCCGGGGTGCCTTACGACGACGTAGTAATCGGCAGCGTCGACGCGGAAGTGTTGGCGCAGCGCTATATCCGAGAAGGCAAGTACTTCAAGGCGACGGTCGAGGCCGGGCGCACTGAATACGCCTCCGCGGCGGTATCGGTTATGATGAAAATGCTCGCGGGCGCGTCTGTCCCCGAATTCACCCTTATCCCACCGGGTGAGTTGATTACAGCCGACACACTCCAGTCCGAACCCTAGCGGTGATACCAGTTAGCGGAATGCCATGTTTCAACTTGATCCAAAACTCTTGGACGCCGTAGGTTCGCTCAGCGGAGACATTCGATACTTGGGTTCGCTGCTCGGCTTGGTCATCCGCGAACAGTACGGTCAGGAAGCGTTCGATCTCGTTGAAGAAACGCGGGCATCGGCCAAGGCGCGCCGTGCCGGGGAGGTCGCGGAGACGCCCCGTCTGCTTGAGCGCATGCGCCGGCTTCCGCTGGATTCCAAGCGCGTATTGATTAAGGCGTTCGCCAACTACTTTCAGCTCATCAATATCGCAGAGGATCATCAACGTGTACGTGTGCTGCGCGAACGCGAAGCAGCTGGCACGCTCAGCGAGACGATCGACTCCGCGCTTCTTGACCTAAAGCACGCCGGCAGCGACGCGGCGACGGTCGAACGCCTTCTGCATGCCATACATGTGCGCTTGGTCTTTACGGCGCACCCTAGCGAAGCCAAACGGCAGGAAGTCCTGATCAAGCTCGCGGACATCAGCGAACTGCTGACGGGCCTCGAACGCCAGTCACTCCTGCCACGCGAGCAAGACCAGATCACAAGCGATATCCTGCGGCGGATCGAACAGCTCTGGCAGACCCGTCCCAACCGCGCGCAGCGAGCGACCGTCATGGACGAGGTCGAGTTCGGCCTGTTCTTCATCACGCGCTTCGTGATGGACGTGACGGTCGACGTGCACCTCGACCTGCTCGACAGCCTGAACCGGCACTTTCCGCTTCACGATTGGTCGAATACCTCTCCGCTGATTCAGTTCGCCTCATGGATCGCTGGCGACCGCGACGGCAACCCGAACGTCACGCCGGACGTCACGCGTGAGGCGCTCAACGTCATGCGTGAACGGGCGCGCACGGTGTATCGGGCCGAGGTCGAATATCTGCGGGATCGGCAGACTCAGTCCTTGGACGAAGCCCCGGTGTCGGAAGAACTGCTGCAGCGGCTCGGCGTCTCGAACCCGTTCGCTGGGCGATTTGCCGGCGAAGTATATCGCCAGTATCTCCAGCACATCAGCGACCGGCTGGCGACCGATCAGTATCGTCGTAGTGACGAACTGCTCGATGACCTACAAGTCCTGTGGGACAGCCTCCATCACAATCGAGGCGTTCACGCCGCCGAGGGTTCGCTCAGGCGGCTGATGCTCAAGGTGCGCCTATTCGGGATGCACCTTGCGCCGCTTGAAATCCGCGAAGACGGCCGCCTGCATACCGCCGCCTTGACCGAGGTCTTCAGCCGCTATCGAATGGCAGAGAACTACGCGGAAATGCCCGAACCGGAACGCGTGGCACTGCTAACGCGCGAGATCGAAAACGCGCGACCGCTGCTGCCCGTTCAGCCCACTTTCAGCGACGCGACGAACCGCATTATCGCCACATGGCGCATGATCGCGGACATCCACGCAACACACAGCCCGCGCGCGATCGACACGGTGATCGCCAGCATGTCGCAGTACGAAAGCGACGTACTCGCCATGCTGCTGCTCGCGTGCGAGGTCGGCATCGCCGATCATGTCGACATTGTGCCGCTGTTTGAGACCGTGGAAGACTTGCAGCGGGCGAAAGAGGTCATGCAGAGTCTGTTCGATAACCCCGTCTATTCCCGGTACCTCGACAAACGCGGGCGCATTCAGCAGGTGATGATCGGGTATTCCGACAGCAACAAGGACGGCGGATACGTCGCGTCGAACTGGAACCTGTATCAGGCACAGCGCGAGCTTGCGGAGTTATGCGCACAGAATAACGTGACGCTGTGCCTATTCCACGGGCGCGGCGGCAGCATCGGGCGCGGCGGTGGGCCGACCAATCGCGCCATCCTCGCACAGCCCCCCGGCTCGATGACCGGCCCGATCAAGATCACCGAACAGGGCGAGGTTATCGCCTATCGCTATGGCAACCCCGACATCGCCTACCGCCATCTTCAGCAGGTCCTGAACGCGTCGATCCTCGCGCTGGGGGCGCCGCAGAACGGAATCGACCCGCGCTGGTTCACGGTGATGGATGCGCTGTCCGAACTGAGCCGCGCGCACTATCGCGCCTTCGTGTACGAGACGCCGTCGTTTCTGACCTATTGGCACGAGGCGACACCGATTAACGAGCTTGCACAGCTTCCTATCGGCTCGCGGCCTGCGAAGCGCAGCAAAGGCGGCTTCGAGTCGATCCGCGCGATCCCGTGGGTGTTCAGCTGGATGCAGAGCCGTGCGATTATCCCGAGTTGGTACGGCGTCGGCCATGCTTGCAAGGCGTACTGCGCCGGCACGCCCGATGGTGAGCTGACGTTGCAGACGATGTACGAGCGCTGGCCGTTCTTCAAGGCGCTGATCGACAACGTTCAGCTTGACGTGGTGAAGGCCGATATGGGCATCGCCCGGTTGTACAGCGGCCTCGTGAGCGACGCGAAGCTGCGTGACACCATCTTCAGCAAGATCGAGAGCGAGCACGCGCAAACATGTGACTGGATTTGCCGTATCACCGGCCAAACGAGCGTGCTCGAAAAGACGCCGTTGATGCAGCGTTCGATCGACCGGCGTAACCCGTATGTCGATCCGCTCAACTTCATTCAAGTCGCACTGCTGGCCGACCTGCGCATGATGCACCCGGATTTGCCCGCCTATGACGATACGCTGCAAGCCGTCCTCGCGACTGTGAACGGCATCGCGGCGGGGATGAAGACGACCGGATGATCCCGGCAGGGTTAACGCCGCAGCTAGCTCGGCATTGGCCGCGCCTCCTGCTCGCGGTTCTTTGGGCCATTGGATCAGAGGTGCTCCTGTGGTCTTATCCGCCTGATCGTACAATCATGGATTGGATACTGAACCTTGCCGGCTACGGCGTGCTGGCATACGCCCTCACCGACCTTGCCGTCCGCTGGCGGATGCGCGATCTGTACGGTGTCGCGCCGCTTGGTGGGCTTGCCGCCCTCCTCTATGCGCTGTTCGTCAATCCACAGTTCACGCTTGTTGACATCCCGCGTACGCTCGTTACCCGTGCGATGGGCAGCCACGCACTGCTGTTCATGGGTATGCTGCTGCTGTGGCTGGTCATGCTGCGCGCAGTACCTTTGCTGCATCTGCTCATCCCACTGGCGGCGCTGATCGGCGCATGCTGGGGCACATGGGTGCGATACGCTCCGATCCTGACCGACCTCCCCGGCCCGACGCTCACGGATCCAACGCTGTTCATTCTGATCGGCCTCGTCATCGTCGCCTTGATCGGGGTGGTCGGCCTGATCGGAGCACGAATGCTGCCGGTGCGGGGCGAGTCGCTGCTCATGCAGCCCACCGAGGCTGTGGTCGTGGGCTTCGCCGCTGTCGCGCTTATCTATCGCCAGCTCGACCTCGGCGCAATCGACCTCGAGTCACGGGGGTTGGTCGTCGGATTGATCGGGCTGTGCCTTGCGATGCTGTGGTTTCGTAAGGATACAACCTACGGCTATCTAGCTGGAGAGGTTCGCGTCAATCCGCCGTGGACAACGTGGTGCGCGGGCATGATGGCGTTTCTGATCGCTGCAAGCGCAGCGTTCTCCGCGCCGATCATCGGTGACGACTCGTTCAATCAGGTGGCTGCGGTCGTGGCGCTGTTCACATTGTTCGGCGCAACATGGCTCCCCGGCGTCTCCGTGATTCTTGGGCTGCGTGCGGTACTTAGAGAAGTATCGTCAACGCCGCTGTAGCCCTAAGCCGGGTTCGTAAGTCAAGAGATTCGGTCTTCTATCTTGCAGCGTTAGTCGAGCTATATGGCGCGGCGTTTTCTCATCACTCATCACTTTCAACTTCGCGTTTAGACGACACTGCTGAACGGCTCGACACGTACATGAGCGCCGAGCCGTCCGTCGAGCATCACGCGAACCTCGCCCCCGTCCGTAAACCATCCCGGCGGCCCGCCAACACGTACCGGCTGGCGCAGATCATGCGCAGGCAGTTCGATCAGCCGGTCATCGCCGCCTGAACGCTGCACATGAATTTCGATATGGTGCGGGTCGTCCCACTCGCCCGGCCAGAACGTGATGAGGACGCCGTCGGCAGTGGGCAGCACGCGATCCACATACGCGCTTCGGCGGAAGAACAGCGCGAAGTCCCCCCGCGCAATGATGTGCTGACGCCACTGTTCACGGGTGTTGTCCGTCAATTGATTCTTGAGAGTCTCCGCCTCGGCGTCGCTGCGGCACCAGATCAGCTGGAGCGACTCCAGCGTCAAGGGAGATGGCACGAGAACCTGCGCGCGCCGACTGCGCAGCACTTCGTCTTTCTCCGCCGGTTTCGGCGCTTCGTCGTGATAGATCAACTCAAACGGCAGTTCGGCCAGTGCGCCAGATGTCGCGGATGACCGCTTCA
Source organism: Chloroflexi bacterium OLB13 (assembly GCA_001567485.1). Classification (GTDB taxonomy): domain Bacteria; phylum Chloroflexota; class Anaerolineae; order Aggregatilineales; family Phototrophicaceae; genus Flexicrinis. The sequence continues at coordinate 143,369 of JZRA01000092.1, forward strand.
CAACCTGCGGGTCGCCAGATGTGAAGCGGGCCGCAGGCAGGCAAATCGTCGATTCGAGATCGAACAGCAGGCATACCGGCACAGGCAAGCGGTCAGGACTCGGCGTGCCGGGCAGCACCCCTTCGCGGAACCACATGTCCGGCGTGCGCGGGCGGAAATTCAGGCCCAACAGCTGATCCTGCGAACGGCGTGATCCCCCCGAACGGGCAGCGGTCAACTTGCCTTGGTTGAGCACGTTCGCCACAGCCTCGATATCAAGATAGTGAAACAGGAAATACGTCCACCATGACCGGCCACCCAACCACGGTTCGCGCCGGAGTTCGGCAAGGGCACGTCTGAACGCAGGCGCATCGCGCTTTTCCGGTACAGACAGCCGCCGCAGTCGTGATGGGCGGAACACAGAGCGCCCCGTCTCCGGCTCGCCATCTCCACCCAGCGACGCGAACGCACGCCCGACGTTCAGGTCGCTCAACAAGTCGCGCAGCCGTTCGGCATACTGTGATGGCTGCGAGAAATCGAGCCGGTTAAGGTGTTCAAGGTGCAGCGGTATCTCTGCGTCGGCCTGCACCAACAGCGGAATGATGCGCTTACCCTTTCGCTGCAATCGCATCTGCTCGGCGCGGCAGTACGTCGACTGGTACGACTTGTGGCTGCACAACGCCAACCCGACGTCGCAGCTTTCAATCACGCGCTCGATAGTGCGTGCCCAGTTGTCCCCTCCTTGAATATCGGCGACATCCATCCACGCCGTCAGGCCAGCCGCACGGAGATCGTCACGCAGGCGCAGCGCGAGGGATTTGGCGTCATCACGGGCGTACGAGATGAAGATGCGGGCGCCGGCCTCGATCATGGCGCGACCTCCACCGTAAGCACCGCCGCGCCTTTGGGTGCGGGCGGAGTGAACAGCAGCGCATCCGATTCCGTACGGCCGTTCATCGTGCCGCGCACCGTCGACAAATAGCTCAACTGAGTAAGTAAGGGGAACAGGTATGGCGCGGCCGGCTCCATGCCGCCGGTCAGCTGATGCGCGAACACGACCCGCGCATGGATCACCTGTGTCCAGAAGTCGTTCAGCACAGCGGACGAAAACGCGAAGGCCGGCCCGCGCTCTGGCGTCAAGACGAGCCGACGCAGCCTCGCACCCGTCTCTATCGCGGCGCGAAAGGACTCCTCGCTCGCGGTGGTGAACTTGCCGTAGACCGCACGAACCGCGCGGCCAAGATCACGCCAGAACTGCTCAAACGGCGGCCGGGAGTACGCATGAGTCACGCGCTGTTCGATCTGCCGGACTCCGCGCCGTTTGTCCGCCGGCTCGCTGTGATGAACGTACACCGGGATCGGCAGCGGGTCGAGATAGGTATCGAGCAGCGGGCGCACAACCCCGTCCCAATTCAGCTCCGCGCCGGCGAAACGCGGCAGCGCAAGCGATGGGATGGCGAGATCGGGCCAGCGGTCGGCCAGCTTCTGCAGCCCTGCTTCGAGCATATCCGCGGCAGCGGCAGACCGCCAATGCCGCCGAATCGGGAGTGCGACGATATCGACGCCGTCCCCACGCAGGTACAACAGCGCTCCCGGCTTCAAGTCACCGACCTCGCACGCCAGTCGATACTGCGCCAACGCGGAAGGAAAAAAACGTTTGAAGTCGGCGGCCACCTCGGTGCTGGCCGCGCCTGCCGTGCTGACAGGCATGATCCAGACATCGGCCGGGCTTAAGAACAGGTCAGCATGCAGGTCAACGAGCATCGTCACCCCCTGCTGAGTATCTTAAAGGAGGTTGCGTCCGGATACAACAAATAAGGGCAGGAACCATGCGGCTCTTGCCCTTATCGTTGGCGGCTAATGGTTGGCTGAGGCTTAACCGGCGGCTTCGGCCGAATCTTCATCTGCCGGCGGGAAACCGAGGCCGGTCGTGAGGTTGAACATACGCGCGACCTGCGCCGCATCCGTCACCGCCGCGACAGTCGGCTCGGTCGTCAGCAGATCGACATCGTAGTTGTGTACGCGCACCGTAGCGACGCGCAGGGTATCCCCGGCGTCGTTGAGCAGCACAGCGACGGCGCTTTGCGGTTCACCTTCAAGCGTGCGATACGCGTAGGAGACAGCAAAACCACTGCCCCCGTTGCGCTCGACCGCCTCGACCGTGCGAATCTCCGCATCCGGACGCATCGCTGCGACGAATTCGCGCGCGGCATCCTCATCGGCGATCACCGTGCCTGCGACACTTTCAAGATGCAGCACGCCCTGCCCCGAGCCTTCGATCGTGACCGGCTCACCGGGGCCGCCATCACGCAGCACCCAGTTGTTCGGGTAGCGAACCACCATGTTGTCTTGCGCGCTGTAATAGCCGTTCCACTGAACCGGCGTGCCCTCATACAGCGCAACCGGCGTGATCGAAGCCTCGGCCTTTGCCAGCAGGTCGAGGAGCAGCGCACGCGCGTTGCTCGGCGTGACCACACGCGTAACATAGATCTTGCCATCACCGGTCAGTTTGGCGACGTGACGCGCGAGATAGGTCTGTGAGCGCAGCATCAGTTCAAAGTCGATCACCACCGCGTTCTGTTCGGTGTCGAGCGTCCGATCAACTTCCTTCCAACTGTTGTAACGGCTCCATCCACGCTGGAGCGTGTTTTCGTCGTAGCGTGCGCTCAAGTCCTGCAAGTTAGCAGGCGGCTCGGCCGGGAACTCAATATACGTCTCGATGATGCTGAGGGCCGTGTTGTTCTCGAAGTTGACCTGAACCTGTGTCCCGTTGTTCGACGGGCGCGTCGGCTCCCATCCATCCGGATAGTTCACCATATACAGGGCGGACGGGTGCAGATACACGTTGTCGAACGTAATGGCCGACAAATCCGCTGGCGGAGGCGGAACGGTCGGCTGGGGGGTAGCCGTCGGTTGAATGGCCTGCTGAGAGGCAGTCTGCGGGGCAAGCGCCGGCAGAATCGCGGTCAGCCCCATCAGGCCCGCCATAACGATCGCAAAAATAGCGTATGTGCGCTGTCTGCGCCGAGTATCCATCGAACGTGGCTCCGGGTTTGCGTGGAAGGTCTATCAGTCTCTAAACGCGGGCCATGATAGCGGACTTTTCCTCGCGTGTTAAGGTTGTCATCCAGTCTGGCGCATATCCAGTGAAACGCTACAATGCAGCGACACGGCAATTTTGAACGGACACGATGAAGATTCTCACGACGCACATCGGGTTGATCGCTGCCGTACTGGCGATGGCAGGATGCGCCGCATTCGCTGGCGAGGACACGGCGGCGACACTGTCCGCGCATAACGTGACGTCGGCCGCCGAATTGACGACCTTGAGCGATACGATGACCGCCGAAGCAAGTAAGCTGGTCGACGACGTATCCGCGCTCGCCACAGAATCCGCAGAAGGCGCGGGGGTCAACGCGCAGTTGGTCGCCACGCTTATGCAAATCGTGACCCCGACGCCGGCGCTGGAAGGTAGTACCTTCGATCCAAGTGCGCTTACCGGCCCGGTCGAAGTCGGGCAGCGCCTGTACGTCTCGACCGGCGCGACGACTATGGTGGACTCCGCCACCGGATGCGTGATCGAGCCGCGCGCGCGCTTCGGCCCCGGCGAACCCCGGCTCTACGGTACGTGGGTCGCCTACAACCTGCGCGCAGGCACGGTTTTTCGTACGCAGTGGTATCGTGATGACGAACTCGTCTTCACTGACGCGTGGACGGCCCCGCGCGATGGGGAACAGCTCTGCATCTGGTTTTACGTCACTCCGCAGGATGTCGAGTTTCTTCCGGGCAGATGGCAAATCCGCTTGTTCGCCGACGAAATCAACGCCGCGACACCGATTGAGTTCCTCATTGAAGGCGATACGATGGAAGGTTAGCGCCGTGGCGGCCGCTGTGCTACGATCTTGTCGCGCATGTCGTTAAGGAACGTTCTGTGAGACTCCGCTGGTTGCTCGTGGCCTGTCTCGTAGTGCTCGCCGCTATGGCGATGCTGCTGCCGCTCAGCGCCCAAACTCCACCACCGATCACCCCGCTGCCGCAGTCAAGTATCCTGTTGGTGCAGGACGCTTTCGTGCGCGGCGGCCCGGGCGAGTCCCATATCCCCGTCGGGCAAGTCGTCCCCAGCTCCATATTGATCCCCGTGAGCCGTAATGCAGACGCGACATGGGTACTGCTGCGTTACAACCGTGGCTTTGGCTGGATTCGCCGCGATCTTGTGCTGTGGGCGGTCGACGTGGACGCGCTGCCGGTCATTGGCCCGAACCTGACACCGACGATCGAACCGGGGCCGCCAACGGCTACTCTGTTCTTCCCGACCAACACGCCGGAAGGCGATTACGTCCACGTTTCAGCGGTAAGCGCCTATTTGCGCGCAGGCCCGGGCATCACCTATCTGCGCTTGAGCCAAAAATTTCCCGGCGAGTCGCTTGAGCCAGTGGGCCGCAACGAGGAGTCGTCGTGGATCATGATCCGCAGTGACGACGGTTTCGCATGGATCCGCGCCGACCTCGCCTATTGGACGACCGACCTCGAGTCGCTGCCCGTTTTGAACGAAAACCGTTTGACCCCAACGCTGACTTTCACGCCGTCGAACACGGCGACAGCGACCGATACCCCCACCGATACGCCAACCGCAACGCCGACGTTCACGCCCTCGGACACCGCGACGGCCACGGCGACACCCACCGACACCCCGACGGATACCCCCACGCCGACCGCCACCGACACGGCTACGGTAACACCGACCGATACCGACACAGCCACAGCGACCTCGACGGCGACCGCTACCGCGACCGACTCGCCGTCTGCCACCCATACGGCGACATCCACCGCGACGGATACACCCACGGACATCCCGTCGGCAACGGCGACGCCAACCGATACGGCGACTTCAACGCCCGATCAAACCCTCACGGCGGCAGCCTCTATCAGTCGGCGCTGCTGCAAACCGTCTCTGCGATGCCCACGCTGACGGCGACGCCATCCGCCACGGACACCGCCGCTCCGACCGCTACTGACACCGCTTCATCCACACAAACCTCGACGGCCGAACCGACGGCCACGGCGACGCCACCGCCCACCGAGACTGCTGCGCCGACGCAAACGTCGACGGCCGAACCGACGGCGACTGCAAGCGCGACGCCCACCGAACAAGCGTCATCGACTCCGGCCGAGTTGGCGAGCGAGACGCCGCTTCTAACCACGACCACGGACGTCACACGGACGGCTGAACATGCGCTCTCGGTGGGCGAGACCCAAACGTCTGCTGCGGCCGCTGTCCTGCCCACGGCATCCGATACGCTTGTCCTATCGAAAACACCGACCGAGCCGCCGCCAACGGCAACCGCGACTCCGTCCGACGTCCCGCCTTCGCCTACGGTCACTGTGACGGGGCCGCCGGCGGAAACCGACACGCCAACGAATCCTCCATCCACAGCAACCGGCGTGACAACAGAGAGTGCCACGACGCCAGCGCCATCGGACACCCCGGCCCTGACCGAAATCGCCGCAGTCATCACCGTGACGCCGCAGCCTCCGCGCCCGACCGCCGCGCCGACCCCGGCGCCGCCTGCCTCTACCGACTCGGGCGGCGTCCGGCCCGAACTGGTGTTGGCGGGTCTGGGCCTGCTGCTCATTGTCGGCTATTTGTGGCTGTACTTGCGGGGGGCGGCTACCGCTCATCGCTATGCCGCGGGTTTCGTCATCGACTCGTGTCCGGTGTGCAAGTCAGGACATCTGCACGTCGAAGCGCGCGTCGAACGTTCGGTGGGCATTCCCAACACGAAACACGTCGTCCGCTGCGATAACTGCCGTTCCGTGTTACGCGAGGTCGGGCGCGACCGCTGGCGTTATGCGATAGATCGCGCCGTCAACCCGCGCATGTACGACCGCCTCAACAACCGCGAGCTGCACGAGGCGACGATCAGGCGCTTGGCCGAGCACAGCCCTGATGATATGCCCCCCGGCAGCGAGCCGCCGCGAATCGAGGATGACCCCGGATGACCCGATGAGCCTGATCGAGTGCGTCCCGAACTTCAGCGAGGGGCGGCGTCCGGAGGTCGTCACGGCGATTGTGGATGCCATGCGCGTTTCCGGCGTGAGCATCATCGACGTATCCAGCGACGCCGATCATAACCGCACGGTCGTTACGCTGGTCGGCGACATCGACCCGATCGCTGAGGCGGCGTACCGCGCCGTCAAGGCGGCCGCGGCCCTGATCGACATGCGTCAGCAGTCCGGCGTGCATCCGCGTATCGGCGCGGCCGACGTCGTGCCGCTGATCCCGCTGCGCGAGGTCTCGTTGGCGGAGTGCGTCAGTACCGCCCGAAAGCTGGGCGCGCGTATCGGCTCTGAACTTGGGCTGCCGGTGTTTTTGTATGACGCCGCGGCGCTCCGGCCTGATCGTGTCACGCTGCCGCAGGTGCGCCGCGATCCGTACGAGACGCTTGTCGGGTCAGTTGGCGCCGATCCCACGCGGACGCCGGACTACGGGCCAAGCGCGCTGGGAAGCGCCGGGGCCGTGGCAGTCGGCGCGCGTGGGCCGCTGATCGCCTTCAACGCCTATCTGGATACGGACGATCTATCGGTCGCGCAGGCTGTCGCACGCGAGATTCGCGAATCCGGCGGCGGACTGCCACGCGTGCGCGCGCTGGGGCTGCTGGTGGACGGCGCGGCGCAGGTCTCGATGAACCTGACGGACTTCCGCGTGACCGGCATGTTGTCCGCGCTGGATGCCGTGCGGCAGGCAGCGGCCGCGCGCGGTCATCGGGTCGAGCGCACGGAACTGGTGGGCCTCGCGCCGCTGAGCGCCCTAGTCGATGCGGCCCTTTCCGCCTTACAATTGCCGTCGGCCGCGGCCGACCTCATCCTTGAGGCGCGTATCGGCCAAGCGACCGGAGATTATCGTCCTATTCCCTTCGAGTAATTGATGCGTCTTCTCGTAGTCTGTGTCTGCGTGCTGATACTGGCCGGCTGCCGGCCTGAACAAGCCGCGACGGCGGTGCGTGTCACCATCCCGCCGACCATTCAGGGTGTTGTGCTCGCGACGCCGATCCCCACCACCAGCGTTCCGCCGACGCCAACCTATACGCCAACCGCGACACCAACCGCGACTCACACGCCCACCGCGACCACGACGCCATCGCGAACGCCGGTTCCCACGGACACGCTGACCCCATCGCTCACACCCACGCTGGCCCCGGTAGATATGTTCGCGTTTCAACGGCCGTTCACGCGCGATCAGGTCGACTATATCGACCGCACGTATCCGTACGGCATGGGCGAGCTGCGCGGCCTGCCGATCCATCACGGCGTGGACATTCAAAACCCGCGCGGCACGCCGATCCTCGCAGTGGCAGACGGCACGGTGTACTACGCCGGAGAAGACCGGACGCGCCTGTTCGGCCCGATTCCGAATTACTACGGCAATCTCGTTATCTTGCAGCACGACGTCCTATCTCTCGACGGCCTGCCGGTCTATACGCTGTACGGCCACATGCAGCGCGTCGACGTCAAGACCGGTGAGCGTGTCGCGGCGGGTGACAAGATCGGCGTGGTCGGCGGCACCGGCGTCGCGTTCGGCCCGCATCTGCACCTTGAGGTGCGCGTCGGCGATCCCGACAGCTTCGGGTCGTCCCGCAATCCGGACTGGTGGATTCTGCCCTATCCCGGCTATGGCATGATCGCCGGACAGGTGCGCAATCCGGATGGCTCCATCCCGGCAGAACTCACCGTGACCGTCAGGCGCGCCGGGCTGACCGGCGGTATCCCGCGTTACGCCTACACCTATTCCAACGATCCGCTCATCAACCGTGACCCGGCGTGGCGCGAGGATTTCACGTTGGGCGACCTCGAGGCCGACGACTACGACGTGATCGTCAGCGAGGCGAACGGGCGCATTCGTTTCCGCAAGACGGTCGTGGTCGAAGCGGGTCACACGACATGGATCGACATTACGCTTCGCCCGTAGGCTTGGTCTGCGGCGTTACTGCGGGCTGTGCGGCGCGCACCATCGCCAGCATACGCGGCGCGTCATGCGCGATCACATCGGCACGGCTGCGCCAGCGGAACGGCTCTCCGACGCCCCCGTACTCGCACGAGACTGACCACGGCTCGGCCCAGTTCCCGCTTTGTACGTTGTCCAGCGCCCACCCCAGCAAGTCCCAATCTTCGTCGCGCATCGGCATGTGATCGACGCGCATGCCGTCAGGACTGTAACCGAGACCGGTGATGTGAATTTCGCGCAGACGGTGGACGGGCAGGCGACTCATGTAGATACGCGGATCAATGCCCCAATGTTCGGCGACGCGGCGCGCGTGGCCGATGTCCAGCAGCAGCCCGACGCCGGATTCCTCGATCACCTCGCTGATGAACTCCGGATCGATGCTGATGAGGGATTTGTCATTGTCCGAACGTGCAGGATACGGCACGTTCTCCGCGATGACGGCATCCGGCCCAAACCGTTCGGAGAGTTGATCGAACGAACGCCGCACGGCGTCCTTGGCGGCAGGCCGGTCGCTTGGCAGCGGATACAGCGCAGACGATGGGCCGATGTGCGTGTTGACGTATGGGGTTGCCGTTTCCTGACGGAACCGCGCCACACTATCGAGCAGTTCACGCGCGAGCAGCCCCTGCCCCGCCATCAGCTTGAAGTGGACATACACCTGCCCGACTGTGCTCGCCTCGGCGATCATATCAGGCCACTCCGGGCATTTGATTCGGTCGACCTCGATATCGCCCGAGCGGATCAGCGCGGCCATTTCTGGCGAGTAATTGAGGGAGAACAGCATAGGCGCCTCGTGGATGTGTACGCATGCCAGCATAGCATACGATATCCGCCGTGACGACGATCATTAGGCGACGGTTGCCCTTCACACGTTGACAGACCGGCGAGTCAGTTCGTACTCTCAGCGGTAGATAACGACACATAAGGCTGACGATGCGATTGGCAGGGCGGACTTGGCGCTGGATGAGCTGGCTCAACCTCGACACCATGACGTGGTGCCTGAAGGGGGTAGCGGCCGTGTGGCTGATCGCGCAGATCGCCCCTGCGCCGCAGCACGTCCTGCTCGATGCGCCGCAGACCGTCGTAACGAATGCGCCGCAGCTGTGCGTCCACACACGCCTGATTGACGAAGTTCCAGAGTTCCGCATGCAGCAAAGCCTGCGCGCCGTGCGTGAGATGGGAGCAGGCACAATCGTCGAATTCTTCCCGTGGGCATACGTCGAGCGCCGCCCCGGCCAAGACGATTGGAGCCAGCCCGACAAGATTTTCAAGCACGCGCGCAATCAAGGCATCCGTGTAATCGCGCGGCTTGGCTTGGTGCCGGAGTGGGCACGTCAGCGCGAGGATGGCACGCCAACGACCTTCAACGAGCTGCCGGCCGAGTCGTATGACAATTTCGCCGCCTACGCCGCGCGGTTCACAGCGCGCTACCGCGACGATCTCGCCGCGATCATCGTCTGGAACGAGCCGAACCTCACGTTTGAGTGGGGATTCCGTCCGGTCAGTCCGGTCGAATACACGGCGCTGCTGGCGGCCACTGCCTCAGCGGTGCGCGCCGCGGCGCCCGACGTGACGATCCTCGCCGGCGCGCTGGCCGCGACACTAGAACCTGTCGGCAGCGTCAACGGCTTAGAGGACATCTTGTATCTGCGCGGCATGCTGGACGCCGGCGCTGCGGCGTACTTCGACGGGCTTGCCGTGCACAGCTACGGCCTGCGATCCGCCGCGCTCGACGCGCCAGCTCGTGATCGCCTCAACTTCCGGCGCGTGGAACTGCTGCGCGACGTGTTGGATGAATACGGGTTGGACGAGATGAAGGTCTGGATCACCGAGTTCGGCTGGAACGATCATCCACGCTGGGCGGGCGCGGTCTCCCCTGCGCAGCGTGTGATCAACACGCTCGACGCTTTCCGGTGGGCGGATGCGCAGTGGCCGTGGCTAGCCGCGCAGTGTTTATGGGTGTTCCGGTATCCCACGCCCGCTAACAGCTATCCAGACGGATTCGTGCTGGCAACCACCGACTTCGACCTCAAGCCGTTGTATTTCGCGCTGCAAACCTACGCGACGGGGAGCGCGCCGTGAGTCCGCCGGGGTTGATACGCACGCTTCGCAGACGCAGTTGGCTGCTTCTGCTGCCGGTGTTTACCATCGCGCTGTGGTGGGCGCAGCAGGAGCGCATCGGCTCAGTTGACGAGGTCTTTCCCGACGGGACGCTGACGATTGGCATCGACCCCAGCTACGCGCCGTTCGGTTCTATCATGGATGATACGTTTATTGGGATCGATGTCGAGTTGGGCAAAGCAGTTGCCGCACTACTGGGGCTTGAAGCGCGGTTCGTGATGGTCAACTTTGACAGCGCCTTCGACGCCGTCCGCACGCATGTCGCGGATGTCTCGTTCGCGGCCATTCGCGCTGCCGATGTGACGCCGGCCGACGTGTCCTATACGTGGGGCTATCTTAACGACGGCCTCCTGCTGATCAGCGACGACGAGATCGACTCGGGGTGGGATCTTGCTGGTAAGCACGTCGCGGTGGAACTCGGGGCGCGGGGTCATGCCGAAGCGCGCAGATGGTCGCGCCGCGTTCGGGATCTCACGATCGTGACGTTCGAGTCGGCCGAGCTTGCGCTTCGCAGCGTCACCGAATTCGTCGTAGCCGACGCCGCAATCGTCGACGCGATGACCGCGAGGCAGTACGCCGATCAGATCGCGGCCTGCTGTCATGCCGACTACCTCACCGCCGAGTTTTACGCCGGGGCCGTCAGCGCGGATCGGCACGACGTGCTCTACCACGTCAACAACGCGCTGCTGGTTCTGCTCAACGACAGCACAATCGACCGGCTGCTGACCGAGTTCATCGGGCCGGATCCGGCCGCGCGCGCCCCCTAGCCGCCCATGGCTGCACACCGTATACTACGCGCATGACACGAATCGGCCTAGACGCCCGACTTACCGCCTACCGCGCCGGTGGGACTTCAACCTATATCCGCGCGCTCGCATCCGCCATTGCGGATATGCACCCACCTGAGCAGATGACGATCATCCAAAGCCGGCGCGCCCGCGAGCCGATCGACCCGCGCCTGCCGCATTTGACCGCATGGACGCCGCCTCATCATCGGCTGGAACGCATCGCGCTGTCCGCCGAGCTGCTTCGCGCGCGCTTCGATGTGCTCCACAGCCCGGACTTCATCCCGCCGTGGCACGGGGGCCGGCGGCACGTCATCACCGTACACGACCTCGCGTTTCTGATGTATCCACAGCAGATGACGGCCGACAGTCAGCGCTACTACAACGATCAGATCGCGTGGGCGGTCGAGCGCGCCGATCATATCCTCGCCGTGAGCAGCGCCACCCGTGACGACTTGATCCGTCTGTTGAACGTCCGTCCGGACAAGATCACCGTGCAGTATCACGGCGTCGATCCGGCGTTTTATCCTATGGACGGCAGCGAACTCACACAAGGCTTGGCGGGCTTCAGCCTGACTCCGGGGTATCTGCTGTTCGTCGGCACGATCGGGCCGCGTAAGAACATCGAGGGCTTATGCGAAGGCTACCGGATCGCGCGCGAATCGGTCGCGGACATTCCGCCGCTGGTCATCGTCGGTGAGGAGGGCTGGCTCGCGGAACGCGCCATGACCGCCATACACACAACGCCCGGCGTCGTGCATATCCCCGGCGCGCCGTGGGCCGCTTTCCCGGCCTTCTACAGCGGCGCGCGCGCGTTGATTCTGCCCGCGCATTATGAGGGGTTCGGGCTGCCCGCCCTCGAAGCGATGGCGTGCGGCACGATCCCGATTGTGAGCGACCGCGGCTCGCTTCCCGAAGTGGTCGATGGGGTCGGACTCCTCGTCAACCCCGACGACCCGCAGTCGATCTGCGATGCGATCTGCCGCGTCTCGGCCCCGGACACGGCGTGGCTGGACGATCAGCGGCAAGCGGGGCTTCGACGTTCGGCGCAGTTCACGTGGGGGCGATCTGCGCAAATTGCGATGGAAACGTATCGCCGTGTGGTGGCTGCATGAACGTGCTGCTCCTGACGTCCGCGCTGCCTTACCCCGCCACATCCGGCGGCGCGCTGCGCGTGCTGGGCCTAATCCGCGCGCTGCACAGCCTCGGACACACCGTATCGCTGCTGACTTACGGTGATCCTGCCGCCGGCTGGAAATCGACACCGTTGGGTGATTTGTGCAGCGTCGTGCATATCTGTGATCCGCCGCGGCGCACGTCCGCGCAGCGTATCCGCGCCCTGCTGACAGGACAGGCCGACATCGCTGGCCGGCTCGCGTCAGACGGCTATACGACCGCGCTGCGAGCGATGCTGAAGCACGGCCAGTTCGATGTCGTGCAGGCCGAGGGCATCGAGATGGCGTGGGCGCTCCGGATCGTCCGTGATACTGCGCCGTCGCTCAAACGCGTATTCGATACGTTCAACGCCGAGTTTCAGCTTCAGCGCGTGATCGCCGGGATCGACGCGTCCGAAATACGGCGCTGGCCGATGGCCGCCTATTCGTGGGTACAGTCGCACCGTATCGCGTCGTTCGAAAGCGCGGTGATGGCGCAGTCCGACCTCGTGATCGCGGTATCGCAGGAGGATGCCAACGCGCTCAAAACGTTAGGCGCGGGTCGCCCGATCTGCATCGTCCCAAGCGCCATCGATCCCCCAGACTACGCCGGCATCACCCCCGCACCGAACGTGCTTCCGAACACAATCGTGTTCACCGGTAAAATGGACTACCGGCCGAACGTCGACGCCGCGCTGTGGTTCGCCAACGACGTCCTGCCTGCCGTGCGCGCGCGCATTCCAGACGCGCAGTTCATGATCGTTGGACAGCAGCCGCACAGCCGCCTCGACCGCCTGCGCACCGTCGACGGCGTGTCCATCACCGGCTTCGTGCCAGCGGTCGAGCCGTATCTCGCCGCGGCGGCCGTCTATGTCGCACCGCTTCGGATGGGCAGCGGCACCCGCCTCAAGCTGCTGGAAGCGATGGCGGCGGGCTGTGCAATCGTATCGACCACAATCGGCGCGGCGGGGCTGACGGAGAATGGGCGCAAGAGTATGCTGATCGCCGACGATGCCGACTCATTCGCGCAGCGGGTTGTCGACGTGCTGGCGGATCCGGGGCGCTGGGCCGCGATACGGCAGCGCGCTGCTTCGGTCGTCAGAGACTCGTATTCTTGGCAAGCCATTGCCGCCCCGCTTGCCAGCGCCTATCGGGAGGCCGCAGTTGGATAGAGAGACATTGGCCGCCCGCAACATCGCCCTCAGCGAGGCGTTTCGCAAGCCGCCGTTGAAACATCTGGTGCGTCGGAGGCTGCTCAGCGTGGTCGCGCGCATCCGCTTCATGCCGATGCGTCAAAGCCGCCGCGTGCTGCTCATCCGGCCCGATCACGTCGGAGATATGCTCCTGACGCTGCCGGCGATCCGCGCGCTCAAAGCCGCCCGCCCCGACCTCGAACTGCACGCGCTCGTCGGGCCGTGGGCCGCTCCTGTGCTTGAGAACGTCAAAGAACTCAACCGCGTGCTGACGCTCCCCTTCCCCGGTTTTGGCCGGTCGGAGGAAGAGCACACGCATTCGCCATACGTACAGGCCATCAGAACAAGCCGGATGCTGCGCAAGATCGGCTACGACAGCGCCGTGATCCTCCGGCCCGATCACTGGTGGGGGGCGATGCTCGCGCATCTCGCCGGAATCCGCCGCCGGATCGGGTTCGATCTGCCGGATGTCGCTCCGTTCCTGAACGAACGAATCCCGTTTCAAAACGCGCACGCGGTCGTCAACGGTTTACAGTTGGTCGAGTCGTGGACAGGCCCGGTTCGTGCCGAGACACTTGGGCTGAACTTCTCCTTCTCCCGCCTCGATGACGATGACGCCTCGGAGCTGCTTCATCGCCACGGACTGCCGCCCGATGCGCGTATCGTGTGCATCCATCCCGGCAGCGGAACGTGGACGAAACAGTGGACGGACGAGCGCTGGGCGCGCGTCGGTGATCTACTCTGCGAGCAGCTAGACGCCACGATCGTGCTGACAGGCCGCGAACACGAACTGACGATGACCCGGCACATCGCCGAATTGATGACGGCGCACGCCGTCGTTGCCGCAGGAGACACAAGCCTCGGCGCGCTCGCCGCGCTGTTCGCGCGCGCGTTGGTCGTGCTGGGGCCAGACAGTGGGCCGATTCACCTCGCGTCCGCGGTCAACACGCCGACCGTGGCGCTGTTTGGCCCGGCCCGCGTGTATGAATTCGGCACGTGGGGGCCGCCCGACCGGCACGCGATCTTGACCTCCGACATCGCCTGCTTGGGCTGTGGGGTGCTGGATTGGGGATCCGACCTGCCCGAATATCACCCGTGCGTAACCGACATCACCGTGGGCAGCGTCCTCGAAGCGGCGCGGCGCGTTACGGCCATCAGTCCGGAATAACGACCTTGTCCAAGCCCGGCTCGGGTTTGGGATACTTCGGGTTCATATCTTTGAGCGTCTCGATCAGGATGCGCGTGACGAAGTAGTTCCGCTGCCACTTGCGGTTAGCCGGTATGACGTACCACGGCGCGCTTTCCGTGCTGCACCGCTTCAATACCTCCTCGTACGCCTGCATGTAATCGTCCCAACGTTCGCGCACGGGCAGATCGCTGGTGCTGAACTTCCACTGTTCGTCCGGGCTGTTGAGACGGTCAACGAGGCGCTCTTTCTGCTCGTCTCTGCTGATGTGCAGATAGAACTTGACGATCCGCGTGCCAGCTTCGGAGAGCATCTGCTCGAACGCGTTGATCTGGTCATAACGGGCGCGCCACACTTTCTCTGGCACGAGTTGATTGACCCGTACAACCAGCACGTCTTCGTAGTGGCTCCGGTTAAAGATGCCGATCTGCCCCTTAGCCGGCGTGCGCTGATGGACGCGCCACAGGAAGTCGTGCGCGAGTTCAGCCGGCGTGGGGACTTTGAACGGCGTCACCACGACGCCTTGCGGATTCAAGCCGCGAAAAACGGACTTGATCGTCCCATCCTTGCCGCCCGCATCCATCGCTTGCAAGACGACGAGCAGGGACTGTTTGCCCTCAGCGTAAAGGCGGGACTGGAGCTGATACAGCTCATCGTGCAGCGTCTCCGTGAGCGCCTTCGTCTTGTCTTTATCGAGACTGCCGTCCCCCTGCGCGTCGAACTGGCTGAGCTTGACCGGCTGGCCGGGCTTGATCCGTAGGTCGGCGCTGTCAAAACCGTGCTTGCTCACAACATCAACTCCTTCTCGAACGCCTTTTCAGACTGCGCGCTGACCGTCAGCGTGGTTTCGTTGCGATACGTCACTAACCCGGCCGCGGCACCTTTGATCTTTTTGACGTATTTTACGCGGGTAACGTCCACCGGCGCTTTCGATTCACCGCGTTTAGCGCTGTAATGCGCAGCGATCGACGCGGCAACGGCGGTAACTTCGTCAGGGATCACGCGGCCGTCCATCTTGATGACCACATGCGCGCCGGGCACGCCGCGCACATGCAGCCACACGTCCTCCGGGCTGCCCTTGCCGAACGTCACAAGATCATTTTGACGGCTGTTGCGGCCCACCCAAATGACAAATCCGTCGCGCGTGACCAATCGTAGTGGCCCGCTGCTGACCCCGCCGCCAAGCCGCTTCAACGTGCCGCGCCGCGCGAATCCGGCCGCCATCAACGCCGACTGAACCTCGTCGATCTCCGGCCAATTCGACGCGAGATCGAGGTCGGTCTGAAGCTGCGCAAGCTGCTGAAGCGCCGCATCGGTATCAGCGATCAGGCCGGGGACGTCCTCAAGCGCACGCTTGGCCTTGTTGTAACGGGCGAAATACGCCTGCGCATTCTCGACCGGCGTCAAGTCGGGATTAAGTGTGATCGACAGCGGAGGCTTGTCGGACTCGTATTCCGCCTTGAACACGGTTTGACCGGGCTGAATCGCGTATTGATAGGCCAGCACCAGTTCGCCCGACAGCTTGAGCAGTTCGCGCTCGCTGTCGTCGGTCATCGACGCGTTGAGTGACGCGAGCTTGGCGGATACGCGTGCGGTCGCCTCGTCGATGATCGCGCGGATCGGCGCTTTGGCGGCGGTATAGGCTTCCGGGCCAACCGGCGCGCCGTAATACGTCGACAGCGCCTCGCTCACTGAGCCGACGCGCTGCCAGCCGTCCAAGTGCGTCAGCGGGTACACGCTGAACGCCGTCACCCCGCGTTCGTCATGGGCGATGCCGGGCTGCCACTCGCGCGCTTTGAGCGGCCCCGCCAGCGCGCTCAACGCCGCGGACAACGCGCCCGCGTCGGCGTGCTGTGCGAGTATGTCGGCATCGCCATGCGCGGTGAAGACGATCTCGCGCGCGAGCAGCGGTGACGCGCCAAGCACCCGCCGCGAGAGCAGCTGCGCCGCCTTGAGCTTGGGGTCTGTGTTGGCGGCAAGCAGGCTGGCGATCTGCCCTTCGTCAACGTCGAACAGGTCAACTTTGCCCAACTGCGGCGGAGGTTCGACATACGGCTTTCCGGGCAGGCTCACCCGCATACGGTTCTCGGATGATCCGACACGGCGCAAGCAATCGCGGATGATGCCGTCCTGAACGAGAAGCAGGTTCGCTCGCCGCTCCATCGGCTCGATAATCAGCGTGCAGTCGCCTTCGGGGCCGATGATCTCGAAATGCAGCACGCGCTCCCACGGCGGTTGTGAGATGTGGGCGAGCGTTCCACCCTCGGCATAGCGTCGCAGCAGCAGCCCGAGCTGAGTCGGCGTCGAACGGCCGCGCCGCAGTTTGTCGGTCACGAGATGCACGCGCGGCGTTTGCGGGTCGGCGCTCAAGTACAGGTAGTGCCGCCGGTGATCCGCGTAGATTTCGAGGCCGATTGAATCATCGTTGACGTCGATGGCGTCTTGAATGCGCCCACCGACGATGGTGTCCATCAATTCGTCAAGCAGCGCCGAGAGGGTCAGCGCGTCGAGGTTCAATCCGAATCGCCCCGATACGTCATCAGATATGCGATGATGCTGCCGAGATCATCGTCGGGAATTTGACTTCCGTAGATCAACGGCATCGTGCCAGTATACCCCTCGATATCGACCGCGCGGGGATACACGATCGATTCGTAGAGATACGCCTCGGCGGACAGCGGCGGGTGGCGTTCGGCGGCGCGATCGGGTAGGCCGGCCCAGTTCGGCGCCAAGCGGTTATCTGCGCCTGCGCCGGTATGACATGCCACGCAGCCATAACGCTGAACGAGCGCTGCGCCACGTTCGACGTCGGCATTCACCAGCAGCACATCCACGACATCCTGATACGTTTGCGCCGTGAGCGTTTCGCCGGCGGGGGGCAGGCTGGACTCATCACCGCTCAGCTGGAGCAGTTCGCTGACGAACAGCACGGTAAACCCGACGAGAAACAGGCCAGCGACTACGACCGGCCAGACCGAAGTCTTGCGAATTGTTTGGTTGTTCATTCGGGATTTCCTGACGTTCGGCGGCCCCGCGCATAGGGCCGACACCGCATCCGCTACAGCAAAATGCGGTCGATAATCATCAACAGAAACAGAAACGCGAGATAGGACGTGCTGTACTTGTACGTCGCGCGCGCGATGGCCTTGTCCTTCTGCCGTACCAAACGAACCGCCATCACTACCAGCCCGATGCCCAGCACGAGCGCGCCGAGCAAGTAGATTCCGCCCAGCGTCCCGAACAGGAACGGCATCACCGACACCAACAGAAGCTGCACCGAATACAGTAGAATCTGCTGTCGTGTCGCCTCCTCACCACGCGCCACCGGCATCATCGGGACATCGGCGCGGGCGTAATCGGTGTGGACGAGGAGCGCCAGCGCCCAGCTGTGCGGCGGCGTCCAGTAGAACACAATCGCAAACAGGATGAGCGCCTCGAACCCAATGGTTCCGGTGACTGCCGCCCATCCGACCAGCACGGGCATCGCCCCTGCCCCACCGCCAATCAAGATGTTGACGACCGTATTGCGCTTCAGCAGGATTGTGTAGATCACGACGTAGTAGAACGCGCCGCCCAGCGCCAACAACGCGGTGAGCCAGTTCACGATGCTGAGGATGAACGTCGCCCACGCGATCAGCGCGATTCCGAAGATCAGGGCGTTGGTCGGCGACACACGCCCGGATGGGATGGGACGGCGCGAGGTGCGCGACATCTTGGCGTCCATATCGCGATCCCAGAACTGGTTGATCGCGCTGGCGCCGGCCGCCGCAAGCGCCCCGCCGAAGGTCGTCAGGATCATGACGTCGGCGCGCGGCGCGCCATCGGCCGCGATAAACATCGCCGTGACCGTTGTAAATACCAGCAGCAGAACGATCCGGAGCTTCGCAAGCGCCAGATAGTTGCGTAACGTCTCACTTAGCTGGGGAGCTTGCTCCCGGACAGTGGATGCCATTCCGCCTCACGATTATCGAACTTCAACCAACCGGTGTTGACGGCCTCGACGATCAAGATCAGCACGAGTGCGGCCCATGTCAACGCTGCCAAACCGACATGCAAGGTTCCCCACAACGGGGCCGCCGCCGCGAGGACAAACAGCGCCCCGACCACGGCTTGCAACCCATAACAGACCAGAGCGGCGACTATCAGTTTTCGCATGAGCGACGGCCGGCCGGAACGAATGATGTACCACAGCAGCAGCGCCAGCAGAACACCGAGCGCCACGACGGCATAGCGGTGGGTCATGTGCACGACTTGCAGCGGCCCTTGTTCAAATGGGAACGCTTCGCCGTTACACAGCGGCCAATCCATGCACGCCAGCGTCGCCCCGCCACCGCGCACCAACGCGCCGGTGAGGATAATCAACAGCGACACGCCTGTCGTCGCAAACATCAGCCAGCTCACGTGATCGCGGCCGTAGCTCATTGCCGGATGGTAAACCGCCCCGATATAGGTAAAGAGCAGCGCCGCGAGCAGCAGCATCGCCGTGCCAAGATGAATCGTCACCATCGTGGGCGGCAGGTCGAGCTTGACCACCAGCGCGCCGAGGAACGCCTGAAACAGAAACAGCACTGCCGCGATGACTGTTCCGTACAACACCGCGCGGTTACGCTGACGAAACGCGCGCACAGCCGCCACCAACATACCGACGCCCAGCAGGCCGATCAGGATGGCGAACAATCGATGCAGCCACTCGATCCACGCGGTCAGATTATCCAGCGGCGGGAACACGGTGCCCCCGCACAGGGGCCAGTCGCGGTTACACCCTAATCCGCTGTCCGTCACGCGGACGACCGCGCCAAAGACCACCAGCGCAATCGTCAGTACGGTTACCGTCAGCGCAAGCCTGATGAACAGGCGCGGTCGCTGCGAAAGACTCTGTTTCGCCATGGATTTGATATTCCCCCTCACGCGAGCGCCGAGGCAGCGGCCTCACGCCTTCTCGATGGAGGCGGTGTTCTGCGTGTCGGCGGAGGGCTGCGCCCGAACCGTAGCCACCTGCTTGTTGAGGAACCACAGCACGATCGCGAGCGTCGCGCCGATTCCGATCATGTTGAACAGAATGAACCCCACCAGCAGGATCAACTGACCGGCCTGCCACGGCTCAGCCAAGAACACCGAACACGCCGGATCGGCGCATTGTACTTTAGCGCCCGGCATCGCCGTCGCCGACCAGTCCGAGCCTGTCAGCGCCGTCAGCGTACCGCCTGCACCAAGAATTGCCAAGATCAGGATGAGCAGGGCCAACCGCTTCACAGGAACCTCCCACAGTCATGCTGCCATTGTACAAATCGTCACAAGCTGGCGCAAGCAGCGCCCGCTTCTGCTCAGGGGTTTCTCACGCGTATTGTAGCGCACACGCACGCCGTGCGTTAGGGTCTCAGGAGATCATCTGATCGTCGCGGCCCTGCCGGTCATCCAGCATGACGGGCGCGTCCTGAAAGCGATCATCGAGCGGGTCGGAGTGTTCCAGCGCGTTCCAGTGTTCACGCGCTGCCACCGCCGGCGGCCGGTGCGGCGGCGCGCCAGTCGTATGCTCGACCACACGAAGGATCGACTGCACGGCATACAGGGCGGCGCGCTGATGGTCATTTTGCTGTTGGCCCAGTTCACCGGTCGAAGCAATTTGGCTCAAGTGTAGAAGGGCAGCGTTCGCCCCAGCGCGGATATCGTGAAGCGCCGCTAGTAGGACTTCTTGTGACGGGGGCGTGCGTTGGTGGCCGCGCCGATCATCGGAGGGTATCGACATGGGGTACCTCAAGCAATACCGGCAGCTCTTGTAGGGCAGCGGCCAGACGAGTCCCGTGCCACGTCAACAGTGAGCCATCGACCAGATGAATGCGTCCATGTCGCGCGGCGGGGATATTGAGCGATTCAAACATACTCCGGTGCTGTTCGTCAAACCGGAATGGTTCATCAGGCAGCAAGATGATGTCAGGCTGCGCGGCTTCGACCTCTTCGAGGCGGATCCGTGGGTAGCGCGTGTCACGTCCTGCAGCGCGCGGATCATCCGGCGCGTAAGCCTCTGCGTCCCCGATGTCGGCCGCCAGCGGATAGCGACGCTCGCGATCTGCAAAGCTCGACAGCGCCCCGCAAACATGGAGGATGTCGTGCATGTACGTATCACCGTTGAACGTCATCAGCGGATCGAGCCATATCGGCGCGAACACCGTCGGCAGCCTGCCTTTTCGTTCCTTGGCGCGAGTCGCGCTTGAGACCCAGTCGTACATCCGCTCTAGGTGGCGCACTCGCTCGGAACGTTCTGGCGCTTCGAACACGGACATGATCGTCCACAACAGATTAATCGCGTCGCGCACCGTCCGCGGATGCGTGACCCACACGTTCAATCCCGCCGCCAACAGCGCATCGGCGTCTTGACGGCGATTCTCCTCGACATTGACGATCACCAGCTCCGGGGCAAGCGCCGCGATCTTGGCGATGTCCGGATTCTTCGTCCCACCTACCCGCGTCTGATACTGCACCTGTTCGGCCGGGCGCGTGCAGTAATCGGTGACGCCCAGCACGCGCGCTCCCAGCCCCAGCTCATACAGCGATTCGGTGACGCTGGGTACTAACGACACCACCGTCTGCGGTGGATACAGCCGTGAGGCGAACGGATCAAAGGCGCCGGGATAGTCAAACACGGGTCGGCCTATGCATGGACAAGCTGCGCACGCTCCGGCCCGACGCTCACAACGTCGATCGGGGTGCGGCATAGTTCGGCAATCGCATCGAGGTAGCGCCGGGCGTTGGCAGGCAGATCGCTCATGCGGCGTATCTCGCTGACATCCTCCGACCAGCCGGGAAACGTCTCGTATACGGGCGTCGCGCGCGCCAACCCGTCAACCGAAGCGGGAACCTCGGTTGTGCGCTCGCCGTCGATCTCATACGCGGTGCAGATCTGGAGCGACTCAAATCCGCTGAGGATGTCCAGCTTGGTCAGCACCAGTTCGGTAAAGCCGTTGATGACACAGGCATAGCGCAGGATCACACCGTCGAGCCATCCTACGCGCCGTGGCCGTCCGGTTGTTGTCCCGTATTCGTCCCAGAAATTCGCGCCGGTTCCACGCAGTCGGTCGGCCAGCGGGCCGTCCAGTTCAGTCGGCATCGGGCCGCCGCCGACCCGCGTCGAGAACGCTTTCGCCACGCCAACCACGCGATCGACGTAGGTCGGGCCAAAGCCGAGGCCCGTCAGCGCGCCGCCAACCGTGGGCGACGAGCTGGTGACGAACGGATACGAACCGAAGTCCACGTCAAGCAGCGTGCCTTGCGCGCCTTCGACCACAACACGTTTTCCGGCGCGCAGTGCGTCGTCGATGAACATCGACGTATCGGTGATGTATGGGCGCAGACGGGCCGCGGCCTTGACATACTGCTCGACCGCCCCGTGTATGTCGATCAGATCGGCGCCGCGCCGGGCGAGATCGCCATTCGTGCGTGACAGCGCCTCCTCGAACCGCTGCGCAAACGCTTCGACATCAAGCATCTCGCCAACCCGGATTCCCCGTCGATCGACCTTGTCGCCGTAGGCAGGGCCGATGCCGCGCAGGGTCGTCCCGATCTTGCTGTCGCCGCGCTCACGCTCGCTGGCCCGATCAAGCGCAAGATGCGCCGGCGTGATCAGGTGCGCTCGCGTGCTGACTTTAAGGCGTTCCGGCGAAACATCCAGACCGAAGCCGCGCAGTTCTTCGATCTCCTTCACCAGATTCACCGGATTGATGACCATGCCGTTGCCCAACACACACGCGACATGCGGATGCAGGATCCCCGATGGCACGAGGTGCAGCTTGAGCAAATGCTCGCCGACATTCAGTGTATGGCCCGCGTTATCGCCGCCTGTCGCGCGCGCGGTGACGTCCGCCTGTGCGCTCAGATAATCGACAGCACGGCCTTTTCCCTCATCGCCCCATTGGCGCCCAGTATGATCGTGACAGGCATGCCAGTTTCCCCGTCTCAAACCCGGATTGTGGATAGATGTTAGTTGGAGCGATTGGCGGGGTTAGAAATCTTCCCCGGCCCAAGCGTAACCGAGATCGGGCGCGGCCCCCAGACTTCGATCTGGCCCGATGGCCCAAGCGCCAGCGCCGATCCGCTGGGGACGCCCAGCGCGACGGTGCGCGGCCGCGTTTCAAATGTTGGGCGGGCAGCCGCACGCAGCGCCGCCTGATCGCCGATCCCGAACAAGAGCTGCGCATCGGTGATCCAGCCCAAACCCTCGTGCAACCCGCCGCCCGCCGACCGCCAGCACGCACCGAACAACGACGCGCACGGGCCTTCCGCATAGATCACCGCGCCGCGCAAGTAGGCGTCTCGCATCGCCAGCGAGGTGGCGCCGATGAGCGCGTCGAGCATCCGGCGCGGGTCGGCCGATGGATCGAGCATAATCAGCCCGACATCGCGCAGGTTACTGATGATTGTGTCGTCGTCCTCAGTCACCACGTTGATCAAGTAGCCTGTCGGCGCGCCGAGATCCTCCATATCGGCCATCTCGGCGTCGCCGGTCGTTTCATTGAGGCCGAGGAACGCAAATCCACGATTAACGCCGAGTTTGTGCAAGGCACTTGCCCGAAGCGCGCCCGACGGGTCGTCGTCGGGTTCGGCCAGCACGAGCCACCCGTCGCCGCTGATCCATTCGAGTGCTACAGGTTCGGTCATCCCGGTATCACATACTCCGCGACCGCCGTCGCCAGCAGCGCCGCCCCAAGCGGCAGCACGTCTTCGTCAATATCGAACTGCGGGTGATGATGGCCGTAGTTCAGGCCGCGCGCCTCATTGGCGGAACCTACGAAGAAGTACATCCCCGGCACGTCGGTCATAAAGAACGACATATCCTCGCCGCCCATCGTCCGCGTCGTGAGGTCGAGATTGTCGGCGCCTACGATGTCGCTGAACAACGGGCGCAGGCGGTTCCCGACATCGGCATGATTGACCACCGGGCCAGTCCGATGCTCGATCTGGAAGTCCGCCTCGCAGCCGAACGAGGCTGCCACGCCGCGAATGATCTCATCCATGCGCTGTGTCACCAAATCGCGCACTTCCGTCTTGAATGACCGCATTGTGCCGGTCAGCACGGCAGTCTGCGGGATGACGTTGTGCGTATCGCCGGCATGCACCTGAGTCGCGCTGACGACCGCCGTGTCCATCGGGTCGACGTTGCGTGAGACGATGGTTTGCAGCGCGGTGATGATATGCGCCGCGCACACCACCGGGTCGATGCCTAAGTGTGGGGCAGCACCGTGCGCCCCCTTGCCTGTGAGGGTCGCCGTCCACAGCGAAGAACCCGCCATCGTCGGGCCGTCGGCCACACCGAGCCTGCCGAGTGGGAGCGTATTCCACACATGCAGGCCGAGGCTGACATCCGGCCGTGGATTAGCCAGCGCGCCGTCCTCGATCATGGCCTGCGCCCCGCGCGCAATCTCCTCCGCCGGCTGAAACACGAACTTGACCCGTCCGTGGATCCGATCTTTATGCTTGGTGAGCATTTTGGCGACGGCTAGGCCGATTGCCGTATGCGCGTCGTGGCCGCAGGCGTGCATCTTGCCTGCTGTCTGAGAGACGTAATCGACTTTGTTGGCCTCCTCAATCGGCAGCGCATCCATGTCGGCACGGACAAGCACCGTCGGCCCGTCGTCCGAGCCGTCAAGCATCGCTACGACGCCGGTCTTGCCCACTCCGGTTTGGACTTCCAGACCCAAAGACGACAGCGTCTGCGCGACAATCCCTGCCGTGCGAACTTCCTCGAAGGCCGTTTCGGGGTGCATGTGCAAATCACGCCGAACGGCGACCATCTCCTCGCGCAGGGCTTCGGCCTCGGGCACAAAGTCGATTTTGCTCATGGTGATTATCCTATAGTGATCGCACGGAAGCGTTCGATGTAACGCGGTTGATCCAACGGGGCATTCGGGTCAAGCATACGGCTGGTGACCCGCTCGACCATGGCGTCGTAGTCGGCAATCTGGCTGGCGTGATGCTTCAACGCCGCGAGCTTCACCGGCAGGTAGTCCGTGACGTCGACCATCACGTTCGGCTCAGCCGTGCCTGAGATGTACACTAGCGGCGTCTTATGTACGTCCAGTCCCTCGTCCAGCTCAAGCTCCGGAAAGTTCAAGCGGTCACGCGCGGTCGGGAACACCGCGGCCAACGTCGCCTCGCCAATCGCGCGATGATCGGGGTGGTTGATCCCGCCGTTCCCCCACCAGTACACCGTCGGGTCAAGCGACACGACCAGATCGGGCTTCACACGCCGGATTTGGCGGGTGATCTCGCGGCGCAGCGCCAGATTCGGCTCCAACTCGCCGTCTGTTTGACGCAGGAACACGACCTCCGCCGCGCCCAGTTCGGCCACAGCTTTGCGCTCCTCCGCCTCACGGATCACGGTCAATTTGTCGCTGGTCATCGTGGGATCGGCGCTGCCCTTGCCGCCGCTGGTCGCGACGACGATCACGACATGCGCGCCGAGGGCCGCCCAACGCGCCAACGATGCGCCGCAGAAGAATCCGGAGTCGTCCGGATGCGCGAACACCCCCAGAACACGCTTAACTGTCGCGTCGGTCATTGCGCTTGCCGGGCTTCTTCTTGCCCTGCTTATCCTGATTGCGCTCACCCGGCTTCTGGCCGCACTCGCACGCCTCGCCCTCGCCATGCTTTGTGCACGGCTCCTGCGCTTTACGCTGCAGCGCTTCGAGTTCGTCCAGCGGGATCAAATCCTCACGCGTGAACGTCTTGACGCCCTGTTCCTCGATATAGACGGTCACCAAATCCGCCAGCGGTTGAAGGTCGATCACCTTGCCCACGCCCAGCGGCGTCCCGATGCGCTTGCCCTTCTTCGGCAGGTGCTTGCGCGCCTCTACATACTGCTCGTATTCATACACCAAGCAGCAGCGCAGGCGGCCGCACATGCCTGTGATCTCTTCGGGATTGAGCGAAATCCCCTGCATTTTCGCCATCTTGATGCTGATGGGGCTGAAGTCGGTCAGGAAGGTCGAGCAGCAGCGCAGTTCACCGCAGGCGCCAAAACCGCCCAGCAGCTTCGCGACGTCACGCGGGCCGATCTGCCGGAACTCGATGGCGGTATCGAACTGGCGCTTGAGATCGTTGGCGAGCCGCTGTGTGTTCACACGGTCTTCCGCGCTGAACAGAAACGTCAGCAGGCTGCCGTCATAGTTGTACTGCGCGGCATGAAATCGCACGTCACGCAGCCCGCCGATCTCTTTGGCGCGGTCGATACACGCTTTCAACGCATCGTCCTGCCGCGCCTCCCACTCTTGTCTCAGCACCAGATCACGCGGTGTGGCCGGGCGCAGGATCGGCTTGAGATCACGGCCGGCATCCGGCACGGTGAAACCCATCACCTGCCCCATTTGGCGGCCGCGCACGGTTTCGACAATCACGTAATCGCCCGGCTGAAGCTCGGGGTACTCGGAGTAGTCGAAGTAGTAGAGTTTGCCAACCTTTGTGAAGCGTACACCTGCGGCGCGTTCAGCGACGGCGGCAGGAGCATTCGTATTTGCCATAGCGAAAGTCTCACCCGTATAATCCAGCGCACAAGCGGCACGGTGCATGCGGCCGCATCGCTGGTCTGTGTCACGACGATGGCCGGGGGCCAGCAGCGATTATAGCGTCTAATCCCAACTTGGAACAACGGGAGGCGGCCACGCGGCAGGCGCGGCAAAGCGAACTCGATGACGACTCTGGTCATGAAATTCGGTGGGGCGAGCGTCGGCACGACAGCGGCGCTGTCGCAGATGCTCGGTATTGTACTGTACGAGGCAGCGCAGTGGGATCATGTCGTGTTGGTCGTCAGCGCGCTGGACGGCGTGACCGACGCGCTGATCGACGCGGCGCATCTGGCGCAGTTCGGCAACGAGCGCGGCTACCGGCGGATCGCTGCAAATTTGCGCGCCCGGCATCTCGCGCTGGCTGAGGGGTTGCAGCTGGGCAAGACCGAACTGGCCGCGCTGCAAGCCGACCTGGACAAGCTGCTGTTCGATCTGCTGAGCGCATTTCAGCGCATCACCCAGAAGAACCGTGACGCGCTTTCCGCCGAGAACCTCGACGCGGCCGTAAGCATGGGCGAACGCCTCGCCGCGTTGATCGTCGCTGTGCTGCTGCGCCAGCACGGCTTGCGCGCCGTCGCCATCGACGCCGCCGACATCATCATCACAGACGCCAATTTTGGGGCGGCCACGCCCAACCTCACGCTGACGCAGGAGCGTATCGACCGCGACCTGCGCCCGATGCTGGAACGGAATATCCTCCCGGTGTTGACCGGGTTCATCGGCGCGACGCCCACTCACAAACCGACGACGCTCGGCCGCGGCGGCAGCGACTATTCCGCGTCGATCCTCGCCGTAGGCACCAAGGCCACCGAGGTCTGGGTGTGGTCGGATGTCGACGGAATCATGTCCGCCGATCCGCACGAGGTGCTTGACGCCCGTGTCATCGGCGAATTGAGCTACAACGAAATGGCGGAGTTGGCGCATTTCGGCGCGCGCATCCTGCACGCCCGGATGGTCGCGCCCCTACGCCAGCATCAAATCCCGCTTCGCGTGAAGAATGTGTATAAACCCCAGCTTGCCGGTACGCTAATCCACGCCAAGACCGGGTCGGACAATCAGATCAAGTCCGTCACGCAGATCGCGGGCGTCGCCCTCGCAATCGACCGTTCCGGCCCCTACGGCGAGATCGCGAATCTGGTGGATCAGCACATGCAGCGCGAGATCGGCACGTCCTCCGATGTGATGATCGCCGCCCAGTCGGCGCAGCGCACGTTCATCACGTGTGTCGTCCCGGCCAGCGCAGGCCCCGATGCAGTGAGCGCGTTGGTCGAGTCGCTCGGCCGCGAGCTGAACACGACCGGCCCATCACCGCGCTGGCATGTCCAGCAGGTCAGCATCGTGACCGCTATCGGCGATGGGATCAACAGCGTGCCGCGCTTGGCGGCGAAGCTATTTGCCGCGCTCGGAGACATCCCGATCCTCGCGGCATCGTTCGGCGCGGGCGGGTGCAGCCTGTCGCTGGTCGTGAGTCAAGCGGAAGCCGATACCGTTCTGCGCGAAATCCACAGGGTCGCGATCAACAGCTAACACGAAGTGGCGAGTGACGAGGATCTGATCGCCGTTTCTCACCACGCATCACGTCCCATGTCTCGCTCAAGCCATTGACCGAAAGCGGCCAGCTGCCAGTCAAAATGCGGCATCTCCGCTCAACAGCGTATCTGTAACACAATTCTGGAGACTGGCGACTGATGACTTGCCGCTTAGTAGCGCGTGATGTATCGCTCGACTTCCCAGCGCGTGACCTGCCGCTTGTACTCGCGGTATTCCTGCCGCTTAGCTTCGAGATAGCGATCTCCGACGTACGGCCCTAGCGCGCCCAGCACGACGTCATCGAGTTCGAGGTCGTCGAGCGCCTCGCCCAGCGAACGCGGCAGGATGTTCGGGATTTGCCGGCGTTTCACCGCTACGTTGACCATCGTCTCCTCCAGCGGGGCGGGCAGCACGGCGTTCTGGCGAATGCCATCAAGACCGCTGGCGAGCATCACCGCCGATGCCAAGTAGGGGTTGGCGCTCGGATCGGGACAGCGCAGTTCAAGGCGCGCGCTCGTCGCCGGAACGCGGATCAGCGCGCCCCGGTTGATATGCGCCCATGTGATGTGCACCGGCGCCTCGATGCTGGTGCCCAGCCGTTTGTAGCTGTTTACAAGCGGCGCCAGCACCGCGCACATCGCCTTGGCGTGCTGCAGTTGGCCGGCGAGGAACTGCTTGGCGATGGGCGACAACCCGTACTGATCGGTGGCGTCGGCAAACGCATTGACGCCGCCGTCCACTGTATACAGGCTCTGGTGCGTGTGCATGCCGGAGCCGGGCATATCTCCCCGTGGACGCGGCATAAACGTACAGTAGAGTCCGTGCTCGGCGGCGACATGCTTGAGCACTACGCGCGCCGTGAGCAGGTTATCGGCCGAGACGAGCGCCTCGTCGTGCATGAGGTCGATCTCGTGCTGCCCGTTACCGATTTCGCTGTGAGCAGATGTCACGTCGATTCCCATTTGCGCAAGCACGCGGATCATCTCGCGCCGGATCGCCTGCGATGCCTCGTCCGACATATCGAAATAGCTCGCCTCGTCGGTCGTGCCATCTAACAATGGGCGGCGGTCGCTATCGGTTTTGAACAGGTAGAACTCAAGCTCCATCCCGGTCTCGAACGTGAACCCCATGTCGCGCGCTTCCGCGGTGATGTTTTGCAGCACTGTGCGCGGATCGCCGACAAACGGGTCGCCGCTCAAGGTATGCACGCTGCAAATCAGCCGAGCGACTTTCGTCCCGCCGCTGCTCCACGGCAAGACGCAAAACGTGCGCAGATCGGGCACCAGCAGCATGTCGCTTTCAGCCACGCGCGCGAATCCATCCAGCGCCGATCCGTCGAAATGCGCGCCTTGATCGAGGACGCGTGGCAAGCGCGACGCCGGCACGGTCACGCTCTTGACTTCGCCGGTGATGTCGGTAAACCACAGGTCGATGAAATCGACGTTCTGACTTTCAACCGCGCTGAGGATCGTGGATTTGTCAAACATCACTAATTCGCCTTAACTGGTTCGAAGATCATAACGAGATTAGCTGTGCCCTATCACCGCGCCAACGGTTCACTTGTCCGACCAAACCCGTCAACACGTTGTCCATTATCACCAAAGAACGCTTATTCGTCCGGCGCTACCAGCAGCGGAATCTCCAGATGATCCAGCAGCGCCTGCACACCCAGCGTGTAGCTGCGCCAGCCAAAGCCGGCGATCTGCCCGATGCACACCGCCGCGATCATCGACGTATGCCGGAACGCTTCCCGCGCGTAGATGTTCGAGAGATGCACTTCGACGGTCGGAAGCTGAACGGCGCTGATGGCGTCGCGTAGAGCGATCGACGTATGGGTGTACGCCCCCGCATTGATGACGACGCCCGCGGCCCATGTCCGCGCATCATGGAACGCGTCCACCAGCGCGCCTTCATGGTTCGACTGCCTCGACTCGACGGTGGCCCCGTAGCGCGCCGCCACTTCTCCACACGCACGTTCGATGTCAATGAGCGTGGTCGTGCCGTAGACCGACGGCTCACGCACGCCGAGCAGGTTCAGGTTAGGGCCGTTTAGGATCAAGATCTTGCGGCTCATGGCGTTATCTCACTTTATCCAACGCCTCGATTACGGCGCTGCGCGGCACGTCCTCAACTACTGTAACATGCTGCGGGCCGTGTATCAGCACAAACCGCGACCGGCCTGCACGCCACTTCTTATCGGTCGCCATCGCATCCCACAGCGCGTCGGCGGACACGTCGCCCAAGCGGGTCGGAAGCCCAACCTGCCGCACCCACGCCCCGACCTGCTCAGGGAGCGCCGCGTCACACAGCCCCATGACGGCAGACAGGTGCGCCGCGGCAATCAACCCAAGCCCGACCGCTTCGCCATGCCGCCACTGATATTCCGTGACCGTTTCCAACGCATGCGCAAACGTGTGGCCGAGGTTGAGATGCGCGCGCACGCCTTTTTCGAACGGGTCAGCTTCGACGATCCCGACTTTGACCTGCACCGCACGCCGGATCACGTCCTCGGCGCGCGTCGGCGACCACAGCGACGGATCAAGGATCGCCGCGTCGCCGATCAGGCCGGCCTTGATGATCTCCGCCATGCCGCATCGCCACTCGACCTCCGGCAGCGTAACGAGGAAGTCGGGGTCGATCAGCACCACGGCGGGCTGCTTGAACGCGCCGACGAGGTTCTTGCCTTCGGCCAGATCGACGCCCACCTTGCCGCCGACGCTGCTATCGACCATCGCCAGCAGCGACGTGGGCATCTGGATCAAGTCGACGCCGCGATAGTACGTAGCTGCCGCGAAGCCGGCCGTATCCCCGACCACACCGCCCCCCAACGCCAGTACCGCGCCGTGCCGATCCAAGCCTGTGCGCACGTAATCGTGATACAACGCTTCGACTGTGGCGAGCGTCTTGTACTGCTCACCGTCGGGCATCGTCACCAGACGGCCAGTGGGAAGCGCATCGAGGATCGTTTGCGCGTGCAGCGGCGCGATCGTGGTATTGGTCGTGACGGCGACGCGTGGATGCGCGCTGAACCCGGAAACACGCCGGGCCACTCCACGCTCGATCACGAGTCGATACTCGCCCTCCGGTGAATGAACGGTCAGGATGCCTGCCACAGCGCGATGACCTCCTGTGCGGTGTCGTGGGGCGCGCGCCCCGTCGTGTCAACGTGATACGGAAGCTGGCGATAGATCGGCGTCCGCTGTTCGAGCAGGCCGCGCCATGTCGCCGCCAGCGGCCGGTGACCCGTATGGGAAAGCCGCGACTCGATGGCTTCGGGCGATGCCCACAGACACACGATCATGGCGTTCGGCGCTAGAACCGCGCAGTTACGCGGGTCGATCAACGTGCCGCCGCCGGTCGCGATCACGAGGCCGCGCTGGTCAGCAAGCTCGGCGCACACGTCGCGCTCCATGGCGCGAAATGCCGACTCGCCGTCCTCAGCGAAGATCGCCGGGATCGTGCGGCCGGTGCGCGCCTCGATCAACGCGTCCGTGTCGATGAACGGGAGTTTTAGCCGGCCAGCGACGAGCCGCCCAACGGTCGACTTGCCCGTCCCCATAAACCCGGTCAATACGATATTCGCCGGCTTACTCATAACCGAAACGCCACGACCTGTCGTTCATCGGCAAATCGTCGACGTGGCTGCGCCGCAAGCGGTCAAAGCGCGGGCGCATCTCTTCGATACTGTCGCCGCCGAGCTTTTCGAGCAGCGCATCCGCCAGCACAATCGAGAGCATCGCCTCGCCGATGGGGACGGCACGCGGCAGCGCGCAAAAGTCGCTGCGCTCGTACTTCGTGGGGGTCGCTTCGCCTGTCGCCAAGTCGACGGAGTCGAAGCCGGCCAGCACTGTCGCGATCGGCTTCATCGCTGCGCGCACGATGATCGGCTCGCCGGTCGTGATACCCCCTTCAAGGCCGCCAGCCCGATTCGTCCGCCGCACGAGTTTACCGTCCAGCGTGTCGATGGCATCATGCGCGCGCGTCCCCGGTATCCCCGCCTGCGCGAATGCGTCACCGATCTCGGCGCCTTTCATCGCGTGGATGCTCGTCATAGCGCCGACGATCCGTCCGTCCAGCTTGCGGTCGTGCTGCACATGCGACCCAAGCCCCGGCGGGACGCCAAGCGCGACAATCTCCATGACGCCGCCGAGCGTATCCTTGGCGATCTTCGCCTGCCGGATCGCCTCGCGCATCTGCTCCGAGGCGTCGCTCAACGGGCAGCGCACGTCCGACTCCTCAGCCAACCGGAAGCGGTCTGCATACGCCAGATCGCCCGGAATTTCGGCGCGCACACCACCGATCTGTGTGACATAGCCGCCGATCACGACGCCGAACTGCGCCAGCAGCTGACGGCAAATCGCGCCGACAGCGACACGCATAGTCGTCTCACGCGCGCTCGCGCGTTCCAGCGCAAGCCGCAGATCGCGATAGCCGTACTTCACCGCGCCAGTCAGGTCGGCGTGGCCGGGGCGCGGGATAGTCATCGGCTCAATATCTTTTTCCTTCCAGTTCTTGAAGTCGCGGTTCTCGACCAGCAGGCCAATCGGCGCGCCCGTCGTGTGTCCGGCCATCACCCCCGCCGTGATCCGCGCGTGATCCTTCTCGATCTGCATACGGCCGCCGCTGCCATATCCCTGCTGGCGGCGCGCAAGCTGCACGTCGATAGCATCACTGGTCAACGGCAGGCCGGCGGGCATCCCATCAAGAATGGCGGTCAGCATCGGGCCGTGGCTTTCCCCGGCGGTCAAAAAGCGGAGTACGCTCATCGGCGCGTGTCCTCGTCATTCGCGGCGCCGTTCGCATCGTTCAATCCCAACTGCGCGCGCACCGCATCGAACATCACATCGACCGGCGCGGCGACCCCAGTCCAACGCTCGAATGCCGCAGCGCCTTGATGCACCAACATGCCCAACCCACCGACTGCGCGTCCATCGTGCATCTCGGCTTGCTGCATCAAGCGCGTGCGGGCCGGCTTGTAGATCATATCGTAAACGACGACTCCATCGGGGAACGGCACGGTGTCCGGCCACGGTGTCGCGCCGACCTCCGGCAGCATACCCACCGGCGTGCAGTTGACGATCATATCAGCCGGCCCGGCGAGTTCGGTCAATGCCACCGCACGCGCCGCTAGCCGGATGTTGCTCAAAGCGAGGTTGGCGACCATCGTACGCGCTTTGTCTAGGCTGCGGCTCGCCACGCGCACGTCCGCGCCCGCGCCGCATAAGCCGACCACCGCTGCCCGCGCTGCCCCTCCCGCCCCCAACACGATGACGCGCTTGCCCGAAACGTCAACGCCGTGCGCTGCCAGATCAGCCATGAATCCCGCCAGATCGGTATTGGTTCCGATCATTTCCAGCAGGTCGATGGTGTTGACAGCCCCGACGGCACGCGCCACATCGTCGGGTGTCACGTACTTCATCGCTTCTTCTTTGTGTGGGATCGTCACGTTCAGCCCCACATAGCCGTGACGCTGCGGCTCAAGGATCCCTTCGCGCACGATGTCAGGCGGGATCGCCATCGCGTCGTAATACCAGTCCATGCCCAACGCGTCGAAGGCGGCGTTGTGCATCGCGGGGCTGAGCGTCGTGGTCAGCGGCCAGCCGATGATCCCGACTTTAGTGGGCATGTGCGCCTCCCGCCGACTCGACGATTGGAGCGCCCAACGCCGACATGATCGCCGCAAAGCCGGGGAACGAATCGGCGGCGCATCCCGCGTCCAACACACTCGTCTCTCCACTGGCGATCAGTCCGGCGACAGCGCAGCTCATGGCGATTCGATGATCGTCGTGCGAGTCGACCGTCGCGCCGTGCAGCTGCTGCGGCCCTGTGATCGAAAAGCCGTCGTCCGTCTCGGTGATCTGCGCGCCGAATTTGCGAAGCTCGGCCGCCATCACCGCGATCCGGTCGGTCTCTTTGACACGCAGTTCCTGGGCATCGCGCACGGTCGTCGTGCCTTCGGCGCACAACGCGGCGATCATAAAGACCGGGAATTCATCGATCATCCGCACGACCACCTCGCCGCCCACATCGATTGCGCGCAGCGGCGCGTACCGCACGCGCACCGTGCCGACCGGCTCGCCAGCCTCAAGGCCGGTTTCGGTCACGACGAAGTCGGCTCCCATCTCGCGCAGCACGTCGATAATCCCGGTGCGCGTATCGTTCAGGTTGACGCCGGTCAGCGTGATGTCACTGCCGGGGATAACCGCCGCGGCGACAATCGGGAACGCCGCGCTGGACGCATCGCCCGGCACGGTCATGTCGAACGGGCGAAGCGAAGCGCCACGCCGAATTGTCGATGTCATGCCGTCCACGGACAGGTTGGCCCCCATCGCCGTCAGCATGCGCTCGGTGTGATCACGCGCCGGCCCCGGCTGAGTCAGCACCGTCTCGCCCTCGGCGAACAAGCCGGCGAGAAGCACCGCGCTCTTGACCTGCGCCGACGCCATCGGCATATCGTAATGGATGCCATGCAGCGGCGCAGGTTCGATGCTCAGCGGAGCGCGCCCATCGTTGGATGCGATCTTCGCACCCATCCGGCCAAGCGGTTCGATGATGCGTTTCATCGGCCGGCGGCGGAGCTGTTCACTGCCGTCAAGCACACTGGCGAACGATTGACCCACCATGATACCGGCCAGAAGCCGGATACCGGTTCCGGCGTTGACAAGGTTAAGCGACGCACCCGGCGGCTGAAGCGCTCCGCCGTGGATCGTCAGCGTGTTGAGGTCATGCCGTTTCACGCGCACGCCCAACGCTTGAATCGTCGCCAGCGACGCCTCGGTATCTCCGGCGGCAAGCCACCCGCGCACGGTGCTTGTCCCACCGGCCAGCGCGCCAAACAACACCGCGCGATGACTCAGCGACTTGTCTCCGGGAACGGTCGTCATCCCGGCCAGCGCGGGCGACGGCCGTACGGCCCATTGTTTATCTGCGCGTGCCATGCGTCCTCTTCTCGTATTGTGCCGACCACTCCATCCGCGTCTTGCGCAGCGGGGTCAGGGCCTCGGTAAGCTGCTCTTCATCCTGCGCGATCAACATGGTTTCCAACAGCCCCAACTGCACGCGAAACATCGCCAAAAGCGTAGCGACTGCCTGCCGGTTGGTGCTCAGAATATCGCTCATCATGCGGATGTCGCTGCCAGCCAGCCGCGACGTGTCGCGAAAGCCGCCAGCCGCCAAATCCCACACTTCGGGCGTCTTGCCGGCGGCGTTCGCCACGGTCGCCACGAGCGACACGCTTAACAAATACGGCAGGTGGCTGATCGCCGCGACGACTTTGTCGTGCCGGTCGGCGTCCATCTCGATCGCGATGGCGCCCACCGCCTCAAGCAGCGCGAGCGCCCGGATGCGCGCCGCGGGTGTGGTGCGGCGTGTCGGGCACAGCACCCACGGGCGGTTCACATAGAGCGTCGCATCGGCGTTCTCAATACCGCTGACTTCCTTGCCCGTCATCGGATGCCCGCCGACGGCCTGAATCCCGATTGGAAGCCGTCCCATCACATCACAGATGTCGCGCTTGGTGCTGCCGATGTCCATGAGGAGTGTGTTGGAGCGCAAGTACGCGCCGATTTGCCCGGCGACGATCCGCGAGATCACGCGCACCGGCGCACACATCAGCACGACGTCCGAGTCGCGCACGCCTTCGCGCAGATCGTCCGTGACGCGGTCGGTGATGCCGTTCTCCAAAGCGTATGTCCGGGCCGACGCATCCATGTCCACGCCGACGATCTGATCGGCGTAACCACGCAGCGCGAGCGCCAGCGAGGCGCCCATCAGGCCCAACCCGACAACGGTGAGCTGTTTCGATGCAAACCCCATGGAGTCATGCGCTCCGATCTACCGCGGCCGCCACCCGCCGCACCGCCTGCATCATCGCGGTGAACTGTGCAGCCGTCAGGCTCTGGCGCCCATCTGACATCGCGTTGGGCGGGTCGAGATGCACCTCGACGATCAGACCATCGGCGCCCGCCGCGACCGCTGCCCGCGCGACCGGTTCGACATACTCGCTCTTGCCGACGGCGTGGCTGGGATCGGCGATCACCGGAAGATGCGTGAGCTGTTTGAGCACCGGAATAGCGTTCAGATCGAATGTGTTGCGCGTGGCCGTCTCGAACGTCCGAATACCGCGTTCACACAGCATCACCTGATGATTGCCGCCGGCCAGCACGTACTCCGCCGCCATGAGCAGATCTTCGACGGTGCTGCTCATCCCGCGCTTGAGCAGCACCGGCTTACGGCTGAGGCCGACGGCGTTGAGCAGCGTGAAGTTCTGCATGTTGCGCGCGCCCACTTGCAGCACGTCCGCATACTGACCGACCATGTCGACCAAGTGCGGATCCATCACCTCGGTGACAACCGGCAGGCCGGTGACTTCGCGGGCCTCCGCGAGCCATTGCAAGCCACGCTCGCCGTGGCCCTGAAAACTGTAGGGTGATGTGCGCGGTTTGAACGCGCCTCCGCGAAGCGCGGTCGCCCCTGCCTCTTTTACCGCGCAGGCCGTTTCGATGATCTGCTCGCGCCCCTCAACCGAACACGGCCCAGCGATCACCAGCACCTTGTCCGCGCCGATCTTGCATCCATTCAACGGGAACTGCGTGGTCTCCGTGTGAAATTGGCGGCTCGCCAGCGTATAGGGGACGCGCGTCGGCGTGACCTTCTCGACACCGGACATCTGCTCGTAGACGGCGGGGGTCAGCGGGGTGGCGCTGTGGCCCACAACCGCCACAATCGTCCGTTGGCCTGACCATACATGCGAGGTGTATCCGTCCTGCTCGACCTGTGCGGCGACCGCCGCGACATGCTCCGTCGTACTCTCACCCGCCATCAAGATGATCATGATCGATCCCCTTCTCGATCTCTGCCTACGGATTCGCCTTGCAGGATCTGCCGACGCTGTGCCAAGTCGGGCCTCAGCCCCTGCGCGCCATGCAGATACACGTGGACAATGTCATCAAGTCCCTTGTCGGTATTCCAATGGATCAAAATCCGCACCGTCCGTTCAATCCCTCCCGGCACGGCCAACTCCTGCATGCCGAGCAACGCCACCCGCGACCACCCGACTTTGCGGCCCGCCGGCGCCGGGAACCCCGCGTCTAAATCCGGTGTAGAGGTGAAGATCACACTCGCCACTTCATCTTCGATGATCCCGTTCACTTCGATCATCTGCGCCAGCAGTTCGGCCGCGGCATCCACGATCGCGTCTGCGCGATTCTCCGCTACCGTCGTTGCGCCACGCACACCCCGCACCATCATAGGAATCCCCTCCAGCAAGACATCGCCTATTCCCCTCCAACCCGCAAAAAAAGGCGCAGAGCGTTGTGCTCTGCGCCTTTCAATTCCGGTGTACGTTCGCTCCTAGCGAGCCGTCCTCCGCGCAGCGGTCAACGCCGAACCTGCCCCTATGTGGCCCGTAAAGTAATAAAAGGCGTAGGTGCGGCAGGATTCGTGCGACACGCGCGGATTCCCACAGGCGAACGATGGGCACAGAGCTTATCGCGGCGGATGGGGCGTGTCAATCAGTTGGGGCAGCCTCCTTCAAATTCCGTACACCTTGCACAAGTCTCTCCCTCACGGGCGCGCATCGTTGAGCGCCTGAGCGAGACTGATCACCGAGTCTAGGCCTTCCGGCGCCTTGCGGATCAGCGCGCTGGCGACGATGTAGCCGTCAAGCAAACCGTGGAGCGTGCGCACCTGTTCCGGCGTGCTGATGCCGAAGCCGAGCACCAGCGGGGTCGATGTGCGCGCGCGAATACGGCCGATGTAGTCGCTCAACTCCGGCGGCAGGTCGCTGCGCGCGCCGGTGATGCCGGTCACGCTGACGACATAGATAAACCCATGGGCGGCCTCTGCCACGACAGCAATCCGGCCGTCGCTGCTGGTCGGCGCGAGGAAGAACGGCTGCGCAAGATGGTGCTCGCGCATACCCGTCAGCAGCGCGGCTTCTTCCGGCGGCAGGTCGGGGCAGATCAGCCCGTCAGCGCCGGCCTCCGCCAAATCCTGCGCGAACTTGTGCCCGTATGCCAACAGCGGGTTCAGGTAGCTGAACAGCAGCATCGGCTGACCGACGCCGCGCGCGCGCAGCTCGCGGATCGCCTGAAGCCCGGTCTCGACCGTCACGCTGTTTTCCAGCGCCACTTGCGACGCATGCTGAATCGTCGGGCCGTCGGCGACCGGATCGCTGAACGGCACGCCGATCTCGAACCCGTCGACCCCCAGCGCGGCGATCCGCGAAACCGTCTCGATAGACTCCGCAAGCGTTGGATAGCCAAGCATCACAAACGGAAGAAAAGCCGCGCGTTCTTCACTGCGCGCGCGTTCGAACATCGCGGCGACCGCAGCAGTTCCGGTGGCTTCGCGTGGTACTGTAGTCATTCGGGTATCTCCAACGTGCCAGCGACATATTCACGAAAGAAACGGCGCAGCGGCTCATGCTGCCAGAAGGCGAGTTCCATCGTCCCAGCGGCGGCGGCATCAAAAAGCGCCATCGCCTGCCCTTCACCCAGCGTCAAGTCGTTCGGCGATACGGTCAGCCGTCCAACGTAGATATGATTGTGAACGGCGTGCGTGTCCGGCGCAGCGACATGCGGGCGCACCTGTGTTGTCCAATAGACGAGCTTCGGGTCACGCCAGCCCAGTTCCTCAGCGACTTCGCGGTAGACGGCCTGTTCGTGCGTCTCACCCGCCTCGACCGCGCCTCCGAAAAACGTCCACATCCCGGCGAACGCCAGATCCGGCGCGTCATCGCGCTGCTGGAGCAGCACACGCCCCCCGGCATCGACGAGCAGCGCAGACGCAGCGTTGAGGATGATCATGCTAGTCGATCTCCAACGCGGACATGACGG
Source organism: Chloroflexi bacterium OLB13 (assembly GCA_001567485.1). Lineage (GTDB taxonomy): Bacteria > Chloroflexota > Anaerolineae > Aggregatilineales > Phototrophicaceae > Flexicrinis. The sequence continues at coordinate 181,712 of JZRA01000092.1, forward strand.
TGTTGAGGTCTTTATCGCCGCGCCCGCTCAGGTTGACGAGCATGATGGTGTCGCGCGGCATCGACGGCGCACGCTTGATCGCCTCGGCCAGCCCATGCGCGCTCTCCAGCGCCGGGATGATGCCTTCCGTCCGGCTCAGGATTTGCAGCGCCGCAAGCGCCTCCTCATCGGTAGCGTAGGTGTAGAATGCGCGCTCAATCTCACGTAGATAGGCGTGTTCCGGCCCCACCGACGCGTAATCGAGGCCGGCTGAAATGCTGTGCGTGTTCAAGATCTGCCCGTGCGGCGACTGGAGCACATACGAGCGCGTGCCTTGCAGGACGCCCGGCCGCCCGATGGCCGGATCGGCGAAGCGTGCCGCGTGCTGACCGCTTGCGATCCCGTAGCCACCCGCCTCGACGCCGATGAACTCGACATCATCATCGCGGAACGCATGAAACAGGCCGATCGCGTTGCTGCCCCCGCCGACGCACGCGATACACACGTCAGGCAGCCTGCCGGTCATTTCGAGCATCTGCGTGCGCGCCTCATGCCCGATGACACTCTGGAAGTCACGGACGATCATCGGATACGGGTGCGGGCCAAGCGCCGACCCGAGCAGATAGAACGTCGTGCGCACGTTGGTCACCCAATCGCGCAGCGCCTCGTTGATGGCGTCCTTGAGCGTCTTCGTGCCGCTCTCGACCGGAATGACCTCGGCCCCCAACAACTTCATACGAAAGACGTTCGGCTCCTGCCGCGCGATATCGACGCTGCCCATATACACGTGGCAGTCGAGGCCGAGCAGGGCGCTCACTGTTGCGCTGGCGACCCCATGCTGGCCCGCGCCCGTCTCCGCCACCACTCGCTTCTTGCCCATCCGGCGAGCGAGCAGCGCTTGGCCGAGCGCGTTATTGATCTTGTGCGCGCCCGTATGCGCCAAGTCCTCGCGCTTCAGGTAAATCTGCGCGCCGCCCAACTGTTCGCTCAATCGGCGCGCATAGGTCACGGGCGTGGGCCGGCCGACATACGTGCGCTGAAGTTCGGCCAGCTCTGCGTGAAAAGCCGGGTCGGAGATCGCATCGTGATAAGCCGCGACAAGCTCGTCCAACGCCGGAACCAGCGTTTCCGGCACGAAACGCCCGCCGAATTCACCGAAGTAGCCGCGCTCATCAGGCACATCCGCCAGCCCGGTCTTGATGTACTGATCCATGCTCACCTGCTCCTAACGCCTTGCTTGATCCATTTACGCCGCGCCGTGTGCCGCCGCGATGAATGCAGCCACCTTATGCGCATCCTTGATCCCCGGCTGATCGCCTTCTACTCCGCTGGCGACATCAACGCCCCACGGCCGGAAGGTCTGTATCCGTTCCGCAACGTTGACCGGCGTCAATCCGCCCGCCAACAGCAAGCGCGGTGTTTTCTCGACCAGCCACGTTACGATCTCATCGGCCGCCGTCCGGCCCGTGCCGCCGTACTGCCCGCTGACCGAGGCGTCGAGAAGCAGCGACGGCATGTGCGTATCCTCAGGCATAACCGGCGCGAAGTACGCGTAGTCCTCCTCGGCCTGCGCGAGCGCAGCCGGCCGGATACCCTTGAAGGCGATCCCGCGTAGTTCGCGCAAAACAGAGTCCGACTCGTCGCCGGAAAGCTGCGCATAATCGAGGCCCACGACGTCCATCACCCGCGAGATGTCGCTGACCACCGCGTTAACGAACACGCCGATCAGCGCCGGGCAGCCGTCGCCCAGCTCCGACCGGAGCCGATCACACAGCTCGGCAGCAGCGGCCGTCGCGATATATCGCTTGGAGCGCGGCCAGAAGTTAAACCCGATCATGTCGGCCCCGCTTCGCGCGGCAAATAACGCATCGGCCAGCGTCGTGATCCCGCAGATCTTGACCTTCATGACGCATTCTCCGGACGCGCTATGCTGGCGTATTGACGCACGCTGGCCGGACGGTCTACGGCCTTGATAAGGCCTTCCCCGACGAGCACGGCGGATGCTCCGGCGCGCGCCATGCGTGCGACGTCGTCCGGGCTGCGGATCGCGCTCTCCGCCACCAGCACGATTCCTTGATCCAGCCCCGCCGCGAGGCGTTCCGTTACCGATAAGTCCTCGCGGAACGTTTTCAAGTCGCGGTTGTTGACCCCGACGACCCGCGCGCCCATCCGCAGCACGCGTCCCAGCTCTCGCTCGTCGTGCACTTCGACCAGCGCGTCCATGCCGAGCGCGGCGATGCGTGCCGACAGATCGCGAAGCTGCACGTCGTCAAGCGCCGCCGCAATGAGCAGCACGGCGCTCGCGCCAAGCGATCGAGCCAGTTCGACTTGCAGCGGATCGATCACGAACTCCTTGAACAGCACGGGCAGCGTGATCGCCGTGGCGACGTCGCGCACGAGATCCGGGCTGCCCATGAAGAAGCGCTCGTCAGCCAGCACCGAGACCGCCGACGCGCCGTTCGCCTCGTACTCGCGGGCGATGCGCACCGCGTCGAAATCGGCGATCAACACCCCTTTCGACGGGGACGCACGCTTGACCTCGGCGATCAGCGCGACAGTCGGCTTGCGCAGCGCCGCCGCAAACGCGGGCGGGGCCGGTGCATCTTCAGCAGCACGGCGAAGCTCCGCCGCGCGGTGACGCATCGAGTCGATCTCGTCCACCTTATGCGCGAGGATCTTGTCCAGCACCGAGTCCGTCGTAACGAACCGCGTCATGCCGATTCCGACCGTGAGAACTCAATCAGCGCGTCCAGCTTGCCCAATGCCGCGCCGCTGTCGATCGAGCGCGTCGCCATCTCGACACCGTCCAGAAGATCGCTTACCTTGCCGGCCGCAGCGAGCGCCGCCGCCGTGTTGAGCAGGACGACCTCGCGCTTGGCGTCGTGTATCTTGCCAGCGAGAATCCCGCGTAGAATGCGGGCGTTCTCCGGTGCATCCCCTCCCAGAAGTTCGTTGATCGAAGCAGCCCGAAATCCGATCTTCAACGGGTCAAGCTCGTAAGATTTCACCTCACCATCGACAAAATGGCTCACGCGGTTCGGGCCGGTGGTCGTCAGCTCATCGACACCGCCGTAGCCGGAGACGACCATCGCCGAACGGCTGCCCAACATGCCGAGCACGGTCGCCAGCAGTTCAGTCAGGTCGGGCGCAAACACGCCCATCAGCTGATTGCGCGCGCCGGCGGGGTTGGTCAGCGGGCCGAGCAGGTTGAACATCGTGCGCAGGCCCATCTGCTTGCGCGGCCCGACAACGTAGCGCATGGCGGGGTGCAGTTTGGGCGCAAAGAGAAAGCCGATCCCGACTTCGTCGATCGCCGCGCCCACAACCTCAGGCGAGAGGTCGAGGTTGACGCCCAGCTCGGCCAGCACGTCGGCGCTGCCACATTTGCTGGACGCCGCACGATTGCCATGTTTAGCGACCGGCACACCTGCCCCCGCCGCCACAAACGCAACTGTCGTGCTGATGTTGAACGTGCCGCTGCGATCCCCGCCTGTGCCGCACGTATCGAGCAGTTCGAACTTGTTGTGACGGGTCGGCACGTGCGAGGCGTTGGCGCGCATCGCTTGCGCGCTGCCGGTGATTTCGTCGTGCGTTTCACCCTTCATGCGCAAGCCCATCAGATATGCGCCGATCTGGGCCTCGGTCGCATCGCCACGCATGATCTGATCCATCACGGCCTCTGCGTCGGCCACGCTCAGATGACCGAACCGGCCAATCACATCGATCGCACGCTGAATGTCCATTCGTGATCGCGTTTCCATTACTTCCCCCCTACCTTCTCCGCACCAGCAACCGTTGTCTTGCCGATTGCCATGCGCACGCGGTCGATGACTCTTGCAGCGATCTCGCGCATCTTGACCGCGCCTTCAGCCAAGATCGTGTCGATTTGAACGGTGTCCGCCATCAACGCATCGTACTTGGCGCGCATCGGGCTGAGATATGCGTCCAACACCTCGAACAGTTCGGCCTTCATCTTGCCGTAGGCCAGCCCGCCGTTGAGGTACAGCTCACGCACTTCCGTAAGGCGCTCCGGCGTGGCGAAATGCTTGTAGATCGCGTAAATGTTGTCCTGATCCGGGTCTTTCGGGTCTTCGGGCCGGCGCGAGTCGGTGACGATCCGCATCACGGTCTTGCGCAGTTCGTTAGGCGGCGCGAACAACGGGATCACGTTGCCGTAGCTCTTGCTCATTTTGCGCCCGTCGAGGCCGGTGATCGTCGCCACTTCTTCGCTGATGAGGCCATCCGGCAGCACCAACGTATCGCCGTAGATCGCATTGAAGGCGATAGCGAGGTCGCGTGTGATCTCGATATGCTGCTTTTGATCCTGCCCGACCGGCACGAGATCAGTGTCGGCGATCAGGATATCGGCGGCCATCAACACCGGATAGTTGTACAGGCCCATGTTGATGCCGTCGTCGACGAGTCGGCCCGCCTCTGTGTTGGCATCCGCCGCGGCCTTGTACGCGTGGGCGCGGTTGAGCAGCCCTTTCGGCGCGTTGCACGCCAGAATCCACGTCAGTTCAAAGATTTCCGGAATGTCGGACTGGCGGTAGAACACGACATCGTTGGGGTCGAGTCCGCAGGCCAGCCATGTCGCGGCTAGTTCGTGATTGGCATGGCGAAATTCCGCCGGATCGCGCATCGTGGTCAGGGCGTGATAGTCGGCGAGGAAGTAGTGAGCCTTATAGGTCTTGCTCAGTTCCAGCGCGGGCTGAATCGCCCCGAGGTAGTTGCCGATGTGTGGTGTGCCCGACGGCTTGACCCCGGTTAGGCTGTTCTTACGTTGTGTCACGTGCGCGCTCCTATGCCAGCACCGAAGTAAGTTCGAGGAAGTTCTTGAGCATGCGCGGCCCCTCGGTCGTCAGGATGCTCTCCGGGTGAAACTGAACCCCATACACCGGCAGGGTCTTATGCTGCATGCCCATGATTACGCCGTCGTCCGTGCGGGCCGTCACCTCTAAACAGTCCGGCAGCGTGCGTTCATCCACCACGAGGCTGTGATAGCGGGTCGCCGTGAACGGATTGGGCAGGTTGGCGAACAGGCCGCGTCCGTTGTGATGAATCGCGCTCGTCTTGCCGTGCATCAGCTTGCCGGCGCGATGCACGATCCCACCATACGCCTGACCGATGCACTGATGCCCGAGGCAGACTCCAAGAACCGGCCGCGACTCGCCGAACATGCGGATCGCCGCCAGCGAGACACCGCCGTCGTCAGGCGTCCCCGGCCCCGGCGAGATGACGATATGGCTGGGGTCGAGCTGCGCGATCTCATCCAGCGTGAGTTCGTCGTTACGCGCAACGTGAATCTCCCCGCCTAACTCACCGAGATACTGCACGAGGTTGTAGGTAAAGCTGTCGTAGTTATCGATCACGAGAATCATGAATTGTGATCCTCCAGTTCTACTGCGATGCGACTTTCCAGTCCCTCAAGATGCGAGACATCGTTAGCGACCACGATGCGCCAGCCCGCGCCGCTCGGTTCAATCGTCGTCACCGAACTGTTGCCGAGGCGTGCGGCCTCGGCGTCAAAGCCGGGAATCAACCGCTGGAGCAGCACGCGAATCGAAACGGTGTGCGTCACGACCGCGAGGGTCTCGATCTCGTCCTCAGCGACGATCTCGCGGAACGCCTCCTCCATGCGGTCGCCGACTTCTTCCAGCGTCTCGCCTTCGGGAATCCGAAACGTGTACCGGTCATTGGTGTAACGCTCGTACTGATCGGGGAACCAGTCGCGTACCTCATCCAACTTCATGCCCTGCCAGCGGCCGATATTCCGTTCACGCAGGCGCGGATCAGAAATCGGTGTGACGCCGCACATACGGCCAATCACCTCGGCTGTTTGACGCGCACGACGCAGATCGCTGGTATGCAGCCGTGCAACCCCGATGTTACGCATCAACGTCGCAAGCTTCTTGACCTGCTGCTGCCCATGCGCGTTGATCGGCGTATCGAGCCAACCCTGCCAACGTTCGAGGTTGTTCCAGTCGGTTTCACCGGGACGGACGAAGATTACTCGCTTGAGTGTCATTACAGGATTCTCCTTGGCATTACATCAAGCCCCGTTCTGCGAATCGTATCGCCTCGGCAAGCGCCTTGCCTTTGTTTAGGGTTTCCTCGAACTCTCGCGTCGGGTCGCTGTCGGCCACCAGCCCCGCCCCGACTTGCAGATGTACCCGGCTCCCCTGCATCAACAGACTCCGTATTGTGATACAGGTGTCCATCGAGTCGTCGTAGCTGAAGTAGCCGACCGCGCCGCCATACGTTCCGCGCCGCGACCCCTCAAGCTCCTCGATGATCTCCATCGCACGGACTTTCGGCGCGCCGCTGAGCGTCCCGGCCGGAAACACCGCGCGCAGCAGATCGAACGCATCTGAGCCGGGCCGGACGCGCCCCTCAACCTGACTGACGATGTGCATCACATGGCTGTAGCGCTCAACCTCCATCATGCGCGTGACCTTCACGGTGCCGTACTCGGAAACGCGGCCGATGTCGTTGCGACCGAGGTCGACCAGCATCACGTGTTCGGCCAACTCTTTCGGATCGGCCATCAGTTCCGTGGCGTAGGCATCATCCTCTGCCTCGGTGCGTCCACGTGGACGTGTGCCGGCAATCGGCCGTGTGGTAGCGATGCCGTCTTCGAGGCGCACCAGCATCTCCGGCGACGCGCCCATCAGCACGAAGTCCGCCCCAAAATCCAGCAAGAACATATACGGCGATGGATTGGACGCCCGCAGCGCGCGGTAGATCGTGATCGCCGAGGCTGAGGTTGTCTGGCTCAACCGCTGCGACAGCACGATCTGGAACGCGTCACCCGCCGCGATGTACTCCTTCGCAGCCACCACGCGCGCCTCGAATTCCTCTTGAGTGACGTTGGATACCGGCGGCGTCGAAACCGCGTCGGTCAGCACCGGCACGTTCGGCGTCGCCCGTCCGAGCGCGGCGACGATTTGATCGATACGGCGCACAGCGTCTTGATAGGCCGCTTCAGGGCTGCCAGTGTTGTGCGCGTTGGTGAGCACCATCAGCGTGCGTTTGGCGTGGTCGAAGATGACCAGCGTGTCAGGCACCATGAACCCCAAGTCCGGGACGTCAAGGTCATGCGCGGCGGTTTCAGGCAGGCGCTCAAAGTAACGCACGGCGTCATAGCTGACGAAGCCGACAGCGCCCCCGACGAATCGTGGCAGCCCCGGCAGGCGGATCGGCTTCACCGCCTCGAATTCCGCCTTGACCGCATCCAGCGGATCCTCGCCCGGCGCCAGCGGTGTGCGGGTGGCTTGGCCATCCTCAGTCCGCGTCACGACGCCATCCTTCACGGTGATCACAACGCGCGGGTTGACTCCGAGGAACGAATAACGGCCGACCTGCTCCCCTCCTTCGACGCTTTCGAGCAGGAAGGCGGGTTGTCCTGCTTGCTTGAGTTTGAGATAAACGGAAACCGGTGTTTCGAGATCGGCAAGCAGTCGGCGGTAGACGGGCAGTAGGTCGCCCTGTCCGAACAGCTCCAGCGCCTCATCTCGGCGTGGCACGATATCGACACGCTCACGGGTCAGGCTTGGTGCGAAAGCCATGATTAGCGCCTCCAGTCTCAACCAACAAAAAACCCCGTTCGTCATCAAGGACGAGACAGGGTTCCCGCGGTGCCACCTTGCTTCCCACGGACATGACCGTAGGCGCTCTGCGATACAGGCCAACTAGGGGCCGATATCGTGCGTCATGATAACGGGACGCTGCCGGAGGGCGCTACTAACTCGCGTGTTCGCACTCACGACTCCTCGGGCCATTCCGCCTTGACGAACAGGCCAGCTTCACACCCACCGCTGACTCTCTGTGCTGCCGTACTAAAGCGTACTTGTCCGACTCAACGTCGTTGAAGATATTGCGTTGAAGTGAGAATAGCGCGCTGGCCGGGCTTTGTCAACACAGCCAGCGCGCGGGTTATTCAACTAGCTGCGTGCTTTGATGCTTTCCAGCAGTGCGCGGCTGTCTTTCGTCGGCTGTAGGTTCATCGATGAAGAGAGCGCTTGTTCCATCACATCATACTGCTGGCGCGCTTCGTGGATCATGCCGAATTCGAGATAGAGCCTAATCACGTCACGGTGGACATCCTCGCGTTCTGGAGCCTCCCGCGCCGCCCGCGATAGGAATCCGAGCGCGCGGTTCATCTCTCCTTTACGCAAGAAGATCCGGCCCATACCGGTCAGCGCGACGGCATACAACCGCCGGAGTTCGTCTCTGCGATCGTTCGCCCACGGCTGATTGACCGTCTGCAGGAAGGGCGCGCGGTAGAGATCGATCGCGCGCTGATACAGCAGTTGTTCGCGGCGGTCGTCCGAGGCCACCAGCGCCTGCTGCACCGCTTCTTGGAACTCCTGCACGTCATAGTGGCGGACAAGTTTTTCGCTAGCAACGTAGAACCCACTGGTGTACTGCGTGAGTTCATACTGCTTGTCGTCGTCTATCCGGCTGGTCACACGCTCGTTAACTTTCCGCTTGGTGACGTGAAATACGTTGGTCGCATCTTTGACGCTCAGATCCGGCCAGAACGCGTGAAAGATCTCATCGCGGGTCACAAGCGGATGATCGATGAGGAAAAAGGCCAATGTGCGCGGCAGCGTGCCTTCCCACGTCGTGACAGGCTTGCCATTCAGCAGAATGTTGCCACGCCCGAACGCATAGCACTCGAGCTGTGGTCTATCGTCGGTGTCCACCGTGAACGCCATCGCGCTCTTGCGCGTTTCGACACCGATCACGACCGCATCGCCAGACGCGACCATGTGATCCCACGGGTGACGTGATAACATCCGGGCGCTGATCACGAGTTGGAGCTTTTCAGGCAGCGCGCTGACGAACGCCTGCGCCCAATGATTGAACTCGTCGTCAAAGTTGATCTGGTCAAGATCGTCGAGGTAGAGGATCGTCTCGGACTTGACGACTGCGCCGAGGTCAGAAGCGAGCGCCTCTCCGATATGTGCGGGTATCCGTTCAGCTAAAGCAGCAGAGGTTTTCTTGCCGAACTTGTCGCCGAGGACGGTGCGAAACTCGTTGAGCATCCCGTCGATCCAATCCACGAGGTTCACGGTCTCGCCGGGGACACGGTAGTACAGGATGCCGTCCTTGGCCTGATCGAGATAACTGGAGAGGAACTGAGTCTTGAGGTTCGACCACGGGTAGATCAGGACGACCTTCTTCCCTTGCGTGCGCTGCAGGAAGGCGGAAAGCGAAAATGTGGACGTGGTGAGGTTTCTCATTCTACTATCCCCCGGTAACATCGCGATACGAAACAGTTTGTTAGTTTATGAAGTGCCGATCTTCTACTGTGATTATACGTTAACATCAGGTGGCCTAGATGCGCAACTTTAAGTGTTCATTCCGTATAAGACGCTTCACTTCAGCGTTAGGTTCCCGACCTATCTGTTCAGGCAAATGTATGCGACAAAATCGCTCAGCGATGAACACCTTGTTTAATCAGTATAGTTACATATACGTAATTGAGTTTAGCTTATGGATTGCGCTGAGTGCAACCCATTGGCTGCCCAGCCCTCAGCGAGATCACTGGGTATTCCTACTGATCCCCGCGATTATACTTTCTACGTATGATTTCGTGCATAAAGATCGCTCCGAAACGCTGCATTACCAAAACCGATTAGCGTTCTCTTCGATTGCCCTACTACTTCTATACGCACTGAGCATCTATACGGCGCCCTTTACGACACGCGGCTGGATTCTGTTGTACCGGCCGGCGATTGGCCTTTGGATGGTGCTGCGCTTCCCGTATTGGTGGCAGGAACGGGCTGCACGAACCTGTGTTAACTGGGTGATTGCCGGCACGGCGCTGCTCGTCTTCATCATGGGATTTACCGCCATCCAATGGACGGGCAAGGCGGCGGTATTTGCGAGCATCACCGATCATTTCCCGCGCTGGCAGGACTTCGCAGCATGGCCGGGCGGGTTCAATCCGAACGAGTGGGCGGGCGCGGCAGCGTGGATCGCACCTGCACTATTCGCGTTGATCCGCTACCGCGTTGTGACCGGTTGGCGCGCGGCGGGGACGACCATCCTATTCGCTGCCCTCACAGCCCTGCTGTTCCTCTCGCAAAGCCTGTCGGGCATCGCCGGCGCAAGCATCGGTGTGATGTTCGCGCTTGTGCCGCTGAGTCGACTACGGTGGGCGATGGCTGCCGGCGGTGCGCTGCTGCTGATCGGCAATCTCGCCGTGCTGCTCGCGCCAACACAGAGCGCCGATGCGCTCGCCGCCGTATCGGGACGGCCCAGCATCCACAGCTTGGAACACCGCGCGGTTATGTGGGAGCGCGCCAATCATATGCTGGCCGATCATCCGTGGACGGGTGTGGGCATCGCGCTCTATCGCAGCCTGCGCGCCGAGTACCCTACCCCCGGCTACGAGCATGTGCTGCTACCGCACCCGCACAATGAGGCACTTCAATTCGCGACCGATCTCGGAATACCGGGGCTGATCGTGTTCGGCTGGATCGTGCTGTCGGTAGGCTTGACAGCGCGGCGCGTGATGACGGTCGGATCACGCCGGCACGGCGCGATGGCGGCGGCGCTCTGTGCCGGGCTGCTGAGTCACGCGGTGTTCGGCCTAACCGACGCCATCCCGATCTGGGATCGATTCGCGATTCTGGGATGGGGGATGCTGGCGCTGCTCGCTGCTGTGGAGCGAGCAGCTACCGCACACGGATCGTCGCCTGACTAAGATACGCCACCACCTGCGAAACTGCGTGTGCGTACATCGCGGTCTCGGTCACTGTGAGCAGGTCGCGCGAGATGTACTGCCACAGCGCGTCATGCATCCGGCCGGGATCATCCAGCAAGGCGCGCAGGTCGGCCGGTGTGCGGCCCGCCCGCGGCCCAAAGATGTCCAGGGTGAGGCTGCGCCCCCCCGGAAGGAGCTGTTTAGCGACGAGATCGCGCCAGCGCATCAAGTCGGGATCGGGCAAGAACGGTGTCCACGCCCGCGGACAGGCCGAGATCAGCGCCTCGCCCCGCCCCGCGGCGATCGTCTGAAGGTCGCGCTCGTCCATCACGATCAAGATGACATGCAGCATCACCCACCGATGCTGCTGCGTGGCCCAGTCACGACTGATAAAGTGCGGCCCGACCATCTGCCGCGACCAGATTTCGTCCATCGCCAGATGGCCGACATATCCCGCGACGAATGCAGCGTGGGCGTCGTCATACGGCATCCACAGGGATGGGTTGAGGCGCATCATCGCTTCCCACGGCATCTCGTCCGTCATGGACTGTGAGTACTCGTAGAAATGGGTGGCCGCACGCGGCGCCCCCGCTTCGATGCGCGCGTCTGCAGCGATACTGCCCAGCAGGAACGCGCCCAGTTCGCGATGCAGCAGCGACCGTTGATTGGCGGCGAGTGTCGGCTCTTCGAGGAGCCGTTGAGCGACGGCAAGATGGCTGAACGGCGTGGGCATGCGACGATTGTATCACGCAAAGGCGGGTAGAAGCACCCTCTGACCGTCGAGAGCCATCATCCAATTCGGCTGCCACCCGATGCCGAACACTTCGAGGTAGATGTCCTTTTTCAGCGGCGAGATGGGTGAAACCTGCGTCTGCTCGACCGCCTGCGCCCATCGTTCGCCGGCCTCACGTAGTGCAGTTTCGTACTCCGCTTCGAGTTCTCCCATCTGCCGTTCGATGTCGTCAATCGAGTACTTGCTCTCGTTGAGTCGTTCGTCAGTCATCGTCCGGTAGCGCGACGCGCGGCTCATACGCGACACGGTGTAGGTCGTGCGGCCGCGCATCAAGCTCAACAAGCTTTCGCCGACCGTGAACATTTCTTCCCGCCGGCGCGCAGCGAGTTCACGCTCTTCGGAACGCAGCTCGACATACTTGCGCCGCTTGCGTTCTTCGAGACGATCCATCGCCGTCGCGAATTTCTGGTTGATCTTGTCGATTTCCTCGTCGCGCTTCTCGCGGGCCGCCTGCTTGACGCGCGCTTCAAACGCGCCGGGCGGCTCATCCGGATCGGCATATACCTTCAGCACCGGATTCAGTCGGACGTTCAAGCGCGCCGTGCCATACAGCATATCGATGAAGTCGCGCTTTAACTCAGTGATGCGCTTGCTGTCGGCCATACCGTTCGTGATCGGCAGGTAATACGCGACCCCCTCCCACGGCTGGGAAGCGAGCATCTCCATGCTGACCGGTTCGGCGGCGAAGTTCTCCCACTGCACAAGGCCGGCGCGCTCAAGCTCCGGCACAAAGTAGGCGAACGATCGCGCCGTGTATACGTTGGCGCGCTTGTCGGCAAAACGTACAGACGCCTGCGCAGTCAGCACCGGACGATACACCAGCAGCGGTTGACTGGTCATTCGAGCACGCATGCCATTGGCGCTGTCATAGTTGGCGACCGCCTGCTGCGCAGCGATAGTGGCCGGGAAGAAATACTGCACGATCGCGGCGGGAAGCGGCGGCGGAGCGGACAGCAGCCCATTCGACGGCTGTGCGCTTGACGACGCGGGCGGAGGCGGACTGGCGGCTAGGGCGGCGGGCTGCGCGGCGAACGCCCCCGGCGGTGGCGGCATCGCCGGGCTGCTGGGCGGGGGGGCGAACATCGGCCGGGGCGGCGTCGCCCGCGGCGCAGCAGGAGGTAGGGCCTCACGCTGCGGCTGCATCAGGGTCATTACCTGCTGTCGTGTCAGCGGGCCGCGCAGATAGCTCATCGCCCAACGGCTGTGCACCATGACGCTGCCGTCCGAATCATGGACGTTGCGCATCACGAACACGCGCGGCGGGATTTCCGCGATAAGCTGTTCGACCTCGCTCATGTCCAACCCGCCCTCGCTCAACGCTTGCAGGCCAGAGCGGACGCGTTCACGATCCTGATCGCTCTGCAACCTTCCGATGAACCACGTTCCGGCGTTGGTTAACCCCTTGTAGTCAAGATCGCCCGGATTCTGCGTCGAGAGGATGAGGCCGAGGCCATACGCGCGCGCCTGCTTCAGCAGAGTCATCAGCGGCGACTTGGTCGGCGGATTACGCGGATACGGCGGGAAATAGCCGTACAGCTCGTCAATGTACAACAGGGCGCGCAGCGATGTTGTGCCGCTCTGCTGGCGCATCCAGCCGATCATACTCTCCAGCAGCAGCGTCATGATGAACATGCGCTCGGCATCGGGCAGATGCGCAAGATAGAAGATGCTCACGCGCGGCCGGCCGTTCGACTGATACAGCAGGCGTTGGATGTCGAGCGGTTCGCCGTTCGTCCATGACTTGAACGACGGCGCGGCGATGATATTGTTCAGGGCCATCGCCAACTTCGAGCGCTGCCGCTCGCTGATCGCCTGATCCACGGTCAGCGCGCCGAGCATGGTGAACGGCGGCGTCTTGACCTGCGCGATCAGATCGAGCAGCGTCACGTCGCGGCCAGCCTGCCAGTTATGCTCAAAGATATTCGCGATCAAGACGTGTTCGACATCCTTGACCGGCTCGGCGGTAATGCCGATCAGCGCGAGGAGCGCCGTGGTCACGGCATTGATCTTCTCGCGCAGGAATTCTTCGTTACCAGCCCAGCCCCCTTGCGGAGCAGCGAGCGACGCCACGATGCTCACCGGCAGGCCCGTGTCGGAACCCGGCGTATAGATGCTGTAGCGGGTCGCCATCTTCAGCCAACGAATGCGGTCAGGCACGATTCCCCAGTCGGCAAGCCCCGCCTTCCAGCGCCTCGCCTCATCGCTGGCGAACTGCCCCACGCTCATATTGGCGCGCCGCGCATCGTCGACGTTGACCCACGGCTCAAACTCGGCCGGGGATTGATCGGGGAACGACAGCAGCAGGTTGGTGATGTCGCCTTTCGGGTCGATGATGATCGCCGGCACATCGTCGAGGATGGCTTCCTCAAGCATCGTGATGCACAAGCCCGTCTTACCGCTGCCAGTCATCCCCAGCACGACCGCGTGTGTCGTCAAGTCGCGGCTGTCGTAGTAGACGACGTTGTCGGTCAACCGGCTGGACTGCGGGTCAAACTGTCGGCCGAGGTAGAACGTCGTCGGTGCTTCGATGAATTTCATCGGGCAAACTCCGTCTCAAGCGGCAATCATCACTCAAATGTTCTGATAGGCAGTATAGCACATCGAGCGTCGCGGTCACGACGTAAAGTACGGCACGAAAAACACGACGATATTAGCGACGATCTGCGTGATCCACGCCGCTGCCATGCCGTTGCGGGTTCGCACATAGCCGTACATGATGTTGAGCAGCACGAGCATCAGCGTGATGATGACCGCGACCAGTGGAAAGGCGGCGATGTCGAGCAGCGGAAGATACAGGATGAACGACCAGAACGCGCTCATGATGGCGACCATCCAGAACGCGCGCGACCCGTGCAATATCCCCCGGAAGAACAGTGTCTCGGCCAGCGGCATCACAAAGACCAGAAACGCCAGCAGCTCACCCGCCGTCATGTCGCCGAACATGCGCCGCACAGCGCCGCCCAGCAGCCCGCTGCCGAACAACAGCACCGGCACGCCGATCAGCAGGCCAAACCCAACGCCCCACACGACGTTCTCCGGGTTCTCACGCCCAATCGGCTTGAGGTTCCCCAACAGCCACGCAGTCACGCCAAACACGGCCAGCACACCCCAACTCAGCGTATAACGCAGGGCGGGATCGCCGGTGCCGATCAGCGGTGCAAGCCCGATGCTGACGGCCAACGCCAGCAGAAAACCGAAGGTCGGATCGCCGGTCGTGCTGCGGTATTGGCGAAGCGGTAGCTCTGGCTCGTCCGGAGGCTCTTGCTGATCGTACGGCTCATCATACGGTTCGCCGTGCGAATCGTCATAGGCGGATTCCGGGTATGGATCCGGCGAAGGATCGTCGTACGGCGTCATGCCAGTAGTTCCTGTACGGCCCCGAGCGTCTGCTCAATGCGCTCAGGCGTGATCCAGTAGTGCGTCACGGCCCTGAACGTGCGCTTGAAGCCGGGGTATGGGCGCATCAAGATGTTGTGCTCACGCTGAAGCCGCGCAACAAACTCGTCGGGTGTCACTGGCGCGCTGTCCAGCAGGTCAAACATCACGAAATTTGTCTTGACGCGGCTGAGGTCGACGTGGATATGCGGGATCGTGGACAGGCCCTGCGCAAGCGTGCGCGCATTGGCATGATCCTCCGGGATGCGGCCGATCATCTCACGGATGGCGACCAGCCCGGCCGCGGCGATCACGCCCACCTGCCGCATACCGCCGCCGAGGATCTTCCGCACGCGGCGCGCCTCGTCGATAAACGCGCGGTCGCCTACGATAATCGACCCGACAGGCGCGCACAGCCCCTTGCTCAGACAAAACGTCATCGAGTCGGCATCCGCTACGAGGTCTTTGGCGGAAACACCCAGCGCGGCGGCAGCATTGAAGATACGCGCGCCGTCGATGTGCAGCTTGAGCTTGTGCTCGCGGGCGATCTCCGCCACCGCGCGCGTGTATTCCGCGCTGACCGGCATTCCGCCGACCGTGCCCTGTGTGTTTTCCAGCGCAATCAGTTTGGTACGTGGAAAGTGGATGTTGTTGCCGCGCACGGCGCGCCGGATGTCGTCCAGCGCCAGCGTGCCGTCGGGATGCACCGGCACGGTATGCGGGATAACGCCGCCCAACGCTGCGATGCCCCCGGCTTCGTACACGAACGTGTGCGCCTTATCACCGAGGATCACTTCATCGCCGCGCCCGCAGTGAACGAGCACCGACACGAGGTTGCCCTGCGTGCCGCTGGACACGAACAGCCCTGCTTCTTTTCCGCACAGCGCCGCAGACTCAGCCTCTAAGGCGTGGACAGTCGGGTCTTCGTCGTAGACATCGTCCCCAACGGCCGCGTTGTACATCGCCTCACGCATCTTGGGCGTCGGATGACTGACCGTATCACTGCGAAAATCAATCGTGTCCACCATGCACTCCCCTCGCCGTGCCCGCGCTGTTTCGCCTGTGGTGATAACGCCCCAATGATAAGCGAAACGGGCGTTCCATCAACCCGCACACTGCGATCCGACATTCTCATGCCGCGCCAAGTTAGGATGGGTACGGTTATGAACGTGATCTCATGTCACAGGAGAACTTTGAATGCAAAACGGCACGATCGATATCGAACTGATCTACTGCGCCCCGTGTGGTTATCAGGATCGCGCGCTTGAACTCGTGCAAGAAGTCATCAGGATACGCGAGCTGGAGTACCACATCCGGTCATTCCGCCTTGTGCCGGGCAGCAAAGGCATCTTCGACGTCCTCGTTAACGGCGAAAAGGTGTTCAGCAAGCACGACGCCGGCAGGCACGCCGAACCGGGCGAGTGCCTGTCGCTGATCGACTCTAAAGTGAAGGCGTTGGTCGGGCAATCCACAACGCCGGCGTAGGCTCAGGCGGGACGGGTCGCAGGCGGGGCTAGGCCAGCCACTCGTGCGTGACCGATCCGTAATGCAGCACGATGCGCTCTTCAACCATTTCTGACGACGCGGTGTCGAAGTCCGAGTAGGTGACGGACTGCACATGTGCATCGGAGTAGACCCACTTCCGCGTCGGCACGCCGTCGTCAACAGCGATGACCGAGATAGTGCGGGTCGGGGCTTTTCCGACCGCGTTCAACGTGTCCTTGAGCCACTTGTTGAACGACGAGTTCGGATCGCGCTGGACCATTTTGGTGATGACCAGCGGCGTGTCCACGGTCGTCTTGAACAGAGTCAGCCCGGAAACGCGAAACACCCCGGCAACAGGAGTACCGTCCAGTTCAACCGCAAATTCGTTAGCAACCAAACTGTCGACAACTTGTTCGCTCATGCACGTGACCCTTTCGCTGTGTAGACCGGTTTAGGAGCGAGTATAACACCCCATGCCGTTCCGTGCGCAAAACCGCACAACCGTTCGGAAAACTGGTATAATTCTATCGGTCTTCAACCAACGCGGAGCACCTTGTGACCCTAACCAATCGAGACATTGCCGATCTCTTCGAGAGGATTTCCGACCTGTTGGAAATCAAGGGAGAGATCATCCATCGTGTCCTCAGCTATCGCCGCGCATCGGAAAGCATCCGCGACGTCCCGCGCGACCTGCGAGTCATCGCGCGCGAAGGCGGACTGACCGACATCCCCGGTATCGGCAAGACACTGGCCGAAAAGATCGAGGAGCTGTTGGAGACCGGCAAGCTCGAATTTTACGAGAAGCTTACGGCTGAAATCCCGGCGACGCTGGTCGACGTGATGCGCGTCACCGGTGTCGGCCCAAAGAAGGCCGCGATGTTCTGGAAGGAGCGCGGCATCACCGACCTCGCCAGCCTCGAAAAGTCGGCACGGTCGGGGCGGTTGCGCGACCTGCCGAAGATGGGCGAAAAGTCCGAAGCCAACATCATCGCCGGGATCGAGATGCTTTCACGCCGAACCGGACGCACGCCGCTCGGCCAAGCATATCCCGCGGCGCAGGCGATGCTCGACGCGCTGCGCGAGCTGCCGCAAGCGGCCGAAGGCGCAATTGCCGGCAGCATCCGGCGCGGCCGCCCGACCATCGGCGATGTTGACCTGCTCGTCGCGGTGTCGTCCATGGACGACGCGCCGGCCATCATGGAGGCATTCGTCGCACAGGAGCGTGTCGCGCGTATTCTCGGTCAGGGGCCGACCAAAAGCTCGGTCGAACTGGTCAACGGGCTGCAAGTCGACCTGCGCGTGCTGGAGCGCGAACGTTGGGGGACGGCGCTCGCTTACTTCACCGGAAGCCAGCAGCACAACATCCGTATGCGCGAGCGCGCCTTAGAGCGCGGCTTGAGCCTCAATGAGCATGCGTTTAGCCCGATCGACGATAACCGCCAGATTATCGAGGGCGCCCCGAAGATCTTGTGCCGCACCGAGGAGGAAGTTTACGCAGCAGTCGGGCTGCCGTGGATCGCGCCTGAATTGCGCGAAGACGCCGGCGAGTTCGACGCCGCGGAATCCAACACGCTGCCCGATCTCGTGACGCTGGACGCGCTGCAAGGCGACCTGCACATGCACACGACGTGGAGCGACGGCAGCGCGTCGATTCGTGAGATGGCCGAGGCGGCTCTGGCGGCGGGGCGTAAGTACATCGTCATCACCGATCATTCGCGTGGGGCGGTCATCGCCAATGGACTTTCGATTGAGCGGCTCCTCGCGCAGCAAGCGGAAGTCCGCGCGGTGGATGCCGAGATGAACGGGCGAATCCGTGTGTTTCACGGCACCGAAATGGACATCCTCGCCGACGGCTCACTCGACTTCCCCGACGACGTGCTGGAGCAGCTGGATTTTGTTGTCGCGTCGCTGCATGTCAGCCTGCGCCAGCCCCGCGAGCAGATCACACGGCGGTTGTTGAATGCGCTGGAAAACCCACACGTCGACCTGATCGGCCACCCGCGCGGCCAGCTCATCCCTGACCGGGAGCCGGCCGATCTCGACATGGACGCGGTGTTCGAGGCAGCGGCGCGCAGCGGGACGGCGCTGGAGATCAACAGCAATCCGCAGCGGCTCGACCTTGAGGCGCAGTATGCCCGCCGCGCCGTTGAAATGGGCATCAAGATCGCCATTGACACCGACGCGCACCGCACGACGGAACTGCACTATCTGTCGTACGGCGTCTTGACCGCACGGCGTGGATGGGTGTCAACCCGTGATGTCCTCAACGCGCTGCCCGTCAACGAGTTCCTCGCGTGGGCTGCGGGACGCGGCCGCTAAATGCACGTATCCCCCCCGCCCCGCCCGCCGGGCCTGATGCCGCCGCTTTGGTCGTGCGCGGCCGTAACGGCGCTCACGCTGCTATGTGTCGCCGGAGCAGTCGCCGCGTTCCTTGCGTTGGGCGGCCAAACACCGCCTGCCGCGCCGATCACGCTCGCTGTACATACGGCCCCGCCCGAACTGCTGCTGACGGCACAGTCGGCGCCGCTTGAGGCGGGCGCGCCCGTGCTGGTGGTCGAACAAACCCGC
The DNA here is from genome assembly GCA_001567485.1 of Chloroflexi bacterium OLB13. Classification (GTDB taxonomy): domain Bacteria; phylum Chloroflexota; class Anaerolineae; order Aggregatilineales; family Phototrophicaceae; genus Flexicrinis. The sequence goes on from JZRA01000092.1 coordinate 200,629, forward strand.
GCCAGCCAGCTTGCGATGGTCGGCCCGACACTTCCGCCAGTCGTCTTTACCCCGACCCCGGAACAGATCGCCATCGGCAAGACGATTCAGGTCGTCGACGTCGGCGATCAGCAGCTCAACGTGCGCAGCCAACCCGGCGTTGTCGACACGGAGATTTTGTTCCGCGCGCCGGAAGGATCGTATTTCATCATCGGTGACGGCCCATCACAGGCCGATGGCTTGACGTGGTGGCGCATTGACGATCCGTCGTCGGGCCGCAGCGGATGGGCGGCATCTAATTATCTTGAACCCGTTACCCTGCCTTGAGGTTCGACCGATGAACGACGCAGAACGCGCCGCAGAACTCCGCAAGGAAATCAACGAGCACAGCTACCGGTACTATATCCTCAATGCGCCGATCATCCCTGACGCCGAGTTCGACCGGCTGTACCACGAGTTGGTCGCGCTGGAGACCGCGCATCCTGAACTCGTCACGCCGGACTCCCCGACACAGCGCGCGGGCAGCGACTTGCAGGGCGATTTTCCCAAACTCACCCACCCCGCGCCGATCCTGAGCCTGTCGAACTGCTTTTCGGAGGATGACATTCGGGAATGGGAGCAGCGCAACCTCAAACTGCTGCCTGCCGATACGCAGCTTGACTATACGCTCGAACCCAAGCTCGACGGCCTGACCATCGTCATCACGTACGAGGACGGCGTGCTCGTCCGCGCGGCAACACGCGGCAACGGCCTCGTCGGCGACGACGTGACGGCGAACGTGCGCACGATCCGCAGTATCCCACTGCGCATCCCGGCAAATCCCACATCCCCGCACGCCGTCCCTTCGCGGCTGGTCGTGCGGGGCGAGGTGATGTTTCTGAAACACGACTTTGCCGCGCTTAACGAGCAGCAGAAATCGGCCGGGCTGCCGCTGTACGTCAACGCGCGCAACACCGCCTCTGGCACGCTCAAGCAGAAGGATTCGCGCATCACAGCCGGTCGGCCCCTGACCGCGTTCATCTACGCCATCGTCGCCGCGGACAGTTATCCCACACGCACACAGTGGGAAACGCTGGAATATCTGCGGGATATTGGCTTCACTATCCCACAATCTACCCAACACTTTCCCACACTTTCCGACATTATCCAGCAGATACCCACGTGGGTATCCCGCAGAAACCAACTCGATTACGAAATTGACGGCTTAGTCATCAAAGTCAACGATCTGCGGATCGCTGCCGAACTGGGTGTCGTGGGAAAGGATCCGCGTGGGGCGACGGCGTACAAGTTCCCATCGGAAGAAGCATCGACGCAGCTTGTCGGCGTAACCCACAACGTCGGCCGGACGGGCAAGCTCACGCCTACGGCCCAGCTTGAGCCGGTGTTCGTCGGCGGCGTGACGGTCACGAACGCGACGCTGCACAACTACGATTTCGTGCGCAACCTCGACATCCGCATCGGAGACCGTGTCGTCATCAAGCGCAGCGGCGATGTCATTCCGTATGTCATCGGGCCGATCCTTGACGCACGCACAGGCGGTGAAACACCGATCACGCCGCCTGAGCGCTGCCCACACTGCGATTCGCCGGTGATTCAGCCGGAGGGCGCGGTCGATTACTACTGCACGAATCCGCAGTGTCCGGAACGGGTGTTCAGGCAGGTCGAGTTCTTCGCCTCACGCGGGGCGATGGACATCGAAGGGATGGGGCCGCAGACCGTTAAGCTGTTCTTCGACCGCGGTCTCATCAAAGACGAAGCTGACGTCTTCACGCTGACCGCCGACAAGCTGCAAGGGTTGGAAGGCTTCGCTGAAAAGCGCATCGAGAACTTGCTCAAGTCGATCGAGGCGGCGAAAGGCCGACCCTTGGCGCAGGTGCTGTCATCGCTTGGGATCGACGGGGTCGGCAGCACCGTGGCGGAATCACTCGCTGCCCACTTCCATACGGTCGACGCGCTCGCCGCCGCTTCTCCCGACTCCATTCAGGAGGTTGAAGGCATCGGGCCGATCCTCGCCGCGAATATCGCATCGTGGTTCAGCAATCCGCTGCACGTCGACCTGATCCAGCGGATGAAAGAGGCGGGCGTACAGTTCGCGTCGGCCGCGCCGGTGACGGAATCGGACTCGCTGGCCGGCCTGACGTTCGTGCTGACCGGCACGCTGCCGACGCTAAGCCGCGAGCAAGCCGAAGCATTGATTAAGTCACACGGCGGCAAGGTGTCGGGCAGTGTGAGCAAAAAGACCAGCTATGTCCTGATGGGCGAGTCGCCGGGCAGCAAGGCGGACAAAGCGCGGCAGCTCGGTGTGCCGATTCTCGATGAGGCGGCCTTCCTCGCCATGATTTCCCACAACTAGGCACGGACAGCGTGGGATAACCCGCCCTATCGCGCTAGCCAAATGCAGCGAACCGTTCCGAGACTTCGACGTTCAGACTCACGTCGTCGATCTCCCACGTCGCCCACGGCGCTGCATCACCCCACTGCGTTGTCGAGGCCAACGGGACGACTGTGCCGTTGAGGAGCTGCCAGTTGAACGCACGGTTATGCCATCCGAGCCGGTCAGGGTTCTCCTCCGACTGATACCGCATCGTGTCGATACGATCCAGCAGGCCGCTTTCAGGGTCGAAGATCACAGTCAGTGCCTCGACGGGATCCAGCTCCGGTAGGATGAGCCGCGCCGTGTTGTCATCAACCGGCTCCCACGTTACCCGCGGATCAGTCAGCGTGATCGCCGGTACCCACGCCAGCACCTCAGACCAGTAGCCTTGAATGCCAGCGCGATTGGTATGGGGCTGATCGTCTACCTTGCCGAACAACGACAGGTCAAGCGTGGCATGGCCTTCGAGGTTGCGCTCATGGATGCGCATAAGCGGCAGCTTGAACCACGTTACTTCAATCTCGTGATAGTGGCTGCTGCGCCGCGCGTCGTAATAGAACCGGAAACGTGCCGGCATTGGCAAGCCGGTCGGGGCGAGCCGCGCGCGTCCGATCACCACTGCGCTCTCGACAACCGGTATCGCATCGCCATACACGGCGCGCGCGAACCGTTCAACCGGCGCAGGCAGGCCCGCCGGGATGGGTACCGTGTCCGGCGCATGACCCGCCGGGATCGAGTCGAAACGATTCGACGCAACTTGCAGCCCCAGCCACGTTCCGCCCACAAGAATCACCAACGCTGCACCCAAGATCATCAGCACTTTTTTCACCATAGAGGATTTGGCCTTTCCCGCTGCGAGAAACGGCACAACGGACGAACTTATCTTCAGCGTATGACGCACCATTTCGCCGCGCGAGTGAACGCAGGCACCGCGCCGGGGTGATGTTTGTCATGCGCTGTCACCCACCATTCCTACCCAACGTCAGCACACGTTCCAGCCCACTCTGCGGTATGGTAGCGCCCGCCTACGATGTCTGTGTCGTTACAAAACCGTGTCTTGCACGTCGTGCCGGCAGGCAGTACCGTTGGGATCGATTCTGGACGTAGATTCTCCTGAGGCCCCTTGGATACTCTGCTGCTCTATACCGTCATCGGCTTTGTGTGCCAGCTGGTCGACGGCAGCCTCGGCATGGGATACAAGACGACATCGACCACGCTGCTGCTCAGCACAGGACTCCCCCCAGTAGCGGCGAGCGCGGCAACGCACACCGCGGGGATCTTCACCAGCGCGGCGTCCGGCTATGCTCACTATCGCATCGGCAACGTGAACAAGCGCCTGCTCTTTCGGCTGTCGGCGGCCGGGATCCTCGGCGGCATCATCGGAGTCACGCTGCTTTCGAACATCCCCTCCAGCGTGATCAAGCCAATTGTTGCGCTCTACCTTGCGGCCCTCGGCGGCCTCATCATCTACCGCTCGCTCGGGTCATCCGCGCTGATCTGGCGGCGCACGTCAACCGCGATCCTCGGATCGGCCGGCGGCTTCCTCGATTCAATCGGTGGCGGCGGCTGGGGCCCGATCGTTACCGGCACGCTGGTCGTCAACGGCAATAACCCGCGCAAGGTGATCGGCACAGTGAGCATCGCCGAGTTCTTCGTGACGCTGGCACAGGCGGCGACGTTTGCGACGGTAGCGCACACACTCGACTGGACGCCCGTACTTGGCCTCATCTTGGGCGGCGTGCCGGCGGCGCCGCTTGCCGCCCTGCTGTGCCGACGGCTCCCCGTGCGCCGCATGATGCTGCTGGTCGGCCTTCTCATCCTCGTGCTCAGCGTTCGCACGCTGATCCTTGCATTCGGAGCATAGCGTGACCCAAATTACTCTGGTCGCCGGGCGTGAAAAACCGGTTCGCAATCAGCACCCGTGGGTGTTCAGCGGCGCCATCGCCGACATCGCCGGCAGTCCGAAGCCCGGTGACATCGTCGATGTGCGCTCCAGCACGAACGAGTGGCTTGCGCGCGGATATTACAACCCGAAGTCGCAGATCGCCGTGCGCTTGCTGACATGGCGTGACGAGCCGATCGACGGCGCATGGTGGCAGTCTCATGTGCAGCGTGCAGTGGCCGCGCGCAGTCACCGCCCGCAGCGTGGGCCGCGCGCCGCCTACCGGCTGATCAACGCGGAGAACGATTATCTGCCGGGTTTGATCGTCGACCGCTATGGCGATTGGCTCGTCATGCAGGCGCTGACGCTCGGCATCGACCAGCGCAAAGTCGAATTGGCCGAGCATCTCGCGCGCATCACACACGTTCGCGGCGTGTTCGAGCGCTCGGATGTCGATGTCCGCAAGCTGGAAGGGCTTCGCCCATCGGCCGGCGTGCTGTGGGGCGAAGCACCCCCTGAACACATCGAGATTCAGGAAAACGCGCGGCTCCTCGTCGACGTGCGCCACGGCCACAAGACCGGCCATTACCTCGATCAAGCGCCCAACCGGGGTTTGCTATACACCCTGATCGAGCGCATCAAGCCGGCGCGCGTCCTAAACGTGTTCAGCTACACGGGCGGGTTCGGCGTTCACGCGGCGCTGGCTGGCGCAGAGGTCGTCAACGTCGATTCGTCGTCCGACGCGCTGGCGCTGGCGAAGGCGAATTTCGACCTCAACCAGACCGAAGGCGAGCTGATCGAGGCCGACGCGTTCTCTTACCTGCGCGAAGCGCATGAGGCCGGCGAACAGTTCGACGTCGTCGTGCTCGACCCGCCCAAGTTCGCGCAGAACAAACAGCAGGTCGACAAAGCCGCGCGCGGATACAAGGACATCAACCTGAGCGCGTTCCGCATCGTCAAGCCGGGCGGCTATCTGATGACGTTCTCGTGTTCCGGTGCGATCACCGAAGACCTGTTCCAGAAGATCGTGTTCGGCGCGCTGGCGGACGCCGGACGGCAGGCGCAAATCTTGCGTCACCTCGGCCCCGGCGAAGATCACCCCGTCGCCCTGACGTTCCCGGAAGGCGCGTATCTGAAGGGCTTGCTGCTGCGCGTGTATTAGGATGGATTCGTATCCGATGTACGTCGCGGGGAACGCCTTCAGCTTTCGTACTTTCCGGATGCACCAATAAGCTCGAAGCGCCGCCGGTTCGACTGCGCCAGAAATTCGTCCATCGGCATCCCGACACGGGGTTTCGTGATGTTCATCGCGCATTCCCTCATATTCCCGTCGATATATTGTGTACGGTGCGCGCATGTCGCGTCTTTGTTTCGCGCGCGGGTCATGTTATCCTGATGCGCCGTAATCCTGTCGTACACCCATTCGGAACTTACCTATGATGAAGACGCACACCTGCGGAGAACTGCGCGAATCGCATATCGGTCAAACCGTTACGTTGGCGGGTTGGGTCAATCGTCGCCGCGATCAGGGCGGCTTGATCTTCATCGATCTGCGTGACCGCTGGGGTTTAGTGCAAATCGTGGTCGATGAAGAGACGCGCCCGAAGCGCACGCGGTGTGTCATCAGGCGCGCATGGAGTACGTGCTGCAAGTTCACGGCGTCGTCCGCCGCCGTCCCGAAGGCACCGACAACCCGGAGATGTCCACCGGCACGATTGATGTCGTGGCCGACCGGGTAGAAATCCTGAACGCATCGAAGGTGCCGCCGTTCCTCATCAATCGTGACGAGAACATCGACGAACTGCGCCGTATGCAGTATCGCTACCTCGACCTGCGCCGCCCGAACATGCAGCAGAACATGATTCTGCGTCATCGTACCGTGAAGTTCCTGCGCGACTTTTTGGACGGTCAAGGGTTCATCGAGATCGAGACGCCGATCCTGTTCAAGACAACCCCCGAAGGCGCGCGCGACTTCCTTGTGCCGAGCCGCTTACAGCCGGGCAAGTTCTACGCGCTGCCGCAGTCCCCGCAGCAGCTCAAGCAGCTGCTCATGGTGGCCGGCTACGAGAAATACTTTCAGGTCGCGCGCTGCTTCCGCGATGAAGACCTGCGCGGCGACCGTCAGCCCGAATTCACCCAGCTTGACATGGAACTGAGCTTCGTCGAGCGTGAGGACGTGATGCGGCTGATGGAGGCGATGGTGCTCGCGCTGTGCGAGAACGTCGTCCCGCACATGCCGCTGAAGTACAAGCCGCTGCGCCGCCTGACGTACACCGAAGCGATGGAGGCTTACGGGTCGGATAAGCCCGACCTGCGCTATGATCTCGAAGCGGTCGACGTGACCGACATCGCCGGGCGCAGCGCCTTCCCGATCTTCCAGCAAAACGCCGAGGCGGGTAAGCCGATCAAGGTCGTGCGCGCGCCGGGGCTGCATGTGCGGCGTGATGACCCGGCGCAAATCCTGAGCGGCGAAGGTCTCAAGCGCCAGATGAAGGAACTCGAAGACCTTGTGCGCACCGTCGGCGCGAAGGGCTTGGCGTACATGGCGCTCCCGCTGGATGAGACCGGTGAGGTCAAGGGGCCAATCGGCAAGTACTTCACCGTCGAACAGAAATTGGCGCTGTTCGAGCGCACCGGCGCACAACCGGGCGACATCCTGATGTTCCTCTCGGACAAGCGCGAGACCGTGTGGGCGGCCGTAGACAAGCTGCGCCGTTCGCTGGCCGAGACGCTCAATTTGGCCGATCCCAACCAGCTCGCGTTCGCGTGGATCATCGACTTTCCGATGTTCTACTGGGACGAGGAGAATCAGCGGTGGGATCCGTCCCAGCACATGTTCACGATGCCGATGCCTGAGGACATCCCTCTGCTCGACACAGATCCGGGCAAAGCGCGCGGGTCGCAGTACGACCTGATCTGCAACGGTTACGAGATCGGCGGCGGCAGCATCCGTATCCACGACCGCAGCTTGCAAGAGAAGATGTTCCCGCTGATCGGGCAGTCGATGGAGCATGCGCGCGAGCAGTTTGGACACATGCTCGAAGCGTTCGAGTACGGCGTTCCGCCGCACGGCGGCATGGCGTGGGGCGTTGACCGGCTGGTCATGCTGTTCGCGCAGGTCGACAACATCCGCGAGGTGACGGCCTTCCCCAAGACACAGTCCGGCCTCGATGTCATGGCGCATGCGCCGTCGGCAGCCGAACCGGGCCAATTGGAGGAGCTGTATATCCGCCTTGCGCCGCTGCCTGAAAAGGGCGAGACCGCTGCGCCGTAAAACCGGCCGTTGTTCCCGTACTCCATATTGTTGTAGAGGCGGGATTCTGGTATAACTGCTCTATCCTGCGATGTGCGTGATGTCATATCGCGTTTGGGCCAACACCCACAAAACGGGAGGCTCATTTCACTGGCGAGCGTGATAGGCCTGCGCGGCTAAGACGCGACCCGGGGGAAGGTTTCCCACCTGCACTTGCAGGTTCAAACAGAGTGGCACACGGCATTGCGGGTATTGAATCAAGACGGCACGGGGCATTATCCCGTGCCGTTTGCGTTGATATATGCGCTTATTGGTTATACGTCGTGCCGAAGACCTGCGCCATCAGCCCGCCGAGACGTGCCCGATTCGGGATCAGTACGGCGGCGCCACTGGCCGTCGTATAGTTGCTGAGATACGAGAAGTCGATCACACCACGATTGATGTTTTCCAGCGTCAGATCTTTGATGTACAACCCAAGCTGGATGAGCTGCTCAAGCGACATATCAGTATAGAAGTTGTCGCGCACGGCCGTCCACAACTGCCCGGCGTTGGCAAGCAGAATCGGAATCATCTCCGGACTGGTCGCCTTGTCCTTAATGGCGATGATCACCTGCTGTTGGCGCTCGGCGCGCCTGATGTCGCTGTCGCCGTGGCGCGTGCGCGCATACTTTAAGGCCGTGACCCCGTCCAACAGATGATGGCCCGCGCGCAGGAAGAACGGGTCGTAGCCGTAGTTCATGTTGGGATACAGCGGATCGTTGATGGTATACGCCAAATCGACTTCGATACCGCCTAACGCGTCGACGATCGTGACGAACGCGTTGAAGTCGACGACCACATAGTGATTGACGCGGATGCCGAGGTTGTACTGAACGGTCTCCATCGCTAACCGTGGGCCATAGCCGACCTGCCGAAGCTCGCCCAGCACCATCGGCTCGTTGATACGGCGCGCGCCGTATCCGGGAACCTCCACATACATATCGCGAGGGATACTCAACATGCCGGCGCTGCCCGTCTGCGGATCGAGGCTGAGCAGGATCATCGTGTCGGTGCGGAAGCTGAGTCCGCGCTCGCCCGGCCGCCGGTCAATGCCCATCAGCAGCACGGTCAGGCGGGACTGGCCGTCCCACGGCTCCAGAATTACGCGCGTGCCATCCTCGAACGTGACGGCTTGCCCCATCGCCAGCAGGCCACCGTCATTGAGAAACGTCATCGGAGTCGGCAGCGCCGCGATAATCGGTGACTCGCTGGTCGGCACGATCTCAGGCGCGTCGCGCGCCGTGCGCACCAGCACGACCATCGCAAGGCTCATGACGACAGCCACGCCCAGAAGCGCCGCCCCGATCACCAGCCACGCCCATTCGCCGCCGGGCTTGCGAGCATACGCCTGCCGGTGAAAAGCACGCTGACGCGCGCTGTTCGGGCGCGGGATAGAAGGCGGAAGCGGGAGGTTAACTCGCGGCGTGCTGGGCTGGGTCGGCATCGGGCCTGCCCCAACGCTGCCCGCACGGTCGGCGCGTGGTAGGCGAATGACCTCCGGTGCATGGGGAACGATGTCAGATTTGATGGTCTGACCCACGTCTGTAGAAATGACGGTGCGGCCGCTAATCAGCGTGTCTTCAGGCGATGGCTGGCGCTCTGGGATCGGTGGTGTCGACGTCATAGTTTACCTATGCTTGGCGATGATCGAGCGAGTGAGTACACTACAACCATCTAAGGGAGAGTATAGGTTGAGCGAAAAATCGCGTCAATGGCGCTTAATCTATGATGAGCCAGCGTCTGGCATGCGCAACATGGCGGTAGACGAGGCGATCCTCGATGCCGTCGCGCGCGGCGATCAGCCGCCAACCCTTCGGCTGTACGCATGGGATCCCGCGTGTCTGTCGCTCGGCATCGGGCAGCGGATGACCGACGCCGATCCCGGCCGGATCCTGTTACAAGGTTGGAATATCGTGCGCCGTCCGACCGGCGGACGGGCCATTCTCCATATCGATGAACTGACCTACAGCGTGACAGTCGCTTCGGGGCATCCGTGGGCTGCGCTCGACATCATCAGCAGCTACCGGCAGATCAGCGCCGCGCTGATGCGCGCAGTCGAGTCGTTGGGCGCCGATCCGCATGCCGAGCGCCGCAGCGATGCATCACCCGCCAAACCCGGCCCGGTATGTTTCGAGGTGCCGTCACACTATGAGATCACCGTGGACGGCCGCAAGCTGATCGGAAGCGCGCAAGTCCGGCGGCGTCAGGGGCTGCTGCAGCACGGCAGTCTACCGCTGACGGGAGACCTCGCCCGTATCTGTGACGCCCTTGCCTATCCTGACGACGATGCACGGGACGCCGCGCGCGATCAGGTGCGCGGGCGCGCTGTGACGCTGTCCGAGGCGCTGGGCCGTGAGGTGTCGTGGCGGCAGGCGGCCGACGCAGTCACCGCGGCCTTCGCCTCGGCCTTCGACATCTCGTTCATTCCGTCGGTTATCAGCCGTGATGAACGCGCGCTTGCCGACACCCTCGAACACAGCAAATATGCGTCAGTCTCTGCGCGGCAGGTGGTATAGGATGAGCGAACGTCAACTGCCGCTGTTTCAGAAGAATCCGACGAGCACCGAGGATTTCACCACGCAAACACCGTTCAATGCAACGTGGGAACTGTTCGCCGATCATCTGACTGCACAGGGCAAATCCGACTACACCACCGTGGCCTTCACCGCCGACCTCGACCTCCTCGGCCAGCATCTCGGTAAAGGGATACCGGTCGGCACGATCACCACACGCGACCTCGAAGGGTTCCTGAACTGGCTTGAGTTCGGCCGGGGCGTGCCGTGCAGCCGCAAGAGCTATGCACGACGTGTAACGACGCTCAAGGTGTACTTCCGCTGGCTGCACGAGCTGAAGGTGATCCGCTTCGACCCGGCCAAAGAGATTTTGCAGCGCAGCGGGCCGGCCCCGCTGTCAGACGTGCTGGCCCCGCAGCAGATCGTCGACTGCATCCGCGAGTCTCACACATTTACGTTCCGGCGCGGCAAGGAGCCTGACACCCGACCCCCGATGCTGCTTACGCTTTTGCTGGAGTCCGGCATCAAGAAAGGCGAGGCGATGAAGCTGATCCCTGCGAACATCCTGCGCGATAATCCGGCTGCCCCCGAGCTTGAGGTGCGCTTTAAGGTGCGCAATGTGTTCAAGGAGCGCAAGGTCGCGGTATCGGCGCGCTGGTTGGGCCTGTATGACGCGTATATGGCACAGTACCATCCCAAGCAGGAGATTTTCGGCTGTACCCCCCGGAACCTCGAATACGTGCTTGCCGACATCGGAGACCGTGCCGGCTTGCCGTTCAAGCTCTCGTTCGAGATTTGCCGCTGGACATGCGCGCTCAACGACCTGCGCGCCGGCATGCCCGAGTCGGAGATCCGGCAGAAGCTCGGCCTGAGCGACATTAGCTGGTATGAGACGGGACAAAAGCTGAAGACACTGAGCCAAAAGCTCGACGAAGGACGCGCATGAGACATCTGTTTTCCCTTGAGTTCACCTTCAGCAAGCGCCTGCTCGGGCTGATGCTGGTTGCCGTCGGCCTGCTTGGAAATGGGGCGCTCATCGCGTTTGACATCATCCGCCAGTCCGACCAAGGCATTGGCCCGGCACAGCGCGTGGGCATGATCGCGCTGGGCGTCGGCGCGGTACTCGGCTTGACGTTGATCCCGCTCGGCCGCGCAAAGGCATAGTCGCCGATGACCCGAATCCTTCGGTCAGCCCACTGGGTCTTGATCGGTGCGGCGCTCGTGGTGATGGCGTTCCATCTGGCGGTATATGTCGTCTACGCCAATAACCTCATCCACTTCCCCTTTGACTACGATCAGGGCGAAGGGTTTGAACTCTACGACACGATCTTGATGTCGCGGGGCCAATCGCCGTACCGGGATGTCGAGCCGTATCCGTTCTATTCCAGCAACTATCCTCCGGTGTTTCACGTCATGGCGATCCCGTTCGCGTGGGCGTTCGGGCCGCAGTATTGGTATGGCCGCCTGCTGGGATTTCTCGGCACGCTGGTCACTGCTGCTGCAATCGCCTATGCGGTGTATCGTGACGGCGTGCGGCGCACGGGCCGCGGCCGCGCCGTGATCGCGCTGTTGGCCGGCCTCGCCTTTCTCGCGTCCAATATCACGTATCGGCAGGGGCCGCTGCTGCGGCAGCACATGACGATGGCGATGTTCGAAACGCTGGCGGTCGTGCTGCTGACCCGCGCCGAACACCTCGCCTTCAACCGCCGGCGACGGTTGATGACGGCGGCAGGTTTCGCCATGCTGCTGCTCGCCGGTTATACCAAACAGCTGGCGGCTTACACGGCGGTGGCGGTGTTCGTATGGCTGTTTCTGCGTAACCCGCGCCGCGCGCTGACATGGGGCGTCGTGTTCGGCGCTGCCGGGGCGGCTGTGTTCGCCGGCTTGTACGTCGTCACAGACGGCGAGTGGTGGCGGCAGGCCATCGTCGCCAACGTCAACAGCACGTTCTGGCCACAGGTCGAGGGATTGTTCCGGCTGTGGTTCGCGCTGCACGGATTCCTGATCGTGCCGGCCGCAATCCTGATCGTCTACGAGATCTACTTTGACCGTATCTCCCTATACGCCGTGTGGTTTGTCATCACCGCTGCGCTGGGCGGGTTCTCATCCGGCACATGGGGCGGCGGTGACAGCTACTTCGCAACCTCGGTCGCCGCGCTGTGCATCCTGAGCGGCATCCTGTTCAGCCGTTGGCTGTCCGGTGATCTGAAGCTGCCGCTGAATTACGTGTCCCGCGTCCTGAACGTATTCCGCCCGTTCGCGCCCGTGGTGACCGCCTCGGCGCTGATCGTCGTGCCGCTGCTGTACGTCGGCTATGGCCGCGCCGTGCTCAAGATGCCGACGACCGGGCCGGTGTTCTCGGAACTGGCTGAATGGTGGGACATCGAACCCAACGCGCTCAACGGATTCTACGATTCGGCGGGGCGGATCGCTGGGGGCTACTCCGACATCGGGCATCTTGTCACCGCGCAAGACCTCGAAAACGCCGAGCGCATCGCCGCGATCGTGCGCGAGTCGGAACTGCCCGTGCTGAGCGAGGAGGCGGGGTTCAGCTTCCGCGCCGGCCGCGATGTCGTATCGAACCCGACCCAGCTTCTGAACGTGTGGCTGCGCGGTCAGTACGACGGAACGGAACTGATCCGGATGATCCATCGCCAGCAGTTCGGGGCAATTATCTTGCGCGCGCAGTTCTATCCCGTGCCGGTTCTGCAAGCGATCGACCACACGTACCGGACGACCGAGGTCATTCCGATGAACGGGTTCGAGTACATCATCAAGCGGCCGGTGGCAGAGCTTGGTGTGAGTCGCCCCGTGGTCAAGTAGAGATGCGAGCAAACCCTGCCGGTATGCTAGAATTGCCGCGACCGCCTCATGCGTCCCGTGTGAGCGGCCGCTGTTGTGCCGCGTCACCGCACGTTGGCTAGAGAGACCTGTTCGCCATGACCACTGCGTACATCACCCATCCTCTATATGTTGACCATGATTATCCCGGCCACCCCGAACATGCCGGTCGCATTAAGGCGGTTTGGCGCGAGTTCGAGGCGAACGGGTTGGCCGCACGCCTGCTTCAACTCACCCCGAGTGAAGTCAGCGAAGAGCTGATCTGCTCTGTTCACACGTCGAGCTACTGCGCCGCATTGAATATCCTTCCGATGCAGGAACGGACTGTCATGTTCGACCCGGATACGTATGCCCTGCCCGAAACCGGCGAAATCGCGCGGCTGTCGGCCGGGGGCGTAGTGCTGGCAGTCGATGCCGTGCTCACCGGTCAGGCGAAGAACGCTCTCGCGGCGGTACGCCCACCGGGACATCACGCGCTGGCTGACCGGGGCATGGGGTTCTGCATCCTCGGCAACGTCCCGATCGCCGTCAAACACGCGCAGAGCGCATACGGCATCAAGCGCGTCATGATCGTGGATTACGACGTACACCATGGCAACGGCACGCAGGAGATGTTCTACGCGGACGAGGACGTGCTGTTTGTTTCGACGCATCAATTTCCGTTCTACCCCGGCACCGGCCGTGCCGAGGAGATCGGCGCTGGACGCGGGCGCGGAACAACGATCAACATTCCGCTGCCTGCCGGCGTCGGCGATCAGGGATTCGCGCGAATCTACGAACAGCTTGTCTGGCCGGCGGCCCGGCGTTTTCAGCCGGAGTTGATCGTCGTTTCGGCGGGGTTCGACGCGCACTGGCGCGACCCGTTAGCGCAGCTCCGCCTCAGCCTCACCGGCTATGACCACCTGACGCGCGAACTCATCCAGATGGCGGACGAGCTGTGCGACGGGCGCATTGTCTTTGCGATGGAGGGGGGCTACGACCTCGAAACCCTCGCTCATGGCTGGCGCAACGTCGCGTATGCGCTGCTCGGTGACGATGCCGTGGTCGATCCGATCGGGACACGGCAAGGGCAAGAGCCGGATTTGAGATCGCTCATCGAGTACATCGCCAATTTGCATCATTTGTAGCACCATGCCGGCTGTGGCACACTCTGAGCCTTGCCGGCGCGAAGCCACTTGTTTTCTCTACGCTTGAGTCTGGATCGGAGCATTCGAATGTCGTGGGCTACCAACGCCATCTTCTATGAACTGTATCCGCGTGCATTTGCCGACGGGGACGGCGACGGACACGGCGATCTGCGCGGCCTTCGGCAGCGGCTCGACTACATCGAATGGCTGGGGATCGACTGCGTATGGCTGACCCCGATCTATCCCTCGCCGCTGCGAGATGACGGGTACGACATTTCGAGCTTCTACGGCCTGCTGCCGAAGTTCGGACATCTCGAAGAATTCAAGTTCACCGTCGATGAGATGCACCGCCGGGGCATCAAGGTCATCCTCGATCTGGTCGTCAATCACACGTCGGATGATCACCCGTGGTTCGTGGAGGCGCGCAGTTCGAAGGAGTCCCCGCTGCGCGACTGGTACGTGTGGAGCGATACCGACGACAAGTACGCGGACACGCGCATCATCTTTCTGGATACCGAGCCGTCAAACTGGACATGGGACGAGGGCAGTGGTCAGTACTACTGGCACCGATTCTTCCGCAGCCAGCCTGACCTGAACTACGACAATCCCGCCGTCCGCGCCGAGATGCTGCGGATCATCGACTTCTGGCTCAAGCTCGGCATCGACGGCTTCCGTGTCGACGCCGTGCCATACCTGATCGAGCGTGAAGGCACCAACTGCGAAAACTTGCCGGAGACGCACGATATCCTCGCCGAGTGGCGGCGGTTCGTCGACGAACGCCACCCCGGCACAATCCTGCTTGCCGAGGCGAATCAGTGGCCGCGCGACCTGATCCCGTACTTCGGGACATCCAGCGCGCCGGAGTTCAATACGTGCTTCCACTTCCCCGTCATGCCGCGCCTGTATATGGCGTTGGCGCGCGGCGACCGGTCGAGCGTGGTCGAAATCCTGAATGAGACCCCGCAGATTCCGCCCGGCACGCAGTGGGCGACGTTCCTACGCAATCACGACGAGTTGACGCTCGAAATGGTGACGCCTGAGGAGCGCGAGTTCATGTGGGATTACTACGCGCCGGAACCGCGCATGCGCCTCAATCTCGGCATCCGGCGCCGCCTCGCACCGCTGATGGGCAACGACCGGCGTAAGATTGAGCTGATGAACTCGATGCTGTTCACGCTGCCGGGATCGCCCGTGCTGTATTACGGCGACGAGATCGGCATGGGCGACAACATCTACCTCGAAGACCGCAACGGAGTCCGCACGCCGATGCAGTGGTCGGCCGACGCCAACGCAGGGTTCTCGACCGCATCGCGCGAGCTGCTTTATGCGCCACCCATCGAGGATCCGGAGTTCGGGTTCACGCACGTCAATGTGGAAGCCCAGCGCAGCGATCCGTCGTCGCTGCTGTGGACGATCAAGCGCATGATCACCGCGCGCAAGCAGCTGCCCGTGTTGGCAACCGGCCGCCTCGATTGGTTACAGGAGATTCCCAATCAGGGATTGTGCTTCTGGCGCACCGAAGGCGACACGCACTTCTTGGCGCTGCATAACCTGAGCGACGAGCCGCTGTCCATCAACCTTCCGGGCACAGGATCGTATCGAAACGCGCTCGACCCGGAAAGCGGCGCACTATCAGGGGATGTCTCGCTGCCGCCGTTCGGCTACCTGTGGTTGACGCCGGCGTAATCCGCTACAGCGCCGTCAGGATCAGCGGGCCGTCTTCGGTAACGGCGATGGTGTGTTCAAAGTGCGCGCACAGCGAGTTGTCCGTGGTCACGACCGTCCAGTGATCGTCAAGCTCGCGCACGTCGCCGGTTCCGGAACACACCATCGGCTCGATGGCGAACGTCATGCCGGCTGCGAGCTTGACGTTATCGAACTGTAAACGGCTCTTCGCGTTGCGCGGCCACCAGTTCGGCACCTGCGGCTCCTCCCACATCTTCTTGCCGACTCCGTGCCCGGTGTATTCGCGCACGATTCCGTAGCCGTGCTCGTCGATGTAGCGCTGGATCGCCCGTGACAGATCGCACAATTCGCGCCCGACAACCGCCTGCTCGATCCCGATGTACAGCGCACGCTCGGTCACGTCAAGCAGGCGCTGAACACCCGGCTTGATCTCACCTACGGCATACGTCCACGCGCCGTCACCGATGAAGCCCTGATACAGCACGCCGGTATCGAAGCTGATGATGTCACCGTCCGCAAGAATCTGCGTGTCGCTTGGGATACCGTGGACGACTTGATGGTTCACGGACGTGGTAGTCGCAAACTGATACGGTGGCGAGTTCGGCTTCTGCTGGCCGATGAACGCCGGCACGCCGCCGTGATCGCGAATCACCTGATCGGCGACACGATCTAGCTCCGCCGTCGAGACGCCGGGACGAATCAGCGGCTTGACCGCCTCGTGCGCCTTCGCCACGATACGCCCCGCCTCGCGCATGAGTCGCAGTTCCGACTGGTCTTTCAGCGAGATCGTCATATGCGGCTGCGGGCGGTACAACTTCATCGTACGTCCTCGACGATCTCGACCAACCTGTCACGCACCTCGTCGATGGACAGGCTCGCGTCGACCGAGCGCACAAGCCCCAACGCCTGATAGTACGGCAGCACGGGCTGGGTCTCGCTCAGAAACTTCTCGATACGCTCAATGACGCCAAACGCGTTCGCATCGTCCGGCCGGCGGTTCAACACCTCACCGGTCGTGTCCAGCGTGCCGATCAGTCGGGGCGGGAATTCCTTATCGGGATCCTGCTCGACCAACCATGAGACCCCCTCGGACTTATTGTAGTAATTATAGGCGCGGCCGTCTTTCGACGTGGCCCGCCCGAAGCTGCGCTTGAACGCCGTGTACAGGTCTAGTTCGAGCTGCAGCACAGCGTTGAGTTTTTGCCCGCGCGACGCAAGGTAATCGGTCAGGAACTGCGCCTGTACCAAATTACGCGGGTAGCCATCCAGCAGCGCGCCGTGCGCCGCGTCAGACTGCTCCAGACGATCCTTCAGCACCTCGTTGGTGGTGGCGTCATCGATCAGCTTGCCGGCCGCCATCTCTGCTTGGATACGCTGCGCGAGCGGATCAGAACGGGTGCGCATGGCACGGAATAGGTCGCCAGTGGAGACATGCGGGATGCCGTAGCGTTCGGTGAGGTGGGCCGCTTGCGTGCCTTTGCCGCTGCCCTGAACGCCGACGATCAACAGGAAGAGGTCGCCCATGTAGTGCTCACCTTATGTCATGCAAAACAAAACGCTCGCGCCCGGCACGGTGTCCGTAGCGCGAGCGCGAGGGGAACTGCTCTGATCGATGCCGCCTACTTCATGAAGCCGCGGTAGTTGCGCATCACGAGCTGCGCTTCGAGCTGCCGCATGGTTTCAATGACGACACCGACAAGGATGATAAGCCCCGAGCCGGTCAGAACGCTGGCGGCGTTGGCCGAAGCGCCCGCTGTATAGGCGCCGCTGAACAACACCGAGTTGACGAGATCGACCACGCCCGGCATGACAGCGATCACACCGAGGAAGATCGCGCCCACCAGCGAGATGCGCCGCGTCACACGGGTGATGAACTCCTGCGTGGGCTTGCCCGGCCGCGTTCCGGGGATAAAGCCGCCGTTACGCTGGAGATTGCTCGCCAAATCCTGATTGCCGATCATGACGTCCGCGTAGAAGAACGTGAAGAAGACGGTCATGAAGAAGAAGAACACCCAGTACAGCAGCCCCTGTTGGTTGCCGAACGTATCGCGAATTGAGTTACCGACCGGGCCTTCAGGGAAGAAGCTGACGAAGACGGCGGGCAGCGTCACAATCGCCTGTGCGAAGATGAGCGGGATCATGCCGACCGGGTTGACCTTCATCGGGATGAACGTGCGCGCACCGCCATACTGCCGGCTTCCGCGCACGCGCTTGCCGTACTGCACGGGGATACGCCGTTCACCTTCCTGAATGAAGATGATCACAAGGATGCTGATCAACGTGATGGCGACAAACAGCGCAATGTTCCAGATCGGCGAGATCGCCGTATCGGCGACCAACCGCGCCAAGTTGCCCGGCGCCTGCGCCACGATACCGCCAAAGATGATGAGCGAGATACCGTTGCCGATGCCCTGTTCGGTGATCAGCTCGCCGAGCCACACCGCGAACATCGTGCCGGCGGTCATCGTGAACAAGACCGAGACGGTCAGCAGGAAGTTGCTGGCAAACCCCGGAATGATCTGCTGCGTACCCAGCAGCGCGTTGAAGATCTGGATTTGCCCGAACGCTTGCAGCAGCGCCATCGGGATCGACAGGTAGTAGGTGTAGCGTGTGATGGTATCGCGACCGCCCGGCTCCTTCTGCATTTCTTGCAGGCGCGGGATGATCGGGATGAGCAGCTGAAGGATAATCGACGCGGTGATGTAGGGGTACACACCGTTGGCGATCACGCTGAAGTTCTGCACCGCACCGCCCGAAAGCAGGTTCAGCACGTTAATCAGTCCGGCGCCCGTTGCGCCGGGCTGGAGCAGCGATTGCAGAGCGTTCGGATCGACACCGACGACCGGCACATGCGCCGCGAACTGATAGATGAGCAGAATCAGCCCGGTGATCAGCAGTTTGTTGCGGACATCTGGAAGCTTCCAGATGTTACGAAACGCTTGCAGCATGGTTCAAATCCTCTAGGTAGCCCAAGTCAGACAAACACGCACGGGCCGGAACCGCGATTCCGACCCGTTGTGAGCGACGTTAGGCCTTCTCCGCCAATTTAGCGAGGTCTTCCTTGCGCATCTTCTTGACGGTCGCGCGAGCACCGGTGACAAGGTACTCGAGCTTCTGAACCGTACCACCCGCCTTTGCGATCCGCTCGGCGGCGCTCTTGGTCACGCGGTGAGCCTGAACCGTCAGCGCACGGTCGATGTCGCCGTCGCCGAGAATGACGACCGGCTGATCGGCTTTGCGGATCAGTCCCGCCTCGGCCAGCATGGCCGGAGTAACCGTGGCGCCGGCATCGAAAGCGTTCAGGTCGCCCAGATGGACTTCCTGATGCTCGATGCGGAAGATGTTGGTGAAGCCGCGCTTGAACGGCAGACGGCGAACCAGCGGAAGCTGACCGCCTTCGAAGTAATGGGCAATCCCCTTACCCGCGCGGGCGCCAGCGCCCTTCGTGCCGCGGCCTGCGGTCTTGCCCTTGCCTGCCGCGATACCGCGGCCTACGCGCGTCTTCTTGCGCGTAGCGCCCTCTGCGGGCTTCAGATCGTGAAGTTTCATGTCGACCCTAGCCTTCCTGCTCGACTTCTTCAACCTTCAGCAGATGGCTGATCGCGTTAATCATGCCACGAATCTGCGGGGTGTCATTGTGGATCACCGTCGCGTGCAGCTTACGGAGTCCCAACGTGTTTGCGGTGACACGCTGGCCTTTGGTGTAGCCGATCGGGCTGCGCACCAGCGTGATCTTAAGCTTCTTATCGCTTGCCATCGATTACTTCGCCTCCTCGGTCGGCGCGGCGCTGGCCGCTTGCCGGGCAGCGCGCTCCCAGAACGGGCGCATCTGATCGACCGGCTTGCCGCGCATCGCCGCAAGCTCCTCGGCGCTGCGCATCTGCTTGAGCGCGTCGATGGTCGCCATCGCCACGTTCAGCAGGTTCGGGCTGCCCTGCGACTTGGTAAGCACGTCGTGTACGCCGACCGCCTCAAGCACAGCGCGCACACCACCGGCCGCGATAACGCCGGTGCCGGGCGCAGCCGGCTTGACCAGAACACGCGCGCCGCCCCAGCGGCCCGTGGCCTCATGGGGGACGGTGCTGCCGCTCAGCGACACTTTGGTCATGCGGCGGCGTGCCCGGTCGGAGCCTTTGCGGATGCTGTCAGGCACGGCGCGGCTCTTGCCGACACCGATACCGATCCGTCCTTTGTTATCGCCAACGATGACCACCGTGCGGAAGGCGAAGCGCCGACCGCCCTTGATCACCTTAGCGACGCGCGTAATGTCAACTACGCGCTCGTCGAGTTCTTCACGTTCTTCATCACGGTCGCGCCGATCGCGCCGTTCGCGCTTGTCAGCCATGCGTTCCTCCGATTCGTCTAGAATTCGAGGCCGGCTTCACGGGCGCCTTCAGCAAGCGCCGCGACGCGACCATGATAACGATACCCACCACGGTCGAAGACCACCTGCGTGATCCCGGCCGCCTTGGCGCGTTCGGCGACAATCTTGCCGACGATCTTCGCCGCGTCCTTCTTGTTCTTGCCGTTGGCCTGCGTTTGGACATCCGCGTCGATGGTCGATGCGGAGACCAGCGTGTGGCCGGCCTCGTCATCAATCACCTGCGCATAGATGTTGGCAAGGCTGCGATACACGTTCAGGCGCGGGCGTGCCGCGGTGCCCTCGATACGCGCACGTACGCGGGTGTGGCGGCGGTCGCGCTGAAAGCGCTTGTGCTTGTTGGTTTTTTCCGACATTGTCTACGCCCTACCCTACTTCTTACCAGTCTTGCCGGCCTTGCCAGCCTTGCGACGGATCGTCTCATTGACGTAACGCACACCTTTGCCCTTGTACGGCTCAGGCGGGCGGAGTTTGCGAATATCAGCGGCGACCTGCCCGACCAGCTGCTTGTCGAAGCCATCGATATGCAGCAGGGTGCCTCTGCGGTCGCTGGGGACATCGAAGGAAATGCCAGCTGGGGCATCGACCGGGATCTCGTGCGAGTAGCCCAGTTTTAAGATCAGCTTGCTGCCGCGCATCTCTGCGACGTAGCCGGTTCCTTCGATAATCAGGGTCTTGCGGAAGCCGGCCGACACGCCAGTCACCATGTTGGCGATCAGCGCGCGGGTGAGGCCGTGCAGCGCACGTTCCTGCCGGGCATCGCTTGACCGAACCACGTTGTACACGCCATCTTCACCCTTTTCAAGGGAAATACCCTCAGGGATGGTGTGCTTCAATTCGCCTTTCGGGCCTTTTACCGTGACCTCGCGGCCGTCGACCTTGAAGTCGACCTTGGGCGGGAGGGCAATTGGCATCTTTCCAATTCGCGACATCGTCAGTCCCTCGCTTACCACACGTAGCAGATGACTTCGCCGCCGATGCGCTCGCGACGAGCCTGCGCCGCCGTCATCACGCCGCGAGGCGTGGTCATAATGGCGATGCCGGTTCCGCTGAGCACCCGCGGGAGATCCCGGCTGCTACGGTATACACGACGGCCGGGCTTGCTGACGCGCGTCATATTGGTGATGACCGGGCGGCGCGAGCGGCGGGGGCCGTAGTACTTCAACTCGATGTGGATGAGACCGAACGGCTTCTCTTCGCCGACCGTGTACCCATCGATGAAACCTTCTTCGTGGAGAATACGCGCAATCTCCAACTTCAGCTTGCTGACCGGGATCGAGACGGATGGCTTGCCCGCCATCAGCGCATTCCGGATGCGCGTAAGCATATCGGCAATCGGATCATTCACCATGGTATCTCGCTCCCTTTACCAGCTCGACTTGACCAAGCCGGGAATTTCACCCCGCAGGGCCATCTCGCGCAGGCAGATACGGCACAGGCCGAACCGGCGGACGTAGCCGCGCGGGCGGCCGCACTTGTTGCAGCGGTTGCGCACTTGCACCTGATACTTACGCCGCGTTTCACGCACGACGATTGACTTCTTCGCCATCGATGTACCGTCCTAATTCTCGCGGAAGGGCATGCCGAGCAGCTTCAGCAGCCGACGGCCTTCTTCGTCATTGCGGGCAGTGGTCACGATCGTGATCTCCATGCCCCGGACTTTGTCGATCTTGTCGAACTGAATTTCCGGGAACACCAACTGTTCGCGCAGACCGATGGTGTAGTTGCCGCGGCCATCGAGCTTAGCAGGCACGCCACGGAAGTCCCGGATGCGCGGCAGGGCGATATTGATCAGCCGATCAAGCAGCGCCCACATCTTCTCACCGCGCAGGGTGACTTTCACGCCAATCGCGCGGCCCTCACGCAGCTTGAACTGCGCGATGCTCTTCTTGGCGCGGGTGATGACCGGCTGCTGGCCGGTGATCTGGCGCAGGTCTTCGACCGCAGCATCCAGCATCTTGGGCGCGTCCATCGCCTCGCCCATTCCGATATTGACGACAACTTTCTCGATGCGGGGAACCTGCATCGCGTTGTCGAACTTAAACTCGTTAATCATGGCCGGCGCGATCTCTTCGCGGTAGCGAGCGAGCAGCACCGGCACGGTCTTGGTCTCAGCCATGGGTTACCTCGCTCCGGCCTAGTCGATGTCCTGCTGGCACTTCTTGCACCAGCGGACTTTATTGCCGTCGTCCTTGAAACGGTAGCCCACGCGCGTGGACTTGCCGCAGGATGGGCAAACCAGCATGATGTTGGACAGATCAATCGGCGCGTTGAATTCCACGATTTGCGCCGGGATCTGCCTGCCGCCGACCTGTTGGGCGCGGCGGTGGCGTTTGCGGAGGTTGATGCCCTCCACAACTACGCGGTTATCTTTCTTCTGAACCTCGAGGACCTTGCCCGTCTCTCCGATATCGCGACCGGCGATAACCGCGACGGTATCCCCTTTCTTGATGCGCTGCATATCAACTTCTCCTACAGCGTTTCAGGGGCCAGCGATACGATTTTGACGAACCCTCTATCACGAAGTTCGCGCGCCACTGGGCCAAATACGCGCGTCCCACGCGGGTTTTGCAGGTCGTCGGCCAGAATGACCGCGGCGTTGTCGTCAAACTTGATATACGACCCGTCGTCGCGGCGGTATTCTTTGGCGGTCCGCACGATGACAGCCTTCACCACCGTGGACTTCTTGACACTGCTCTGCGGTGTGGCCTGCTTGACAGCGGCCACCACGATATCCCCAACATACCCGTACCTGCGCTGTGATCCGCCAAGCACGCGGATCACCAGCAGCTCTTGCGCGCCGGTGTTGTCGGCCACCTTCAGTCGAGACTCGGTTTGGATCATGACTTACGCCTCCGCGCTGCTCGTCTCGATCAGCTCAGGCGTCTCGAGCACCGCTTCCACCGCCCAGCGCTTGTTCTTGCTGAGCGGCTTGCTCTCGACGATGCGAACGACGCTGCCTTCCTGAATCTCGTTCGATTCATCGTGCGCCATGACCTTCTTGGTCGAGACGACGATCTTCTTGTATACCCGGTGCATCTTGCGGCGTTCAATCGCAACGACGACGGTTTTCTCCATCTTGTTGCTGACGACGCGCCCGACCAACCGGCGGCGAGTGTTTGCCATCGCTAATTCCCCTTCTGCGCGCTGCCGGCCTGCCGCTGTGAGAGCACCGTCTTCAAACGCGCCAGATCGCGACGGTTCTGCCAGAGCAGGTTTTCGTTCTTGAGTTCGCCGTTGGCCTTTTGAAGGCGCAGCTGGTACATCTCGGCGCGGTTGTCCTCGATCGCATTCAAGATATCTTCATCGGACATCTTACGAACGTCACGGATGTCTACCATTAGCCGACCTCCTGACCGCTGATCGGGTCGATCCGCCTGATGATCTTGCACTTGCACGGCAGCTTGAAGGCCGCAAGGCGAAGCGCTTCGAGCGCGTCCTGCTCGTCCACGCCGCCCATTTCAAACAGGACGCGGCCGGGCTTGATGACTGCGGCCCAGTATTCCACCGACCCCTTGCCGGAACCCATGCGGGTCTCGGCGGCTTTCTTGGAGACCGGCTTATCCGGGAACACACGGATCCAAATCTTGCCGCGGCGCTTGATATAGCGCACCATCGCGCGGCGGGCTGCCTCGATCTGCCGGCTGCTCAGCCAGATCGGCTCGAGGGCTTGCAGGCCGTATTCACCGAATTGGACGGCAGCGCCGCGCAGTTCGGTGCCCTTCCGGCGACCGCGGAACTGCTTACGGTATTTGACGCGCTTAGGCATCAACATGCTTGATTGCTCCTTTTCCTTACGCGAGGACGCGGCTCAGCCGGCTACGAGCTGACGTACACGCCGGACTTCTCATCCGTCCGCGTGTTGTCCTGCTGCAGGATTTCGCCCTTGTAGATCCAGACCTTGATGCCGAGCTGGCCGAACGTCGTTAGCGCTTCCGTCTTCCCGAAGTCGATTGACGCACGCAGCGTATTACGCGGCACGCGACCCTCGCTGACCATTTCGCGGCGGCTCATGTCGCCACCCGCCAAACGGCCACTCACCTCGATGCGGATGCCCTGCGCGCCTAGCCGCATCGCCTGCGACACGGCACGTTTCATGGCGCGGCTGTGGCCGATGCGCCGGACGAGCTGCCCTGCGATATTGGCGGCGACCAACTGGGCGTCGAGATCCGGCTTGTCGATCTCACTGACCTCAACCTTGACCTTCTTGTGGGTCAGCGCTTCGAGATCGGCGCGCAGTTTCTTGACGGCCTTGCCTTCACGCCCGATGATGATCCCCGGCCGCATCGTGTGGATAGTCACCACGACTTGGTTCGGGAACCGTTCGATCTCGATTCGCGAGACACCGGCCTTTTCCGCTTCCTTGCTGATGAAACTGCGAACCTTGCGGTCTTCCTTCAGCAGATCAACGTATTCGGGGCCTTCCGCGTACCAGCGTGAATCCCAATCCCGGTTGACCTTGAGCCGGAACCCTACCGGATGAACTTTGCGACCCATTAACTGATCCCCCGCTGTCCCAACACAACCGTCAGATGAGAGATCCGGCGAACGCGAGGCTTGTAGCGGCCGCGTGCGCCCGCCTTCACCCGCTTCAGGCGCGTCCCTTCATCCGCGAAGATCTGCGCGATAAACAGGCTGTTCGGGTCCAGATCAAGATTGTTCTCTGCGTTGGCGATTGCCGACGCGAGCGTCTTGCCGACCATCTCTGCGCCCTTGTGGGGCATGAAGCGCAGGACGGTCTGCGCTTGCAGCGCATTCAGTCCACGCACCTTATCGCAGACCAGACGCAGTTTGCGAGGGGAGATGGACAGATGTTTCGTGTATGCACGCACTTCCATGTGTCCTCGCTCCTACTTCTTCTTTTCCTTCGCGACGTGCCCCTTGAAGGTGCGCGTCGGGGCGAACTCGCCCAGCTTGTGGCCGACCATGTTCTCGGTCACGAAGATCGCCACATGGCGGCGGCCGTCGTGCACGGCGATGGTGTGGCCGACCATCTGCGGGAAGATGGTGCTCGCCCGGCTCCACGTCCGGATCACCACCTTCTTGTTCTCGGTATTCAGCTTCTCGACTTTCGCGAGCAGCTTGGGATCGATGAACGGTCCCTTCTTCAGCGAACGACCCATATTCCTAGTCCTCGTCCTATCTCACTGACCAACCGAACTAGGCGCGCCGGCGCACGACAAAACGGTTCGTGCGCTTGTTGCTGCGGGTACGCTTGCCGAGGGCCGGCTTACCCCACGGCGTCTTGGGCGCCTTCATACCGATGCCGCTGCGACCCTCACCACCACCATGCGGGTGACTGTTGGGATCCATGGCGATACCGCGGACGGACGGGCGAATACCGATCCAGCGCTTGCGGCCAGCCTTACCGAAATTCACGTTGCCGTGATCGACGTTGCCAACCTGTCCGATCGTCGCCATGCAGCGCTCGTGGACAAGGCGAACCTCACCGCTCGGCAGGCGAACCTGCGCGTACGTGCCTTCCTTCGCCATCAGCTGCGCCGAGACCCCCGCCGAGCGCGCCATTTGGCCGCCCTTGCCGGGCTTCAGCTCGATGTTGTGAATCTCCGTGCCGACCGGGATATCCGCGATCGCCAGCGCGTTACCCGGGCGCAGTGTCGCCAGTGGCCCGTTGCCGATCACATCGCCGACCTTGAGGCCGAGCGGCGCGATGATGTAACGCTTCTCGCCGTCTTCGTACTCCACCATCGCGATGCGTGCGCTGCGGTTGGGATCGTATTCGATCGCGCTGACCGTCGCTTTGCAGTCGAACTTGTTGCGCTTGAAGTCAATCACACGGTAGCGACGACGATGGCCGCCGCCCCGGTGACGGATCGTCACCCGGCCCTGATTGTTGCGACCACCCCGCTTGCGCAGCGCCTCTGTCAAAGAACGCTCTGGCCTGCTTTTGGTGATCTCTTCGAACGTGTGGCCCGTCATTCCCCGGCGGCCAGCCGAGGTGGGCTTATAGACCTTAACCGGCATTTCTCCGCCCCTTACACTTCGAACAGGCTAATCGTGTCGCCCGCGGACAGGGTCACGACCGCCTTCTTCCACTGCTGCGTGCGGCGGTAGAATTTCCGACCGCGGCGGCCGCGCTTGTACGGCATCACCATCGTATTGATCTTGACGACTGCGACGTCGAAGATCACTTCCACCGCTTCCTTGATCTGAACCTTGTTGGCGTTCAGTGCGACCTCGAACACGTATTGGTGGTTCACGGTCATCACGTTCGACTTCTCGGTGATCACCGGGCGGCGGATCACATCATACAGGTGCAAATCGGGCATTGTCTCTAGCCCTCCGTTCCAAGCCAGCTCGTCAGCACTTCGAGTGCGTCAAGCGGCACAATAACCTTGTCATACGTCAGCAGGTCGCGCACGTTCAGGTAGCTGGCCCGCAGGTAGAAGGCGCGGTCGAGATTGCCGATGCCGCGTTCGAGGTTCTCGTTACGCTCAGCCAGCAGAACCAGCGCAGAGCTGCTGCCCACCAGTGCGTCGAGAACTTTGCTGACTTCCTTCGTCTTGGGCGCAGAAACGCTCAACTTGTCGACCACCACCAACTGCTCGTCAAGGACGGCCGCGCTCAGGGCGTTACGCAGCGCCGCGCGCACCATCTTCTTGGGCATGTCCTTGGTGTACTTATGCGGGATCGGGCCGTGAGCCTTGCCACCCCCAACAAAGATCGGCGCGTTGCGCGAACCATGGCGCGCGCGGCCCGTTCCCTTTTGGCGGTAGATCTTGGCGGTGCTGATGCTGACCTCGCCCCGCGTCTTGGTCTTGTGCGTGCCGAGGCGCGCGTTCGCCATCTGGCGCACATACGCCTGATGCATCAACCCGACGTTGAGATCCTCGCGGGAAATCCCGAAAATCTCGGCCGGCAGATCGACCGTGCTGACCTGCTTGCCGTTCACATCCTTAACTGGAAACTGCATTGTCATAGCCTCCGTTACCTTTCGCCCGCGCTACTTCGTACGAGCTTTCACGGACGGCTTAATCATCACGATGCCGTTCTTGGCGCCGGGAACCGAACCGCGCACAGCGATCAGGTTCTTGTCGGCGTCGATCAGAACGACCTCGAGGTTTTGAATCGTGACGCGCTCGTTGCCCATCCGGCCGGCCATGCGCTGACCCGGCAGCGTACGACCGGGGAAAGAACGCTGGCCCACTGAACCGGGCGCGCGCTCGCGGTCGGACTGACCGTGAGTCTTCGGCTGGCGATTGAAGCCGTGACGCTTGATGGTGCCGGCGAAACCACGCCCCTTTGACGTGCCGACGATGTCGACCCGTTCGCCCTTCTCAAACACCGCGACGGTGATCTCTTGCCCTTCCGCAACGTCCGCATCACCGTCCTTGATGCGAAACTCGCGCAGGTGGCGCAGCGCTGGCAGGTTGTTGCGCTTGAGATGGCCCAGCTGGCCCTTCGTCAGCCGGGTCGGCTTGGTTTCCGCGAAACCGAGCTGCACGGCGACGTAGCCTTCTTTGTCCTTACTGCGAATTTGTGTGACATGGCAGGGGCCGGCCTGAATGATGGTCACGGGGACGATATTCCCGTTATCATCAAAGACCTGCGTCATGCCAATCTTTTTGCCGATCATACCCTTCATTCGATTTGCCTCCAGCGGGGTGCTGCGCGCTTCCGCGCCGGGGATCTTCGGCGTATCCCCGCCCCCTCTCTGTCTCAGCGTACTGGCCCGTACACCCGCAGCGGCGGGCCGGAACGATACCCGCTTGCGTTGCGTGTTGATGGGTGACTTACAGTTTGATCTCGATATCGACGCCAGCCGGCAAGTTCAGACGGGTGAGGTTCTCAATCGTCTTGCTGTCCGGTTCGAGCACATCGATCAGCCGCGAATGCGTACGGATTTCGAAATGCTCGTGCGAATCCTTGTCGATGAAGGTCGAGCGACGCACGGTGAACCGCTCAAGTTTCGTCGGTAGGGGAACTGGCCCGACCACCCGTGCACCGGCGCGCTCTGCCGTGTCGACAATCCGCTGCGCCGACTGGTCGAGGACGCGATGGTCATACGCCTTTAGCCGGATACGGATCTTGTTCTTTATCGCCATGTGCTAACCTCACTGGCCTGCGGCCAGCCTCCATCTTCCTGTGAGATAATGCCGGGAGGCGGTGTTACGCGCCTCCCGGCATCGGATCGTCTTGGCTTCCCGGACCGCTGGGCCTAGGAAATCACATCCGTGATGACACCCGCGCCGACGGTCAGACCGCCTTCGCGAATGGCGAACTTGGAACCTTTTTCGAGCGCCACCGGCATGATCAACTCGACCTGCAAGTTGACATCGTCGCCCGGCATGACCATCTCGACGCCCTCAGGCAGCGTGATCGTGCCGGTCACGTCCATGGTGCGGATGTAGAACTGCGGGCGATATCCGTTGACGAACGGCTTGTGACGGCCGCCCTCTTCCTTCTTCAGCACGTACACTTGGCACATGAACTTGCGGTACGGCGTGATCGAACCCGGCTTCGCTAGAACCATGCCGCGCTCGACCTCTTCACGCTTGGTGCCGCGCAGGAGAATACCGGCGTTGTCACCAGCCACGGCCGAATCGAGTTCCTTGTGGAACATTTCGATGCCGGTCACGGTGGTCTTCATCTTCTCTTCGCGCAGGCCGATGATCTCGACTTCCATACCCTTCTGCAGCGTACCGCGCTCAACGCGGCCGGTCACCACGGTACCACGGCCCTGAATGGTGAACACGTCTTCCACCGGCATCAGGAACGGCTTGTCCGTGTCGCGGGCCGGGGTCGGGATCCACCGATCAACCGCATCCATCAGATCGTTGATCGGCTTGTATTCCGGCGCATCAGGGTCGGTGCTCTCCGACTCGTTGGCCTTCATCGCCGAGCCACGAATGATCGGGGTATCGGCCGAGAAGCCGTAGCTCTCGAGCAGTTCGTGCAGTTCAAGCTCAACCAGCTCGAGCAGTTCGGGATCGTCCATCTGGTCGATCTTGTTGAGGAACACGACCATCGCCGGCACCTCAACTTGACGCGCCAGCAGCACGTGCTCGCGGGTCTGCGGCATCGGGCCATCGGGTGCGCTGACGACGAGAATTGCGCCGTCCATCTGCGCCGCGCCGGTGATCATGTTCTTGATATAGTCACGGTGGCCCGGGCAGTCCACGTGCGCATAGTGACGCGCATCGGTCTCGTACTCCACGTGACGGATGTTGATGGTGATACCGCGGGCCTTTTCCTCCGGCGCGTTATCGATCTCATCATACTTCTGACGCTCGGCCTTACCCTTCAGGCCGAGTACTTTGGTGATGGCCGCGGTGAGCGTCGTTTTGCCATGATCGACATGACCGATGGTACCGATGTTCACGTGCGGCTTGCTGCGATCGAACTTCCCAGCCATTGTGCGTCCTATCCTTTGCTTATGGCGTCTGAACTTAGCCTACGAACGATTCGATGGTGGCGTGTGCCCCGACTAGCGGCCTGATTTGATAATCTCGTCGGCGATGCTGTTCGGAGCACGGTGTACTTGTCGAACTCCATCGTGAACGTGCCCCGTCCCTGCGTGATGTTGCGCAGGTTCGTCGCATAGCCGAACATCTCGGCCAGCGGCACCGCCGCACTGATGGTGGTCGCACCCAAACCGCGCGGTTCCATGCCTGAAACCAAACCGCGACGGCTCGACAGATCGCCGACGACCGAGCCAGTGAACTCGTCAGGAACGACAACTTCCACTTTCATGGTCGGTTCGAGCAGCACCGGATGCGCCTTTTGGACGCCCTCCTTCAAGCACATCGAACCGGCGATCTTGAATGCCATTTCGCTCGAGTCGACCTCGTGCGACGCGCCATCGACAAGGCGCGCACGGACACCAACGAGCGGATACCCAGCAAGCACGCCACCCTGCATGGCCTCGCGCATGCCGTTCTCGGTCGGGCGGATGAATTCCTTCGGAATGGCGCCGCCCCTGATTTCATCCACGAACGCGAAGCCGTCCTTGCTGGCCCGGATGTCTTCGTCTGACATCGGCTCAAACTCGGCGACGACGCGGGCATACTGACCCGAGCCGCCCGACTGCCGCTTGAAGATTGTGTCGACCCGCGCGCTGCGCGTGATCGTCTCACGGTACGCCACGCGGGGCCGGCCCACTGTCGCCTGCACGCCAAATTCACGCATCAGGCGGTCGACCAACACCTCAAGGTGCAGCTCGCCCATGCCACGCAGCTTGGTCTGCGAGTCGTCGACCTCGACTTTGAAGGTCGGATCTTCCTCGGCCAACCGGCGCAGCGCCTCGCCCATCTTCTCCTGATCGCCCTTGCTGTTCGGCTCGATAGCGACTTCGATGACCGGCTCAGGGAACTTGATGGTTTCGAGCACAATCGGATGATCGGGCGCCGCCAACGTCTCGCCGGTGAAAGTCTCCTTCAGCGCGAGGATCGCGGCGATGTCGCCCGCGTGGATCTCGGTGATGTCTTCGCGGCGGTCGGCGAACATCCGAACGATGCGGCCAATACGCTCGCGCGCGCCCTTCGTCGTGTTCATGACCGTGGTGCCGCTGCGAAGCACGCCCGAGTACACGCGCACGAAAGCAAGACGGCCAACGTACGGATCGGTGATGATCTTGAACACCAGCGCGGCAAGCGGTTCGGAATCTTCCGCCTTACGCTCAAGCGGTTCTTCGGTCTTCGGGTGCATGCCGGTGACCGCCGGGATGTCCAGCGGCGAGGGCAGCAGCTCAACGACCTTGTCCAACATGAGCTGGACGCCCTTGTTCTTCAAAGACGAGCCGCACAGCACGGGCTGAAGCTTGCCGGCGATGGTGGCGGCACGCAGCGCACCGAGCAGTTCGTCGTCGCTGATCGCCTCTTCCATCAGATACTTCTCAGTCAAGTACTCGTCGTTCTCGACGATCTTCTCGACCATTTCGGCACGCATCGTCTCGGCCTGTTCGCGGTGGCTCTCAGGGATCGGGTGATGCTGGATGTCCTGCCCGAGGTCGTCGCCATAGATGACGAGTTCCATCTTGAGCAAGTCGATGATGCCCTTGAACTGATCGCCCTCGCCATACGGCGTCTGGATGGGAACCGGGTTCCCATTGACGCGGTCAGTGATCATCTGCACACAGCGGGCGAAGTTGGCGCCAACGCGATCCATCTTGTTGACGAAGCAGAGGCGCGGCACACGATACTCGTCCGCCTGCCGCCACACCGTCTCCGACTGCGGCTCGACGCCGGCGACACCGTCAAACACGACGACGCCCCCGTCGAGAACGCGCAGCGAACGCTGCACTTCCGCGGTGAAGTCGACGTGGCCCGGCGTATCGATCACGTTGATCTGATGCCCCTTCCACGCCGCAGTCACGGCTGCCGAGGTGATGGTGATGCCACGCTCACGCTCTTGAACCATGTAGTCGGTCGTGGCGGCGCCATCATGCACCTCACCGATGCGATGCACCATACCGGTGTAGTACAGGACACGCTCGGTCGTCGTGGTTTTTCCGGCATCGATATGCGCGATGATGCCGATGTTGCGGACCTTCGAGAGGTCCAGCTTAGTCTCGGTTTGCTTCGACATGCTTTGTCTCTGCTGTCACTCAGCTGACAATGTGTTACTTGTAATGCGCGAAGGCGCGGTTGGCCTCCGCCATGCGATGGGTCTCGTCCTTCTTCTTGATCGAGTTCCCCTGACCGTTCGCCGCGTCGATCAGCTCGGCGGCGAGCTTGGCCGGCATCCCCTTGCCAGCCCGCGAGCGCGAATTGGCCAGCAGCCAACG
The DNA here is from genome assembly GCA_001567485.1 of Chloroflexi bacterium OLB13. Classification (GTDB taxonomy): domain Bacteria; phylum Chloroflexota; class Anaerolineae; order Aggregatilineales; family Phototrophicaceae; genus Flexicrinis. Next base: position 232,450 of record JZRA01000092.1, read on the forward strand.
CATCGCCAGCGATACACCCCGATCGCCATCCACTTCGACAGGAACCTGATAGGTTGAGCCGCCAACACGGCGCGGCTTGACTTCGACGGCAGGCGTGACGTTGCGAAGCGCCTGATCGAAGATTTCGAGCGGATTGCGACTCAACTTCTCTTCGATGATGTCCATCGCGTCATACATGATGCCCATGGCGGTGCTGCGCTTGCCGCCGTACATCATGCGGTTGATAAACATCGTGATATGCACGCTCTGAAACTTGTTGTCCGGCGCAACTTGGCGCTTGGGTGGGCTGTTACGTCTTGGCATCGTTACACCTACTCGCTACTTCTTACCGGTGGCAGCGCCGGCCTTGGGCCGCTTCGCGCCGTACTTGCTGCGGGCCTGCAACCGGCCCTTGACGCCGTCCGAGTCCAACGTGCCGCGCACGATGTGGTAGCGGACGCCGGGAAGATCCTTCACACGGCCACCGCGAACCAACACAACGCTGTGCTCCTGCAGCGAATGGCCCTCGCCGGGGATGTACGCCGTGACTTCGAGGCCGTTCGACAGACGAACACGGGCCACTTTGCGCAGCGCCGAATTCGGCTTCTTGGGTGTCATCGTCTTGACGACCGTGCAAACGCCGCGCTTCTGCGGGGCGCCCTTGCGGCGGCGCGTCCGCTTCTGCGAGTAGGCGTTCAGCGTGTATTGCAGTGCAGGCGCCTTCGTCTTGCTCTTCTTCGACTGGCGGCCCTTACGCACCAACTGGTTGATGGTAGGCATAACACTCCCTGCTGAAATCACTCGTACCGTCGCTGGCTACAGGCGCACAAACGGGCGAATTGCGGCCATTGCGCCGTTCGCCCGGTGCTTCCTGAAATGACGAGCCGCAACGGCATGCCGATGCACTTTCGCCACATACACTCGGTTCGGGGTCGTCATTGCCTGCTGATGAGGGTGCGGCCCCGGTTTAGATTGAGCGGCTATCCTATCAGTCAGCCGGGGCGCTGTCAAGACGCGTTCTCACGTGGTTCTCAAACTCCACCGGCTGAAAACCCGCGTAGGTCTTTCGCACTCGACCACCACGAGGTTAGCATGCGGTGAGAAATTTCCGCGCTGCATGTCGATCCGGGATGCGGCCGCTGTCGCGCGCTGTCTACCGTGACCGGATGACACCACGGCCTCAGCGAATCTAGTCGGCGGCGAACCCGTTTCGGAGGTGCGTGTCGTCGCAGAACGGTTTGTTGCCGCTGCCCCCGCACCGGCACAGCCATGTCTCGTTTCCGGCGTACTGCAGTGATCCATCGGAGCCGTACAGTTCCAGCGGGCCATTCAACTGCAGCGGCCCACACTTTTCCGCGATCACCGTCAGCCTGCCCGTGCGCTCAGTCAGAGGTTTCGCGTCCGGACGGGGTCTCTCCTCCGCGACAAAGTGGATGTCCTTGTGCGAGTTGTCGCAGAATGGTTTGTGTTTCGACTGGCCGCAGCGACACAACGTGACACGCGTCTCACCTTCGACATCCACGCCGGCCGCGATGATATGGAGGTCGCCGGTGAGCTGAATCGGCCCGTCCGCCCACAACACACCAACATTCTCGGTGGGAATCGACTCGGCCTGACCGCCGTCGTGCCGGTCGATATGCAGCGCGCCGGACGGGCAGCGCCGCACGACATCGAGTATCTCGTCGGGCGACGCGCCGTTGGCGTCAATCCACGGACGCCGTGTCCTATTGAACACACCCGACAGACGCTGCACACACTCCTCGGCGTGAATACACCGCGTCAAGCTGTACGTGACGTCGGCTTGCGTCCCACGATAACGATGATCGTCGGCTCGTCCCTTGTACGCGTCTCCCACGGTTCACCTTCCGATCCCCGTCGCACATCGGCGCTTTCAAGGCTTATAATCGTAAATCGTGTGTAAAATTCCTGCCACCGGGCCGATTTCAAGCCCCAAGTGTGGTTTACTTACGTTGCGGCTCGTCTGCCAACCACAGAATTAAGGTACGCTCGTAGTGCGTCGTCTTGCACTCCTCACCCTCCTGATATGCGCGGCCCTCACAGCCTGCCAGCCGGCGCAGAGCGACGTTGAGCCACTGCCGACCCTATTCCCATCCCCGACGCCGGAACAGTTTACTTTGGAAGAAGCCGAACGCACCGCGAACGCGTTCTTGTTTGCTTGGCAGTCGTCGGACTACGGGACGATGCACAGCCTCATCAGCTTCAGCACGCGGGACGCGACGCCGCTTGACCAGTTCAGCGCGATCTACGAGAACGCCGCCGACACCATGTCGCTCACGGCGCTGGCGATCCGCCCGCTGGCGATTGCGCGCGACGCGAGCACGCCGCGCGTCGCTGTGATGGTCTACGACGCGACGTTCACGACAGACTTGCTGGGGACATTCACCGATCCCGAACGGGAGCTGACGCTCGTATTCGAGGATCGCGAGCGTACATGGCGCGTCGCATGGTCGCGGGGCGATGTGTTCCGCGAGATGGAACAGGGCGCGCAGCTCCGGCTGCTCACGACGACCGTCAACCGCGCCAACATCTACGACCGCAGCGGGATCGTGCTGGCGATGCAAGACGACCGGCTGATCGTGACGGTCAATGTCGTGCGTCGCAGCATTCGCGATGAGGCCGGCTGCATTTCGACATTGGCTTCCGCGGCGAACGTCGAGCAAGACGTCATCGCGCGGCGCTTGGATTCCACACCACCTGACTGGGTCAACGAGATCGCGCAGATCGAGCCGGCCGCCTATACCGAATACTCGGCGGCGCTCGAGCAGCAGTGCGCGGCGACGTTCGGAAATCGGCCCGCACGCCGCTATCCGAACGGAAGCCTGATGCCGCACATCCTCGGCAGCGTGGGCTACGTCGATCCAGAAGACGTGCCGGAGATCGTCCGCGAGGGCTTCCCGCAGGACTCGATCCTCGGCCGCAGCGGGATCGAACGCAGTTGGGACGAGGTACTGCGGGGACGTCCGCGCGTCGAACTCGTACTCGACATGCCGAACGGCACCCGCCTGCGCTCGTTAGGTGTCCGCCCATCGCAAGAGGCGCAAGCCGTCTGGCTGACCATCGACACCGGTTTGCAGGCACGCGTATTGGAGATCCTCAGCACCGCTTACGCTCAGAACGCCGACACATGGGGACGACAGAGCAAGGGCGCAGCGGCCATCGTCATCGACGTGCGCACCGGCGAAATCCTCGCCATGGTCAGCTACCCCACCTATGACGGCAACGCGTTTACACCGAACCCGTCCATCGGCCGGCAGCAGGCGTTGGAGATTATCGAAAAGACCAGCACCGATCCGCGCCTCCCGCTGCTCAACCGTGCAACACAGGGCCGGTATCCGTCCGGCTCGGTGATGAAGATCGCAACGTCGATGGCCGTCGCTGAATCAGGCGTGTACTCGGTCAACACGCGATTCTCGTGCAGCGGATCATGGACACGAAACGGGATCACCCGCACCGACTGGCTCGCCAGCGGGCACGGCACGCTCGATCTAGCAGGGGCCGTAACCAACAGCTGCAACCCCTACTTCTATGAAGTCGGCTATCAGATGAATCTGGTCGATCCATTCCTGATGCCGCGGCTTCTACGCCAATTCGGGCTAGGGCAGCCAACCGGATTAACCGATCTGCCGGAAGACCCGGGCAACATCGGCGATCCCGACACGTATCGCGCCAAAACCGGCCTGCAGTGGTCGTTCGTCGAGGCCGTGTCGATGGCGATCGGTCAAGGCGAGGTCGAAGTCACACCACTGCAAATCGTCCGCCTGACTGCCGCAATCGCCAACGGCGGCGACCTGCTCAGGCCGTACCTTGTGCAGAAGGCCGGCCTTTTTGACGACTTCAGCTATGAGGCGCAGCCTGAGGTACTCTCGCAGATCGATGTGCGCGACGAAGTGTTGAATACGGTACGGCGGGGCATGTGCGACGTGACGACCGCCTATACCGGCACGGCGACCTTCCAGTTCGTCGACTCGCCGCTGCAAGCGATTGGCGTATGCGGCAAGACCGGCACCGCGCAGAACCTGCCCGGCCCGACGACTCACGCATGGTTCGCCGGTTACGCCCCGCGTGAAGAGCCAGAGATTGCCGTTGTCGTGATGGTCGAGGACGCCGGCGAGGGATCGGTGGTCGCCGCGCCGCTGGTGCGTGACATCATGGAATACTACTTCTTCGGGGAATAGCATGCGCCGCATCGTAGCTGTCACGCTGCAAATCCTCATCATCATCGCGATCTCCGTCGGGCTGCTCGAACTGGTGCTGCGTGTGGCAGCGCCGCACCTGCCCGGCCAGATCGGCGTCGTGGCGCGCTACGTGACCACCGGGCAACCGTTCAGCGAGGCATGGACGCCGGCATGGCGCGAGAACCGCGACCACTTCTACGCGCTCCGCCCCGGCATCGAGAACGCCTGCAGTACGGCAGCCCGTCCGTGTCGTTCCGGCTCACGACCCATAAGCTGTGGGACGACGGACTGCCGCCCGATGAAGGCATCGGCTCCGTACCGCGCGGCGATTTTGCGCCGGATGTTGTGGTCGTCGGCGACTC
>JZRA01000093.1 GCA_001567485.1 Chloroflexi bacterium OLB13
CACTCGTTTGTGATCGGTTAATATCACGTTGGAAAAGTGTAACACAGCGATTCTGGGGCAAAAATCAGCGCCGACTCTCGCAAATCGCAATAAGAGGTCGCTACAGTTCATGACGGCTCATAACAGCTTCCTATAGCGCTGCGATTTATTACGATTTAGACTCGCCTAACGGCTCAATGGGAGTCAAATTTACCGACTCTCGCGGAGGTGGCAAAAACACGCGGTTTTCAGGGGATAGCTGCCAGCGGTCAGGGGTCAGTGGTTAGTAGTCAGGAGTCAGGGGGCGGCCTAGAAATCGCCCCATCATGCACGTCCTTCTCCCCTCTCCCTGAGGGAGAGGGGCCGGGGGTGAGGGTTCTAAGGGCTGGGAAGGGAATCCCGCCAATCTCCTCCACCTAGAACGGATACGACTCTGACGGTTCGGTTGGGCCTGAACCGCCAGCGATCTCCTCGTATTCGGCCAGCGGATTGGGCAGCAAGGTCTCGCCGACCTGCATCCGCCGTGCCCAGTCGTCCGCGCTGATCGGCAGCAGCAGTACGAAGCCCGCCACCCCCTCCAACAGCGGCTTCACCCGCGCCATCAAACGCGCTTGATGCGCGGCGCTAAGCTCGCCTTCAAACACGCTGTACTGCGTGCGATCCAGTCCAAAATCAAGGCATGCGTTCGCTACTTTGAGCCGGATGCGGCTGCTAGGAATGTCGTACAAAACGATGGTGTGCATCGCCTATGCCTCCGCAGCGAATCCGTCATAGGTCGGGCTGTCGCGTCGCACAAAAGACGCAATGGCCTTGGCTTGGCTCAGGATGATGTGGCGCAGCGGATGCCGGTCGGCGCCGTACCGCATTTTGGCGTCAAGCTGCTGCCCGACCTTCGACGCGAAATCACGGCGTGTCTCGGTCTCAAGCAAGCCGTGATCGTTCTGTTTGACCGTGTAGTGACGAGCCGCCAACCCGACGACTACGCGGTCGATCACCGCCTGCCGGAACTCCTCGACCAGATCGAACACGAGGCTGGTCTTGCCCGGCCGATCGGCGTGCAGGAAGCCGGCGTAAGGATCAAGCCCCGCCTGCATGATCGCGCGTTCGGCCTCGGCATACAGCATCGCATAGCCGTAGTTGAGCAAACTGTTGATGGGGTCGCTCGCGCCGCGCGTTTCACGGCTGGGCCATGCGTATTCGCGCGGGATGATGCGCCCAACCGCCTGCCAGTAACGGTGCGCGCACTGGCCCTCCAGTCCCATGAGCGTTCCACGGATCACGTCGACCGTCCCGATTGCGCTGGCCTGTCGAATCTGCTGCGGGATCGACTCGATATCGGCCGCAAAATTCTCCAATTCGACGGCCAGATCAGGGTTGGATCCCCACCGCAGGCGTGCCCAATAGCGCAGCGTCGCGGCTTGATTGGCGGCTTTCGTGGCGCAGAACTCGGCCGCCAACGCAGACCCCCGATCATCGGTGTATGCGAGCAGCTGTTCGCGACGGGTCTGCACCGTCCCGACGAGCTTCGGGCTGTGGAGCGTAGCGAATACGTCTCCGCGCCGATCCATGAACACGATCGGGATTCCGTGCTCACAGCATGCGGCAATCGCGTCGGTCGTCAGCGTGACACCCATACTGGCAACCGTAACGGATTCGAGGTGCATCAGTGGTGCCTGCACCAGTGTTTTTTCATCTTTGCTGAGGTCAAGGCGTTCCGATGTCTTGGCGACCTTCATCCCGTAGTCGTCGGCGCACAGATGATTGATGATGGGCATGGAAGTTCCTCCTGTTAAGAAGTGACGAGTCGTGAGTGATGAGTGGAAAGGGGTCAGTTGCCAGTGGTCAGGTTTCAGGCGTCAGTAGTCAGGGATGGCCCCACCCGCTCGCCCACCACGCGGGGAGTGCTGAGTAGCGCTGAGTGTCAAGTGCTGAGTGCTGAGTAAGGGCAAGAGCGGGCACAGAGCACACAGAGACCGGGGAGATCACAGAGAGGATTCGTAGAGACGATCCACCCGCCCGCCATGCACCACCCACTACCTCACACATCCTTCTCCCCTCTCCTTTGTGAAAGTGCTGAGCGACGAGTGATGAGTCGTGAGTAACGGCAAAAGCGGGCACAGAGTACACAGAGAACAGGGAGATCACGGAGCGGATTCGTAGGGCCGTCCCATCCGCCTCGCACCACCCACTACCTCACACATCCTTCTCCCCTC
>JZRA01000094.1 GCA_001567485.1 Chloroflexi bacterium OLB13
CTCACCCCCCGACTGCCCTCACCGCCCCCTCTCCCTCAGGGAGAGGGGAGACGAGCATCGCAGCGTATTGATCGTTCTCCCTCTCCAGCGATATCGACACGAGAGATACCGCCGCAGACCAAACGCTCTCTCTCCCTGACGATCAACAGGAGCACCGGGGGCCGGGGGTGAGGGTTGTCTGAGCTGGCAGCCAGCCACGCGTCGACACGACGAGGCGAAGACGTGTAGAACGACACCGGCCCCGCGAGGTGCGAGGCCGGCGTAACTCAGGGTCGAACGTGTGTGGAGATCACGCAGGCACGGGTTGACCGCTGCCCCGGTTTGACCTCACCACGATCACGACGGTCATCGCGAGGAACAGCAGGATCGCGATGGCGTTGAGCATCCCTCCGGTCTGGCGGCCAGCCAGATCCAACCGCATGATCGCCACCATCCGCAGCACCAACGAGATGTGCAGCAGGGCCAGCGGGATGTACAGCACGGGCGAGAAATTCAGCTTCACGCCTGTGACCGCGGGCAGGATGATCGGCATGTGGCCGAAGATCATCGAAAACACGAACCCCAGCAGAAAGGCATGCAGGACGAGCGCGTAATCCGGCCCGGCGTAGATCGCCCCTTTCCAGATCGCCGCGATGCCGCCAAACGCCAGCCACGCGTATCCGGGCAGCAGGCAGGTGGCGATATACCGCGGAAGTCCGGCGACGCGCACGGTGCGCCGGGCGACGTCGTAGTGCAGCAGCCATGCGCCGATCAGCACCGCGCCCACGCCCAGCACACGAATGCCCAGCGCAAGGTTAAGCGGCGAACTCAGCGCGCCGATTGCGTACACGCCGACCGCGCCCACCAGCAGGCGTTCGCTCGTGGGGGTCAGCCGTCGCACACGCGACAGCTCAAGGCGTTCGCCGACGATCGTCAGGATCAGGAACGCCGCCCACAAGTGGACGACCTCGAAGATCGGCCGGCCGGACAGCCACACCGCGTTGCCGACCATCCAGCACACAGCGCCGACGCCCATGATCGCCACGTCGCGCGAGGGGTGAATGCGCAGCATCAGGACGAATAGGATCACGAGGCCGACGCCGGACGCCGTAAACAACGCCTTCGCGTACACGGCGTCCGGCCACAACAGCACCGCCACCGCGCCGATTGCGCTGAGAGCCGGCGCGGCTATCGCCCAACGCACGCGGGACGCCAGCGCCACCGCCCGTTCGAGGCACAGCAGCGTGCCGAGAAACCCGCTGATCATCAACGGCCCGTGCATGAGATACACGCGCCGGCTCAGTTCGCCCATGTCCCAGCCGAGGCGCGTCAAACCCGCGCCAAGCCCGGCGAGCAGTGTCACCGCGATGACGACCGGCAGGATGATACGCGGGAGGGCCTTCGTTAGAGTCACGAGGCCCGGCCGCGAGTATTGAACATCGTGAGCACCATGATCACCGGCGTCTTGGCGTAGACGCTGTGCTTGAGGTTCGGCGGCATCAGCGCCCAACTGCCGGCGTGCAGCTTGTGCGAATCTTCGCCGAGCGTGACATCCGCCTCGCCGCTGACGATGTGGATGATCGCGGTCTGCGTCGATGTATGTTCGGTCAGTTCCTGCCCGGCGGCGAAACCGAACACGATCCCTTTGACATCGCCTTCGCGAACGAACGTGCGGCTGACGATGCTGTCCGTCGGGATCGTTTCGATCAAGCCGCTCAGCTCTTGAATGAGGGTGTAGGGTGCATCACTCATCTGATGGTTCTCCTTTGCTAGAGTGACGTTGAGGAGGTTTAACTTTGCCGTCTGCAAACGGCTTTACACGCGGCCAAATCAGGATAGCGAACAGCACAATTGCTGCTAACGCCACAAGCCGCCCGGCCGCGATGACGACATGCGTATTGAGTATATATCCTGCCACTGTAATAAGGACACCGCTGTTAATCAGGACGAGGCTCCACCAGCCCAACCGCACCGTGCCGTACTTGGCCGAATTTGAAAACCGCGGCAAGGCGTAAAACGAGACGCCCATAATCAACTGAAGTGTCCACCCGATCACGAGCACTTCGGTGTGGGGCAGCTTCAGTGTCCACGCCCACGGGATGGTCGGATTACCTTTCTGGATCAACACCAGCGCACCGAACAGAAATCCAGTGCCCAAGTGCAGCAGCGAGGCCCGAATTAGCCATACGCTCAGCTTGGGCATTCCTTAACGCTCCTTGACACGATTCCACGAGATGCAGACGAAGATCCAGCCCGCCGCGAGCATCAAAGCCGCCGCCAGCGTCAGTGTCCAGCCCCAGCCCGACGCCGGGTTGACCGCCATGGTCGGCTCGCCGACCGCGCGCAGCAGCAGCCCGACGTTGAGGCAGACATACACGGCCCAGCCCCACAGCGGGTTGCCGCGCGGGTCTTCTTTCGACTTCTTCGGGAACATCCAATACGCCACACCCATGATGATCTGAGTCACCCAGCCGACGAAGATGAAGTGGAGATAGACCGGGTAGAACGCTTGCAGCACGGACGACCAACCCAACAGCGGCTGAAGAAACATCGCAAGGGTCATCGCCAGTCCGGCGATCAGATACAGCATCCCGGTCTTGATGAAATAACGGGAGAGTGTGGGCATCAGCAATTCCTAACGTACAGGCGAAATGCGTTCCGGCCGGCTACCAAACGTACGGGGCCGGGTCTTCATCGAGGTCGTCACCGCGGATGGCGCGACCGGGCGGCAGGTCGTCGGCGAACAGATCGCCTTGCATGCCCGGATCGTCGCCGCCGTAACGCTCGAGCACGCGGTCGATGAACGGCGTGCGCGGGGCGCCGCGCGCCAGAACCTCGGCGGCGAAGCGCGCCGGATGCTTGAACGCCTTACGCTTATTGCAGTCCGGACAGGCCAGCGCGAGGTTGGCCGGGATGTTCGGCCCGCCGCGCACCACGCCGAGGATATGGTCAATCTCGAACTCCGCGTTGACGACCGACGCGCCGCACCAGCTGCATCGACCGCCGCTGTCGAGGACGACTCCGCGCAGTTCATCCGCCGTGACCGCGCCCGGCGATCCGGCGGCCCGTGCGCGGCTGTTCAGCTGGCTGGCATAGCGTTCCAACGCCTTGGAATGAAGCCGGTCGCTATACTTCATCGCAGTATCCTCCTCTCCGACGCGCGGGCGTGGCCGCGGCTTACTCCCGCACGCGCCGGATGAAGTCGACGCTCTGTAAGCGCCGTTCGAGCAAATAGATAATGTATCCCTGCATTACGCGCTCAAGCTCGGCATGGAGCGCGGCCGACAGCCTGAGCTGGCTGACGTCGTCGTAGACGCTGCGCTGCATGTGACGCAGCACTTTGAGCGCGTTCAACGACAGCGGGACGAGCGCGCCCGCGCCGCGCTGCGCGGCCTCAGGGCTGACCACGCCGCCATCGGCATAGCTGAAATACTGATCGCGCGGCGTGATCGCCACGCGGCTGATCACGCACGTCGACAGCTCCGGCTTGAACCCCGACAGATCAAGCAGGTGTACCTCGAAATAACGCACCGGCAGGCGCGGGTCGGGGCTGGTGGAAAGCGCGCTGAACGTCTGCCCCAACAGCCGGAACAACGCCGACGGTTCGTCGCTGCTGTCGCCGGTGAAACGGATCACCAACTCGGCCACGTAGCTGGCGTATGCGCCGCGCTGCAAGTCCTCGCGCAGCGGAAGCCACGGCTGAGTCAGCGTCGTCTGCGCGGCGATGTCCAGATCGCGCCCGACGTTGATGAGCATGTCGGCCTCGGTGTACAGCTCGACGTGGCCGGTGCGTTTGCCGGCGGGCCGCCGCGCGCCTTTGGCGATCACGTCGCGCCGGCCGTGGCCGGGGGTCAACACAGTCAACAGCCGATCCGCCTCGCCAAAATCGCGCCGGCGCAGAATCAAAGCTGGAGTGCGGAACGAACGTTCAGGGCGTGGCATCGCGCTTCACTGTCGCAAACGTGGCCGGCTGTGGGACTCATGCCTCGCCTCCCAACCTCACAACCGCGGAGAAGGGGAGTCGGGCACAGCGAGACGGAGGTGAGGTTTCCCAGCAGCGCTCCGTATCGCTTCATTATACCGGACTTGGCAAGGGAACCGGCGGGCGAAGTCAGGGATGAGGCAGCGACTCAGGGCCGAATCCAAGCGGCAGCAGCGTGCGCAGCGTCAGATCGTGATGGATCGCGCCGTCGAAATCGACCAGCACGACTCGCAAGTCGGGCGCGAATTCGTAGAGCATCTGGCGGCACTGGCCGCACGGGCTGCCACCGGCGACGGACGCCACGACGATGATGTCGAACAGGCGGTATCCTTCGCTGACGGCCTTGACCAGCGCGGTGCGCTCGGCGCAGATACCGGAGGGATACGCGGCGTTCTCGACGTTGCAGCCTGAGAACACCGTGCCGTCATTGGTGCGCAGGGCCGCGCCGACGGGGAAGTGAGAGTAGGGGACATACGCCTTCTGTGCCACGTTGATCGCCTGTTCGATCAACGTGGAGAGGTCGGGGTCGGTCATACGATAGTCCTTACGGGTGCAGATCAGCTTTCCACGGCGGCCTGCGGCGCTGCGCCGCTTCGCCGGTCAACGGATAGATCATCACGAGATTCGGCGTCTTCCTCGTCAGGGAACAGCCGGCGCACGACGACGGATCGGATGCGCCGCCCGTCTACCTTGTCCACGACGACGGAGACGTGCTTGCTGAGTTCGACCGTCTCGCCCAGCAGCGGGACGCGGCCGAGGTTCGAGTAGATCAAGCCGCCGAGTGTATCACTTTCGTCGGTGTCGAGGCGAACGTCGAGCAGCGCGTTAACGTCGTCAACGTCGATGGTTGCTGCCATGCGCCACGTGTTTTCGCCCAACGGGACGGCTTCGGCCTCCTCGTCCTCGTCGAATTCGTCGTGAATCTCCCCGACGATCTGTTCGAGCAGGTCTTCGATCGTGACCAATCCTGCCGTGCCGCCGTACTCGTCCACGACGATTGCCATGTGAACCCGTTTAGCGCGCAGGTCTTTGAGCAGCTCGTTGGCGACCTTCGTCTCAGGGACGAACACCGCAGGGCGCAGCAGATCGCCGGCGACCTTGAACTTCTCACGGTTGCCGTTGTGGCTCGCCATCAATAGGTCTTTGGCGATAATCACGCCCTTGATGTTGTCGATGCTGTCCTCATAGACCGGCAGGCGTGAGTAGCCGGACTCGTAGAAGCGGCGGCCGAGTTCGCTGACCGGCGTCTTGGCTTCCACCGCGGCGATGTCGATGCGCGGCACCATCAATTCGCTGGCGGTGGTCTCGTCCAGCGTCAAGACGGAGTAGATCATCTCCTTCTCGCCTTCGCCAATCGCGCCGCCGGCCTGACCCGCGTCGACCAGCGTCATGATCTCCTCTTCGGTGATACGGTTGACCAGCTCGGCGCTGCCGAACAAGCCTGAGATCACCGTGCCGAGCGCTTCGAGGACGCCGGTCACCGGCGCCAGCACGATCACCAGCGCGCGCAGCGGGTTGACCAACCACAGCGCGAACCGGTCGGCATGCAGCGTCGCGACGGCCTCCGGCGCCAGATCGCCCAGCGCCAGCGTCAGCAGCACGGTGATCACGCCGGTCAGCAGCAGCGCCAGCCATTCCGGCATCGCGGTCGCCCGGCCGATGACCAGTGACAATGCGAGGCCCGCGATGATGACTTGCAGCGTGGTGGTGCTGAGCATCATCGTGAGCTGCAAGCGTCCGGGATGAGCGTTGAGTTGAAGCACGCGCTTCGCACGCAAATTGCCGTCTTCGGCAAGCTCCTGCATCCGCTTATGCTTTGCGTTAGCAATCGCGCCCTTCGCCAGCACGATGGCCGCGTGGAGCATCAGGGCGAGGATGAGGAGTAGGATGGTACTGCCACTGTCCAAATGGATTTTCCTTGGCTAGCCGGCGACGGACGCCAAACGCAAAAAGCCGCGAGATGCGCGGCGTGCGATTGACGATTTGCGACTGCGGGGAAGCAGGACGCTAGTTAAGCATCGTCGGGGGAGAGGTTCGGGCGGTTGGCTCGACATGATTGGCCTCAGGCAAGTGAGGCCCACTGAGTAAACGATTTTTGCATTGTAGCAGAGGCGTCGCCTCAGCGCAACCGGGGCGGCTGGGCGATTAGTCCTAGTGAGGTGAGGACGCGTAAGCGACGTCCCAACATGCTTCCCGAACAGCTTCTACGTTCGATCAGCGGATTGGTCATGCCGTCTCCCGTCTCTGGGTGAGCGCGCCGATCCCTGCTGCAGCGAGCGCGTACAACGGCGGCAGCGCCGGCAGATAATAGCGCGCCCACGGCAGCGGTGTAATGAACAGCGCAGCGATCATCGTCACGACAGCCCATACCCCGACCGTGATCGAGACGCCATCGCGCCGGCGGATCAACGCACAGCCGCCGACCAGCGCAAGGCCCAGCGTCAGCACAGCGCGCGCCGTGTTCAACCACGCCGGGGGCGTCCACGGTGACGACTCGTAGACCGCGATCTGTTCCGCGATCTGCGGCCACGTGCCCCATTCCGCGACCTCGAAATACTGCGGTTGATCGAGCAGTCCGTACGTCACATAGCCGGCCACCTGCTGCCCGAAGTCGCCGTAATCGCCGAACGCGACGACCTGCTGAGCGAGCAGCTCCGAGCGCAGATTCATCACCTTGTCGAATGTGTTCAGCGGATCGCTCCACCACGCCGGATTGAGCGCAAAGAACACGACGAGCGCGATCTCGCCGGCCGTTGTGAGGCTGATCAACCGGCGCGGGCGTCCTTGCAGCGTCACGGCCAGCCCCAGCCCGATGAACAGCGGGCCGAGCGTCAGCACGGCGCTGTGCTTGCTGGCGAGCGCCATCCCGGCGCCGACACCGAGCAGGATCAGCCACAGCCAATGCCGGCGTTCGGCGGCGATCCAGCGCAGGCCGGCCAGCACCGACAGCAGCGAAAACAGCAGCAGTGGAGCCTCCATCATGGCGCGCCGTCCGTTGATGAGCAGGTTCGGGCTGAAGGCGACCAGCGCGGCCATCAGTACGCCGCCCCATATCCCGCCGACCTGTGCGCCGACTCCGTACGCCACCGGCACGCTCAACGCCAGCATCAGCGCGATGGCGAGGCGCTGTGTGGTGAGCAGGCGCTCGTCGGGGATATGGCCGTTGTCGAGGTTATACGTGTAATCCGCACCCCACAGCCACGGCGCGTTGAGTGTCTCGGCGCTGCCGCCGGTCAGGTGATGCACGAACCCGCCCCAGTACTTCTGCACACGTCCGTCGAGCAGGCGCAGGCGCTCGACCATCGGGTCTTCGGTTGATAGATCGCGCCGGACGAACTGGTCGAAATAGTCGCGGGTGGTGAAGATCAGCGTCGACTCGTCGCCGTGGAACGGCACGGACGGCGCGCCCAGCAGCGTGTACGCCATCAGGGCGAGGAGATAGGCGGGGATGAGCAGTCGGCGCACGCGATGACTCCGGACAGGATGGCGGACTCTATCTTGCATAGTCTATGCGGAGTACGCGCGTTCTCATACGGTGAAGTCTAGGGGCAGGGGATAGTAGTCAGGAGTCAGGGGTCAGTGGTCAGGAGTCAGGGGGCAGGAGTCAGGAGTCGGGGGGCAGGTTGGCGAGGGCGAGGTTTAGGAGGTGGGATGGAGGGGTGAGGCGGCGTGCCGTAGATGATGGCGCGAGCGCTACCAATTCAGCTGCCCGGCCACACCGCATCACACATTTGGGTAAACTGGGTTCTGATCGGGAACTGTATACGTGGCGCTGCGCACTCATCGCCGTCCGGCCGGCGCAATGCTTCACACGGCTATCACACGATCAGAAAACTCCGCACCCGCAGCAAACTGGCGGTGACAACAACCTGCTGTCAGGCCGCTGACTCCTGACCCCTAGCCACTGACTACTGACTACTACCCCTAGCTCAAGCTCAAGAGCCGCCGGATCGTCAGGGCGAGGTGGAGGGCCAGCCGCGTCTCGGGCCGGTCGAGGTCGATGCTGGCGATCTCGTTGATGCGGTTCATGCGGTACAGCAGCGTGTTGCGATGCACGATCAACTGCTCGGCGGTTTGGCTCAGGTTGCCGTGACAGTTGAAGAACGCTTCCAGCGTCTTGATGAGGTCGGCGTTCTGGCGCTGATCGTAGTCGAGCAGCGTGCCCAGCGTCGTCTGGCAGAACTGCGCCAGCATCTCGCGGTCGCTCAGGTTGAGGATGAGCTGATATACGCCGAGGTCGCCGATGAACAGCGGCGTCTCGGTCTGCAAGCGGCGGGCGAGTTCGAGCGCTTGCGACGCGTCGCGGTGGCTGACACGCCATGAACCGACATCGCGGGCAAGCTGGCCGAGGCCGGTGGCGACTTTGTTGTGCGGGAACTGGCGGTGGATTTCGTCGATGATCTGCCGCGCCAGCTTGAGGCTGGAGTCGATCGGGTGATCACCGGCGGCGGCGTGGAACACCAGTACCTGATTCTCCGGCTCGCGCAGCCACACCAGTGACGGCGAGCGCTGCGCCGAGATGACGGTATTGACGAGGGTTTCGAGCCGGCGCGCCGAAGGAGACTTGTCGCCCTGCCACGCCAGCAGAATGGCGATGTGCGGAAGCTGCATATCGTGGTCGAAGCGTTCGCCCTGCTTGATTGCTTCCTGCTGGCTGACATCGCCGTTGAGCAGGCGTTCGAGGAACGTCCCGCGCAGGCGCTTCTCGGTGTCGTTGATCGCTTTGGCCTTCGCCATTTCGAGGCCGCAGGCGGCAGCGCCGTGCTCGACCACCAGCGCGTCGATCTCGTCGAGGTCGGTCTCGATGCCGATGATCGACAGATAGCCGCGGCCAATGTCGTTGGTAATGACCGGCGCGACGAGACGGGCAAGGCCGGGCAAGCTCAGCGCCTGCATAACGGTCGGTGTGTCGATCTCGGTCACGCGGTGGCGATCTTGCAGCTCGACCGGGACGTGCTTCGGCTCGGAGATGAAGCTCTCGATCGCGTCCCACATACCGACCAACTGCGGATGGGGCTTGTTGACGAGGGTTTGGAGGCGCTTGTCTTGCAGGACGACCGCCTTGTTGGTCAACCGGGCGATGGCCTCGATCAGCTCGGACAACCCTTCGTTGCGCGCGGTGATCTCGGTGAGCTGGCGGAAAATCTGCTGTCCACGGCGCTCAAGCTGGCCCTTGCGGTCGACCAGCAGCGAGATGACTGACTTTTCGACGATACGCGGACGGCTGTTGGGCGGCAGCAGCAGCACCGGCACGCTGTAGGCCTTGGCTTCGGCCAGCGCCGACGGCGATACGGCCTCGTGAAACACAAGCGCCGAGACTTTCGCCTCGGACGCCCAGCGCACCAATTCGACGTCGGTGGTTTTGCGGATGGTGTTGTTCTCCAGCGGCGCGACGAACACCAGCTCGCCGTTCTGTACCTGCTTGTGTACGGGATCGTCGGGCGGGTAGATCACCGACGCCCACACCACCGGGCGGTTCAGCAGGCCCTCGCCGGCAAGCACGCGCGTTTCCAGCGGGAGCGCCAGCTTGCGGCATTCCTCGATTGATACACGGTTGGAGTCGTTTGCGGTATCCAAGATGTCTGAACTGTCAGAAGGAGTCCGTTGTTTATCCATAAACACCGTGGTCTCGATGTCAGCCCTCGCCGGTGAACACGCCGAACGCGATCACGGCGGCGAACACCAACAACGAAAATCCAATCAAATCACGCGCAGGGTTGATCTGCACGCCGTAGAACACCGTCGCTGCCATCAACGCGCCGCCGACCCAGACGATGGGGGATACCCGCCACCGCCGCGTGTACTGATAGATCCCCGACCCAAACAAGATCGCTGCTCCGGCGAAGGGTGTCGTCCAGTTGGGCAATTCGAGCCCATCGGGAAGCAGGCTGAGGATGGCGAAGACGACGATGAGCAGTGCCCACGTGATATGTTCGGCGCGCGCCTCAGCTTGGCTCTTCCGACGAGGGTAGCTGCCCTGCGCGTTGTAGCTCTGCGTGCGGCGGCGACGACGTGCCAAGCAACCTCCTTAGTGAACAATCTTCCAAGTGTATCAGACAAGCGGAGTTTTTGCAGCATGCCCGGCCGAGACCGACAGCGTGTGGCGTTGTGCCAACGCGCCTCTAACATGGATGTGCGACACTAACGCCCGATGCGCGTACTTGTGATCGCTGAGGGCGTCCTCGCCCGCGCGGGGCTAGCTGCCCTGCTTGCCGACGTCGCCGAGGTGGACGTGGCCGGGCAGATCGCGCCTGCCGGGGGCCTGAGCGACGACCTCGAGACGCACCATCCAGACGCCGTGGTGTTCGACCTCGGATATGATCCCGCGCGCTGGACGGTGGCGCTCAGCACGCTGACCACGCCGGCCCTGCTGCTGCTTCCAGATACCGCCAGCGCGTACAGCGTCGCTGCGGCCGTGCCGAATGGCCTGCCGCTGGCCCTGCTGCTGCGCGAAGGTGATCCGCGCCGTCTCGCTTATGCCCTGTCGGCATTGGACGCCGGCCTGACAACCCTCGATCCGATCCTCGCCGACGCCTTGCTGCCGAGCGGCGCGAACGATGATACGCCGGTCGAAAAGCTCACCCCGCGCGAGGCCGAGGTGCTGCAGTTGATGGCCGCTGGCCTGACCAACAAGGCCATCGGCCTGCGGTTGGAGATCAGCGCCAACACGGTCAAGTATCACGTCAATACGATTTTGTCCAAGCTGGGCGCGCAGAGCCGCACCGAGGCCGTCGTGCGTGGAAGCCGGCTCGGACTCGTCATGCTCTAAGCACGAAGTTGGAAGTGTTGAGTGATGAGTGATGAGAAAACGCCGCGCCGTATAGCTCGATTAACGCTGCAAGATGGGAGACCGAATCTCTCGATTTACGAACACCGGCTTAGGGGAAAAACGGGTAAGTTTGGCCGGTTATCACGCGTCTATAGTGTATGAGTATCCGGTATCACCACATGGAGGATATCATGGCGATTGTAAATGATGTGCGCTTGCACCCCACCCGCAATGACCTGTCGCAGTCCGTGCGTGAATCCATGATCGACACGTTGAACCAGACGCTTGCCGATCTCAGCGACCTGCACGGCCACGCGAAACAGGCGCATTGGAACGTACGCGGGATGGAGTTCATCGCGCTGCATGAGCTGTTCGATACGCTGGCCGAAGAACTCGATGGTCACATCGACGCGGTCGCTGAGCGTG
>JZRA01000095.1 GCA_001567485.1 Chloroflexi bacterium OLB13
GGTTGGGTGGAACGGCTGCGATGGTTCGGTTCTCAAACCTACTCGTCACGCAAGCGCCGCAGTTCGTGCCACTATCCGTTGTGGATTTTGCGCGTGCCGTCGCGCTGATCGCTTACGGGCGCGAGGGGATAAAAAATCCGGCGCTCGTGTGAACGCCGGATTTCGCATGCTCCAAAGCCTGGATCAGACTCGAACAATTCAGCGGGGAACAAGTCGCCCAGTTCTACCAAGTCATTACCTTTCCTCAGCGCGAACACTGTCTGCGCTACGCCACGATGAACTCCAACTAAATCGGCTTTAGCGGTGAGCGGAGGAGGTCCCCCCTCCCCCGCCCGCCTTGAAGCTCGCTGCCCGTGCCAGCAAGGCTTCCGGATGCCACTCTACCACAGGTCCGGGAAGCACTCGCCAGCCGCAGCGAAATCGACAGGTTGTTGGGTTCGAGAGGTATGGCACATGACTCGCGTTTTCGTATTTACCAACCACAAGGGTGGCGTCGGCAAGTCCACATCCGCCACCAACACGGCTTACGGCATCGTCTCGATGCTGCGACACGCCGGCGCCGCCAATCCGCGTGTACTGCTCATTGATACCGACAGCCAGGCGCACGCCACGCTGGTCACGACCGGCTCGAAGGACTACGGCGCGGACGACAGCTTGTACACCGTGCTGATGGCCGACCGGCACAACGCCGCGCAGACCCTGCTCAACTGCCTGGTGCCTTCAACCTGGGACGCAGACCTGCACGTTCTGCCGGCCTCGTCGATGCTGGAAGGCGCCGAGCGCGAACTCAACGGGCTGGCCGGCGCACCGTATCGGCTCGCCGATCCGCTCAATCAGATCACGAATCGCTACGCCGCCATCGTGATCGACACACGACCGTCGTTCTCACTGATGACCGAGATGGGCCTAATCGCCGCCACCGACGCGATCGTGCCAGTCGAACCGCGCTACCTCGAGACCGTTGGGCTGATGAGCGTGGTCGGCAAGATCAACGAGGTGCGCGACGGCTGGCGTCAGCCCAACCTGCGCGTCAGCGGCATCCTCGTCACCAAGATGAACGCACGCATACGCGGGCACAAGTACCTGCTTGACGAGCTCAAGTCGCACAGCGTGCTCGGGCCGCTGCTGCTCGGCGTCGTGCCAGTAAATGAAGCAGTGTCGTACGCGCACCAGTGCCACCAGAGCATCTTCGAGTACGCTCCAACAGCGCCGGCCAGCAAGGCGTACATGGATATTGTCGCCAAGCTCGTCCGCACCCTCGCGGCAGGCGGTGCGGCATGAAACGCCAGAACCATCGCATCGACGAGCTGCTCGACAGCGTCACCGCCGACATGCTGGCCGGCGGACAACCACAGTTCACCGATACGGGCCTTCGCGTCGAGCGGTTGCTGCTTGAGATGGTGCGACCGGATCCGATTCAGCCGCGCCGCGTGCTGCCCGAGCATCTGCACTTCGACTTCCACGCCGGACGCATGACACCGACACAGGCGCTGCGCGGTCTCGTGCAGCTCGTTCAGGTCTCGGCACGTCAGCGCGGACGGCCGTTCAGCAACGTGCTCGAGATGCTGCCAAACCCCGACGACGATGCTGCTGACGATTCGGAGGTCCGACTCACAGCGGAGGAACAATTGCTGCGCGATCTGGTCAACCTCGCCGTCACGATCCGCGACGACGGCCAGGTCAATCCGTTGACCGTGGTCGATGTGTCGCACGGTGTGGTGCAGCAGTTTCGGATCGAGACCGGAGAGCGGCGCTACTGGGCGAGCTGGCTGCTGCGCGACTTCATTCCAAACTACACCGGAGACGGCATGATCCCCTGCATTGTGATCCCGACCGAGAACACATCGGTGTTCCGTCAGGCACGCGAAAACACCGCGCGCAGCGGATTGTCGGCTGTGGCAATGGCACGGCAGGCGGCGCTGCTGCTGCTCACCGTCCATGGCTACGAAATCCCGGACGGTGCCGTCACCAACGACTTTTACCGGCAGGCGCTCGACCTGGATCTGCGTGGCAAGCGTGAATTCACCGAAGCGATCCTCAGCGCCATGGGCGGCATGAAACGAGGGCAATTTAGCCATCTCAAATTGTTGCTCAAGCTGTCGGACGAGGCGCTGGATCTGGCAGACCGGCACAACATCGAAGAAGGAAAGCTCCGCCATGTCATCAATCTCGAGCCGGAATTCCACGCCGAAATTGTTCACCAGATCATCGACTTTGGCTTGTCGGCCAAGCAAGTAAAAGAGCTTTGCGAGGATAACGGTATGGATGAGAACGATGAAGAAACTCTGGATCGGCTCCCTGCGGCCGCAACCAAGGTTGCAAAGCTCACGCAAGCAGTCAAAACCCTATCTGCCGGAGATATTGCGAATGCCATCATCAAACAGGAAGGGGACCCTGAGATCGCCTTCGCTCGCCTTCAAGCCTTACATCGCATTCTCACCGACGCACTTAAACATTTATCAGCTAAGTAGAAATGTCTACACATGTAGACATTCTTGGATCTGAACCCATGAAACGAGTACGCGATCCGCCCTGAACAAACAAAAGGCCCACGTGCGTGAAAGCAGGTGGGCAGGGAGACTGTGTACAACATTGTGAACTCGACAATCACAATGTAGCACAGCCCTCGCCCTCCTGCAACTGACATCCGAATTCGCGCTGCGTTGTTTCGACGCGGCCCCTATTCCACATTGCCTGCTGCTGGAGGGACCTCATGCTTCCCGATCCTGTATTGCCCCATGCCTGTTTGCCGTCTGATGGTCCGATCGCATCAAACTGGACGAATCGCGAAACGAAAGCTCGCCACGATCGATCTGACAACGACACGCCGATCGGCGGTGCGTCATGACCGCGACGATCATTCCGTTCACGCGCATCCCGGATGCCGTCCTGCTCGATCCGCGGCTGACCGCGGTGCAGCTGCGCATCTATGCCGTCATCACCCGCCGCCTCGGCAGCGATACCACGTCCGCATTTCCGAGCTACGCCACGATCGCTCGCGATGCCAACACCAGCCGCACATCCGCGATCAGCGCGGTGAAAGCGCTTATCGACCTCGGCTATCTGTGCAAGCAGACGCAGCCGAGCGGTCAGGGCGATCTGACCAGCAACCGGTACACGATCTGTGGCGCGGGGAGTCAAATCTTTGCACCACGTGGTGCACATCCTGTACCACCCTTGGTACACGGTTTGGACCACGGTGATACAAATCCTGCACTACCGGTGGTGCAAATTCTGAACCACGGTGGTGCAGATTTTGGACCCGAACCAGAATCAAAGAATCAGACTCAGAGTAATAAGACTCAAGAGATCCAGAACGCGCGCGAGTCCGCGCGTGAAACCGCCGCTTCCGCCGCCGATTTGGAACTTCAGTCCGTGCTCAATGACTATCAGGAAAACATCGGCGCGCTGACTGCAATGGCTATGCAGGTCGTCACCAACTGGTCAAGGACTGCGGTTCAGAGTGGGTCCGGGACGCGATCCAGGAGGCGGTGATCTACGAGAAGCGCAGCCTCGCGTATGTGCGCCGGATCCTGCGGGCGTGGAAACAGACCGGTCGCGCCGGCGAACGGAAGATCTTG
>JZRA01000096.1 GCA_001567485.1 Chloroflexi bacterium OLB13
CGCGCCGGCGCGGTTGATGTAGAAGTGCGCGGCGATCAAATCGCAGTTGAGGATGTGGCTCAGGCTCACAACCGCGTCCGCGATGGACGCCGGGATATCCTCCCCGACCACGCGCCCACCCACAACGAACACGGTGCGAGTTCGCCCGTCAATGCGCGAGTCGGTGGCGAGTGGAGCCTCGGTGTGATAGGCCGGCGGGGTCTCGGCGCGGAAGGGCGCAGGCAGCAGGCCGGCCACCGATGCCATCACCGTCCAGTCCGAGGCGTGCCGCCAGAGTCCGGTCAGGTTCAAGATATCGGGCCGGTTGAGCACCGGGATCGACAGGCCGTACATCCAACTGACGAAGTACGCCGTAACGGCACGTCGTTCGCCGCGCCACGCCTGAGCCTGCGCCTGGCCGTGTACATAGCACGCTACGGTGCAAACGCGTGCGAAGCACGAAGTTGAAAGTGATGAGTGATGAGAAAACACCGCACCGTATAGCTCGACTAACGCTGCAAGATGGGAGACCGAATCTCTCGACTTACGAACACCGGCTTAGGGGAGAGGTTCCGGCGGGCGGCCCGGCGGGTCATCCCTATAGCATGTCTCTGTATCCTCTGCGCCCTTTGTGGTTCAATCGTTTTTCGTTGAACACGACGGTGTTATGCGACGACGTGCAACGTATCTGGCAGCTGACTCCTGACGACTGTCCCTTCAAAACAAAAGCCGGCGGGTTTCCCCACCGGCTTCCGTTTTCACCTGTCAACTGACGACTGATCCCTGACGACTTGACTGTTAGTCCACTAAATCGCTGGGGCTTGGGGTATAGGTCGTCTGCGGCTTCTGCTGCTGGGCCGCGCGCATGTCGTCTTCCTTGCCGAACGTGATCGTCTCGCCGTCCTCGGTGATCGCCTCGACCGACAGGCCCAGCGACTGAAGTTCCTTGACCAGCACGCGGAAGCTCGACGGGATGCCCGGGTCTTGGATCGGCTCGCCCTTGACGATTGCCTCGTAGGTGCTGATGCGCCCCTGCACGTCGTCAGACTTGACCGTCAGCATTTCTTGCAGCGTGTAGGCCGCGCCGTAGGCTTCCAGCGCCCACACTTCCATTTCGCCGAGACGCTGGCCGCCGAACTGCGCCTTACCGCCGAGCGGCTGCTGCGTCACCAGCGAGTACGGGCCGGTCGAGCGCGCATGCACCTTGTCTTCGACCAAGTGTGCCAGCTTGAGCATGTGCACATAGCCGACCGCCACCGAGTTGTCGAACGGCTCGCCGGTGCGGCCATCGTACAGCGTCATCTTGCCGTAGTGCGGCAGCGGGACGCCGGTGGCGAACATCACACGGTCAGCGATGGCGTACAGATCAGCGTTGGTCGCGTTGGCGGGGATCTTCGCGCTCGGATCGTGCAGCTTGATCCACTCGGTCAGCGAGGCGGCGATGGCGTTGGCCTCGATCTCGTCACGCTTCTCCGGCCGGACACCGTCGGTATCGAACATCAGTATCTTGTCCGGGTCATAGCCCTTTTCGCGCAGCCACTCGGCCAGCGCGGCGCGGCGGCGCAGCACCTGACTTTCCAGAAGCTGCTGCGAGTCGTAAGCCGGGTTGTCCTTCAGCCATTCGAAGATGTAGAGCCGACGCACTTCTTCGTCGTCTTCGAGGTCAGCATCGTCGTAGTTGTACTGCTTGATCCACTCCCACGCGCGCTCGGTGATCTGATCCCACACGTGGTCGATCAGCCATGCGCGGCCGAGTTCGGCGCGGATGTCGTCTTCCATAGCGCCGTCAAACACCGGCGTAATGGCGCGGAAACCGAGCCGGTCGGCGGCCCAGCCCAGATGCAGTTCAAGCACTTGGCCGAGGTTCATACGGCCCGGAACGCCGGTCGGGTTCAGAATCATCTGCACCGGCGTGCCATCTTCGAGGTACGGCATGTCCTCGATGGCGACGATGCGGCTGACGATACCCTTGTTGCCGTGGCGGCCGGCCATCTTGTCGCCGACGGTCAGCTTGCGGCGCTGCGCGACGGCCACGCGCACCATCTTCTCGACGCCAGCGGGCAGATCGCGGTGCTCTTCGCGGGTAAACGTCTTGACGTCCACGACCTTGCCGCGCTCGCCGTGCGGCAGGCGCAGCGACGAGTCCTTGACCTCACGGGCCTGTTCGCCGAAGATCGCGCGCAGCAGCTTTTCCTCGGGGCTAAGCTCGCGCTCGCCCTTCGGTGTGATCTTGCCGACGAGGATGTCGTTGGGGCCGACCTCGGCGCCGATGCGCACGATGCCGAACTCGTCGAGGTCTTTGAGCGCCTCTTCGCCGACGTTGGGGATGTCGTAGGTAATCTCTTCGCTGCCGAGCTTGGTCTCGCGGGCTTCCACCTCGTGCTTTTCGATGTGGATGCTCGTGAACATATCCTTGCGCAGCATTTCTTCGCTGATCAGCAGCGCGTCTTCGTAGTTGCCGCCGTCCCAGCACAGGAACGCCGCGACGACGTTGTGACCGAGCGCGAGGCTGCCCTTATAGGTCGAGCTGCTGTCGGCCAGCACGTCGCCGTGCTTGACCAACTGGCCCTTGCGCACGATCGGCTTCTGGTCGATGCACGTCGACTGATTGCTGCGGTTGTACTTGCGCAGCGTATAGACGACATCCTCGCCGTTCTCGGTGCGGACGATCACGCGGTCGCCCTGAACGCTGACCACTTCGCCGTCGTACTCGGTGCGCAGGATTTGGCCGCTGTCGAGCGCCGCGACCGCTTCCATGCCGGTCGATACAATCGGCAGGTCGGGATCAAGCAGCGGGACGGCCTGACTCTGCATGTTGGAACCCATCAGAGCGCGGTTAGCGTCGTCATGTTCGAGGAACGGGATCAGCGCGGCGCTGATGCCGACGATCTGGCGCGGCGCGATGTCGATGTAGTCGACGCGATTGCTCGGCAGCATCTTGAAGTCTTGGTTGTGGCGCGCCGATACGCGGTTGACGGTGATTTGGCCGAGTTCGTCGGTCGGGGTGTCCGCCTGCGCGATGACGAAGTCGTCCTCCTCATCGGCCGGCAGATAGAAGCTCTCCGGGTCAACAAACGGTGTGACCGGCACGTCCTCGATCTTGGACTTCTTGAGCGTCTTGATGACTGCCTCGTCGATGACCGTGCCCTCTTCAACGATGACGTCGCCCTTGCTGTTTTCGATGTCCTCGCGGATCGACCGTCCCAACAGGCGCGCGTCGTCTAGCTTGAGCGTGCGGATCACACGGCGGTACGGCGTTTCGATGAAGCCGTATTGGTTGACCTTGGCATAGCTGGCGAGGCGGCCGATCAAGCCGATGTTCGGGCCTTCCGGCGTCTCGATCGGGCAGATGCGCCCGTAATGGCTGTGGTGCACGTCGCGCACGTCGAAGCCCGCGCGTTCGCGGCGCAAACCGCCGGGGCCGAGCGCGGAGAGCGTGCGCTTGTGGCGCAGTTCGCTCAGCGGGTTGGTCTGCTCCATGAACTGCGACAGCTGCGACGACCCGAAGAACTCGCGGATAGCCGCGACAATCGGGCGGATGTTGATGAGCGTGCCGGGAGTCGGGTTCTCCTGCTCCTTGGTGCTCATGCGTTCCTTGATGACGCGCTCGGCGCGGCGCAGGCCGACACGCAGCTTGTTCTGGATCAGCTCGCCCACCGTCTTGACGCGGCGGTTGCCGAGGTGGTCGATGTCGTCGCGCTTCTGCTTGCCGGTGTTGATCAGGATCATGTGACGCACGAGATTGATGATGTCGCGCTTGGTGATCGTGCGGATCTTCTGCGGGACTTCGCCTTGTAGGCCGAGGCGCTTGTTGAGCTTGTAGCGGCCCACGCGCTCGAGGTCATAGCGACGCTGATCGAACAACTGCTGTTGCAGATATTCGCGCGCGTTGTCAAGCGTCGGGGGGTCGCCGGGGCGCATCTTCTTGTAGAACTCGATCAACGCCGCCTGCGCAATCGACTGATCCTTCGGGCCTTTCTGGAGATCGGTTTCGCTCTCCAGCGTCTTGGCGATGAAATGGTGGGTCTCGTCGGTATCAATGTCGGCGAACAGGGCGAGGATCTCCTCGTCCGAGCCTTCCTTGATCGGTGAGTCACCGCTGCCGGTGACTTCCATCTCATCCTTGACGGCAGCCAACGCGCGCAGCAGGGTCGTCACCGGCACGGTGCGCTTGCGGTTGAATTTGAGCACGAGCGCGTCGCTCTTGCGGGTCTCGAACTCCATCCACGCGCCGCGGTCGGGGATCAGCTTGCTGAAGGCCAGCTTGCGGCCCGTGCTGCGATCCTCCTCCGTCTCGAAATAGACGCCCGGCGAACGGATCAACTGGCTGACCACCACACGCTCGGTGCCGTTGATGATGAACGTGCCCTTGTCGGTCATGAGCGGGAACTCGCCCATGAAAATCTCGCTGGTCGTCACCTCGCCGCCGGCATCGCGGTTTTCGAGGGCCACTTTGGCGTACAGCGACACCGAATAGCTCATGTCGCGCTCGAGGCACAGTTCCCGGCTGTACTTCGGCTCTTCGTACCAGAACTTGAGGTCGAATTGTTTTGACTCGGGGCGGTTGCTGGGGAAATGCAAGCGGAGGTTGCCGTTGTAGCTCTCGATCGGGGTGATCTCATCGAAAAGCTCCAACAGCCCTTCGGTCAAGAACCACTGAAACGACTCGAGCTGAATATCAATGAGCGATGGCAGCTCCTGAACGTCGAGCGTTCGGGCGTAGTTCTTGGTGTTGAAGTACTCGTTATTCAACGCGCTGCTCCTTAACACTGGCAAACGCTAGCCAACACCCGGCGGCGCACAGCCGCGGCAGTGGACAGAGTCGACAAAACAACGGTCAGTCCACGACCGTTGTGTCGGACACTGTGGGATAATGACTGATGTTTGGACTTCTCATCCTTGCGCCGGAACGCACCCACCGGGAAAGTGCGTAACGGGCATTATACGCCGCGTCGCGCGCTGGTGTCAAGCGCGGTGCGGAGAAAAAAACGATGCGCGTGTGCAGACTGGGATACCACCCCTAAGCCATTGTTCGAACGGCGAGAGATTGGGTCTCCGGTGACACAGTATTCATCGAGTGATGCAGCGCAGCATTTTCTCATCTCTCATCACTCGCCGCTTTCAGCTGCTCACGCTAGTCCGTCGCCAGCGGCACGATCCAGTCGGCGGACAGCAGCGAGCGCCGCACACGGGACAGATCGCGCCCGGAATCGACGATCGGCTGACCGGGCCGGCCGTTCATGCTGACGTGCGTATCGGCATACACGGCCGGCTCGCATCCGCAGACCGGCGCATATTCGTCCGCCAAGAACCGTGCGAACTGCGCGATCATATCCGGCTGAAAGCTCATCTGGTGTTCCTGCACACGGGTGAGATAGTCGGACGGATAGACGATCCAGAAGCGGTCGGTCGCCGGGTCTTCGACGCGAAAGGTCACGGCGCCGTTCTTCTCGACCAGCATGACATGCCACGCGAAGCGGAAACCCTCGTTCGTCCAGAGGTAATTGCCGGGGTACAGCCAGTGCCGCAGTGGCATCAGGACTTGCCACGCGAAGAACAGCGCGACGGCGGGCGCGATCCAGCGCGCAGGCCGAACGGCGCGGGTGGGATCGGCGGTGGGCAGCGTGCGCCCGATCCGCGCAAACAGCCAGCGCCAATCGTCGGCCCCGAAAAAGACCAGCGTACAGGCGATCATCACCCACGGGAACACGCCGATCGGGAACAGCAGCCCGGTCATGGTGTGGAAGCCGATAACGACGAGGTAAGCCAACGGCCGTGACCGCCGCCAGCTCAGCCAGAACGGGATCGTGAGGTCGAAGGCCGCCCCTGCCCAGCTCATCGCGTGGGCGATCCACGGCTGATCGAACAACGGCCCGATCACCGGCATGCCGGCGCTGGCCCGCAGCCAGATGCGCAGCGGCTGTGCGTCGATCAGCCAGTCCGGATTAAGCTTGGCGATCCCGGCGTACACGTACACGAGTCCGAGCATGATGCGCGGCGCGGCGACCATCCACGCCGGCGCAGTCGACGCACGCAGTTCCGGACGCCACCGCGCATCCAGCGACAGCGTGCGGTTGAGCGGCAGCACGGTCATCAGCAGGCTCATCACCGAGATGAAGTAGTAGTGATTGAGGTAGTACGCGAGGTCGATCAGCTCGACATACGTGAACAGCACGAAGAACGTGACAATCGCGGCGCGGTAGAACAGGCCGAGGGCGATCAACGTCGCGCATCCGGCGAGGATGGCGAACGCGGCGTACATCCCCGCCGGCGGCAGCGGGCGCACCCAGTCGAAGCCGAAGTACGAGAAGTGATAGCCCGGCGCGATGTAGAACGCGTCGATCCAGCCCAATGTCGTGAAACGCAGCGCGCTGAACAGCATCAGCACGCCGAAGCCGATGCGGAAAATCGCCAGCGGAAGCAGGTCGGCCGGTCGCGTCAGACGACGGCGGAGCGCGTCGATCATCAGTCGCCGTCACTATCCCCGAATGTGATCGTGATGCCGAGCTGGTTGGCGACATCCGATTTCGCAAGCTGTAAGAGCGCCATGACTTCCTCGTAAGCCGCTTTGACCGCGGCGGGGTCGTGAACGAGCGCCTCGGACAGCGGCTCCGTGATCGCGCTCAGGGCCGTCTCCACGGCAGCGATGCGGGCCATGACGACGTCCGACAGCGGACGATCTTCGAGGCGCGCGCCGATGAAGTCGAGATAATCAGCCATGCCGGGCGTGTCGTCACTGCCCTCGAACATCCGGCGAACCGTTTCGATGTTGGCTGCCATACGCCGCACCGACGTGCCGCTGTACGGCGACTCGACCAATTCGGGCTGAATCTCGCCGCCGCTGCTCAGCCCAAGCGGGCCGCCAAGATGCTCGCTGCCGATCGCCTGAATCGCCGAGAACAGTTCGTTCGTCACCATGCTGACCATGCTGCGCACGCTCGTGATTTCGAGCGTATCCGACATGAACTTGTCGCCGTAGTAGCCGTCCGTGCCGGGAGTCCATTCGACAACCAGCGCGTCGGCGACCTTGCGGATGTCCACAGCCGCCGCGACCGCGTAGTCGATGCGGTTGCGATCCGCCTGCAAGCCCTCTAATGATCCGGCAAAGAGCAGATATTCGAGCGCCGGCAGCCCTTTCGACGACGATCCGAGCGCGCCAACGAAATCCGCGTCGATGCTGCCCGGCTCGCGCAGCGCGATCTGATCCTCGATGTTTTCGATGCTGACCGCCGTGCCGCCGATTTGGGTGAGCAGCGGCATCACGCGCTGCAAGCTGAAGACCGAGATGCGCTCAAAGGCCATCACCGCGTCGATCCACGCCGACTGGAACGCCTCTAGGGTCTGCTCGGCCGGATCAGCCGCGAACGCCAGCGCCGCGTCTTCGAGGTCTGCGGCTTCGGCGGCAAAGTCCTGATGCAGCGGCAGGATCGTCTCGGTCAGCCATCCGGCGACCATCGCCTGCCGGTCGAACGTCTGCGCGCTGGCAGGAAGCATCACGGCGGACAGCCCTACGGCGAGCAGGACGACCGCCGCCGTCAACGCCGCCGCGAGAGATCGTATTGCTATCGTGGCTCTCATCGTCATCCTTAGAAATCACTCAAGCCCCCTCGTCCCCACCGGAAGGCGCGCGGCCCTCGCGCGGGGTCGTGGGGGCTTCGCCACCCTGTGCGCCCTAGAACGACTTCAGCAGGGCGAGCAGGGCGGCGCGGTCATCGGCGCTCATGGTGCGGAAAGCCTCGGCGGACGCCGCGCCTTCGCCGCCGTGCCACAGGATCGCCTCGGCCAAATTGCGCGCGCGGCCATCGTGCAGGAAATTGGTATGTCCGTTAACTGTTTCGATCAGGCCAATGCCCCACAGCGGCGGCGTGCGCCATTCACTGCCCGTCGCCTCGAAGTCCGGCGATCCGTCGGCCAGCCCTTCGCCCATATCGTGCAGCAGCAGGTCGGTGTACGGGTGGATGATCTGGTGCGACAGCGTCGGGGCCTCAGGATGGATCCCGGTAGCAAGCGTTTCGACGTGGCACGCACTGCACTTCGCCTCAGCGAACAGCTCACGGCCGCGCTGGACGAGGGGATCATCGACGTTGCGCTGGGCGGGGACGGCCAGCGTCTGCGTGTACAGCACGACCTTGAGCAGGTCGTCGTCGCTGATCTCCGGCGTGCCGCCCTCAACCGCCGCCGCACAGTCGGCCTGAACCGCGGTGCAGTTCTGCAGTGGCAGCAGACCGGTCGTGATCCCCATATCCCCGCTGAACGCCGACGCCACCTGCTGCAAGAGATGCGGTTGGTTGGCCTTCCAGCCAAAACGCCCCATCGCGCGGCGGTTGTTGTAGAGATCCCACACCCAGTTCGGGCGTCCGCTGATGCCGTCGCCGTCGGCGTCGGTTGGATCGGCCAGCGCCAGCAGCATCTCTTGCGGAACCGCTTCCAGCAAGCCGAGGCCGATCATCTGACTGGCGACGCGCGGCGAGAGCGTTACTTCGGGGTCGAGTTCGCCGTAGTTCAGGTTTTCAAGCGTCACGACGGGCTGGCGCAGGCTGTACGGCGTGCCGTCCGCGTATTGGCCGGGGAGTTCGA
The DNA here is from genome assembly GCA_001567485.1 of Chloroflexi bacterium OLB13. Classification (GTDB taxonomy): domain Bacteria; phylum Chloroflexota; class Anaerolineae; order Aggregatilineales; family Phototrophicaceae; genus Flexicrinis. The sequence goes on from JZRA01000096.1 coordinate 8,557, forward strand.
CGTAGGTGATACGCAGGTCGCCTTCCGCCGCGATGCGCTCGAGGGCCTCGGTTTGGAACTGTCCGCCGTAGTTCGGATCGCCGAGATATGCACCGGACAGCGTGCGCTCCGGGATTTTCAGGCGCACCAAGTAGCCCGTCGGCGCTTCACCGTCGAACTCCGGCGGGCGGCCGCGCCCGTCCTTGAAGTGACAGCCTGCGCATGACCGCGAATTGAACAGCGGCCCGAGGCCGTCACGCGCTTCCGTCGACGCCGGGGCCGTGACCCAGTTCAGGCGGAAGAACGAATTTCCCACAGCGAACAACAGCCGTTCTTCACGGCTCAAACCCGGCGCCGGAAACCCGAACGCGTTCGGGGTGTCATTGAACACCGTCGTCTGGCCGCCGAGCAGGGCTTGGCTTTGGCCGTCCTGCGCCAGCACGAGACCGGCGGCGCACAACATAAGGCCGACTGACAGCAAAACCACGCTGAGAACCCGCATGATAATTGAACTCGCTTTACCGTGTCATCAACGAAGGGGGAACGACACGCCAGCCGTTCCCCCGTGATTCTTATTTCGGTAGGGCCGTATTGATCGTCAGACCCAATTCACTGCCGGCCTGCGCGAACAAGTCGCCGAGGTCTTGCAGCACGAACACCGTGTCCAACACGATCGGGCGCTGATCGCTCAACACAATCGCCTGATCGAACGGCACGTAGATCTCTTGTGTGAGCGTATCCGCTTCCTCCAGCAGCGCGAGGATGTCGGCGTTGAGCGCCGGGTCAACGGCTTCGATGACATCCGCGATGCCTGTCCCGCTGACGACCGAGCCGTCCAAGCGCGTATAGCTGCCGGTGTACACGTTGGCGATGCCCATGAAGTTGGTGATGATGTCGCGGTGCGTGTTGTCGCTGAAGCACGAGTGCTCGTCTTCCTGATCGCGGTTGTCATAGGCGACGAACATCCGCTCGCCAGCCAGCTCGGCCGTCGCCAGCACGCCGACGCCGGTCAGCATGTTGGTCAGGGCGGCATCCGGCGACGACGCGAGGAACTCCGCCCGGTAGTTGTCCGCATCGTCGGGCGCCCACTCCGCCACCATCGACTCGAGATTCTCGACCAGCAGATCGGCGAGGATCGTCAGATAGGCCGCGCGGCGTTCGGCGTTGGGCGCGGTGGTGTAGTCGGTGAAGGCGCGCCGTCCGGCCGAGTCGGCGTACAAATCCTGCCCCCACAGCAAGAACTCGATGGCGTGGTAGCCGGTGCTGATGTTCTCCTCAGCGCCAGCTTCGTTGAGCGACACCAGCAGATCGCGAGTGATCTCTGGATAGTCGGTCAGGTTGTTGATGATGCCGGCGTTCGGATCACTGTCGATGTAGTCCACATAGGCTTCGTCCAGCGGCCACGCGTTGAGCAGACCTTCCGGGCCGTCCTCGTCGTCAATCGGCCCGCCGTAGAAGCGGTACGCCTCAGTCTGGCCGTATGGCTCGTTCGCCGCCAACCATGCCTCCTTCGCCGCCGCGAACGTCTCCTCGCTCGGCTCGGCCACAAACGCGGCAATCGCATCGCGCAGGTCAAGCGCCGTGGTCAGCGAGTCGCCATAACTCGCATACGCGATGTCGGCGTATGTCACCATCGCCTCACGCTGCACCGCTTCCAGATCGGCATCCTGCGCCGAAGCCACGCCAAACGCCAGCATCGCCAGCGCGATCAAGACCCAAACTTGCCTCATTACTTCCTCTCCTCGTGAGTTCGCATCGGCCGGCGGGGACTGCCCCGCAGCCGTATCGAGGTTACGGGCGGGCCGTACAGATTTCCACGCCTCGCCTCAATCTTGTAATTCCGCCGCGTGAAACCATGATGCACGCGGCGTTGGTCGAATCCGTAAGATGCGTTAACCCACGCATACACCGGGGTTAATCTACGGTGTTTCAGTCGCCGTCACTGTCGCCAAATGTGATGGTGATGCCGAGCTGGTTCGCCATATCGGTTTTGGTCAGCGCGAGCAGGTCGCGCATCTCCGTATACAGCGTGAGCACCGCATCGGGGTTCTCCACGATCGCCTGCGCAAACGGCTCGTCGATGGCGTCGAGCGCCTCGAAAACGGCCTCGATCTGCGCGGCGAGCACCTCCGAGAACCGCTCTCCGTTCAGTTCCGCGCCGATGAAGTCCATGTAATCGGCGAGCGATGGCGCGTCACCGTGCCCGTAGATGATCTCGCGCACCGTCTCCATGTTCGCCCGCAGGCGCTGGATCGACGTTTCGCTGTACGGCGACTCGACCAGCTGCAGCTGGGGCGCGCCGCCGCTTCGATAACCCGCGGGGTCGCCCACGTGAAACTTGCCGATGTTCTCGATGTTGGAGATCAACTCGTTGACCACCATGCTCACCATGCCGCGCACATTGGACAGCTCGAACTCGTCGGCGATGAAACGGTCGCCGTAATAGCCATCCGTGCCCGGCGTCCACTGGACGACCAGCTCATCGGCGATACGGCGGATGTCGGCGGCGATTGAAACCGCATAGTCACGGCGGTTCTGGACGGCGGCCAGCGGCGGCAGCGGCCGCGCGAAGATCAGGTATTCCAGCGCCGCGAACCCCTTTGACGAGGAGCCGAGCGATTCGACGAACGCCGCGTCAATCGTCCCCTCGGCCTGAAAGGAGATCGCCTGCTCAATGCTCTGCACGTTGGCCGGGCTGCTGTCCAGCTGCGACAAGAGCGGCATGACGCGCTGCAAGCTGAACGGCTGAATCCGTTCGTAAGCGATGACCGTCTCGACCCACGCCTCGCGGAAGGCCGTCAGCGTAACTTCGGTCGGGTCGGCGTCGAAGGCTAGCGCCGCGGCTTCGAGGTCAGCGGCCTCGGCGGCGAAGGCTTCGTGCAGCGGCAGGATGGTCTCGGTCAACCAGCCCGTGACCATCGCCTGCCGGTCAAACGTCTGCGCATGGGTAAAACGCCCCGTGTTCAGCAGGGCAAATGCGAGAATAACGGCGGAAAGCGCGGCGTATCGAGTGGCGTATCGGGTCATCGAACGTCCTAACCGGGAAGTCGCAAGCGATGCGATACTGCCATTATCACCGCTTGCTGACCAGCCCGAAACCCGATAGTCTGCGCTCTGCGCCACGGGCGCCCGATCTACGCGCTGAACAACCCGATCCGTTCGGCGGTGAAGTTCGGGAACACGTCGGCCAGCGCATCGTTCTTGAGCCGCTGCCCGACGATCTCGGCCAGCACGCTGCGATAGTCGATCGTCACCTGCAAGTCACCGCGATCCAACTGTCCTTCGGCAAGGCCCGGCCAGCGCGCCACGACCGGCGTGTTGGTCGCCAAGTCGCCGTTCATCAGCAGCATCGCGCCGCCGTGCCCGTGATCGGTGCCACCGCTGGCGTTCTCCTCAAGCCGCCGGCCAAATTCACTCATCACGACGACCGTCACGCGGCGCAGTTCCGGCCCGAGGTCATCGCGGAACGCCGCCAATCCGTCGGCCAATTCCGTCATCAAGCGCGCTTGCTGCCCTTCCGCACCGCCTTGCAGCGCGTGCGTGTCCCACCCGCCGAGGTCGATACACGAGGCCTCCAACCCGACCTGCGCGCGGATCAGCGCGGCGGTCTGGCGGAGCGCCTGCCCGAACTCGTTCTCAGGATAGACCGCGCCATGATCCGGCATATAGTCCGCGTAGCCGACATCCTGCACAAGGTCGATGGCCTGCGCTGTGGACTCGGCCGCCGCCGCCAGCGATCCGCCGTCGATGGCATAGATCGACCGCAGCGATTCGAGCATGGTCGCCGCCAGCGCGGTGTCCCCGGCGAGGTGGAAGTCGATGATCGACTGCATCGCCACCACCGACGGCCCACCGGTCAGCGCCTGCTGAACTGCCGCGCCCCATCCCACCGCGCGCACCGGTGACGGCGACTCGGGCGCCAGCGATCCCAGATGCCGCCCGACCCAGCCTGAGGTCAGCGTGTATTCACCCGGCACGCCGCGCTCCATGAAGTCCATCGCCTCGAAGTGCGAGCGCGTATCGTGCGGCGAGCCGGTCGCATGGATCGCCACCATCTGTCCATCCCGGAAGGCCGGAAGCAGCGGCTCAAGCGCGGGGTGCAGCCCGAAGAAGCCGTCGAGGTCGAGCACGCGAAGCGCTTCGCCAGCGGCGTCCGGGCGCGGAATGGCGAGGCGTGGGCGGGCGGCGTAGTAGGCGGCCTCGCCGTGAGGCACGATCATGTTGAGCGTGTCGGCCCCGCCGCGCAGAAACACGACCACCAGCACGTCGCCGCGCGGATTGTTGTACGGCTGAGCGAAGGCAAGGCGCGGCATCCAGCTTGGCAGCGACGCGGCGAGCGCCGTCAGCGTGCTGGCCTTCAGGAAATCGCGGCGTGAAAGTCGGCTCGTCATCGTCGTGGCCCCCATCTACACGGACTGAAACGGCGGCGCCATCAGCATCAGCGCCAGCACGGCAAACATCTGGACGTCCTCACCGCCCTCGACCTCAGCCGCGGCGTCGCGCAAGAGATCCAGTTCGGCGCTGTCGAGCGCGCGCCCGTACAGCAGATCAGCGATCCGGTTCAGGATTCCGTCGAAACCGCCGGCGTCAGGGAACAGGATCCGCGCGCCCAGCGTCTCGTAATCCGGCGCGCCCTGACGCCCGCTCACCAACGCAGCCATCGCCGCGTTCCAGCGCGGCAGCAGATTGTTCATCCAGTACGCGCTGTGATCGGGATAGCCGTTGGGCGCCGGCCAGTTGAACGGGATATGTCCCATCGTCGACAGCAGCCCGATCAGCGCGCGGATGAACGGGCCGGTCGCGCCGATTTCAAACAACACGGCGCGCATCACGGCGATCGTATATTCAAAGGGCCGGCGCAGTTTAGGCGGCGCGCTGCGAAGCTCGTCGGAGAAGAAGATCACCCGCAGCGTGGCGCGGATGTCGCCCCCGGACGCGGCGAACTCATTGGCGGCACGCTCGACCAGCGCGGCGGGTGGCTCGTCCGCGACGAAACGCCGCACCAGCTTGGTGGCGATATGGCGCGCGGTCGACGGATGACGCGCCAGCAGATCGAGCAGCGCCTCCCCCTCGCTTCGCCGTCGCCCTCCAGCGTGACGCCTAATACGGTCTTGCGCCCACGGTCGTGGAGATTGGGCCGGAAACGAAACACGCCTTGCGCATCGTCCCGCCGCGCTGGCAGGCCATCGACCGACCAACCGGTCAGCGCGCGCGCCGTTTCCTTAATATCGTCCTCGGTGTATCCGCCGTCGACGCCGAGCGTATGCAGTTCAAGCAGTTCGCGGGCGTAATTCTCGTTGGGCGCAACCGCCACGCTCTGCGCATTATCAAGGTAGATCAGCATGGCCGGGCTGTGCGCCGACGCGCCGAGCAGGTCGCGGAAGTTCCCCAGTGCATGCGCCCGCGCGACGTGGACATCATCGTGCGGTTTGAAATACACGACCGGCCCCTTATTAACGAAGACGTTGACGTGATCGCCCCAGAACTGCACCATGCGTTCGTACAGCTGCGCCGGAGATTTGAGCGCGCGCAGGGTCGTCGCGCCGGCCAACGCCTGAATGATCGGGCCGCGCCGCGTGCCGACCTCCTCATACAACGACGTGGGATCCGCGCTCGCTTCCGGGAACAAATCGGCGGCCTCCTGCTCGACCGGCGCGGTGTCGAGCTGCTCGGGGTGAAGCTGTTCTTCAATGTAGGCGTCAACGCCGATGCTGCGGACGTGATCGAGCAGTTCCGGCGTCGGGCCGAACGTGAGCCGGTTGATGACGTGCATCGCCGGATCGCGGTCCTCGGCAAGGGTTGGGGCGAACACGGCGCTCAGCCCCAGAAACGTGCGCCTATCCATCGCTGGCCTCCGTTCGCTGTCGTCTACCTACCTTATCCGCACGGTGTTGTAAAAGTGTTACGGAGGTGTAAGAAGTGATGGATGCTGAGTTGGGAGGGGGCAGTATTCAGTTACCAGTTGGCAGGGGTCAGGCGTCAGGGATCAGGGGGCAGGGGGCAGCAGCACGGCGGCATCTCTTCAGCCCCTTTCTGTAAGTTCTGAACGTTTTAGCCGTGCGCTTCAAGAGTAGGTTATCGAAAGTCAGCAAACCCAATCTTCTGCTACAGAGGGTTCCACGAGTGATGAAGGCTGGTAGTCACTCATCACTCATCACTTTCAACTTCTTACATAAGCACTCGGCGACTTGTAACGCAATACCCGATATTCGGCGGGCTTACGCGATCCGGTCGAGCAGGCCCTGAAACGTCGCGCGCATCCGGCGAAGTTCCTCGTGGTGCGCGGCGGTCAACTCCAACAACAGCTCACTTCCGCGTGACGTTAGAGTGATGTAAACCTGACGGCGATCCTCCGTGGCCGATTGGCGGACAACCAAATCCTGCGCGACCAACCGGTTCACGAGGCCAACCGCGCTCTGATGCTTGATCTGCAACCGTTCGGCGAGTTCGCTGATAGTCACGCAGTCGCGCTCTGGAAACCCTTTGATCGTCAGCAGCGCCTGATGCTGCTGGGGCGCCAGCCCGACCTGCTTTGCCGCGTCTTCGCTAAAACGCAAGAACTGGCGCAGGTGATAGCGCAGCGCCGCCAATGTTTCGTATTCCTCCTGAGATACAACTTTTCCTCTCGCCATCGAGCTTGGCGCCTTTCTCTAAGAACCCGTGAACTTTACGTCACATCATCACAGAAATCGATGCAAAATGTATATTGATTTGTATCGTATTGCGATATATCATGCTCCACTTGCGACGACCCCCCTATTCGCTGGAGATAAGTGTGGCAGAACGGGTACACCTTGACAAACATACGGAGAACGTCTCCGCGAACAACGAAGATTCGCGACTGATCCACCTTTCGATCCTTGCCGCGGTTATTGGCGTGATCGCCGGATTTGTGGCCTTTCTGCTGGTGTCGCTCATCGGCCTGATCAGCAATCTGGTCTTCTATCAGCGCGTGGCGTTCGATTTCCCCAACCTTGAGGCGCACACGCTTGGGCCATTGGTGATTATCGTGCCGGTCATCGGCGGTCTCATCATCGGCGTCATGGCGAAATACGGCACGCCCAAAATCCGCGGCCACGGCATCCCGGAAGCGATGGAAGCGGTGCTGACGAACCGCAGTCGAATCGCGCCGATCGTCGCGCTTTTCAAGCCCCTATCCGCCGCGATCGCCATCGGCACCGGCGGCCGTTCGGGGCGGAAGGGCCGATCATCCAGACCGGCGGCGCGTTCGGCTCGATCATCGGGCAGATCATCCGGGTCACGGCGGCAGAGCGCAAAGTGCTGCTGGGCTGCGGCGCGGCGGCGGGCATGGCAGCGACGTTCAGCACGCCGATCGCAGCGGTCATTATGGCGATTGAACTCCTCTTGTTCGAGTTCAGAGCGCGGTCGTTCATCCCATTGGTGATCGCCAGCACGCTCGCCACCACCGTCCACTACGGGCTGGTGGGGCGCGGCGCACTGTTCGACGTCAACCCGGTCAACTTCGGGATCCCGTCCAGCCTGCCGTTTTACATCGTGTTCGGGCTGATCTGCGGTGTCTTTGCGGTCGGCTTCAGCAAGATCCTTTACTGGGTCGAAGACCAGTTTGAACGCCTGCCGCTGGATCCGATGTGGTGGCCGGCGCTCGGTGGTCTGGCGCTCGGCATCATCGGCTTCTTCATGCCGCGCGTGCTCGGCGTGGGTTACGACACGATCTCCGCGATCCTCAACAACGAGCTTCCGCTGGCGATCCTGCTCGGCGTAATTATCTTCAAGAGTCTGGCGCTGTATCTGACGCTTGGATCAGGCACATCGGGAGGCTTGCTTGCGCCGACCCTGATGGTGGGCGCGGCGCTGGGTGCATCCTTCGCGCTGGTGGCGAATCAGCTCTTCCCCGGCCTGAACCTGTCGCCCGGCGCGTTCGCGCTCGTCGGTATGGCGGCGGTGTTCGGCGCGGCCTCACGCGCGATCTTCACCTTCATCATCTTCGCGTTTGAGATCACGCGCGACTACAACGCCATCCTGCCGCTGATGCTGGTCTGCGTGATCGCCGACTTGATCGCGCTGAAGCTCATGCGCAACTCGATCATGACCGAAAAGCTGGCGCGGCGCGGCCTGCACATCCGCCAAGACTACGAAGCGGACGTGATGCAGCAGGTCACCGTGGCCGAGGTGATGGATCCCAAACCGTCCTGCGTTGCCAGCACCGTCCCGCTCGTCGAGCTGGCAGATCGCATCGCAAGCGGCGCGCCGGACGTCTCGCGCAGACAGGGAATCGCGGTTCTGGATGAACAAGGGCTGCTCGCGGGCATTGTCACCCGTGGCGACATCCTACGCGCGCTAAAGGAGGACGGCAGCGAAGCCATGACGGCCATCGAGGCCGGCAGCACGCGGCTGATCGTGACGTACCCCGATGAACTGATCCACGACGCGCTCAACAAGATGCTCCAGAATGACATCGGGCGGCTTCCGGTCGTCACCCGGGAGAACCCGCGCAAGCTGGTCGGCTATCTCGGACGTGGCGCCGTCCTTGAAGCACGCTTGAAGCGTCTCAAGGAGGAGAACGTGAGGGAACCGGGCTGCTCCGGCAGATCAGGGCCAAGTGATCGGGCGCGTTCACGTCTCCTGCACGCCGTGACCCACGGCGACTCCACGATCGACTCGCTCAGCCTTCGCCACGCCGGCGGGGGCTTTTTCATCTTGATCCTGAACAACACATCAAGACGGTTTGCAAAACCGCCGTGAATTTCCGCACACTTCAGCGAAATTCATACCGAATGTTGATACTCGTCCGGTATGCTATGCACAGCGTCAATGTCAGACCCGCGCGGACTCCCCTGCGCGATCAAAGGAACAACCGAATATGGATATGAATCGTTTCACCACCCGCGCGCAGCAAGCCCTCGTGCGGGCACAGCAAATCACGGTGGAGAACGGCAACCCTCAGCTTGAACCGCTGCACGTCCTCGCCGCACTGCTCACGCAAAAAGACGGCGTCGTGCCGGAGGTCGTCGCCAAGATCGGCGCACGCCCGCAGTCCGTGTTGGCCGATACCGACGCGGCCATCGACCGTTTGCCGCGCATGTCGGGCGGGAACGCACAACCCCCGCTCAGCCGGCAGACCGTCGACCTACTGGCCGACAGTGAGAAGATCGCCAAGCGCATGAGCGACGAATACGTCAGCACCGAACATCTGCTGCTCGCGCTGTCGCACCGGCCGCCCGCCGCCGACATCCTCGCCCGCCATCAGATCGACGAGAACGCCGTCTTGCAGGCACTCGCCAGCATCCGCGGATCACAGCGCGTGACCTCCGCCGACCCTGAGGAGACCTACCAGAGCCTTGAGAAATACGGCCGCGACCTGACCGCGCTGGCGCGTCAGGGCAAGCTCGACCCGGTGATCGGCCGCGACGAGGAAATCCGGCGCGTCGTCCACATCATCAGCCGGCGCACCAAGAACAACCCGGTGCTGATCGGCGAGGCCGGCGTCGGCAAGACGGCGATTGTCGAGGGGTTAGCCCAGCGTATCGCCAACGGCGATGTGCCGGAAAGCCTGCGCGACAAGCGGCTGATCGCGCTCGATCTCGGCGCGCTGGTGGCCGGAGCGAAGTTCCGCGGCGAATTCGAGGAACGGCTCAAGGCCGTGCTCAAGGAGATCGCCGACAGCGACGGCAAGGTGATCCTGTTCATCGACGAGCTGCACACGATCGTCGGCGCGGGCGCGGCGGAAGGCGCGATGGACGCTGGCAACATGCTTAAGCCGATGCTGGCGCGCGGTGAACTGCGTATGGTCGGCGCGACGACGCTGGATGAATACCGCAAGCACATCGAGAAGGACGCCGCGCTTGAACGCCGCTTCCAGACCGTGTTCGTGGACGAGCCGAGCATTGAAGACACGATCAGCATCTTGCGCGGGCTGAAGGAGCGCTACGAGGTGCATCACGGCGTGCGCGTGCAGGACAGCGCGGTGATCGCCGCGGCGACGCTCAGCCAGCGGTACATCCCCGACCGTCAGCTTCCCGACAAGGCCATCGACCTGATCGACGAGGCGGCGGCGAACCTCAAAATGGAGATCGAGAGCCGGCCGATTGAGGTCGATAAGGTCGAGCGCCAGATCATGCAGCTGGAGATCGAACGCGAGGCGCTCAAGAAGGAGCGCGATCACGCCAGCCGCCAGCGCCTCGGCGACTTGGAGGGCGAACTGGCGAACTTGCGCGAGGGCTTGCAGGCGCTCAACGCGCGCTGGCAGAAGGAGCGCGATGCCATCGGGCGTATCCGCGACGCCAAGAGCAAGCTGGAAGAAGCGCGCATCGAATTGGAACGCGCCGAACGCCGCAGCGATCTGGAAGCAGCCGCCCGCCTGCGCTATGGCACGATTCCCGAACTGGAACGCGGCATCGAGCAGGCCGAAGACGCCATCGAGCAGATGCGCCATGACGGCAGCACGATGCTCAAAGAGGAGGTCGACGCCGACGAGATCGCCAACGTGGTCTCGCGCTGGACGGGCGTACCCGTCTCGCGCCTGCTGGAAGGCGAGGTCGAGAAGCTGCTCAAGATGGAAGACCGTCTGCACGAGCGCGTGATCGGCCAAGACGAAGCGGTACGGGCGGTGGCATCGGCGGTGCGCCGCAGCCGCGCCGGCCTGCAAGACCCGAACCGACCCATCGGCACCTTCCTGTTCCTCGGCCCGACCGGTGTCGGCAAAACCGAGATGGCGCGCAGCCTCGCCGCGCTGATGTTCGACGACGAGAACGCCATGGTGCGCATCGACATGAGCGAATACGGTGAACGGCACACGGTCGCCCGTTTGATCGGCGCGCCGCCGGGGTATGTCGGCTATGAGGAAGGCGGTCAGCTCACCGAGGCCGTCCGCCGCCGGCCGTACTCGGTCGTGCTGTTCGACGAGATCGAGAAGGCGCATCCCGAAGTCTTCAACATCTTCTTGCAGGTGTTCGACGATGGACGCCTGACCGACGGGCAGGGCCGCACGGTCAACTTCACCAACACGGTGATTATCATGACCAGCAACGTCGGCAGCGACATCCTCAAGAACGAAGGCACCGGCGACGAGGCGCGTCGCAAGGTACTCAACCTGCTCGACCGTCAGTTCCGGCCGGAGTTCCTCAATCGTCTGGACGACATCATCTTGTTCCACGCGCTCAGCCGCGAAGACATCGGGCGCATCGTGGACATCCAGCTTGGCCGGCTCCAGCGCATGCTCGCGCAGCGGCGGGTCACGATCGAGCTGCTGCCGGCGGCCCGCGAGCTGCTGGCAGATCAGGGCTACGATCCGGCGTTCGGCGCGCGTCCGCTTAAGCGCGCGATCCAGCGTCTCGTGCAGGATCCCATGGCGACGGCGATCCTCGAAGGCCGCGTAATGGACGGCGACCACGTCGTGATCGACAGTGACGGCGCCAACCTGACGTTCCACCCTGTCGAGGTCGTCGAAGCGTAAGGCACGGGTTCAGTGCTGAGTGACGTGTGATGAGGAAGGGCGAACGCAGGCGCCGGGAATCCGTAGGGGCCAGCCGGCAGCCCGCCCACCTTCCCTCAACCAACACCGGGGCACACACGAATCCAAACGGCGCCGGATCGACTGATCGATCCGCGCGTGGTTTGGGGATGGCAGACACGCCGCTGCCGATTTCAACAAGGATGACGCCGCGGCGTCCCCTGCCGTCAGGCGAACCTGATCGCGCGCAGTGGCCTTCGTGCATCCCCACAGATGGCGGCAAACCCGCCCCGTCTCACCTTAGTTGTAGCGCGCCTTGTCGTCGGCCGACTCATCATCGATCCGACGGCCCTCGATCCAGCGACCGAGGCGCACCAACGCCTGTCCGAGTTCTTGCCGCAGCCCGCGCGGGTTGGCGGCAAGCGCCTCCTGAACAAGGCGTTCATGCGCGATAAAGCGCAGCGCTTCTTCTTCGTTGATGTGGCGGAGGGCTTCCAAGTCCTCGTAGTTCATTCCTCTGTCTCCTCTAATTCGCCGGAGCAGCGCGGCCGACTCATGTGCGCGACGCATAATGAAACGCCAGCGTGTCCTCGGTCGTCTGAGTCACCCCGGCGCTTGGTTCTGCGAGCGCAGCACACGGTCACCCTCACTTTCTTCGGCGCCAATGTGTCACACTCCTAGTGTACACCCGATTCGACTCGAATGGTGTCAATGGTCTGTTTGATCCCAGCCCGATTCCGGCGAAGATCGCAACGCGAGACCGATGATTCACCGACGATGATTCGGCGTGGATCACCGCTGCCATAACAATTCGCGTGGCGTGGCCGGATCACACCCGCTTGAGGTCAAGGCGGCGCAGAAGCTGCGCATTGAACGCCACGATGATCGTACTCAGCGACATCAACACAGCCCCGACCGCCGGATCGAGCGTGATGCCGAACGGTGCAAGCACGCCCATCGCCAGCGGGATCGCCACGATGTTGTACCCTGCCGCCCACCATAGATTCTGCACCATCTTCCGGTACGTCGCGCGGCTGAGCCGGACGATGCGCACGATATCGAGCGGATTTGAGCGCACAAGGATGATGCCGGCGCTTTCGATTGCGACGTCGGTTCCAGCGCCGATCGCAATCCCGACATCAGCGGTCGCCAGCGCGGGCGCGTCGTTGACACCATCACCGACCATCGCCACCGTTCGCCCACCCTGCTTGAGATGGCTCACGCGGCCGGCTTTTTGCTCTGGAAGCACCTGCGCGAACACCGTGTCGATACCCAACTCGCGCGCTACCGAATCCGCGACGGCTTGGCTGTCGCCGGTGAGCATGGCGACCTCGACGCCGAGATCGTGCAGGGCGCGAACCGCCTGCCGGCTTTTCTCGCGGATCACGTCGGCAACAGCGAACACGGCCAGCACACGCTCCTGCGACGCGAGGTAGATCAATGACTGGCCGGCGTCCTCGGCCTTGCGCCCGTGTTCAGCGAGAGACGCAGGCGCAGCGAGGCCCACTGTTTCAAGCAGGCGCGGGCCGCCGATGTAATACGCCGTGCCGTCAACGTCGGCGCGCACGCCGCGGCCGGCCAGCGCGTCAAAACCGGTGACAGGGGCCGGCTCGATCCCGCGTCCGTCCGCATACGACCGGATCGCCGCCGCGATCATGTGCTCGCTGTCGCGTTCGAGGCCCGCCGCAATCCGCAGCGCGGCATCCTCGCTGATTCCGTCGGTGGCGAAGTCCACGACGCCCTGCTCGCCTTTGGTCAGCGTGCCGGTCTTATCGAACACGACAATATCCAGCTCGCGCGCTTTTTCGAGCGCCACACGCTGCCGCACGAGCAGGCCGCTGCGCGCCGAGAGCGTGGTCGAGATCGAGACGACCAGCGGCACGGCCAGTCCCAGCGCGTGCGGACATGCGACAACCAGCACGGTGACGGTGCTGCGCACGGCGTCGGCGAGGCTTCCGGTGACGATCAGCCACCCGGCCAGCGTGACAATCCCCGCGCCGATGGCGATGAGGGTAAGATAGAAGGCAGCGCGTTGGGCCAGCGTCTGCGCCCGCGATTGGCTCTTCTGCGCATCTTCGACCAGCCGCATGATACCGGCCAAGGCCGTGCCCTCGCCGACCTTGTGTATCTCGACGCGCAGCGCGCCGGATCCGTTGACCGTCCCACCGATGACCGCGTCGCCGGCGGACTTTGCGACCGGCATACTCTCGCCGGTCAGCATCGACTCGTTGACGCTGCTCTGGCCCTCGGCCACCACGCCGTCGGCCGGGATGCTCGCGCCGGGGCGGATCAAGACGCGGTCGCCCGCGCGCAGATCGGCCGCCGCAACCGTCTCGATTTGGCCGGACGGCAAGATGCGCTCGGCGGTATCCGGCAGCAGCTTGGCGAGTTCTTTGAGCGCGCCCTGCGCCTGCCCGACACTGCGTAGCTCGATCCAATGGCCGAGCAGCATGACGGTGATGAGCGTCGCCAGCTCCCAGAAGAAGTCCATCGTCATCCCGGCGGCGTCATGCGCAGGGAACAGGACGATGCCCATGCTGTAGACGTAAGCCGTCGTGATGGCGACCGAGATCAGCGTCATCATGCCGGGCTGGCGCGACGAGAGTTCACCTCGCGCCATTGACAGGAACGGCAGCCCGCCGTAGACGAAGATGATCGTGCCGATCACGGGCGCGATCCACATACTGCCGGGGAACGCTGGCATCGTGAAGCCGAGCCAGCCCTGCACCATCGGCGAATACAGGACGACGAGCAAGGTTAGCGGCAGCGTCACGAAGAAGCGGTTGCGCATCATCGTGATATGCCCCTCGTGCATGCCGCCGCCATGTCCGGCGTGATCGTGTCCGGCGTGATTGTGACCGCCGTCGTGAGCGGCGCGGTTGGCGTTGTGCTGCGTCGCGGTGTGATCGTGCGCGTGGTGGCCGTGCGCATGCTCTTGTGGCACGGACTCATCGCGGCCGGCAGGTTCGCCGGGGTGGTGATGGTGGTGGTGCATGTGTTCGCCGTGCTGATCGGATGCCGTCATCGCGTTCGCCCTCCCGGCGGGCCGCATGATTACTGTCTCGGTCGGATTGAAGCCAACTCCCTCGCTATGAACGACGCATCGATGCGCATCGATCTTTCGACGCTGGCCGGAACCTGTGACTCAAGATGAAATCGCGGATCGCATGGCTGGAATGGCTGCGTCGTGGATACGCTTAGTGCGACGGCCCCTGCCGCTGGAGCTGCTGCGCCATGAGGCCCGCGCCCATCAACCCGGCCTCCCCGCCGAAGCGCGCGCGCAGGATGAGCGTATCAGCCAGCGAGGGGTAGACGCGCTCAGCGAACGCCGACCGCAGCGGCGCAAACAGCAGGTCGCCCAGCCCCACGACACTGCCGCCGATCACGACGACGTTCGGGCGCAGCAGATCGACCGCCGACGCCAAGCCGACCGCCAGCCAGCGCGCCATCGACTCAATCGCCGCCAGCGCCGCCGGATCGCCGGACTCCGCCGCGCCCTGCACCATCTGGCCGGTGACGGCGGATGGGTCGATGCCTGCTCGTTCCGCGTAGGCCAGCGCAAGCGCCGGGCCAGAGACGCGCGTTTCGAGGCATCCGCGCAGGCCGCACGTACAGGCCAGCCCGTTCGGATCTACCGGCATGTGGCCGAGTTTCAGGCTGGCGGCGTCGCGCAGGCGCACCGGCTTGCCGTCGACGATCCACCCCGCGCCGAGGCCCGTCCCGATGGCGACGCCCAGCACGTTGTCATACCCCTGCCCCGCGCCGCGCAGCGCCTCCGCGGCCGCCGCGCACACGCCGTCATTGTCGGTCACGGCGGGCAAGCCGAACTGCGTCTGCATGCGTTCGGTGATGCGCATTCCCGTCCAGCCCGGCAGCAGCGACGTTGCAAACCGAATCCGCCCCTGCGAGTCGACCTCGCCGCCGGTCGAGATCCCGATGGACACGGCAGCAGGCGCTTTCGTGCGCAGCTCGGCGACGAGGCCAGCGGCACGCGTGAGGACATCCTCGCCGCCGCGCTGGGGTTCGGTCGGAATGCGCGTGGAATGTGCAAGTTCGCCGGAGTGCAGCATGACGGCCGCGGCGATCTTCGTCCCGCCGATGTCCACTGCAATCGCCGGCGCGACATCGGATTCCGGCCCCATCGCGGCCACGTATCGCGACACGATAAAGCGCGGGCGCGTGATCATGGAGCCGACGACCACCGCGAACGCCCCGGCCCGCAGGCCACGCGCGGCCTCATCCGGCGACGCGACGCGCCCTTCCATGACGACGGGGATCTCCAGCGCCGCGCTCAACCGCCGCACGAGGTCGTAATCCGGCGCGTGCATCTGCGGGCTGTAGCCGGTGTACCCCGACAGCGTGGTCGCGACGAGATCAGCGCCAGATTCCGCCGCTGTCACGCCCTCGTCGAACGTCGACACATCCGCCATAACCGGCACGCCCAGCTCGGCGTGGATGTGTGCGATCATCGCATCGGGCGAGGGCCGGCCTTCGTCCGCCCAGCGCTGCGTCGCGTCGAACGCGATGACGCTCGCGCCGGCGTCGAAGATCGCGCGCGCGGCCTCGAACGTCGGCGTGATGCGTGTGCCAACGCCGCGCCACTCCTGCTTATAGATACCGATAATCGGAATGCTCACCACACGCCGGATCGCCGCGATGTTGTGCGGCCCGTTTGCGCGGATCGCCACCGCGCCGCCCGCCTCCGCCGCCCGCGCCATATCAGCCAGAAAGCCGGCGTCGGTCACGATGTCCTCTGGCCGCGCTTGGCACGAGACGATCAGCCCGCCTTTGAGTTCTTGGATCGACATGGAGAAACTGGACTCCAATCCTTGTTGCAGCGGACATTACGCTGAGGATACAATACCGCGCACCGCAAGGTTTTGCAGAATATAAGGGGAAAAGATGTCCAGATCGCTGCGCCGTACCCTAGTAGCATTACTCAGTTTCACCCTCCTCGTCAGCATCGGCGCAACCGGGCTGGCGCAGGAACCCATCGTCATCACGTTTTGGAAGCACAGCCATCCGCCTGCTGATCCCCTCACCGAGGAATTGATCGCGGAGTTCGAGGCGGCCAATCCGGGCGTCGACATCCAAATGGAGCTGATCTCCAGCGCCGACTATATCAACCGCGTGCTAACCGCCGCCGCCGGTGGTCAGCTTCCCGACATCTTCGACATCAACGACGCCAACCACGCCATCCTGACCGGCAACGGCATCCTTGCCCCGGTCGACGTCGCCGCGTTCGGGTTCGAGTCTCAAGAGGACTTCGAGGCCGCCTATGTGCCTGACAGCCTCAACCCGTTCAAGGGCGAAGACGGTCAGGTGTACGGCATCCCGTTCGAGTACAACTCGTGGATCATGGTCATCAACGAGAATATGTTCCGCGAGATCGGCCTCGATCCAGAGACCGACTATCCCAAAACGTGGGAAGAGGTCGGCGAAATTGGCGGGCAGATCGCGACCGTGAACAACGGCGTGTTTGAACGTCAGGGCTTCGCGTGGAATCTGGTCACGCCGGGCTGGACGATGCTTCTGTTCTCGCCGCTGGTGTATCAGGGCGGCGGCTCGATCCTGACCGACGACGACATGGGCGATGCCTGCGCGCTGAACGAGCCGGCCGGTGTCGCGGCGCTCCAGACGATGCAGGACATGTACTACAAGTACAACGCCGGCGCGCCGGGGATCAACTTGGCGACCGCGCAGGACTCGATGATCGACTTCTATCAGGATCGCATGGGCATGTGGATCCTCGGCCCGTGGGCTGTCCCGCAGCTGACGCCGGTGGCCGATCATATGCGCCTGATCCCGCTGCCGCAGATGACCGACGCCGAACGTGATGTCGTCATGCTGTCGTCGTGGGTGTGGACGGTCAACGCCGCGTCCGAGCACACGGACATCGCGTGGAAGTTTGTCGACTACGCGTCGCAGCAGGGCGCGCGCTGGCTCCCGACCGCCGGCTATATCCTGCCGCGCATTGGCTGGACTGACGATCCGTCCGTCGCCGACTTCCCCGGCCTCGACGTGTTCATCGACCAGATGCAGTACGGCCGCCCGCGCCTGATCCACCCGCGTCAGGGCGAGATCGCCACGATCATCCATCAGTACGTGCAAGACGCGATCCTGAATAACCTCGACGCGCAGGAGACGCTCGACAGCGCCTGCGACGAGATCAACGCCGCGCTTGCCGGCTAACGTCTGCAAGATGTAGATAGACCTGCGCGGGGGTAGGCCATGCGGCGACGGCCTGCCCCCGCATGCTTGTCTCGTTAGGAGTAGCAGTTCCCTATGGCCGCAGTTGAATCCAGCGTCCACCGGCGCACATGGATGGAGTACATTCCGTGGCTGACCTACGGCCGACGGCTCGGATTCACGGGCTTTTTCTTCGTGCTGCCCGCGCTGATCTATTTCACGCTGTTCGCGTTTTATCCGATGGCGAACGCCGTCCGGCTGAGTTTCTTCAACTACAACCTGCTGTCTCCGCCGCGCTGGATCGGGTTCGGCAACTACGAATTCTTGTTCGGTTCGCGGCAGTTCATGGAGTCGTTAGGCACGACGATCATCTACGCCTTCGGCATCAGCGTGCCGATCTGGATCCTGTCGATGATCCTCGCGCTGATGCTCAATCAGAACATCCGTCTGCGCACCTTTTTCCGCACGGTGTTCTTCGCGCCAATCGTCATGCCGTTGGTCGTGCTGGCGATCATCTGGTCGCTGCTGTATCACCCGTATGGGCCGATCAACACGGTGCTGCTCGCGCCGTTCATCAACCAGACGATCCCGTGGCTGAACTCGAACCAGCACGCCCTGCTGGCGGTGATTATCCTCGCCGTGTGGCGCGCGACCGGCTACTACGGCGTGATCTATCTGGCCGGCCTGCAAAATATCCCGAACGAATACTATGAGGCGGCACGTCTCGACGGCGCCAACAACTGGCAGTTGTTCCGCTTTATCACCTTCCCGCTGCTGCGGCCTACGACCCTGTTCGTGGTCGTCGTGTCGATCATCAACGCGCTGCGCCACTTCGACGCGATCTGGATCATGACCGGCGGCGGCCCCGGCGACGCCACGCGCATCCTGTCGGTGCTCATCTACGAGACCGGCTGGATCTTCCTGCGTATGGGGCGCGCGGCCGCCATGTCGGTGATCCTGTTCCTGCTCGCGCTGGCGTTCACCGTCGTTCAGATGTGGTTCTTCCGGACGCAGGAGTAGGCCGATGCTGACGTCACCACGGGTCATCCGCTTCACCCAATATGCCATCATCTACGCCGTGCTGGGCCTCGGCTCGTTTCTGATCCTGTTCCCGCTGGCGTGGGCCGCGACCTCCGCGCTCAAGCCGAATACCGAAGTCTTCGCGGTTCCGATGAACTGGATCCCCGAAAACCCGCTGTGGGAAAACTTCATCCTCCCGTTTCGGGAAAAGGCGTTCGGCACGTACTTCCTCAACAGCATCATCGCCGCGCTGGCGTCGGTGGCGCTCACGGTCGTCATCTCGTGCCTCGCCGGTTTCAGCCTCGCCAAGTACCGCTATTTCGGGCGCAATATCGCGTTTCTCGCCATCCTCAGCACGATGATGCTGCCCGTGCAGGTCATCCTCGTGCCGCTGTATCTGGTCGTGCGCGACCTCGGCTGGCTTGACAGCTATCAGGGGTTGATCCTGCCGCAAGCCGTCAACGCATTCAGTATTTTTCTGATGCGCCAGCACATGAAGAGCATCCCGGACGATTACATCGAGGCGGCGCGTCTGGATGGCGCCTCTGAGCTGGCGATCCTGATCCGCGTCGTAATGCCGATGAGCCGCGCATCGATCTCGGCAGTGGTGATCTTCGCCTTCCTCGCCAGTTGGGACAGCTACGTCTGGCCGCTGGTCGTGGTCACGAAGGACGCCCTGCGCACGCTTCCGCTGGGCCTGTCGATGTTCTTCAGCGAGTACGCCAGCGAGTACAATCAGGCGCTCGCGGCGGCATCATTATGATGGTGCCGGTGCTGCTGCTGTTCATCGTATTGCAGCGCCAGTTCGTCGAGGGACTGACGCGCTCCGGTTTGAAATAGAGCGCCGCGTCGATGACTGATCTTCTCTACGCGGTCGCCCATGCCAGCGGCTTTCGCGATTTGCTCATCCCCGCCGGTCGACGGCTGACGCGCGGCTGGGCGGCGTTTCCCCTGACTCACGATCAGCCGGTCGCGCTGCGATGGGACACCCCGCCCGCCGCCGGGGCAGCGCGTTTGCGTGTCAGCGTGGCGATCGACGAACGCGATGCGCGCCGTGTCACCGTGACGCTGAACGGCACGGGCCGGACGCTCGGCGTGCTGGACATCCGCTATGCGCACATCTTCCAACCATTCGAGCTTGCGCTCAGCGCCGGGGACGCCAGCGCGGCGGCGGAGCATGGCGTCACGCTGCATCTCGGCGGCGGCTCAACGCCGTTGTGGCTGCTGCACGATCCGGACGGGCATCACGACTTGAGCCGCGCGCTGATGCCGCACCTGCTCGGCCCGGTCGACTCACCTGCGTCCGGCGCGTTCATTGACCGGCTGGCGTCGCTCGATTCGCTCCAGTTCTTCGGTTGGCAGGAAGGCTGCGTGCTGGTCGGCCTGCGCGATCTGGCCGGCTGTGGATTACTGAGCGCCGACCGTGCCGACGAGGCGATCCGCGCCCACATGGCGATGTTCTTCGACGCCGACGGCCGCCTCGACTACGAGGACGATTGGAGCAGGCCGCGCGCCGGTGACATCTACGGAATCGAGTGTACGCTGCCGTTCGCGGTGATGGCCGGCGTGCTGCCCGATCATCCGGCGATTCACAGCGCGCTGACGTTCTGGCGCTCACTGTGGGAGCAGCACGACGGCGCGATTCAAGACCCTGACATGCTCTCCGCCGAGGGCAGCTACACGGTGGGTTATCCGCTGGCGGTCATCGGCCAGCAGCGCGGCGAGCCGAAGTGGACGGCGATGGCGCTGGCGCAGCTCAGGCTCCGGCGCGCGTTGTTCGACGGCGAACGCCACGCGCTGCGCATCCTGCCCGATGGAACGCGCACATTCGTCAACTGGTGCCGGGGCGTGGCGTGGTCGCTGTTGGGATTGACGCGCACACTGGCCGTCATCCCCGACCCGCCCGCGACCTGATCCACGACGTTCAGCGGCTTGGCGCGTGGGCGCTGGCGCAGCGCAGCGGCCCGCTCTGGCCGACGTTCTTGGATGAGCCAAACACGCCCGTCGACACGTCTGGATCGGCCGGGATCGCAGCGGCATTGGCACTCGCGGCACGACACGGTTGGCTTCCGGATACCGCGCGCGCTGCCGCGTCCGAAACCCTCGATGCGCTGCACAGCACCCTGACGCCGGACGGCTTTCTCGGCGGTGTCGCGCAGGTCAACAAGGCCGGTGAGGGCTTGCAGCGCGACCCGTATCGCGTGATCTCGCAGTTCGGCATGGGCTTGATGGCGCAGTTGATGGCAGCGCTGGCGGGCTGAAGGCGCTGCGACGCGCTGCGCAGCAGTGGGCCGTGCACCGATCATGGTAGAATACCAGCATATCCCGACATCATAATCCCGGAGAACGACGCGATGACCCTGCCCGAACCGACAGTAAGCCCGCATACTCCGGATTTGCCCGCTGAGCCGGAAATCTACGACAACATCCTCGGCGTGATGGGCAAGACGCCGCTGGTGCGCTTGAACCGTCTCGCACGCGGCCTGCGCTGCCAGATGGTCGCCAAAGTCGAGTACTTCAACCCCGGCAGCTCGGTGAAAGACCGCATCGGGATCACGATCATCGAAGACGCTGAGCAGCGGGGCCTGCTCAAACCCGGCGGCACGGTCGTCGAAGCGACCAGCGGGAACACCGGCGTCGGCCTTGCGATCGCCGCGACTCTCAAGGGCTATCGCTGCGTGTTCGTCATGCCCGACAAGATGAGCGACGAGAAAATCCGCGTGCTGCGAGCCTACGGCGCGCGCGTGGTCGTCACGCCCACCAACGTCGAGCCGGACGACCCGCGCAGTTATTACAGCGTCGCGCGGCAAATCCATGAGGATACGCCCAACAGCATCCTCGCCAACCAGTATCACAACCCGGTGAATCCACAGACGCACTACGACACGACCGGCCCCGAAATCTGGCGGCAAACAGCCGGCAAGGTCGACGTGTTCGTGTGCGGCATGGGCACCGGCGGCACGATCACCGGCGTGGCGCGCTATCTCAAGCAGATGAACCCGAAGGTGCAGGTCGTCGGCGTCGACCCGATCGGCTCGATCCTCTACGACTACTTCTACACCGGCAAGCTCACCGAAGCGCACGTCTATAAGACGGAAGGTATCGGCGAAGACTTCATCCCGTCGAACTACGACTTCACGGTGATCGACGACATGGTGCGGGTCAGCGACAAAGAGACGATGCTGATGACGCGGCGGCTTGTGCGCGAAGAAGGCATTTTCGGCGGCGTGAGCAGCGGCGCGGCGATCGCAGGCGCGCTGCGGTACGCAGCTGACCGCGACCTCGGGCCGGACAAGATGGTCGTCGCGCTGCTGCCGGACAGCGGCTCGCGCTATTTGTCGAAGGTGTTCGACGACAACTGGATGCGCGAAAACCGTTTCCTCGACAGCGAATGGGCGGATGTGACCGTCGCCAGCGTGCTGGCACGCAAGCCAAACGCCGAGCTGGTCACGGCGCAGGACAGCGACCCGGTCGGCGATGTGGTCGCCAAGCTCAAGCACGCCGATGTCTCGCAGCTTCCTGTCGTCGGTGCGCGCGGGCAGTTGGTGGGCCTCGTGACCGAGGTTGGCCTGCTCAGCTACCTGCTGCGCGAATCGAGCGCGGACGCGGCCCGTCAGCCGATCCGCGACGCGGGGGTCATCAACACGCAGGTCGTGACGCTCAGCCCGTCGACACCGATCGAGAGCGTGATGAGTGTGTTCACGTCCAGCAAGATCGCGCTGGTCACGGAGTCCACCGGCGAAGGTGATGACCGTAAGCCGGTCGGCATCCTGACGCAGATCGACCTACTGGATCTGCTGGCGGGGCGATAACCTCACCCCCTAAGCACGAAGTTGAAAGTGATGAGTGATGGACGATGAGAAAACGCCGTGCCGTATAGCTCGACTAACGCTGCAAGATGGGAGGCCGAATCTCTCGACTTACGAACACCGGCTTAGCCCTTTCTCCATGGCGATGAAGAGAGGAAATCTCGTTGGTGTTCGACAGCGTTTATCTCGAATAAGAGCCGGAGTTGAGAATCTCCTTTGACCAAGCCGGTGTTCAAGCAAAGTCGTTCAAGATGAGGTTCCATGCTCCCGCGTGACCCGAACCGCAGCGCCCTCTCGACCGACCGCCGCGATCTGACGTTCAACTTCGCCGCGGTGCTGCCCGGCCGCGCCAGCAGCAGGCACACCGAACGCGCGTACTTCCGTTGGGTCGAGACGTTCCTCGTGGATAACGCGGGTTGGCCGGAAAGTAAGGACATCGAGGCGCGGGCCGAACGCATGACGCGGCTGCCGATCCCCCTGCTGCTCGACGCGCTTACGCCAAGCGGTGTACGGGCGTGGCTGGGCGTGCTGGCGCGCCGCAGCCACAGCAAGCAGGGGATCAATCAGGCGCGGGCGGCGCTGGTCACGCTGGGCGATCTGCTGGCGGAGGCGGGTTGGCTGCCGGAGGTTCAGGCCGCCACGCTCAGCCGTGTGCGCCCGCCGAAAGCCGAGTCCGGACAGCGTGTCGGCCGCTGGCTGTCACCGTCCGAACTCAAGGCGCTGATATGGGCGTCAATGCAGATCGCCACGCACGAGTCACAAGCGGCGCGCAACCTCGTCGTGATGTCGATGCTGTGCACGATGGCGCTGCGCCGCGAGGAACTGGCCGTTGCGCGGTGGGGCGATCTCAGCGTGCAGAACAACCGCGTCGTGCTGCGCGTCCACGGCAAGGGGCGCAAGGTCGCCTCGGTTGATGTGCCGCGTCAGGTAGTCAAGGCGCTGGAGGCATGGCGCAAGTTCTGCGTGCCGGCCACACGCGGCGCGTTCACCGACTCGCCGCTGATCCGGCGCGTGTGGAAAGGCGGGCGCGTCAGCAGAGGCGGCTTGACTTCCGAAGGCGTGCTGCTGATCGTCGAGGAGTCGGCACGCCGCGCCAATCTCGGGCCGGTCGCGCCGCACGATCTGCGCCGGTCGGTGGCGGGCGCGCTGCATCAGGCCAAAGTGCCAATCGACACGATCAGCCGCTTGCTTCGCCACAGCAGCATCGCCGTCACCGAGCGCTACATTCAAGGCTTGAAACTGCCCAACGAAGGCGCGGTGCTGATGAGCGACATCCTCGCCGACGCCATCGACCTGTTCCCCGACACGTTCGACCGCGACTAGACAAGGCGTTGAAAGTGCTGAGTGACGAGAAAGCGCCAACCCGTTTTCACTCGGCTAATGTCGCGAGTCGGATAGTCCTGCCCACTGACTTTCGATGACCTGCGTCAGTTCGTTGATGCGCGCCGCCACAATCCCCTGCGCATCGCCGGTCAGAGACTCGAACGCCGCGCCCCGGCAAGCCCGAAACGCGGCGTCTTTGATCTGATGCTGTGGAAGGCGAGCGAGGGTGCGTTTCATTCCGCACGTCTCACGCCGCACGTCCGACTTCTCGTTTAGGTGATGACCACCGAGTTGTCGCCGCTGAACGGATTGGGAACGTACTTGTCGGCTTCCCAATCGTTGTGCCAGTCCTTGCCGTTAATCAGATAGCGGAACTGATATTCTTTGCCTGCTTCCAGCTCCAGCAGAACGGAAAAGCGGCCGTCCTTCAGCTTCTTCATCTCGGTCTCGGTCTCGCTCCAACCGTTGAAGTCGCCCACCAGATGGACGGTATCGGCTTCGATCTGTGCCGGGGTGTAAAACGTGACCTTGCACACCGGCTTGCTCTTGAGGTGTTGTTTCTTCAACATGCGCGGGTATCCCCTGATCGTCATGCACTTCATAACTGATTCTAGCATAGGGGGTGGAAGTGAGTAGGGTTAGTGGTGACCATTACAGATTGAGGCGGGCGATTCCGTACATAATGCCCGAAGCCCGCCCCTCACGGAGGCAGGATCGGCGGCATTTGTTCAAACTCGCAGAGCTGTCCTAATGTCCGCACAAAGCGAACCGTATCCAGCGGTCTGCGGTTTACACCCCGGCGAACTTGCGATAGCCCTGCGCCGCGAACTGGCGCGCTGTCCCCGCCACCGGCTTGAACTGAACGCCCTTGCTTTGCGCCACGAGGATCTCCCCTGCAATACGCTCTTTCAGGCTGCGCAGGTCTTTATCGCTCGGGTCAAGCTGCAAGCCGTCAGCGACCAACTGTTCGGTGATTTTGAGATGTGATGGACTGCGCAGCATCAACCGCGCCAGATCGACCAGCGCCGCGACGATGTCTGCGCGGTTGCCGTACTCGAACGCCAGATGCAGAGCTTGGCGATAGTGCATCATGGCCTCGCCCAACTGCTCCGCCTGTAAGCACGTATAGCCGAGGTCGGAGAGCTGCACGGCCTCCTCACCTTTGTCGCCCAATTCGCGCGCGATATACAACGCCGACTTGTGGAAGTTGATCGCCTCCGGCCAGCGCTGAAGTTCGCCGTAGGCCTGGCCGAGCGCGCCCTTGACGCGGCCTTCGTCAGCGCGGCGTTCCTGCGCCTTGAACAGCGCCAGCGCCTGCTCCCAACTGTCAATCGCGTGATCCGGGTCGCCGCTGTCGAGCTGCGCCGTGCCAAGCTTCTGCAGGATGATCGCCTCGTGCGTGGAGTCGTCGGTCGTGCGCGCGATCTGAAGGGCTTGGCCGTACGCTTTCGCGGCCTCCACGCTCTCGCCGAGCTGCTGGCGCGCGTCGCCCAGCGTGAGCAGAAGCTGCAAGCGTGTCTCCTCGTCGTCCATGGCCTCGGCGATCGAGATGCCGCGCTGGGCCATCAGCACCGAGGCTTGCGCATTCTCGGTCTTTTCCATCAACGCCGAGAGGATTTCCAGTGTTTCAAGCTGCCCCGTCTGGTCATCGCGCTGCTCGTACACGGCCAACGCCTGATTGTAAGTGGCGATTGCCTCGATCAGCAGCCCTTCTTCGACCTCCCAATGGCCGAGCTGTCGCAGCAGTGTGACCTGCCGCGCCATGTCGCCGTCCTGCCGCGCCTGTCCCAACTGCGTGCGCAGCATTGCGATCTTTCCCTCGACGGTGGCCGGCTCTTCCTCGACGAACGGCTCGCTGTCCTCGATCTCGTCGAGGTCGTCGTCCAGATCGTCTTCGCGGTCGAACAGCACTGACTGGCGCGGCTCTACGATAGTCGGCGGGCTTGAGGCCATCGACGACAGGAAGTCTTCCGGCGACTGCACGACCGGCGCAGGGCCGGAGTCGTCCCCGTTGTCGTCGTCATCATCTTCAAGCAGATACTCGTCATCCAGTTCGGGCGCGGGGGCAGCCGCCAGCGGCGCCGGCGCGACAGGCGCATCCGATCCGTCGTCGTCGTCCTCGTCAATGTCCCCACGGGCGGCGGCTTCGAGCTGTTCCGGCGCAAACTTCTCGGCTGGCGCGGCGGTCAGGCTGGCGAACAATCCACTGGACATGGCAGGTTCGCTGTCCTGATAGGCTGGGAATGGCGACCCGCCGGCCCCGCGAATCTGCACCAGTTCATAGACGAACCCCTGATCGTTGACGAACGTGCCCGCCTGCGACAGCGCGATCACGAGTTTGCTGTTGGTATCGCGGTCGCCTATACGTTGAGCGTGGTGGGCCAACTTGACGAAATTCTCCATCTCCGAGGCGAGACGGCCCGCTTTGCCTGCGTCCATGTTGGCCTGCGCATACTCGATCAACTTCTCGCGTGCCTTCTCGCGGAGGCCGTCGAGCCGGCCCGACGACTGCAAGCGTTCCTCGCAGAACTTGTGTGTCAGCGCGTGCTGCCGGAAATAGACCTGCTCGCCGCGCATGCCGCGGTCGACAAGCCGCAGCCCGGCCAGCATCTGCACCGCTTGGTTGATCGACGCCGTTGGCGCTCCGCTGATCATGCCGAGCAGGTCGGACGTGCCCGCGCCAGAGGGGATCGCGCCCATCATCAGCAGAACGCCCTGCAGCGGGTTGTTGGTCAGCGCGGCGAAGCTGAGCGTAAGCGCGATACGCGCCGGGTCGTTGTTGACCGACGGCGCGACCTGCCGCACGCGGTTAAGGAAATCCGCCGGCGACATCTTGCCTGCCAGCATCGTACGCGCCGCGACGCAAATGGCGAACGGCAGGTGGCCCAACGCCTTGACCAGCGCGCGCAGATCGGCATCGGCGGCGTTCGGCGCGTTCTTGGCGATGTTGGCTTCGTGCTTGAACAGGTCAACCGCGGCGTCAGGCGTCAACGGCCCGATCGCCGCTGTTACCCACGGGCCGTTCTGCGTCTCGCGCTCGACCAAAAGCACCGGCACGCGGTCGGCGCAGCGCGTCACGAACTTCGCGGCGATGCTGGTCTCCAGCGGGCCATCCAGCACGACCAGCGGCTTGTGCTGCTGAAGCAGCGCCGCGACCGCTCCGACCATCCCCAACGGATTCTCGGACAGCGCGATCTCGGCGACATCGTATGCGCGGCCGACGCGGACGATCAGGCTTTCGAGCGTCGTGTCCTCGTCGACGTACAGCCACAACGAGCCGCCGGGCTGCTTAGCGAACGCCGACGCCAACATCGCAGCGACCGCCGACTTGCCGACGCCATCTGGCCCATGCAGGTACACGGCCCGCGATTCACGCAGCGGGGGATAAATCTGTTGGAGTTCGGATTCACGGCCGATGAGCCGGGGAGGCGGCGTCACTGGCAGCTCCGCGGCATTGTGAGCGGGGCGTTCATGCGCGTTAAAGGCGACCATTAGCAGATTCCCATTCGGCGCGGATACTATCGTTGGTCTACACTCTCTGGTGCGAGTATAACATCGGTACGCATGATGCGGTAATTGTTTGCGTTAAGGGGGAGCCTAACCCGTGGCCGAGAAGATCAGCGCGCTCAACGGCATCTACCGGTACGACCCGGACAGCAAGGCGGCGCCGCGCATCATCACGCTGCGCCCCGACCTCACGTGCGATCTGCACGCGGTTGACCCGGCCAGCGGCGAACAGCGCCTGCTGACCATCGGCACGTATGTCATCAACTGGGGGCCGACCATCGAACTGACGTGGACACAGCGCCCCTCGATCAACGTCCCGACCAGCGAGAACTACGCCCTCATCGACGACGCGCGGACGCTCACCCGCATGGGCGGCGGATACCTGCGCTACAAAGGGCCGGCCGATCCAGCCATCACCGGGCCAGCGGCCCCGTTAGCGCCGCGCGTTCCGTCACCGCAGGCCGTCGAATCGGCAGCCGAGGTGGAGGCGCCGCCGCAAACCACCGCCGTTCAACCCTCAACATCCGGGCCGGAAACCCCTCCACCTGAGGCCGCGCCCGGCGTCGATTGGGGCAAGTGGATCGCGGCCGGCGCAGCTGTCGGCGGGGCGCTGGCGTTGAAAGGCCTGAAGGCGCTGGCGAAGGAGATCGAGCGCGCCAGTGCGCAGAAGAACGCGGGAGACGCCGACAGCCCGCAAGGCTCCAGCGCGCCCCTACCCGGTGACGGCCAGCTTGACCCGCGCGTCGTCGGCGCATTCTCGCGCGGTGATTTCTACAGCAGCGGCGGCTTCAGCGCATCGACGTCGGTAACGCGCGTGTTCCTGCCCGACGGGCGCTTCTTCATCACCAGCGCCGCCAGCGCCGACTACACCCATCTTCACAGCGGGGCTGGCGTCTCGGCATCCACAGCGGCGGAGCGCGGATACCAGTCCGCAGGACGCGACAGCCGCGGACGCTGGACGACGCGCGGCAAGGTGTTGTATCTGGCTTATGACGACGGCGATACCGGCGAGGTCGAGTACGGCATCGACGGCGGCAGCCTCGTGCTGTGGGTCGATGGCGCGCCGCAGGTATGGGAGCGCTGACGCATGACAAACATGCGGGTGGAGTCCTACTACGCGGGCGAGTTCCTGATCCAGCGCCTGCGCGCAAGCGGCGTGATGAAGCGGGTGCTGCACGACGGCGGCGACATCATCCTGTTCGAACTGCATGACGGACGGCAGGTCAGCGTGCAGTTGATCGACAGCAGCATCCCGCTGTACGCGATCAAGAAGATCGTCGAGGACAACACGCGCGCGGGGATCTACAGCCTGTTCATGCTGTGGGCGGCGATGATGGTGCCCGAACACGGCAAAGTCTTTCGCATGGAGGACTGGATGGAGGGCTTCATCACGCTCAACGGCGACCGCGTATACGCTTACGAGATTATCGATCGCGAGGTCTACCTGTTCTCGGTGTTCCTGCACGGCACAGGCCGCCTGCGTATGACCGAGTGGGGCTACACCGTGCGCGCCGATGATCTGCAAACGGAGGAGATCGCCGTCACACTGCCCGGCCTCGAAGGCACATGGCGCGTGGCGACGTTCGCGCCGCCGCAGTTCACCGCCGAGGACGTGCTGCACGGCGATCAACCGATGAGCGACATGGACGCCGCGTTCGCCCTGCTCGGCTGCTCCCCCGGCGACGACCGCGAGACCGTCCGGCAGGCGTATTACGTGATGGCGCGCAAGCATCACCCGGACGCCACCGGCGATCCCAGCGCGACCGGGATCATGCAGAAAATCAACGCAGCCTACGAACTCCTGATGAATCGGCTCGGTTGAACGGTTCGGCGCTATACTGGATGTTATGTTGAAGGAAGACCACGGCACGAGCCAACACTAACGGACGGCATAACGCGCTTGACAGATCACGGCTGTTCGCGGCGCTGGCCGGCCACACGACCTGCTCACGCTGTCAACCCGTCAGGCGGGCGTACAGACTTTCTTCGCAAACCCGCATACACTGACGAATACACATGCGATCCGAAAGGACTCTAACCGCTATGACCCGCGCACTGCGTTACATCGGCGCGCTGACCGCCGTGCTCTTATCCCTGCTGGCCGGAATCACAGCCGGCGCTCAAGACAGCGGCCCAACGACCCGGAGCCTGTACTATCTCGGCCCGGACGGCGACGGCATCACGCAAGTGTTCCAGTACGTGCTCGGCGGCGACGACGAGCCGCGGCAGATCACGTCGGCGGACAGCGACGTGCGCGCATACGGCGCATCTCACGACGGCCTGTCGGTTGCCTACGTCGCTGGCGATCAGCTCTGGCTTCAGCCCATCGATGCCGAATCCGCCGAGGCGCTGGCCCCCGTGACCGATATCCATTTCGCCAGCGGCCCGGTGTTCGACCCGGACGACGCCTATATCGCCTATGCCAACGACGGCGTTTGGCTGTTCGATCTGACCGCCCGCGAGACCGTCCAACTGCTGAAGGACGTTCCATTGGACGCCAACGGCTCGAACATGCCTGACTTTCGACTGTATGAGCCGGCGCAGTTCGTTCGTGATGCGGACGGGGCGGTCAGCGGCTTGATCGTCAACGTCGGCGTGTGGGAATGGCAGACTCCGGGCATCTACGACTTAGAGGCCGGCGAGCTTACGCTGCTGGAAGGTCAGGTTCACACCCGTGCGCTCCCCCTCTCCAGCGGCAAGCTGCTGCTGTATGGCAACGGCGGCGTGGCCGGCGAGATGTCCCTCAGCCTCGTCGACGGCATCGAGTCGTTCGATGATCGCCGCGTCATCGTGGATTTCGCCGATGTGTCCTCGTTCACGCTGTTTGCCGAAAAGGCGGTCGAAATTCAGCCGGACACCGTTCGAGTCGTCGGCTCGGCCCTGATTCCACCCGGCGATTCGCACACAGCGTTCGTGTTCGACGTGAGCCTGACGGACAACACCGTCAGCGACCCGATCCTCCTGACGCTCGGCGAAGACCCGTCCGTTAACGTGGTCGCAGGGGCGATCTCGCCCGACGGCGCGCTGATGGCCGTGTACACCAACGCGACCTACACACCAACCGGCGCGATCTCCGGCACGCTCTCGCTGATCGACCTGACCACCGGCGAGATCATCGAGTCCGGCCTGCCGGATGAAGTCAGCACGCTGGTGTGGCAGTCGTAGCCCATCGCCCCAAGTTCTGAGAGGAGGCAGGGCGATGAGGTCAGTCCAACGGACGTAAGGTCATTGGAACAGCCGCCGTTATCCGCGCAGGCCGAGGAACCGGTCGTACAGCGGCTGCAGCGGTTGATTATCGCGCCCGACGATGCCATACCCGTTGTGCATGCCCATCGCCCACGCGTACCAGATGAGCGCCGCGATCTTGCCGGCGTATTCGCGGGTGATCACATCGACCATTTCGGCGGCGTACCGCGCGATCTCCTCAGGATGATCCTGCTCCTTGTCGAGCGCGCCCCACTCGCTGATCCACAGCGGGCGGTCGGGCAGCACGCTCAAGTAGGCGTTGAGTTCTTCGCGGATGTCGCCGAAGTTGGCGTAGCGCGTGAAGGGGCGCGGCCCGCGCCCATACGGGTGGCACGCGACGCCGTCCGGCAGCATGCCTTGAGGAAGCACCTCGATGGTGGCGCGCGCGTAGTTACTGCCGGGGCCGGGGCCGCCGGTATGCCCGCCGGTAATGACAGCGGCGTTCGGGTCAGCGGCGCGTACTGCTTGCAGCGACCGTGCTAGCAGATGCGCGTAGCTGCGCGGGGACATCGACACGCTGGCCGTGGCCCCGATCGGCGCGTCCTGCTCGTTCCAGATTTGCCAACAGTGGACGAGATCTTGGCCCGCGAACTGCGCGGCGATCCGATTGACCATATCACTGAAACGGTCGGTCAAACGCCGCCACTTGTCGTCGGTCATGGCCGGCCACGGCCAGAACTCGTCGCGGCCTTCGCCATACGTCTGATGCGTGAAGCAGAACATCACCTTAAAGCCGGCGCGGGCGTACTGTTCAGTCAGCGGGCGGTAAAGCTGATACGCCGCGTCGATGTCCTGCGAGCCGCGCCCCATGCTGACGTTATAGCCGAAGCGCACCCATCCCAGCCCCTTGAACCGATCCGGGGTGGGCGTGCCGAGCGGGTGAAAGTGATCGAGGTTGATGCCGATGATGTTGACGCCGCCGGGGCGCACGACCGGAATCGGCGGCTCGGTTTCTTCGACGAGCCACGCCGCGACGTACCCCTCGACGCCGGTCTGGTTAGCAACGTGCAGCCATTCGCCTTGCACGCCGATCTTGTCGAGGGCGATCTCACGCGGTTCCAGCGCGCGCAGCACCGTCGTGACATGCGCCATGCCGACCGATTTGCCGTCGCGGGGCATCTCACGGATACGCAGGCCGCTTTCAATCGGGCGGACGTAAACGGGGGCCTCCGGCGCGGTCGCCTGCACGTCGGTTTCAACTGACGAGTCAGCCCGCTCAGGCTCCGGCGGCGCGACCGGTTGTACCGGCGCGTCTCTCTGCGGCGGCCCCATGAACCAAGCGGCCACGTATCCCACCGCCCCGTGCGACTCTCGAACAGACAGCCATTCGCCTAACGTACCGATTTTGCGCTTCGTCTCGGAGTCGCTTTCCAGAGACGTGACCAGCTCATCAAGGCCCAGCGTGGCAATCGGCTTGCCGCTGCTGGGTTGTTCACGGATGCGCAGCCCATCGACAAGGCAGCGCACCATCAGCGGAGACGAACTGGGGATGTCAACGCTGTCCATCAGACGCGCCGCGACATACCCGACCGTGCCGTCCGCCTTGCGGATGCGCAGCCATGTATCAGGAAGTCCGACTTTGCGCAGGGTCTCGGCCGGGCTTTCAAGCGATTCAAGGATGTCCGCCGTGCCAACCTGTCCGATCGGCCGGCCATCGACTGGAGTCTCACGCACCCGGATGCCGTCTTCACGCGGGCGCACGGTTGGGCTTGCCATCGCACAGCTCCCTTCGCGCTCTGTGTGCGTGAAAAGTATACCCCGGCTTAGGCAGGCACGGGCATCGCTGTATACGGCAGATCGAACGTCTCGGCGACCGCAGCGTGCGTGACGTGTCCGGCGTGCAGATTCAAGCCGTTGGCGAGTCCCTTGTCGCGTTTCATCGCCTCGGCCAAGCCCAGTTCGGCGATCTGCACGACGTAGCGCAGCGTGGCGTTCGACAGCGCGAGGCTGCTTGTGCGCGGGACGGCCCCCGGCATGTTGGCGACGCCGTAATGCACCACGCCGTCGATGACATACGTTGGCGCGCTGTGAGTCGTCGGGCGCGTCGTCTCGACACACCCACCCTGATCGACCGCCACGTCAACGATGACGCTGCCGTCCGGCATCGAC
Organism: Chloroflexi bacterium OLB13; assembly: GCA_001567485.1. Lineage (GTDB taxonomy): Bacteria > Chloroflexota > Anaerolineae > Aggregatilineales > Phototrophicaceae > Flexicrinis. Next base: position 41,170 of record JZRA01000096.1, read on the forward strand.
TTGAGCATGTCACGGCGGATCAAACGCGGCGCCTTCGCCCCGGTGATCAGCACCCCGCCGATGACGACATCGGCGGCCGTGATCGCTTGCGCGATGTTGCCATCGCTGCTGTACAGCGTCGAGAACCGGCCGTGCATGGTGTCGTCCAAGTAGCGCAGGCGGTCGAGGTTGATGTCAAGCAAGGTGACTTCGGCCCCCATGCCGAGCGCGATCCGCGCGGCGTTGGCGCCAACCGTGCCGCCGCCCAAGACGACGACGTGCGCCGGGGGCGTCCCCGCCACGCCGCCCATCAGCGTCCCGCGCCCGCCCTGCTTCTTCTCCAGATAATGCGCCGCCACTTGAATCGACATCCGCCCCGCGACCTCGCTCATCGGCTCCAGCAGCGGCAGCTTCCCGTGCGAATCGGTGACGGTCTCATAGGCCACGCCGGTAACGCCGCTGTCGAGCATCACATGAGTCAGGTCACGGTCGGCAGCGAGGTGCAAATACGTGAACAGGATCAGCCCTTCGCGCAGGTGCGGGTATTCCTCAGGTTGAGGTTCCTTAACCTTCACCACCATGTCCGCCTTCGACCAAATGTCGGCGGCGCTGTCGAGGATGTGGGCACCGGCACGCACGTACTCTGCATCGTTAAAGGCGCTGCCTATGCCTGCGTTCGCTTCGACATACACCGTGTGGCCGTGCAAGGCGAGCTGCCCGACGGCAGATGGTGACAGGGAAACACGGTTTTCGTCTATCTTGATTTCCTTCGGGATGCCAATAATCATCGCATTCGTCCTTTGTGCAGGGTAAACAATCGGCCTTCGCTTACGGCCTCATTTGCTCTTGTCCATTATGCCACAATGCGCGATTTCGCGTCACAGATTTACATGCTTTACACGATATTTGCATTCGCTGAACAGGGTTTACGTCAGGGTAAGCTCTTCAAAACATCCGCGCACTACAGTGGGGACATCGCACGGGCATTCATAGGAGGAGCACAGCCCATGACGACCAAGCGCTCGACCTCACTGTTGATCGTTTTTGTCCTGCTGCTGGCATTGAGCGCAACCGCGTTCGCTGGCAGCGCCCACGTCTCCGGTACCGGCACCCTGACGGCCAGCGGCAGCGGTCGTGCTGTGCTGCGCGGAGACGGCAGCGTGGATGCTAGCGGCAACGGCGTCCTGAAGGTGCTTGACTGCGGCGGAGACGCAGTGATCCACGTCACCGGCAACGGCCTGAAGGTCATCAAGCAGAAGGGGAACTGTGTCCTGTACAAATATGTCGGTTTCAATGGCACGGCCAGCGTCGTTGGTGACAACATTAAGGTCAAGATCAAGGGCATCGCCATCGACATGACGGCCCACGGCACGGGTGTGGTGCGGCTGAACGGCGTCGGCGTGTATCATGTCGGCAATCAGACCGGCTTGTGGTCGGAACCCGGCGTGGAGATTTACCTGTCGGAGTAGGGTCTAAGCCCTTCCCACGCAATCTCACCCACAGAGCCAGCACGATAGTTACGCAGTCCCGCATGATCCACCAGTATGCGGGACTGCGGCGTAGTATGGGAAGCCGCGTGAGCGCAGTACTGTATAATCAAATCAGAATCACTTGAGGTGTCCGAGATGTCGATGCTTGATGAACTCGAACGTCTTATTGAACGCCTCAGCCCGAAAGAGCGCGCTGAGTTGTTCGCAAGACTAGCCAAACCCATCCCATCAGATACGAAGCCGAAAGAGACACGTGTCCGAGCGTTCGAGGCCGCCGTCGACGCGTTAAAGGAGGGTCTGACTTCAACGCAGATCGAAGAACTCGAGTGGGCAATGAACGTCGAAACTTCGGATTCTGATGGCGAGATTCTGTGACACGTCGGTTCGTGTTGGACACTAACGTCGTCTCCGATGTGATCAAGAGTCACGCGCCTGTCGTTAACCATCTCAAGGCATCGTTCCGTGCTGGAGATACGCTCATTCTCCTACCTCCGGTGGACTTTGAAATCCGTCGTGGACTGACCTATGTCGGAGCGCACCGGCAGATACTGATATATAGCGAACATCTGCGGCCCGAGCTTGCATGGGAAGCACTTACTGACGATGATTGGATCACAGCTAGCATGTTTTGGATCGAGAATAGGCGTCAGGGTAAGACTCATCGGATCTGGATCTTCTGATTGCCGCCCAAACTCAACGTCTTGACGCTGTTCTTGTTACAAGTGACAACGACTTCGATTCTCTGCCCGTCACACGCGTAAACTGGCGGTTGGCTTAGTCATCCGCGTGTATCATGTCGGCGATCAGACCGGCCTGTGGTCGGAACCCGGCGTGGAGATTTACCTGTCGGAGTAATCGAGGGTCGCAGTAACCTGTAGTGAACGAAACGGGCCGCACGATCGCGGCCCGTTTTGTGAGTCAGCCCCCATCAAGATAGTCTACCGTAGATCACTGCGCAGCATTCCCCACAACAGCACATCGTAATAGATGCCGTCGAGATAGTAGTGCTCGCGCTGACGACCCTCGATCTTGAAACCGGCTTTTTCCAGCACGCGCTGTGAAGCGACGTTCATCATCGAGCAGTCGGCCTCGATGCGATTGAGGCCCATCGACTCGAAGCCGAAGCGCACGACCGCGATCAGCGCCTCGCTCATAATCCCCTGCCCCCAATGCTCGCGGTTGAGGTCGAACCCGACCGCCGCGCGGCGATCCGCCCGCACCCAGTAGTTGAAGCCGATCATGCCGATCACGCGGTCACTGCCGCGCAGCGTGACCCCCCACCGCAGCTCCGATCCCTCCATGAAGTTGTCCTGCATGCGGTGGATGAGGCTGCCCGCCTGTTCAACCGTCGTGTAAGGCGCGCCGATGTTGAGCTTAGTCGCCTGATAATCCGCACGAATCGCAAACACGTCGGCGACGTCCTTCGGCGAGATGCGCCGCAGGATCAGACGTTGAGTTTCAAGCGTGGGGAAATAGGAAAAGTCGAATGTGTTCGTCATCTCACCTCGTTTCTATTCGTTGAACTTAATTTGCTGAGAACGCTCGTTGAGACCGCGGTACTATACCATAAGAACCGTGAAGCATTTCTGAGGACGCCGAGCATTCATCATGCGCCGGTGACGCTCACACCGTGCAGTATGTCCGGCGCGGCTTGAGAAACGTTCGCGAAACCGGACGATTCGAGGTCTAATCGGCGTCGCCCCATCGCTGTGCACGACCATCGCCCATTACCGAGGATCGCCCCATGTCGCATGGTCGCCGTCATGTCGGTCTCAAGCTGGCGCTCGCACTTGCCCCGCTGCTGATTATCGGCACGTTCATCGTCGCCCAACCTCCCACGCCGCGCCGCGATCCCTACGCCGAACTCGAAATGCTCAGCCGGCTGAACGAATGGCGGCTGTCGGAAGGTCTCGATCCGCTCAAGCGCAACACGACGCTGGACGCGCTGGCGTATTTTCAGGCCGCCTATGTGAGCACGCTGCGCCCCTACCCCGACGGCGTGCAAATCCACCGCGGCCGGATCAACGATCTGCCAAAGGAGCGCGCCCGCTGGGAGCCATTTCTATGGCCGCCTTACGGCACGTCGGCACAGATCGCCGTCGAGGAGATCGCCGCGATCCGCAACCTGAACTCGTCGATCGACTTCTGGAAAGGCTCGCCGGCACACCGCCATGCCGCCACCAACCCAACTTACCGCGAGGTCGGAATCGCGGCGCTGCCGATCAGCTTCGGGCGCTACATTTATATCGTCGTGCTGGGATCACGGCCGGGCGTGCTGCCATCGCTGTACGATCCGACAACGCGCATGCTCCGTCAGACGGTCGAACGGTATCCTTACAGCACCGACAACAAGAACCTCAAATTCCCGACCAAGGTCAAGTTCTACAACGAGTTCGGCCTTCCGATGCTGAACGGCGCGTGGATCGACTGGGCCGAGGAAATCCCGCTGCCTTCTCGCGCAGGACGCAAGCTGTACATGCTGCTGTCCGACGATACGTACGAATCGTTGATCGAGGTCGATCTGTCCTCCGACCTCGTCTGGATCCCGACACTGGTGCCGACCGTGACGCCGACCCCGACGTTCACGCTCACCTATACCCCGTCGCGCACGCCGACACCGCGCATCACCAACACGCCCACGCTGACCCTCACGCCGACGCCGGTTCCCGGCCCGGAGCTGCTGCTGCTCTACGACGAGGACGTGCTGACCGTCATCAACTTCGAGCGTTATCCCGCTGATCTACGGGACGTGTCACTGGTCGGCGCGACCTTCACCCTCCCGATGTACTGGTGGTCGACCATCAACACCTTCGCGTTTCAGTCCGGCTCATGCGTGCAGGCCTACGCCGGTGGGATTTCGCCATCACCGTCCCGTCCGCGTGAGTGCCGCGTCGTGCGTGAGTCGCGCGGACGGCTGTTCCCCGATCAACGCTTCTGGCTAACGGGTACATTCGACGTGAAGCTGAACAACGAGGTGATCGCCACCTGCGAGGCCAGCGCCGGCCGCTGCGTGGTCGACCTGCCGAATCAGCCGTAGGGCGATATGGAATGCGACCCGGAGAAAGGTGCAGGTATCGGTTGCAGCGCGCCATTAGAACACTTGTGCGGTATAATCGGGTTTTGACCCTCACCAACTGGAGGCGCCCCCATGTCCGACACGAAGATCCGCTGCCCGTGGTGTGTAGGCGATGCGCTGTACGAGGCGTATCACGACACCGAGTGGGGCGTGCCGTGTCATGACGATCGCGCGTGGTTCGAGAAAATCTGCCTCGAAGGCGCGCAAGCCGGCCTGAGCTGGATCACCGTGCTGCGCAAACGCGAGGCCTACCGCGCCGCGTTCGACAACTTCGACGTGCGCAAAGTCGCCGCGTATGATGACGCAAAGGTCGAGTTGCTGCTGCAGAACCCCGGCATCATCCGCAACCGGCTCAAGATTCAGGCGGCGATCAAGAACGCGCGCGCATTTTTGAAGGTGCAGGAGGAATTCGACAGCTTCGACGCGTACGTCTGGCGCTTCGTGAACGGCGCACCCATCGTCAACCGCTTCACCGAGATGTCGCAAATCCCGGCGGTGACACCCGAAGCCGAAGCGCTCAGCAAAGACCTTAAACGGCGCGGATTCACGTTCGTCGGCCCGACCATCGTCTACGCCATGATGCAGTCGCACGGCATGGTGAACGATCATCTGCTGTCGTGCTGGAAGCGGCGTGATTCGTAATCAGCCCGCTTGACCGCTCCTCAATGATTGGGGGTTCGGTGTCCACGATACGAACCAAGCGGCTCTCTCCCCGTTGCCCATACCGCAATGGCCTCAATCCCCGCCGATCCGACCTTACAATAGAAGGTGAGGACTGTCTTTAACAAGTAAGGTCGTGTCGCCATGCTCAGCTCACGCTCCATCCACGTGCTGGCTCGCGTAGTCCTCGTTGCCGCTGTGCTGCTGCTGGTCGTCAACAGCAGTTCAGTGGCAAGCCCGGCATCCGGGCCAGCCTTCATCGAAAACCCAAACCCTAACAACGCATCGGAACCCAATCTCTTCTGCAGGACGGACGCCCCGGCCACACGTCCCTTGAGTGCGATCTACGCGCTTGACCGCGTGCTAGCCGGAGAACCGCTAACCGCCGTCATCATCGCTCCAGACTGTCCACCGACCAAGACACCAAAACCGACCCATACTCCAACTTTCACAGACACACCGACCCATACCCCGACGGTGACGTTTACCCCGACCTTCACGGATACGCCGACCGATACACCCACGCATTTCCCGACGTTCACGTCAACCCGCGAGCGCCGCCCGACTAAGACCCCGACCGCCACCCATACCGCATCGCTCACGCCGTGGGTTCCGTCGGAGACGCCGTCGTTCACCGCCACACCGCCCCGTCGGCCGCCGATGTCTACGCCAACCCCAGAGGCAGTCGTCTACGGCCCGGCATGCGTCGAGTGGTTCGTTTACCACACCGACCGCACCGGCGACTGGGAAATCTTCCGTCTCGGCGATATCCCGAACAAGCCAAACGCCAACCCGAACTTGACGCAGCACAGCGCCGACGACATCGAGCCGTCACGCTCGCACAACGGATTATGGATTGCGTACTCAAGCAATCGCGACGGCAACTGGGAGATCTACGTCGCCAGCGCCGACGGCGACCCAGCGCTGACCCAGCGCGTCACAATCAACACGATCGCGCACGATATCGATCCGGTGTGGGGGCCGAACAACCAACTAGCGTTTGAGTCCACCCGGGATGGTAATTGGGAACTTTACGTTGTCGATCTGATGACCGGCGTCGAAACGCGCATGACCGATCATCCGGCCAACGACGTGAACGCGAGCTGGTCTGCGGATGGATCGACGCTGGCCTTCCAAAGCGATCGCACTGGCAATTACGAAATCTACTCGTTGGATGTCGCCACCGGCGAGGTGACACAGCTGACAACCGGCTCAACCCACGCCGTCGATCCGCACTACTCGCCGGATGGCGCACATATCGTATTCCACGCCATGACCGACGAGCACAGCGTCGGCTATGTCATGGATGCCGATGGTTCACATCTGACGCGGATTACCGATCCGGCAGGCAACGCGAACAATTTCGCATGGTCGCCGGATGGCACGCTGATCGCCTATCAGTCCGATCTCGACGGTGATCTAGACATCTACGTGTACGGTCTCAAGGCGCAGCAGACACGGCTGTTGACCGACAACGAGATCGCTGACTACGCGCCGACGTGGTACTGCGGCAGCACAGATGTGGTGTTCACATCGGACATTCGCGGCAATCCCGACATCTACGAAGCGAGTGCGCTGCCGCTTGACGCCGGATCGATCGACGTGGCGCGGCAGGCGATGCGCATGGTTGGTACCGACTACAACGACATCTATCCGCTTGATGCGCCCAGCGACGAGGACGCCAGCCACGAAGGCATCATGCCCGCCGTGACCTGCTTCGCGTGCGCCAATACGCAGTTCTTCGGGCGCGACCTTCCGTTGACTGAGCCGGATGAATGTCTCCCGCGCGATACACCTTGGCGCGGCGACTTGATCTGCGACTAGGATCGCTGCACAGCGGATTCTAAGCAGAGGATGGGCTGATCGCCCGTCCTCTGCTGTGTCAGCAGGATACGGACTACTGCCGGTCGTGTTCGACGGCTTGCGCGACTGACCCCACCCCGGTTTAGCGGGCAGAGGAAATGTCCGATAGACTGAGTGTAAGGAGAAGGACGATGGGACGCGACAAGCAGTACACCGACGAGTTCAAACAGGACGTGTTGGCGATGGCAGCTGAGGGGACGCGCACGATCACGCAGATCGAGCATGACCTCGGCTTGCCGCCGGGATTGATTTCCAAGTGGCAGCAGCGCCACCGGACGCAGGAGCAGCGGCCGGGTTCTGGCGCCCGCATACCCGCTTCGAGCCATCCCCCGCTGAACCCGCGCGCGTATGCCGTGTCCCAATATGGCGCGGCCGCCGCGATTGTCGTGCTGATCGTGTCCGCGCCGCTGCAGGTCGGGATCGCGTTGGCAGCGCCGGGGGCGGGGATGTTCGTCGTGACCGCGATCCTGTCGCTGCTGCTGACGCTGCCTCTGTTCTTGCTGCTGCGCGCGACGCCGCCGGTCGTCACCGATGACACGGGCATCACGCTCAGCCCGCGCGTGGGAAAAACGCTCAGGGTCGCTTGGGATGACGTCCACGACGTCAAGCCGTATTCGCTGCTGCCGCCGCCGGACTCGGAGACGGTGCGCCGCGCCGCCGTGGGGCGGAAGAAGTACCGCGCGGCCGAGGGCCTGATGCTGTGCTGCGCCGGACTACCGTGGCCGTACCGCATCGTCGGGTGGTTCGCCGGTGAGGGGTTTCGCGGGGTGTTCGCCGTCACCAACCGGTCGCACGCTGGATACGATGCGCTCAAAGCGCGGATCGAGAAGCGGTCACGCCCGCCGGCCTGACCTGTATCGCTAAGCGAATAGTTGAATGTGCGAGTGATGAGTGATGAGAAAGCGCCAAACTTCTTCACTCGGCTGGTGTCGCGAGTCAGATCGTCTTGCCCACCAACTTTCGACAGCATACTTCAGCCGGTGGATGTCATTCCTCAATCACGTAGGCGAACAACGCGCCGCACATCAGCAGATAGCCAGCGGCGGTGATCGCCAGCAGGCCGAGCCAACCGATCCACAGCGATTCAGGCTGGCCGGAGAACATGCCGTTGGAGGCACGCACGGCGCACAACAGCACCGGCAGCGCGGTCGGCAGCATAATGATCGGCAGCAGCGAATCACGCGAGCGCGCCTGCACAGCGATGGCGGCCAGCAGCGTGCCGATTGCCGAGAGCGCCAGCGATCCGAGCACGACCGCGGCGATGATCGTCGGGTGCGCCAGCGGTAGGTTGTAAAGCACCGTCATCAGCGGCAGCAGGATCAACCCGATCAGGCTGGAAAACACGAAGTTCGACAGCGCCTTGCCGAGGAAGATCGACGCGCGCGGCATCGGGGAGAGCAGCATCGCGTCGAGGCTGCCCTGCTCACGCTCTCCGCCGAGGCTGCGGTTCAGGCCGAGCATCACCGCGAACGTAACCGTCACCCACAGCACGCCGCCGGCCACCGAGTCACGCGTTTGCCGGTCGAGTTCGAGCGCGAAGCTGAAGGCGAGGATGCACAACACCGAGAACAAGCCCATCATGCTGAGCAGTTCGCGGCTGCGCATTTCGGCGCGCAGGTCTTTGGCAAAGACGGCGAAGGCGGCGGGCCACAATCCGGTCATGTCGTACCTTCCGATCGGTGCGCGGCGATTATACGCGATTTGACCGCCGTCCCCAGCGGACGGTATGCTCGACGTGTCAATCTGCCGCGAAACCCGGGATGGATGGCTGTGACTCATCCAGCGCATGGGCGGATCGCCTCCGCAGTCCTATTGATTCTGTTGATCGTCGGGATGGCGCAGCCAGCGCCGGCCGGACGCGATCTGCTGCCGAGGGTGGGGATCGCCGCTGTGTCATCCGCCGAGATGGATCCGCTGGCGGCGGGGCTGGCCGATGTGGAACAGGTACGGGTCGACGGCGTGCCGTACACCACCGGCACGGTCGACGGGCGGCCGGTCGTGCTGATTCAAGCCGGGCCTGGGATGGTCAACGCCGCGGCGCGGGTTCAGCATGCGCTTGACCGCTTCACGATATCGCACCTGATCTTCAGCGGCGCTGCCGGTGCGCTTGAGCCGGGACTGGCGCCGGGGCAGGTCGTCGTGCCGCGCCGCTGGGTGAATCACCAGTTCGGGGCGATCACCGGCGAGGGCGTCGAGCCGCTGCCGCTGCACGTCTATCCGGCCAGCGGCGAGCCAATGCAGGTCGACGGTTTCGACGTGGATCCGGAACTATTCGCGCTGGCGCAGCGCGTCGACGGGGTGTTCGCGGGCGGCGTCGGCGTGAGCGGAGACGTGTTCATCCGCAGCAGCACGGCACGCGAGGACTTGGCGTCACGCTTCGCGGCGCGCATCGTCGACATGGAGAGCGCGGCGGCGGCCCAAGTGGCGCTGCTCAACGGTGTGCCGTTCTTGGCCGTGCGCGCGGTCAGCGACGATGCGGGCGACACGGCCACCGCTCACATCGAGGCGCAGATCGCGCAGGCCGGGCATGCCGCCGCGCGGGCCGTGCTGGAGCTGGTACGCGCCCTTCCATGAGCGTAGGCGAATCATTGAGACATGGACTCTCGCTCAATCCACCAGCAGATCTGTATACTGCTGCTTGAGCAAACCATCCGCGCGCCAACGACACTGGAGCATCATGACCCGTACCCTCGACATCCCGACATCGACCCGTCCGCCGCGCATGCCCGGCATCCCGTACCTCACCGACAACGTCAATATGCTGAACGACCCGCTGCGCTATCTTGTGCAAGGCTATCGCGAGCTGGGGCCGGTGTTCCGCGTGTGCATGGGCTTCACCGAATACACGGTGTTGGCCGGATTGGAGGCCAACCTGTTCCTTCAGCGCGAGGCCGAGCAGTACCTGACCAGCGAAACCCTGTTTGGCGGAATGGCGCGCCAGCTCAACACCGACATGCTGCTGACCGTGCTGGACGGCGAGCCGCACCGGCACATGCGCAAGCTGATGCGGCCCGGATTCTCGCGCTCGGCGATTGGCCCTCACATCGACAAGGTGATCGGCATTGTGCGCGAATACGCCGAGTCGTTGAAGCCGGGCGACGAGATCGCGGTGTTCGACAGCATGCGCCGGCTGATCTGCAACGCGATCGGCCTGATCACCACCGGCATCAAGCCCGGCGACCGCTATCAGGATGTCCTGACGTTTCTCTCCGGCGCGATGAACGTCGAGGTCGTCAAGGTGTGGCCGCGGGTGCTGCTCAGCCGGCCGTCGTGGAAACAAGCCAAGGCCAATATGTTCGCGCTCGGCAAGGAAATCCTCGAACTGCACCGCACCGATCCCCCGCGTGAAGGCGGGCGCACGCCGGACATGATCGACGATCTAATGGCCGCGGTGCGCCCGGACGGCGGCCCGTTCACCGAGGACGATCTGATCGCTTTCGCCGTCGGGCCATACATCGCCGGGATCGACACACTGTCGAGCACGTTGGCGTTCTTCGTGTACACCATCGCCAAGCATCCAGCGGTATACGCCCGCGCGAAGGCCGAGGTCGATGCGCTGTTCGACGCCGGCATGCCCGATCTGAACGACTTCCGCAAGCTGGAGTTCCTGCACGCCGCCGCGATCGAGACCTTGCGGCGCTACCCGGCGACGCCGTTCACGCCGCGCACCGTCAAGCACCCGTTTACATTCGCCGGCTATGATTTCGCCGTGGGCACAGAGGTGATGTTCGCCAACGGCGTGACTCATCTGCTGGACGAATACTATCCCGATCCGCTCACGTTCGACCCGGAGCGTCACCTGACCGGCGAAGCGCCGCCGCCCGGCGTGTTCGCGCCGTACACGCTCGGCCCGCATACCTGCCTCGGTGCGGGCATGGCCGAAGGACTGATGCTGATTACGATGGCCGGCCTGCTGCGATACACGGCGTTCGAACTGCCAAATCCGGACTATACGGTGAAGATTCGCACCATGCCGCTTCCGAATCCGGGGCAGTCATTCCGCGTGAAGGTGGTGAACACGCCGGCCTAGCCGGAGGTTAACAGCGGCGAGCGATGGGGGCACGGTGAGCGGCGCTGGTCGTGTACCGGCCTGCTACCCCCACCGCACGGCGCGGAGCCACGACATCACGACGTGCATGGCGTCGACGTCATCGTGGATATAGGCGCGCATGCGGGTGAAGCTGTCGGCGTCGCCGTCATAGACCCACCGCTTGAAGTCGGCCAGCGCCAAGTCCCAGCGGTCATACGCTTTCCACTGAAAGCCGAGATACGGCGCGACCGCCTTGAGCGACCGGCTCTTGAGCGGGAAGGCGACCGTGCGCTTGACATCGGCGTGCAGATCGCGCATGACCGCGTCGAGCTGTGAGCGTGTCGGTTCGGCGGCGGTCTGACGCATCACGCCGCTGTCGAAGCCCGTCCAATGCAGTACCGGCGTGTTCGCGGGCAGCAGTTCACGCGCCAAATCCCACCCCTCGGCTTGGCTGAACGTGAGGTGGAAGCGCGGATCGTCTGGCGCAGACAGCGGGTCAAGGCCGTCACACACGAGGACGGTCTGCGCCGGTTCGTCGTCAGAGCGAATGGTGATGCTCCAGACGCCTCCGTTGAACGGGTCGGTCTCGATGTCAAGGTAAGCGCAGGTCGTGTCGAGCAGATCGGACGGGCGCGGCGCGATCAGGCAGGGTTCATGGTTCACGTAGGCGACTGCGTGGGCATGGATCACCTCAGCGGTCGTCTTGATCCCCTTGACCGTCCGCAGGTCGTCCGGCGTGGCCTGCGCGACATCCTCGATGCACACGAAGCCCCGCGCGCGCAGACTGTCGCACGTACGCGGGGAGATGTTGGGGAGCAGATCGAGCGGGAGCATGCCAGAAAAGGGATCAGTGGTCAGTGGTCAGTGGGCAGGAGTCAGTGGTCAGGAGTCAGTGGGCAGTGGGCAGTGGGCAGGAGTCAGTATAACAGCGGAAAGTGTTTCGTTGTCAGGGCGGGGTGTGCGCTAGGTCGTCAGGGAACCGCTGTCAGTAGATCGTGTTCAGAAATCGGAGGCCAGACGACACATCACCTCTAGTCCACAACCTCCGCGTATAGGCCTCCCCTCTCCCTCAGGGCCGCGAGGGATGTCACTCCCCGTACAACGCCGCGTACAGCGTCTTCTGCCGGTCGAGCAGTGCGGCAACCGTGTCGGCTATGCCGGGCCGTGGGCGGATGATCGCCCTGACCGATGGCGCGTCAATAGGATCACCGTTATGCGTGAGGCCGCACAGCAGCGCGACACCGCGTCCGGTCGGCTCGGCCTGATCGACCAGATACAGCGGTATACCGAGCGCGTCGGCGGTGATCTGTGTCCACGCCGGCGATTGGCTGAGCGCGCCGCCCCCGGCCAGCACGAACTCGCCCGGACGTCCCATCAGGTCGAAGATCACGCGCAGGCGCAGCGCCACGGCTTCGATCAGCGCGTGGAGGATATCGAGCGGCGCGGTGTCAAGACGCAGGCCGTGGATCGTACCGGTCGCGTCGGCGCGGTAGTTCGGGCTGCGCTCGCCGGCGAACAGTGGCAGCACGGTCAGGCCGTGCGATCCGGGCGAGCGGGCCAGCAGGGCGTTATCGAGACCGGCGCTGTCCAGCTTGAGCGCCGCCGTGGCCCATGCGTATACACTGCCGCCTTCGCTGGTCGCCCCGCCGATCAGATGGCGCTTGGCGTCGATCCGATAGGCCCACAGCCCAAGCGGCACGCGGCCCGGTTCCGGCGTGACGACCCGCAGCGCCGCCGTCGTGCCCACCGTCAGCACGGGATGTTCCGGCGTCGATCCGCCCGACCCGATGTTGGCCGCGGCCCCGTCGCCGACGGCGAGATAGAACGGCACGCTGTTGAGGTTCGGCCAGCGCGCGGCGTATGCGCTGCTCAGGCCACAGTACACCTCGTCGTAATCAGCCAGCCGCGGCAGCGCGGACGCTTCGAGGCCGAGCGTTTCCAGCCAAGCCGTGTCCCAGGTGAGCGACTCGCGGTTGAGCAGCCCCGACCACGACGCGATCGAATAGCTGCACGGCACGTCGCGCCCGAACCATACGCGATAACAGTACGTCGCGAAGTCCGTCCATTGGGCGGCGCGCGCGAACTGATCCGGGTTGGTGCGGCGCATCCACGCCAGCTTAGCGGGATGATACGCGGGATGGATGCGGCATCCGGTGCGTGCATGCGCGGCTTGCATAGAAACGGACTGTGCCAACGTCTCGGCATCGGGGGCGCTGCGCATGTCGGCATAGGTCAGAATCGGCGTGACCGGCGCGCCCTCAGCATCGACGCCGAGCAGGTTCCCGACGAACGTCGCCATCCCGACAGCCGCGATGTCCGCCGCGGCGGGATGTGTCAGGATTTGATCGATGCACTGCTCGGTCAGCTTGCGCAGGTGTTCGGCGTCAGCGGCGGCATGGCGCGAGAAGCGGATCAGCTGGCGCACGGAGCGTCCGCGATCGGCTCGGCGGCGTTGTCGAACAGCAGGACGCGCACCGATGAACTGCCGACGTCGATGACCAGCGTGCTCATAACGGCCGCACCCGGTAGAGCATCTCGCCGGCCTTCGGCACGTACAGCACGCCTTCGGACTCGCGCCCCTGCCATTCAGCCGGATCAATCAGCGCAGGATCACAGTAGCCGAGCGAGAGCGTTTGACAGTCCGCGGCGGGGATCGCGGTCGAGAGCGTGACGCGAATGCGCGCGTGCTCGACGCCGTTCTCATACGTGCCGCTTCCGCGCAAATGAGTGCCGTGCGCCAATACGCCCAGCGGCAGGTGCTTGAAGCGATCCCACTGTTTGAGGTAGTAGTCGCGCACGTGATAACCGGCTTCGTAGATATATTTGCCGTGGACGTGGCTCACCGTGTCAAGCTCCGGCGCATAGACGATGACCTCGCCGCCGTCGGCGATGGCGGGTTCGAGCTTATACATCGCCTTGGCCGCCGTCCACAGCTCGTCGTACATGACAGGCGCGCGCGAAAGCACGGAATGGAACGGCGTGTCGACCCATGTGATGTGCCGCTTAGACGATAGATCGGCCGCGGCCGACCACGCGCTCAGGTGATCGCCGACGAACAGCCCCGCCAGCCCATCTCCGATGACCACCATGCTCACCAGCGTGACCGGCGTCGGGACACATTCGGCGGCGGCGTGGATCATGGCGCGCACCGGCGTATCTTTGACGCCGATGGTGTTCAGGATCGTCGCCAGCGCGCCCATCCAGTGCGTCGTGTTGATCATCTCCGGGCCGGAAATGCCGGGGAACAGGTACTTCGCACCGCCGCTGAACCCGACCACCTCGTGCGGAAAGGTCGGGCCGACGATCAAGACGTGGTCGTAATCACGGATGCGCCGGTTGATGCGAATGGGCGTGTCGTCTCCGAGCGACGGATGCCACAGGTCTCCGGCGATGTGCTGGATCTGCGCCTTGTCGAGCACGCCGATCTGTTCGAGCGCGTTCGGGTTGGCCCAGTCATGGTTGAGCAGGCCGACGTGCTTGAAAGCGGTTTGGCGTTCCTCAGCCGTAATGCCGACCAGTTTGTGCAGCGCGGCGTCGTTCAGCGGCGGGTGCGTGCCAAGCGCCACCATGAAATCGAGCTGGCGTGCAGCGCGTAGTTCGTCCACAAGCAGGCGGAACAGCATCGGCAGCGGGATGGTGCGCGTGTGGTCGGGGATCAGGACGAGCACACACGCGTTGGCGAAGCGTCCGCCGAGGCCGGCGTAGAGCGTCTCGCGGATCCGGTCGGGCGAGAGCAGTGCGCCGTCTGGCGCGGTGGCTTGGGCGGCGATTGACATAGGCCGCGGCTCCGTTGATGGCTAATCGGCATGACTTGAGATTATAGCTTGAGCCGGATCATCAAGAGGCGTTACAAGGTATCGCGGCTAGGAAACTGTCGCACCGTAGGCGCTGCATGCGCGGCATCGTGCCGGTCTCCTACTGGACGCTTGCACAGGAGTCGAGCAACCTGCCGCTGGTTTCACCCTTCGACGCGAGCGTTCCGCCCACAATCTGAAATGCACTTATCGTCTCTGCCCTCTCGTTTATCGTTTAGAGTCGTTAGACTCTGATACAATTGCGTGGGTGTATGTCGTAACACGAGACACACGATGAATCCGAGCGATCTAGCCGCACTCATTCAGGTGCAAACCGCAAAGGGAGTCGGCCCGGCGAAACTCAGCGAAATACTGAATTCCCTGCATTCGGCCCAAATCTCGCTGCCGGAGTTCTTGCAGTTTGACGAGGACAGCGCGGCTGATATTAGACTCCGAGATGCTTGGCGCGCTGCGCACGATCATTCCGAATCTCAGCCGTTCTTCGAGATCGCCAATGACGTGTTGGACAAGGGATGGCAGGTCGTCACCCTATTCGATGACGCTTATCCACACCGTTTGAAGCGTGTGCTGGGAGAGAAAGCCCCTCCTGTGCTCTACGTGTGGGGCAATCACAACATCCTGCGCGCGGGTTCGGGTGGAGACAAAGCAATCGGTTTCTCCGGCTCGCGCAATGTTTCTCCAGAAGGGATTGCCGCAGCACGTCAGTTGGCGCGTATGGCCGCCGAACGGGAATACACGGTGGTGTCCGGTCACGCTCCCGGCGTTGATAATGCTGCGCATCTCGCCGCGTTAGAGGGTGACGCGACCACGATTTTCGTGATCGCCGAGGGTGTGCTGAGTTTCAGGATGCGCAAAGAACTTCGCGAACTCGCGATCGCGAACAAGACCAGTTGGGTTGTGGTCTCGCAGTTCTCGCCGCTTTCCAAGTGGACTGTTCCCAACGCGATGACACGAAACTCCACGATTATCGGGTTATCCGACGCGCTGTTCGTCATCGAGTGCGGACGGGGCGGCGGGACATGGGCAGCCGCGCAAACCGCCACGAAGTTGAAACACCCCCTGTACGTGATAGATTATCCGATTGAGAAACCGGAAATCGGAAACCAAGACCTGCTCAAGGCGGGGTTTGCCAAGCCTATCCGCGTCGACAACGACGGCGCACACTTTCCAACAATCGAGGCACGCGACCCGGACGAGGCGCCGCATCAACAAAAGAATCTGTTATGAACGAAGCGCAAGCTGTCGACCGCGCACACCATCTACTTCGACGGGGCTTCGGTCATCATGCGGAATTTCGAGACGGCCAACTGCAAGCGATCATCGACGTCGCCGTCCATAAACACCGGCTGCTGGTTGTCCAGCGCACAGGCTGGGGCAAGAGCCTCGTCTATTTCATCGCAACCAAACTACTCCGGGAGCAAGGACGCGGCCCCACCGTCGTCGTGAGTCCCCTGCTCTCCTTGATGCGCAATCAAGTGGCGGCCGCGCGGCAGTTCGGCCTGCGTATCGGCGTTATCAACAGCGCAAACGAGCAAGCCGAGCACCGCGCAATCGCTGACGAAGTACGCCGCAATAGACTGGATCTGCTGATCGTCGCCCCGGAACGATTCGATAATCACTGGTTCCTCAACGATGTCTGGAACACATCGTTACGAGACTCCTGCGGCCTGTTCGTGATCGACGAAGCGCACTGTATCTCTGACTGGGGACACGACTTCAGGCTGAGCTACCGCCGGCTCCTGACCATCATTAACGCGCTTCCACGAAACACGCCCATACTCGGAACGACCGCAACCGCGAACCAACGGGTCACGGATGATATTCAGGCGCTCCTCGGCAGCACCATGAAGGTTATGCGCGGATCACTCGTGCGCGACAGCCTGCGGTTGTATGCGATTCATCGCACACTAAGCGCCGCCGAACGCCACGCGATGATCCATCAAGTCCTCTCTGAGATCAAGGACAGCGGCATCATCTACTGCCTCACGGTGGACACCTGTAATGATCTCGCCGCGTGGCTGACCGAGCAAGGCCATGCGGTTGCGGCGTACCACGCCCAGCTCGACAATCAGACACGCGAAGCACTTGAAGACAAGCTGCTGCGCAACGAGGTCAAGGCGTTGGTCGCCACGATCGCCCTCGGCATGGGGTTCGACAAACCAGACCTCGGATTCGTGATTCACTATCAAATGCCCGCCTCAATCGTTGGGTACTATCAGCAGGTCGGGCGTGCTGGGCGGGGGATCGACCGCGCGATCATCCTGCTGATGCACGGGGACGAAGACGACGAGATCAACGGTTACTTCCTAAAGACGGCGTTTCCGCAGGAAGAGGAAGTCAAGCAAGTGCTCAAGGCGCTGAAGGTCAACGTCGATGTGACTCTGTGGGAGTTGTTGAGACGGATCAACATTTCGAAAACCAAGCTTGAGCGAGTCATTGAACACTTGGTCACGGCCGGGATCGTCACGCGCAGCGAGGGCGTGATCAGACGGCTGAACTCCAATCATCTCGATATGAAACTGTGGTCTGCCATCCTTGAACGCCGCGAGCGTGAATACGCCGAGATGTACGCGTATCTCCAGTCCGAAACCTGTCTGATGCAGTACATCACCTCGGCGCTCGGAGATACGACATCGCAAAAGTGCAACCAGTGTGCGGCCTGCACGGCGCATCAACCGATCTTCCGCTCCGAATATATGCACATTGTCGAACAAGCGGCAGCACACCTGACGCCTAAGCCGTTCGCTGTCGAGCTTCGCAGCAAGCTTCCTACCGGTCTCAAGCTCACAGACCTCAGCCGCGACCAAGTGATTCCGCGTGATCGGCGTACCGTTATGGTGCTGGCCCGCTACGCAGACCCCCTCGGCCAGAAGGTGAGCGAAGGAAAGTATCAGCTCAACAGATTCGACGATGAGCTGGTCGATTTGGCGTCAAGGTGGGTGAGAGAGTACGCGGATCAATTCTGGGGCGTGCGTCCACGGTGGATCACCGCCGTGCCTTCGCTGCGCCGCCAATTACTGGTGCCCGACTTCGCCAAGCGGCTCGCGCAACGGCTGGGCCTACCTTATCGTCCTATGTTCGTAAAAGTGCTTCAGACCCGCGAACAGAAAACGATGCAAAACTCGTTCGCTCAACTCAGTAACTTACTCGGCTCGCTCGAGCTGGATAACACTCCGCTGCTGTCGCCTGTTCTGCTGATAGACGACATGGTCGACTCGGCGTGGACGTTGACGCACTGCGCTGCATTACTGGAGTTCGCGGGCTGTCCGGCTGTCCTGCCGTTCGCGCTGGCATCAACCCGTCCCAATCATCACGCCCGCAGCGTCAAGTCCGGCTCGCAAGCCCCCAGCTCCTAATCTCTCCTCCTCGCCGCCTGATAACTGCCCCCTGCCCTCTGTCAACTGGCCCCTGCCCCCTGCCCCGTCTATCACTTGTATATGAAGTTTGCTAGAAGTCGCGATTTACGCTTGACGAATACGGCGAAACACGGGTATATTTCCAGCGTGAATTAGCACTATCGGCGTTCGAGTGCTAAACAAGCGACGTGATTTGAGATCATAAGGAGACCCCCATGAACCTCCGCCCCCTAGGTGACCGTATCCTCGTTGAGCCGTCCGAAGGCGAAGACAAGCTGCCCAGCGGCCTGCTTCTGCCTGAGACCGCCAAGGAAAAGCCGCAGCAGGGCAAAGTCCTCGCCGCCGGCGCCGGCCGCCGCGACGATGAAGGCAAGCGTATCGAGATGGACGTCAAGACCGGCGACACGATCCTGTTCGCCAAGTACGCCGGCACCGAAATCAAGCTCGATGGCAAGAAGCTGTTGATCATGAAGGAAACCGACGTACTGGGCATTCTGGAGTAATCGCCCGGTTCTGCGTTCACCCTGAATTCTGCGATAAACGAGAGACTCTCGGAGGAGTTTGACCATGCCCAAGCAGTTGGTATTCAAGGAAGAAGCGCGCCGCCGCATGCAGGCCGGCGTCGATAAGCTCGCCGCCGCCGTCGCCACGACGCTGGGGCCGAAGGGCCGTAACGTCGCGCTCGACAAGAAGTTCGGCGCCCCGACCGTGACCCATGACGGCGTGACGGTCGCTAAGGACATCGAGCTGGAAGATCCGTATGAGAACATGGGCGCGCAGCTTCTGAAGGAAGCCGCCACCAAGACTGACGACGCCGCCAGCGATGGCACCACCACCGCCACCGTGCTCGCGCAGGCGATTGTCAACGAGGGCCTGAAGAACGTCGCCGCCGGCGCAACCCGATGCAGCTCAAGCGCGGCATCTTGGCCGCCTCCGAGGTCGTCGTCAAGGCGATCAAGGAACAGGCCACCCCGATCGAGACCCGCGACGAGATCGCGTCGGTCGCCAGCGTCAGCGCGCAGGACAGCGAAATCGGCAACCTGATCGCTGAAGTGATGGACAAGGTCGGCAAGGATGGCGTCATTACGGTTGAGGAAAGCCGCGGCGTCGAGTTCGAGACCGAGTACGTCGAGGGTATGCAGTTCGATCGTGGCTACATCAGCCCGTACTTCATCACCGCTGCCGAGTCGATGGAAGCCGTTGTGGCTGATCCGTACATCCTCATCTACGACAAGAAGATCAGCGCCGCGCAGGACATCCTGCCGATGCTGGAGAAGCTGATGCAGATCGGCAAGCGCGAGCTGGTGATCATCGCCGAGGACGTCGACGGCGAGGCGCTGGCGACGATGGTGCTCAACAAGCTGCGCGGCATCCTGAACGTGCTGGCCGTCAAGGCCCCCGGCTTCGGCGACCGGCGCAAGGCCATGCTGCGTGACATCGCCATCCTGACCGGCGGCACCGTTATCAGCGAAGAGACCGGCCGCAAGCTGGAATCCGTCACGCTGCAAGATCTGGGCCGCGCGGCTAAGGTCGTCAGCAGCAAGGAAAACACGGTCATCGTCGACGGTCAGGGCGACCCCGCTCAGATCAAGGGCCGTATCGAGGAAATCCGCAAGGAAATCGAGCTGACCACCAGCGACTACGACCGCGAGAAGCTGCAAGAGCGTCTGGCGAAGCTGAGCGGCGGTGTCGCGATCATCCGCGTCGGCGCGGCCACCGAGACCGAGCTGAAGGAAAAGAAGCACCGTGTTGAGGATGCGCTCGGCGCGACCCGCGCGGCGGTCGAGGAAGGCATCGTGTCGGGCGGCGGCGTGGCGCTCGTGAACGCGGTCGCTTCGCTCGATGGCTACAAGCTTGAGAACGACGACGAAAACACCGGCATCAACATCCTGCGCAAGGCGCTTGAGATGCCGATGCGCAAGATCGCCAGCAACGCCGGCGAGGATGGCGCGGTCATCATTCAGGAAGTCCGCCGCCTACAGCGCGAGAAGAACAACACCCGCATCGGCTACGACGTGGTGAGCAACACCTACATCGACATGATCGAGGCGGGCATCCCCGACCCGGCCAAGGTCACCCGCAGCGCGGTCGCCAACGCGGCCTCGATCGCGGCGATGATCCTGACCACCGAGGCGCTTATCACTGACGTGCCTGAGGAAGAGAAGGCCCCCGCTATGCCTCCGGGCGGCGGCGGGATGGATTTCTAGGCGCTTCGCCGTTTAGGTAACAGGCGTCAGTGACCAGTTGTCAGTTGAAAAACACTGAATTCTGGCAGCTGACAACAGATCACTTGAAGCATCAGCCCCGTTCGATTGAGCGGGGCTTTTGTTTTTCCGTGTATACTTGTGTAAAGGAGAGATTGAGATGACTCAGGTTGTCCTCGAACTGCCGGACGAACTCGCGAATGAGGCGAAAGCCGCTGGACTCCTGACGAGCGCACAGGTATCTCGGCTGCTTCAGGCGGAGATTGAACGCCGTCAGAAAGTCGATAAATACTTCGAGATGATGAACGCCCTCCACCAGCTTGAGCCACCGATGACGCAAGCGGAAATCGACACAGAACTTGCCGAGTGGAAAGCAGAACGCCGCGCTGTATAGCTCGACTAATCGATGCGAGACCGTCTCTCGACTTACGAACACCGGCATATCCGCGCTTTTCTGGTTCGGACCACCATATCACGCGCAAGAAGCAATCCGAGCAGGCCGTGCGCTGCTGCTGTCCTCGGAAACGTTGATTGCCGAATTGGAGGACGCGC
>JZRA01000097.1 GCA_001567485.1 Chloroflexi bacterium OLB13
CTTGTGGATAGAGCATTTGACCTCGACATACAGTCTTGTTTTGGCGACTTGATCTGTACATCGTTTCTCTTGCTCTATCCACCCTCTCTTTCATCCTTCAATCAATTAAAAACCTACCCCTGACAGGAGGGGCCGGGGGTGAGGGTTCAGCAGCCGGGGGTGAGGGCTTCTCGGAGTGCTGAGTGTCAAGTGATGAGTCGTGAGTAAGGGCAAAAGCGGGCACAGAGCACACAGAGCAACCGCGAGCACACAGAGCGACTTTCAAACTCCCACGCACACGTCCTTCTCCCCTCTCGCCCTCTGTGGGAGAGGGGCCGGGGGTGAGGGCCTCTCCGAGTGCTGAGTGACGAGTGATGAGTCGTGAGGGAAGGGCAAACCGATTGAACCACAGAGGACACGGAGGACACAAAGGGGCTTTGTAGGGTCGCCCCGCCGGCTCGCCCCCCACGCGCGACCCACCGCACACGCGATTCGTTCTCCCCTCTCCCTGAGGGAGAGGGGCTGGGGGTGAGGGTTTAAGTGCCGGGGGTGAGGGTTCAGCGGCCGGGCATGAGGGGTCAGTGGCTGGGCATGACGGCTTCAAAGCCAAAGACGCGCGGCACGAACCTACAGCAGCCGGTTAGGCTTGTCCCGCAGCGCTGCGATCACCTCACGATCAGCCTTCCCAAAGCTGTAGCGATCCAGCGCATCGTCGCTGACCCACGCCCACGCGTGCGCTTCGAGTGCGCGAGGGTCGCGCCCGTCATCGAGATAGACACACTCGAATGCGTGCAGCGTGATCGAGAAATGGGTGAACGCGTGATCCACCGCCACGAGCTGCTCGCCGACGATCACGCCGATATCGAGTTCCTCACGCAGCTCGCGCATCAAGCACGCTTCAAGCGTTTCGCCGGCTTCCTGCTTGCCGCCGGGGAATTCCCACAGTCCACCGAGCATCCCGTCAAGCGGGCGCTGGGCGATCAGCAGACGGCCGTCGGCATGTCGAATAACACCAGCCGCGACGTGATAGTGCGGACGCGGCGCAGCCTTCTTCTTGACCGGACGGATCGCCTGCGTGCCGTGCTCAGCCGCGCGACATATTGGCCGCAGCGGACAGTCCGCGCAGCGCGGCGATTTCGGCGTGCAGACCCTACGCCCCAGCTCCATCAACGCTTGATTGAAGTCGCCGGGCCGGTCAGCGGGCAGCCAGTCTTCCGCCCAACGCCATATCTGCGCCTGAGCCGCGCTCCTCGTCACGTCGGCGTCGAAGTCCATCAGCCGCGCAAAGACACGGATCACGTTGCCGTCGACCAACGGCGCGCGCCGTCCGAACGCGATGGACGCGATAGCGCCGGCGGTGTACCGGCCAATGCCGGGCAGGTTCATCAAGCCCTCAACGGTGTCGGGAAAGCGGCCGCCGAGGTCGTTCACCACCTGCCGCGCGGCGCGGTGCAGGTTGCGCGCGCGGGCATAATAGCCTAGCCCTTCCCACCGCTTGAGCACGTCATCCAGCGGTGCAGCGGCGAGTTCGGCTACCGACGGATAAGCCGCGAGGAAACGCTCGAAGTACGGGATCACCGTCTCGACCTGTGTTTGCTGCAGCATGATCTCCGACAGCCAGACGCGGTACGGGCTGGGATCGAGGCGCCACGGCAGCGGCGCGCGGACGCGGTCATACCATGTCAGCAGCGGGCCAGCGATGGACTCCGGCGCGTTATCGCATGTCATAGACACACTCTTCTGTCTTGCCGTGCCGCGCGCGTGGAACGCCCCGGCCGGTTCGCATCACCCGTCACCTCACAACATACCTTTTTTGTCCACAACCCAATCCTGCACGATAATAACAGGCAGTTGTCGCTCGTGGTGGGGGCGCCCACCGCTGAAACCGACGAGGCCCGTTATGTCAGACATCTCCCTCATCGTCGCGCTGGCCCTGATCCTCACCGTTATCGGCGTTGTCGCCTACGAGTGGGATCAGCGGCGCCGCACGCCGGGGCGTATCAAGTTCAACGCGCCGTTCATCGTGCGCTTCGCCAACGGCCAGTGGTCGCGCGCGGTGTACGTGCCGTACGATGCCGACCCGCATCACGTCCAATCGCAGCTCAAACTGCCGGCCGATCAGCGCACGATCTTCGCTATTGGCGGGGCGGGCGGTATGTCGACCGAGGACATCCGGCGCTGTCAGGCGCTGATCGACGGCGTATGTATGTTCGCCAGCGCGCACGAGATGGTGGTCATCACCGGCGGCACCGAAGGCGGCATCATGCAGATGTTCGGCGATTCGCGGCAGCGGCTCCGGCTCAAGCTGCGGCTGGTCGGGATCGCGCCGCTGTCTCGCGTGCGCTTTCCGGGCCGCGATAACCCGAACGCCGACGCCGACCTTGAGGACAGCCACTCCGACTTCGTGCTGGTCGAGGGGGCGATGTGGGGCGTCGAGAGTGACCTGCTGCAAGAGCTGGCGTTGTGCGTCGCGGGGTACGACAAGCGCAAGGTGGCGGGCATTCTGATCAACGGTGGGAGCATCGCGCTCAACGAGGTGGCGATGGCCGCCGAGCGCGGGCTGACGATGTTCGTCGTGGAGGGCAGCGGACGTACCGCCGATGCCGTCGCCACCGCCATTCGCACCAAGACCGCCGAGCAGGCGCTGTTGAAGATGGTGGTCGAGGGTGGGCGGGTCGAGTTCATTCAGACCACCGAAGGCATCGAGACGGTGCAGGCTAAGCTGGACGCACATTTCCGCGCGCGCTGACCGGAGCCTGACGCTAAGCACTGCAATTGGCGTGATTCCTGCGCTATACTTGACGATCTTATTTGACTCTGTGACTCACGCTCTTCGCGGTTAAGGAGCGCATACTCATGCGTTTGTCGGTTCTTCAGTCCAACCTCGCGCGCGGCCTCAGCATCGTGAGCCGTGCGGTCGAATCGCGTCCCTCGATGCCTGTGCTCAGCAACGTTCTACTCAAGACCGAAGAGTCGCGCCTCAAGCTGGCGGCGGTCAACATGAGCCTCGGGCTTGGTATCACAGTCTGGATCGGCGCGAACGTGGAGGTCGACGGATCGGTGACGCTTCCCGCGAAGGTGTTCGTCGATCTGGTCAACAACCTCAGCAACGACCGCGTCGACCTGTCGCTGGACACAACCACCCAGACCGTCCATCTGCGCTGCGGCGGCAACAAGGGCAACATCAAGGGCATCGACGCGCACGAGTTCCCACCGCTCAACGAAGGCAGCGGCTCAGATCTCACGGTCGAAGGCGGGCTGTTCAAGAACATGATCAATCAGGTCGGGTTCTCGGCCGCGGCTGACGATCACCGACCGGCCCTGACCGGCATCTTCATGCAGCTCAACGGCAGCACGATCACGATGGCCGCCGCTGATGGCTACCGTCTCGCCGTGCATACTGGCGAGCTTGAGCAGAAATTCGACAAGGCGCTCAACCTGCTGATCCCGGCGCGGTCGCTGCAAGAGGTGGCGAAGGTCATCACCGAGGACGACGAGCCGGTTTACATCAACCTGCCCGGCGAGCGCGATATCATCGTGTTTACGGTCGGTCAGGTCGAGATTTCGGCCCAGCTTCTGGACGCCAAGTTCCCGCCGTTCGAGTCCGTCATCCCGAAGGACTACAGCACCAGCACGGTGATGTACCGCACCGATCTGCTGGCGGCCTGCCAGCGCGCCGAGATCTTCGCCCGCGACTCGGCGTTCAGCGGCCGGCTGTACGTCAAGCCGCCGCGCCGCAGCGGTGATCCCGGTGAAGTCACGATTGTCGGCAAGAGTCAGGAACGCGGCGACAACGAAGGTCTGCTCGACGCCACCGTCGAAGGCGAGCCGGTCGACATCTCGTTCAACATCAAGTACCTGATCGACGTGCTGCGCGTGCTGCCCGACGAAGAAGTCGTACTGCAAAGCAAGGGCGCGGCCAATCCGGGTGTCATCCGTCCGGTCGGACGCGACAACTACTTGTACGTCATCATGCCGATGGCGCGGTGAAACGAATCGCGGCCTAGCGCATTGTGCGCCTTGCCTTTCCCGTACATGCTATACTCACAGCGTGTGTAAGGCGAGGAACTCTGCGATGACCGATGGACAGCGTGCGCCGCGTAATCGAACACTGACGATCACCGGGCCAGAAATCGACTCGCTGTCTTTGCGTACAAACCGATGGTCAGCGCGTCAGTGTGTCAGCGATGTGTTGGACACTGTGGTGTGTCAGGACATCCACGAGGCGTCGCGATTCCTTCCTGACGAGCCGTTTGTCGATCTGTTGTTTCTCGACCCTCCATACAACATGGAGAAATCGTTCAACGGTCGCAAGTTCAAGCGGCTCGACGATGACGCTTACGGCGAATGGCTCGCGGCCGTCATTGACCCGCTTGTTCCTGTGCTGAAACCCACCGCATCGGTCTATGTCTGTTCGACGTGGGAGTCATCGGGCGTGCTGACTGGCGTACTTGGCAGCCGGTTTCACATCCGCAACCGAATCACGTGGGAACGCGAAAAAGGGCGCGGCGCAGCCCGCAATTGGAAGAACGCATCCGAAGACATCTGGTTTTGTACCGTCTCGGATAGTTTTACATTCAATGTTGAGGCCGTGAAGCTCAAGAAGCGGGTCATCGCGCCGTATACGGACTCATCAGGGACGCCTAAAGACTGGCAGGACGAATCGGATGGGCGCTTTCGTCTGACTCATCCCTCGAATCTGTGGACGGATCTCACTGTGCCGTTCTGGTCGATGCCAGAGAATACGGATCATCCGACGCAGAAGCCGGAGAAGCTGCTGGCGAAGCTGGTACTCGCCAGCACGAACACGGGTGACGTGGTGTTCGATCCGTTTCTAGGTTCCGGGACATCCGCGGTGGTAGCGCACAAATTGGGACGCCGGTTTCTCGGTATTGAAATCGACCCGAAATACTGCGCGCTTGCGGTCAAGCGTCTCGAACGGGTCGAGCATGACCCGGCAATCCAAGGCTATGTCGACGGTCTGTTCTGGGAGCGCAACTCTGCGCCGCGTCCGGATTCTTCCACTACCCGTCGCGCGGCACGAACATCCCAGCGGAGATCACGGTGACAAGCCCACTGTTGTTAGACGAAGTCCGCAACCGCATCGAGAGCGCGATACTGTCCTTTCTCAACTCGCAGCAGGACTACGTTAGCGCGACAAGTGTGAACAGTCCGCGTGCAGTAGGGGACGCGATACAGGAACGGGTTGCACAGAACTTGCTTCCGATCCTGAGCAGCGACGTTCGCAATTACACATCAGTTTTCGAACGCCGCGCGATGGCCGATTTAGCGTTTGAGGATGTTGAAAGCAACTACTACATTGTCGATGTCAAGACACATCGGCTCAGTACGAAGTTCAATATGCCTAACCTTACGTCAGTCGAACGCCTTGCACGATTCTACGACGATGATCGAAACTATTTCGTTGTCCTGATGGTACAGTACGACATCGAAGTGTCACGGTTGTCAGTCCGACATGTTCACTTTGTGCCGATCGAATATCTTGACTGGTCATGCCTTACAATAGGTGCGCTCGGTTGGGGACAAATCCAGATCGCAAATGCCAATCGGATCATCATTGATTCCTCGCAGTCGCGTCGAACGTGGATGCTTAACCTGTGCGATACGGTTCTCGACTTCTATCCGCGTGAAATCGCGAAGATCGAGGAGCGAATCCGTCGCTTTCAGCAGATACGCGACACATGGGTCTCCAAGAACGACGGCTAGCCCATGCGCCTTGCGATCCTCAGCGACATCCACAGCAACCTGACCGCGCTCGATACACTGATGCCGGATATCGCCCGCGCTGACCGTGTCGTGTGCCTCGGCGACGTGACCGGCTACTACGGCCAGCCTAACGAAGCCGTCGACCGCATGCGCCAGCTCGACGCGTTGTGCGTGCTGGGCAACCACGATCATTTCGCGCTCGTTGGCTGTCCGTCGGGCGCGCCGGAGGCCGTGCAGTGGGGAATCACGTTTGCGCAATCGCATCTCACGCCTGAGAATAAAGCGTGGCTGTCCACACTGCCGCTGACATGGGAAGGCGAGATCAGCGGGATGCGCGCGCTGTTCGTCCACGGCGCGCCGTGGGATCCGCTCGGCGCGTATCTGTACGCTGACAACCCGCGCCTGAGCGAACTCGACGCCTATGATCTCGACCTGATCGCGTTCGGTCAGACGCACCGCGCGCTGCTGCGTGACGACGCGCGCCCGATCCTGCTCAACCCCGGCGCGGTCGGCCAGTCGCGTGATGGCGCGGCGCAGGCGTGTATGGCGCTGATCGACACCGAGACGCGCGCCGTCGAGCTGATTCGCCGGCCGTACGATCCGACGCCCGTGATCGAACGGGCGCGCTCGCACGCGCCGGCGGCTGGATTCTCAAACACTTGGTGTGAGGCCTATGCCCGAAATCCTGATCCCGTTCAACAAGCCGTATGCTACCGGCGCCGAGTTCGCCTATATGCAGCAGGCCGTCGCCAACAGCCACCTCAGCGGAGACGGCCCGTTCACCAAGCGGTGCCACACGTTCCTGCAAGAATCGCTCGGCGTGCCGAAGGCGCTGCTCACCACGAGCTGCACGCACGCGCTGGAGATGTCGGCCCTGCTGCTCGACATTCAGCCCGGCGACGAGGTCATCTGCCCATCGTTCACGTTCGTGACCAGCATCGGCGCGTTCACGCTGCGCGGGGCCAAACCGGTGTTCGCTGACATCCGGCCCGACACGCTCAACATCGACGAATCTAAACTCGAAGCGCACATCACGCCGCGCACGAAGGCGATCGTCGTCGTGCATTACGCGGGCGTCGCCTGCGAGATGGACGCGATCATGGCGATTGCGGCCAAACACGGCGTGCCGGTGGTGGAGGACAACGCGCATGCGCTGTTCAGCCGCTACAAAGGGCGCTTCACCGGCACGTTCGGCGCGATGGCGACGCAGAGCTTCCACGAGACCAAGAACTTTACGTGCGGCGAGGGCGGCGCGCTGCTGCTCAACGATCCGGCCCTGTTCGAGCGCGCTGAGATCATCCGCGAGAAAGGCACCAACCGCAGCCGCTTCTTCCGTGGGCAGGTCGACAAATACACATGGGTCGACCTCGGCTCGTCGTACCTGCCGAGCGAACTGCTGGCGGCGTATCTTTGGGCGCAGTTCGAGGCCGCCGACGACATCCAGCGCCGCCGCAAAACGATCTGGGATCGCTATCACGCGCATGTGCCGGAGTGGGCCGCGCAGCACGGCGTCCAACTGATGAGCTTGCCCGACGACCGCGAGCAGTCGTATCACATGTACTGGATGCTGCTGCCGTCGCTGGCCGCGCGCACGACGTTGATCGCGTACCTGCGCGAGCTGGGAATCTATGCGCCGTTCCATTATCTGCCGCTGCACCTCAGCGATATGGGGCGTAAATTCGGCGGCGTCGAGGGCGATTGCCCCGTCACCGAGAATGTCAGCGACCGGCTGATCCGTCTGCCGCTGTACAACGCCATGACCGAGGACGAGCAGATGCGCGTGATCGCCGCGCTGTTCGCCTTCGAGGGCTGGTGAGGCACTGCGTCACGGCTTGAGAACGTCCGCGACGGGGCGGATTAGGAACGCGGCAGTCAGTTCGTCGTCTGGCGGGCGTCCCTCTGCGGGGAGATAAACGCAAGCGGGAATGCGCATTTCGTGAACGACCGAACAAAGTATCGGCCCGACGTCAGACCACGTCAATCCGCCCAGACCACACCCCAGCGCAGGAAGCGCCAGTGAGCGAATCTGCTGCGATTCATAGTTGTCCAGCACCCAGCGCATTCCATCGACGATGTATTCAAGCTTCGATGCTTCCTTCCAATGCGCCTTGGTAGCGAATAGCAGGAACCACGTCGCCGTCTCGTCTTGCCGTCGGTTAACCACACGCCGCGCTGATTAAGCACACTGGCCTTCACCTTGACGACCACCACGTTCTCTACGCCGACTTCCTCCTTGACCCTGAACAGCATCGGGTTACGCGGCTGGAAGTAGAGATTGGCGTAATCCCACAGCGGCCGGTTATCGGGCGTCTTGAGCTGCGCCCTGCGTTGGACAATTCCACGGTCGAAGATAGGGCGATAGGCGACGCCGCGCGCGTCAACCTGATTGTGCGAGAGTATCCCCTGCTCCAGTATCGACGGCAGATTGTCGATATAAGTGAGATAGTAGAGGCCCGAAATGCGATCTGCCATGCGTCGCACCATAATCTCGCTTGAATATCGATACGATCAAAGTTTACCCTTGTTTGGCGAAAATTTCGTCAGCGACCGGCGTACGTTGCGAAAGACGCGAAAATGTGTTATGTTAACTACTCTTAAACTTTGCACAAACTATCCTTAACATTCGAGGCGCTATGAGTGACGACTGGATCGCTGATGCGCTGGCGGCCCTGTCTGCCTCGCTGACCCCCATCCACCCGACCGACACGATCACGCAGGCCGGGCGCAAACTCGTGCGGGCTGACGCGATCCGCCTGCTGGCGCTGGAGGACGGTGTGCGCCTCAGTGACGACATCGAGTTCATCCACGACATGCGAGTCGTCACGCGCCGGATGCGCTCTGTGCTGCGTCTGCTTAAACCGTATTACCACGGGAAACAGGTGAGACATCTGCTCAAGTCGCTGCGCTGGTTGGCCCGGCTGTTGGGCGATGTGCGCGACCTCGACGTGCTGCTCCACGAACTGCACACGCGTGACCCGATCGGCCTTCAGCATCCTATTATCGTAGCGAACCTTGCCCGTGAGCGCGCTCACCGCGACCTGTGCGACGCGCTCGACAGCGAGACATTTCACGACCTTGCCGATCAACTGACGGCGTTCGCGCTCAAAACCAAAGACCCGCTCGCGGAGAGCGCGCCGCTGCCGGTCGAAGTGCGGCATGTCGTGCCGGTGCTGATCCATCAGGCGCTGTCGTACGTCCGCGCGTTTGATCCACTGCTCGATGCCGACACGATCCCCGGCTTTGAGACGCTGCACGGACTGCGTATCGCGTTTAAGCAGCTGCGTTATATCACGGCGTACTTCAAAGACGTGCTGGGCAGCACCGCCGACGCGTTCATCACCGAGTTGAAGGCGGTGCAGGATCACCTCGGCCGGATGAACGACGCGGTCGTGTTTGCCGGCTACCTCGCCGCGTACTCTACTGAAAATCCCGCGGACGGCACGATTGCAGACGCCGTGGTCGCGCTGCGCGCCGAAGCCGATATGCTTGCGCGCACGTTCTTGCCCGTCTGGCAGCGATTCAACTCGCGGGCGGTTCAGCGCGCTCTTGCCGATGCGCTGCTTGTCCTGCGTTGAGCTTATGCGCGCGGTACGCCGTATCGGGCGGATCGCATTCGCCCTCGTCATGCTCACCCTGTTTGCCGGATGCAACGGCAAGCCCACGCGCGAGGTGTTCGTCGGAGAGCTGCTCGCGGCCGATGATTTCGACAGCGCGGGCCGCTGGGATCAGATGACGCTGCCCGACATCGTGCTGGACGTTCGCGGCGGCATGATGCACATCGAGGCCGATTCACGCATTTACGCCGCCACGCTCGACTATCAGACACAGACCGATGTCGTGATCGACGTCGACGCGCGCCTGCTCAGCGAGGACGACAGCAACGGCTTTGGAATCATGTGCCGCGCGGCGTCGGCCTCGACCGGCTACTACTTCCTGATCGGTGGCGACGGCAGCGGGACGATCCGGCGCGGGGGAAGCCGGGGCGTCGAGGCGCTGGCGGCGTGGACGCGAGCCGATTCGGTGATGCCGGGGGCGGCGCGCAACCGCATCCGCGCGGTGTGTGACGGGGATTACCTCGCCCTGTACGTCAACGGCGAGTTCGTGGCCGAGGCCCGCGATACGCTCTACAGTCGGGGCTACAGCGGCTTGGTCGCTGTGACCACCCGGCCCGATCAGCGCGTCGAGGTCGACTTCGACCTGCTGCGAATCTATGCGGCACAGTCCCCGCATACCCCGATCTCCACCCCCACACGGGGCTGAGGAAAGGACATCCTCTCGAACATATCGCGTGGCCCGTCCCACGCTGTGCTCACCTTATCCGCCCACTGAAAAAGTCGACGTAGGTTCATCTGATGCTGCCTTTGAGTCTCACGATAGGGTGTTAACGCAACGTTTCGGCCGATTTCCTGAACGGCGCGCGGAATGCGCGGGGGCAGCGCCGCGCGGATTGATAAGACCTTTTCACCTTTCGTTTTCTTTTTCCGGTCGTACAGTAGACTAGTCGTATAACGACAAAGGACGACGTCCATGTTGGGTGACGAGCTTGGTGGACTAGTACAACAGCTCCCGCGCGGCCTGATCGCGGTGACCTGCATCGCTGGCCTGCTGTGGGTGGCGCTGATGATCTTCTTCGCCGTGATCCGGCCCAGCCGCCGGCGCAGGGCGGCCGAAGCAAACGCCTTGACCTCATCGGCGCTGGCGCGGCTCACACCGGATGCCCCATCTCCCTACACGGCCCCGCCCGACCTGCCCGATCTCGATTTGTTGATGGATTCACACGCCGCGCCCGAACCTGCCGCGGCCCCCAAAGCCACGTCGACGCACGATCTGCCGCCGGTAGCCGCCATCGGTGCGCCGCGCAGGCTCGGCAGCGCCGACGTGCGCTTAAGTGATGGTTCGACCACCCACGCCGAGGAGCAGATGGTCGTCCTGCGCGACCCGCGCGACGGCAAGCTGATGGTGCAGATCGGGGATGTGGCATACAAGTCATTCGCCGGGGCCGCCAAAGCGCGCGAGACGTTCAAGACGCTGCTGCATGAGCTGGGCGTGTCGCTCAACCCCAACGCGACCGGCCCGCTTCCGGCACAGCCTGCGACTACGACCCGAACGATGCCCGCCGCCGCCCCGCCGCCGCCCTCGCCCACCGGCGACGGATCGCTCCCCGGCGATCTGCCGCGTTTCAACGAACTGCGCGACGAGATCAAGTCGCGCGGCGCGTTCCGGCCCCATAAGGTCGAGTCACCGGCGATCCCTGAACTCAACATCGCCGGATCGATCGAATCGTATCTTCAGTACAAATTGCAGTTCGCGCCGGAGTTTCAGCGCCGTGGCATTCACGTGCGGCCTGCGCCCGGCGGGGGCGTGCGCATTGAAGCGGACGGGCGCTTCTTCGACGCCGTGAGCGACGTTGACGACCCGGACGTGCAGGCCTTTATCCGCAGCGCCATCGAGGAATGGCAGAGCCGGCAGTGACACCCCTTTACGGAGGCACGCAGGCGGAGCGCCGTGGGGTCTAGTCCCGTGAGAGCAGTTTGAAGGCGAAATTGCGGCCGAGCGGGGTGTTGGTCGCCAGCCCGATCCACAAGCGCGTCATGTGATCGACGATCTCGGACATCTTGATACCGCCGGCGTCAACCGGCTCGAAGCCGATTTCGCTCGCCAACCCGGCCACAACCGCCTTGGCGTCCGGGTCATCCCCGCACAGCAGCAGCGCCGCCCGATCCCCGTCGAAAACCGGCTGATCCATGACCTCCGAACCGATCGTATTGAACGCCTTGACGACCCGCGCGCCGCGCGCCCAATGGGCGACATCCTCGCTGGAGGCGCCGATGCTGTCGACCGGCGGAAGGTCGCGCAGGCGGTTGACGGCGTCGATCAGCACTTTGCCCCGCCAATCCATCACCGACGTGACGGTCTCGCGGGTGGCCGTCCACGGCACCGAGAGCAGGATGACGTCCGCGAACGCCACGACTTCCTCAGACGTGCCGGCACGCGCGTTCGGCCCGGCGGATTTGACCATGTCGCGCAGGCGATCCGGCGTGCGGCTTCCAAACATCACAGCATGGCCGAGGCGTGCCCACTGCCGGCCGAGGGCCGATCCTACCCGTCCAGATCCAAGAATGCCGATGTTCATCGCTCGTCCTCCAGCACGTGCCAAGTTCCCATTTGGAAAGTGCATTCAAGGCGCGGCCCCGTTTCGTGCCGCTTGGCGCAGGTGTGAAGGCGACGCCTCCGCACACCGCTCAGACAGTCACTGCCGTATAGTGTACCGCGCCAGAGCCGTTCAGTAACACATCAATAGGGGTGGAGGTAATGTGATGCGACTATCGGCGAGTGGCCTGCGCCACCCCGATGACCACCAGCCCAATCGCGATCAGCACCGCGACGAGCAGGACTTGACCGCCGCCGCCGCCCGACGATTCGGTCTCGTCAATGGAGGCTGGGCGCGGAGTGGCGCTGGGCGCGGCGCGGGTTGCGTCGTGGTGATCGTGGCCGTCGCTTCGACCGTCGCGGCTTCCGTCGGCACGGTGGTTTCATCGAGCGTAGGCGATGATTCGACGGCCGTGGTCGCGGTCGGGCTGACGCTTGGCGGTGTGTCGCTCGCGTCGATCGTCGCGGTGAGGGTCGGGGCCGGCGTATGACTTGGCGGGACACGCGTATGCGTGGCGGTGGCCGGCGCGTCGGTCTCGGTCGCGGTTGGCGGCACGCGGGTTGGCGTCGCCGTGGGCGGAACGGTGGTGTTGGTCGCGGTGGGCGGGCGTGGGCTTGGGGTCGCCGTTGACGGCAGAGAGGTCGGCGAGGCGGCGGGGTCGGCGTCGTGATCGCCAGCGCCGGCGATCCGCTGACCGCGGCTGCCAACACGAGCATGAGAACCGCCCACATCATCCGCGCAGCGCGCATCGCCCCGTCCTGTTCTTCAGCCCTCGTTGAGACCGAAGTATAGCATACATCGCAGGCGGCGCGGGCCTATGCTACACTAGGGATTGCTAAGTATACGCTGTGAGACGTTTATGCTTGACCAAGCAGCGATAACGGAACGCCGCCGTCAGCTTTTGCGTGTGATCCTCGTGGGTATCATCTTCACGACGGTGCCGTTCTACTGCCTCGGCTTCTTCTTGTGGGGAACAGCGCCGCAGCGCACCAATAACAGCGAACTGCCGACGGCGACGACGACCCTGCTGGGGGCCAGCGCCACCCTGCGCCCGACGCAGTTTCCGACACTTCCGATCATCAGCTCGAACCTGCCACCCCTGCCCACCCTTCAGCCCACCCCGATTCAGATCTTCCCGCCGGTCGTCAACCCGCCGACGCGCGTCCTGTCGCTGACGCCGGTTGTCATTCCGAGCAGCACACTCGCGCCGACGCTGACGTTCCCGCCGACCGATGGGCCGCCGACCATCTTGCCCGATACCCCGCTGCCGCCACCGTCGGATACGCCCAGCGCGCCCGACGACGTTGATCCGCCGCCGCCGTTCGTCACCAATACGCCGCCGGTGATCTCGCCCACAGGCACCGACGGGCCGCCCGGTGTGCTCATGCCGCCAACTGATACGCCATCGCCATAACCCTACTGGAGATCCTGTGTTCGATCTGAAAACTCATCTGCGTTCGCTGGTGGAAGCGCACGGCCCCAGCGGACACGAAGGGCCGATTCGTGACGTGCTGCGCGAGGCGTGGGCCGATCTGGTCGACTCGACCGAGACCGACCGCCTCGGCAGCTTCATCGGGATCAAGCGCGCGACACAGCCGCTTGACCCACCGCGCCGGATTCTGCTGGCCGCCCACATGGACGAAATCGGCATGCTGGTCTCCGGCATTGTCGATGGCTTCCTGACCATCCGGCGGATCAGCGGCGTCGATCACCGCCTGATGCCCACCCAAGAGGTGATCGTGCATGGGCGCGAGCCGCTGACCGGCTTTGTCGCGTCAGTGCCGCCGCATCTGCTCAGCGAGGAAGAT
Source organism: Chloroflexi bacterium OLB13 (assembly GCA_001567485.1). Classification (GTDB taxonomy): domain Bacteria; phylum Chloroflexota; class Anaerolineae; order Aggregatilineales; family Phototrophicaceae; genus Flexicrinis. The sequence continues at coordinate 13,666 of JZRA01000097.1, forward strand.
CGCAAGCGTTATCCGGCGTGGAACGAGCTGCTGGTAGATGTCGGCCTGCCGCCGCAAGAGCTTGAAAAACGGGTGCGCGTGGGAGACCTGGTGACGGTCAGCGCGCCGCTGGTCGACCTGCTCAACAACCGTGTCGCCGGCAAAGCGATGGACGACCGCGCCTGCGTGGCGATCATGACCGCGACGCTGCACGAGCTGCGCATGATGCGGCATTCGTGGGACGTGTACGCCGCAGCCACCGTGCAGGAAGAAAACGGGCTGTACGGCGCGGCGACCTCTGCGGCACACGTTCAGCCGGATTTGGCGATCGCGCTCGATGTCGGATTCGCCAAGCAGCCCAACGTCGACACCGATGCGGAACTGAACGGCGGGCCGCAGATCGGCATCGGCCCGAACTTCCACGACAAGCTGGTCGACCGCCTGCGCGCCACCGCCGCCAAGCTGGAGATCAAGCTGCAAGACGACCCGCTGCCGGGCCACAGCGGCACCGACGCGTGGTCGATTCAAGTCGCCAACGAGGGCATTCCGACCGCCCTGCTCAGCCTGCCGCTGCGCAATATGCACTCCCCCAACGAGACGGCCGACCTGCGCGATATCCAGCGCACCGCGCGCCTGCTGGCGCACTTCATCGCCGGCCTCGACGACACGACCCTAACCGAACTGGCATACGACTAACACGGATCGCACACCCATGATGGAATATCTGCAGCAGCTCTCGGAAGCCATCGGCATCAGCGGCCGCGAGGAAGCCGTGCGCAAGATCGTGCTTGAAGCCATCGACGGCTGCGTGGACGAGGTGCATGTCGACGCGCTGGGCAGCATCACCGCGATCAAGCGCGGCACAGAGGGCAGCAAGCGCCCTAAGGTGATGGTCGACGCGCACATGGACGAGGTCGGCTTCATGGCGACCGGCGTCGATGGCGACGGCCTGATCAAATTCGTGCCGGTCGGCGGCATCGACGCGCGCATCGTGCCGGGCATGCGTGTCAAGGTCGGCCCCTCGGGCATTCAGGGTGTCGTCCTCAGCACGCCGATCCACAAGAACAAAGACTCGACTGTCATTCAGATCGCCAACATGCGCATCGACATCGGCGCGTCGAACAAGGAGGAGGCCAACGGCAAGGTCAAGAAGGGCGACCGGATCGCCTTCGACAGCCGGTACCGCATCCTCAACGACTCGACCATTTGCGGCAAGAGCCTCGACGACCGCGCGGGCTGTTCGGTGCTGATCGACGTGCTGCGCGAGTCGTCGTATCCGTGCGACATACTAGCGGCGTTCACCGTCCAGGAGGAGATCGGTCTGCGCGGGGCGATGGTCGCGGCGCGCCGGCTCAAGCCGGATGTCGGGCTGGCGCTGGAATGCACGACCGCCGGCGACATTCCGAACCCGTTGGCCGATCCGGACAGCGACGACCCCGCCGACTTGAACCCGACCTGCCGCGTGGGACGTGGGCCGACGCTCTCGTTCATGGATCGCAGCATGATCGCCGATCCACGCTTGCTGCGTTATCTGCGCCAGCTTGCCGATGTGTACGGCGTGCCGTATCAGCTCAAGACGCAGTTGGGCGGCGGCACCGATGCCGGCTCGATCCACCGCGCCAACACCGGCGTGCCGTCCGCGGTGATCTCGCTCCCCGGCCGCTACATTCACAGTCCGCACGCGCTCATCTCGCACAGTGACTATCTCAACGCGGTGCGTCTCGCGCAAGCGTTTCTCGAAAACCTGACTCACGACGTTCTCAAGCCGCTGTAGGGACGGGGACAGTGGACTGGAGAAGCCCTTACCCCCGGCTCCAACATAACCCTCACCCCCGGCCCTTGAACCCTCACCCCCGGCCCCTCTCCCACAGGGAGAGGGGAGAAGGACGTGCGTGGGAGTTTGAAAATCGCTCTGTGTGCTCGCGGTTGCTCGGTGTACTCTGTGCCCGCTTTTGCCCTTACTCACGACTCATCACTTGGCACTCAGCACTCGGAGAAGCCCTCACCC
>JZRA01000098.1 GCA_001567485.1 Chloroflexi bacterium OLB13
CTCATCACTTCCACAAGCGGCGTGCAGGGCACAAGCGGACACAGAATACGCCACGGACGCCTCGTCGGGCTAGTCAGCGCATCATCTGCGATGCATACTAGGCGCCGGTGTCACCGACAGCAGAAGGGTTTACCGTGGAGCTTGTCGGACAGTTCTCAACGACCGTCAGCGGTCGCCAATCGTATGAGATCGCCGATGCCGACTGGATGATGGTGCTGCCGCTGGTGCGTATCGCCGTCGAGCAGTTCGGGTTCCGGTCACGTTTGCCCGTGCACGGATTTGATGAGCTGTACGTCTCGTGCGTGCGCGATGCCGCCGAGATCACCATCGGTTGGGACAACTGGAGCGGCTGTTTCGTCATGGGCTGCAACGCTTCCGCCGACGCGATCGTGCGCGAGATGGGCGACTTCGTTGAGCACATGATGTCTGAGCAGTCGTCCAAGCCGGAGTCGTAGGCCGATGCCCGTGAGCGAACCGATCGATTGGAGCGCGGTCAAGGACGAGATGCGCGCCATCCTGATCTACCTCGCCAAACAGCGCAAGACAATCTGTTATTCCGACCTCGCCGCGCTCATCAGCACCGCACGCCTGCATCACCGCGCCCCGATTTTTCACCGCCTGCTGGACGAGATGAGCCGTGAGGACGCCGCCGAAGGCATGCCGAGCCTCGCTACGCTGATTGTGCGCAAGGACTCGGGAATCCCCGGACAGGGCTACTTCGTAATCTCCGCCGCCGAGGGCGACACCGTCAACGATCCCGAAGCGTATTGGCAGGCACGGTTCGACGAACTGTGCGACTACTGGGCGACATCGTAATCGGCCCCAGACCGGCGTTGTCAACCTGTGCGCACGGTCTATATAATGCGACTGGCTCTCTCGCATCTGGACAATCCCCCATGACCCATACGTCTACGGCGCGCGCGCTGGCACTGGTTGGCATGCCCGGTTCCGGCAAAAGCTCGTGTGCGCATTACCTCGAACAGCGCGGATTCTGGCAGTTCCGATTTGGCGGCATCGTCGAAGGCGAGGTGCGCCAGCGCGGGATGGCCGTAAATCCCGAAAATGAGAAGATCGTGCGCGAGGCACTGCGCGAAACGCACGGCATGGCCGCGATGGCGAAGCTGGCGCTTGAGTCCTTGCACACCGCGCTGGCGACCCGTCAGTGTATCGTCATCGACGGGCTGTACAGTTGGAGCGAGTACAAATACCTGCGTCACGCGCTGAAGGCTGATCTGACCGTGGTGGCGGTGGTGTGCCGGCGTGATCTGCGCTATCAGCGGTTGGCCGAGCGCCCGATTCGCCCGCTGACGGCGGCCGAGGCCGAATCGCGCGATTGGGCGGAGATCGAGAATCTCGAAAAAGGCGGGCCGATCGCGATTGCCGACTACACGCTCACCAACGACGGTTCCGCCGAGGAGACGCTGCGCCAATTGGACGCGCTGTTGGATCACCTCGGCTTCGCGCCCTAAGGCAGTGCTGGGTGACGAGTGCTGAGAGCTGAGGTAAGGACAAAGCGGGCCGCCCGCGCCCGACCTCATCCCACGGCGTACGCTTTCGCGCGTCGGCCGATTTCAACACGAAAACGCCGTGCCTGTCGGAACTGACAAGCACGGCGTTTTGAGTCTCAGGGAAGGGAATGGGCTAGAGCTTGCTCTGGGCCAGCGCAGACAGCTTGGTGAAGGTGGCGGCATCACGCACGGCGATGTCGGCCAATACCTTGCGATCCAGCTCGACACCGGCCGACTTCAGACCGTGGATCAGTTTGCTGTAGCTCAGCCCGTTGAGACGGGCGGCCGCGTTGATGCGGATGATCCACAACTCGCGCAGGCGGCGGGCGCGCTGCTTACGGTCGCGGTAGCTGTAGAACAGCGACTTGAGCATGGCCTCGTTCGAGCGCTTCCACAGCGTGCCGCGGCTGCCGAACTGGCCTTTGACCATCTTGCGGATCTTGTTGTGGTGACGGCGGCGTACGAAGCCGGTCTTGGTGCGGGACATGATCGAATACTCCTAGGGTCTCAACTTGTGACCGCCGGTGGGAACGGGCTGTGCGGCCCGCCTTCGCGACGGGTGATCCCAAACGCAAACCGGCGGGTTAGGCCGGCGGATTGGCCTTGTAGTGCTTGAGGTACGGCGCAAGGCGCTTGATTCGCTTCGCCTGACCGCTGCTGGTTACCTCGAGCGTCTTGTCCCACTGGCGCTTCGTCCGCTTGGACGAGTTACGGCGCAAGTGGCTCTTGCCGCCCTTCGTGCGCATCAGCTTGCCGGTTCCGGTCACTTTGAAGCGCTTGGCGGTCGCCTTGTGTGTCTTGAGCTTATACTTCTTAGCCACGTCGGTCTTCCCCGTGTTATTGCGTCTTCTTCTCAGCTTGCGGTGTTTGCGGCGCGAGAGTCATGGTCATCGTATTGCCTTCGAGCGTCGGCGGTTGTTCGATCACGCTGTGCTCTTTCATCGATTCGGCAATCCGAACCAACCGTGTCCGGCCGATGTCGGTGTGCAGGTTCTGGCGCCCGCGGAAGCGGATGCTGAACCGCACCTTGTTGCCCTCCGAAAGCCACCGCTTCGCATCGTCCATCTTGAAGCCGAGATGATAGTCGTCGGTGGCAGGGTTGAGCCGCACCTGCTTCACTTCGACGATCTTCTGGGCTTTCTTTGCCTTACGTTCGCGCCGCTGCTTTTCGTATTGGAACTTACCGAAGTCCATAATACGACAGACGGGTGGGCTGGCGTTGGGCGCCACCTCGACCAAGTCGAGGTCAGCCGCTTCAGCCAACTCGAGTGCACGAAAGAGCGTGACCACTCCGACGTTTTCGTTGTCTTCATCGATCAGACGCACTTCCCGCGCACGGATTTGGCGGTTGATGCGATATTCCGGGTTGCTAATGGCAGTCCCTCTTTTTCCACCGCGGTTTTATGAACGGCAAGTGTAGCATAGGCGAAAAACTGAGTCAACGGAGTTTTGCACGACGCCGGGCGCGACGCCAGATCAGCCACGCCGCCAACCCCGCGGCCGCCGCGACGATAATCGCGTTCTGGTACGCATCCATCAGCGTCAGCACCTCGCGCCAGCGGCTTCCCAGCACATAGCCGAGGACGGTCAGCGGGAGGATCCACGCCGTCGCGCCGATGGCCGTGTAGAGCATGAAGCGCCAGAACGGCATGCGGATCACGCCGGCAGGCAGGCTGACGACGCTGTGCACGTAGGGCAGGATGCGCGCGATCAGCACGATCGCCCCGCCCCTGTGCCGGAACAGCTCAAGCGCGCGGTCGTACTGATCGACGGTGAAGATCGGGATGCGCAGGCGGCCGACCGTGATCGTGGCGCGCCGTTCGATAAACTGGCGCACGCGTTCCTCGCCCAGTTTCACGCCCAGCACGTACCACAGGCTTGACGCGGCGCATGTGCCGGTTACCCCGACGATCACGACCGCCCACATCGGCATCAGGCCGTCGAACGCCAGCTTGCCCGCCAGCGGATACAGGAACTCTGACGGCACCGGTGGAAAGAGATTCTCGGCCATAGCGATCAGGCCGATGCCGGGCAGGCCGAAGGTCAGCATGATCGATTCGACGAACAGGGTGATCTGTTCAATCAGGTCGGCGAGCATGGCAGGGTTCCCGTATAATGCGCCGGCCAAGCATACCCCGCCTCAGCCTCTGCGGGGAGGGGCGCGCGTCGTCCGGCCACCGGCAGAGGCCATCACACCGTCTGGCGCGGCGCAAAACGCGGCGCACGATGTCTCAGATCGCTTGGGGCAAGCCCTCGCGCCGGCGTTTGCGGAACCGGTGGATTGCAACGGCGATCACCACGTACAGAATGCCCAGCGCGAACAGCGGCACGAAAAGCTCTGCGATGACCATGATGATGTCCAATACAGCCGCGCCGTCGGTCACGGCGGACAGCGGCACCGGCGGACGCTCCGCAAACAGACATTCCGGTTCGTGGCCGGACGACCCATACGCGATGATTTGGGTCAAGCCGGGATATGAGCCGTGCCGATAGCCGAGGAAATCCGGGTGCGCGCGCAGGCACAGCGGCTTGAACACGACCGCCTCAGAGATCATGCGGGTCAGTTGGAATGCAGGAAGCCACGCCATCACTGCAAGGAACATCAGGAACACATACGGCCCATACTTGCGCATGGCCTCGCGCTGCATCTCTTTGCTCACGCGCTCGTTGGCTGGCTTCCATGCGAGCATGCCGCGCCATCTGAAATCCCCGGCGGCATAGGCGGTGAACACCTGCGCGACCGTGCGCGGCTTGACCGCCTTGTTTCCGCTGACCATCTCGATCTTGCTGGGCTGATTGACGTAGCCAAGGACAAAGCCCGACTCCGGCACGCCGCCGGCCTGCATGAACTCGTCCTCGGCCTTCTGCAGTTCGAGGATCGCCTCGTCGTTGGGCGGTAAGCCGTCGATCACCCGCTTGATGTCGTCCGGCCCCGCATCCGCCGCCATCACCTCGCCGTTCAGGATCAGCTTCATCGCCCGCGCCTTCGATATGACGCCCGTCCGTGAAACCTATCGTATGCGGATTTCCTGAAATGCGCGCGGGGTTAGCGGGGTCAGCCGTCGGATGCCGATGCGTGCGTGGTGTTTTCGGCCGCGACCTTCGCCAGCACTTCAGCGAATACGCGCGGCGGCTGTGCCCCGCTGAGCGCCCACTTGCCGTTGAAGATGAAGAACGGCACGCCGGTGATGCCGGCCTGACTCATTTGCCGCGCCTCGTTGAGCACGTCGGCCTCGGCGGCGTCGCTTTCGAGCAGGCGCTGCATTTCGGCGCGGTCGAGTCCAATGGCCGCCGCAAGGTCGAGCAGAACGTCCAATCGGCTGATATCCTGTCCACGCTCGAAGTAGGCCACATGCACCGCGTCGATGATCGCCTCGCGGTGTTCCGGGGGAGTCAGCGCGATGAGCCGATGGCTGAGCACGGTGCTTGCTGCCCGCTCGATCAGCTCGAAGTTGAACGTCAAGCCCATCCGCGCGCCGGCCTGCCGCGGCCCGTCGAACAACTGCTCAAGGCTCACACCGGCGTACTTACCGGCCATCAGCGCGCGATAGGGCACGCCTTCCGGCGGCAGGTCGGGGTTGAGGAAGTACGGGATATAGCGCAGTGTGACCGGTTCGCCGGCCCACTGCGCGAGGGCAGAATCCAGATTGTGTTTGCCGATCCGGCACCACGGACACACGGTGTCGTGAACGATGTCGATGTGCATCAGGTGAACTCTTTGCTCTTTGGCGTCTCTTTCGCCACGGACGCGCCGCTGAGGATGAACCTTACGCGGGGCTGGCCGCGATCCCGCCGTCGATTATAATCCACTCGCCATCACAGGAGGCAGTATGCGCCAAGACTTGACAATCGCACCGCGTGTCGTGGACGCGCTTGAACTGGGCCGGCCCGTCGTCGCGCTCGAATCGACCCTCATTACGCACGGCCTGCCCTATCCAGACAACGTTGAGACCGCGCTGGCGATGGAAGCCGCCGTCCGCGAGGGCGGGGCAGAGCCGGCGACGATCGCTGTCCTCAAGGGCCAGATCACCGTCGGCTTGACCGGCGATGAGATCGAAACGCTCGGCCGCGCGCCCGCTGGCTCAGTTCGCAAAATCAGCCGGCGTGATCTGTCGATCAGCGTCGGTCTGCGCGAAGACGGCGCGACCACCGTCGCCGGCACGATGATCGTCGCGGCGCGCGCCGGGATTCGCGTGTTCGCCACCGGCGGCATCGGCGGCGTTCACCGCGGCCATCCGTTCGACATCTCGGCCGACCTGATCGAACTGGGCCGCACGCCGGTGGCGGTCGTATGCAGCGGCGCCAAGTCGATCCTCGACCTGCCGGCCACGGTGGAGGTCATCGAGACACACGGTGTTCCCGTGATCGGTTACACCACCGATACGCTGCCTGCCTTCTACTCGCGCAGCAGCAATCTGCCCGTCACCGTCCGCGTCGATACGCCCCAGCAGGCCGCCGCGATTATCGCCGCCGCGTTCCGTCTGGCGCTCGGCCACGGCCTGCTCATCGGCGTGCCGGTGCCTGAAGCCGATGCCATGCCCGACGCCGATGCTGAGGCCGCCATCCGCCAAGCTACCGCCGACGCCGATGCCGCCGGAATCCACGGCCCGTGATGTCACGCCTTACGTCCTCGCCCGCGTCGCTGAGCTGACCGCCGGCCAATCTCGCCGCCGCCAATACCGAGCCTGCTGGTCAACAACGCCCGCACCGCCGCGCTCATCGCCGTCGCGCTCACCGATCACAGCGAGTTACGGCCGTAGGCTCGCCGCCGCGCTCAGCCGCCGAGGCCGAGGCGTTTGCACAGCGCGCCGAGGGTATCCTGCTCGGCCGGCGAGAGGACGGACATCGCGGCGCAGATGCCGGCGATGTGCGCGGGCAGGATCGACTCGAGCAGGGCGCGGCCATGCGCGGTGATGCGAACCTGCATGACGCGGTTGTCGTGCGGGTCGCGCTCGCGCGTGATGAGGCCGTGCTTCTCGCATGTCTTGAGAACCGACGAGATGTTGCCGGTGCTCTTGAGCAGCTTTGCGGCGAGGGTGATCTGCGAGAGCGTGCCGAGGTGATAGAGCGCCTCCAGCACGGCGAACTGGCTGAGCGAGAGATTGTGCGCGGCGAGGTGCGCGCTGGTGCGCTGAAGCACGCTCTCGGCGGCACGCTGGAGCTTGATGTAGGCGTTAAGGGCGCGGATGTCATCGGCGGCGCCGGCGTAGTGTGTGGGCATGGGGCCTCTGTCGCTGCAATTCTGATACGCTTCTAACGCGAGCGTGGTTGACAAGCCGATTATATCGCATTAAACTGTCAAATGTCGAATAGTTTGATATAGAACTATTTGGCGCCACGACAAAAACACAGCTGCGCCGGCTGAAAACGCCGCGCATACGAATCGGAGGCCCCCATGAACCTCGGCGGTATTCATCACGTGACGTCGGTCTCGGCGCAGATCGGGATCAACGCGGCGTTCTACACGCGCATCCTCGGCCTACGCCTCGTCAAGAAGTCGGTCAATCAAGACGACGTCAGCGCCTATCACCTGTTCTACGCCGACAAGGTTGGCAGTCCCGGCACCGATATCACCTTCTTCGACTGGCCGAGCGCCCGGCCTGAGATACGCGGCGCGGACAGCATCACGCTCACGGCATTCCGCGTGCCGGACGCGGCAGCGCTGGCCTACTGGGTCAACCGGCTTGACGAACACGACGTTCAGCATCACGGGATCGAACAGTTCGCCGGCCGGGGTGTGATCCGTTTCGAGGATCGCGAGGGCCAGCGCCTGATGCTCATGGAAGACGGCGGCGCGGGCGATCCTGTCACGTATTGGGAATCCTCCGGAATCCCGGAGTCCGTCGCCATCCGCGGCTTCTACGCCTCGATGATCTCCGTGCCGCGGCTGGAGCATGTCGAGCCGATCTTAACGCAGGTGCTCGACATGCGTGAATCGGCGCGGCATCCGTACCCCGACGGCCGCGAAGTCATCGTCTACGACATCGGCGCGGGCGGCCCCGGCCGTGAGCTGTGGGTGATGGAGGAGCGCGACGTTCAGCGCGCCCGCCCCGGCGCAGGTGGCACGCATCACGTCGCCTTCCGCGTCAAGGATTTCGACGAGCAGCAGTACTGGCACAACCGCGTGAGCAGCGTCGGCCTGCCGATCAGCGGGTACATCGACCGCTACTACTTCAAGTCGATCTACTTCCGCATCTCGAACGGCATCCTGTTTGAGATCGCGACCGACGGCCCCGGCTTCACCGCCGACGAAGACCTCGCCACGCTGGGCGAACGCCTAGCCCTGCCGCCGTTCCTCGAAGGCCGGCGGGCGGCGATCGAGGCGCAGCTCAAACCGATCGTCATGCCGGAGACGGTCTAAGCGCGAAGTCGAAAGTGTTGAGTGACGAGTGATGAGAAAACACCGCGCCGTATGGCTCGACTAACGCTGCAAGATACGAACACCGGCTTAGTTCGCCGGCGTGCTGCCCGGATTCCGTCGGCGTAGGGACAACTCCACCACGGGGAAAGAAAAGACCGGCGCTCGCCGGTCTATTTCATAATCGCCAGTATGTCGTCCAGCACGCTGGAGAGCCGGTGCACTTCGTGGGCGATGCGGTCGATATGTTCGCGCCGCCGATCTTCCGGCATCGTTTCGAAATACAGGTGAAGCAGCTCGGCCGAGGACGCCACGCTCGCCAGCGGGTTGCGGAACTCGTGCAGGATACGCTCGGCCATTTGGTTCTTGAGCAGGTTGATCTCGCCGTCTTTGCGTGCTTCGGTGCTGCGCAGCTCCTGCGTGAAGCGCTGCGCCTGCGCGTCGGCGACGTCGCGGATGTCGCGCATTAGGATCACGCCGCCGTCGTTGGTGGGCTTGGCGACGACATGAAGGTGCATCTGCTCTTGTGGATACTCGGCGCGGATGGTTTCCCCGGCCATAACCTTCGACACCAGCCCGGACAGCCACGCGGCCTTCGACGGCGGGAACATCTCGCGCAGCAGGCGCCCTTCCACCTCGTCGTGGTGGAATCCCCACCGTTCGAGCAGCTCGCCGCCCGCCCGCACGATCCGCAGATTAGAGTCGAACAACGCCACCGCACACGCAGGCAGGTTGTCTACGAGCATCCGCATCATGGGATCGTCGTACTGGAGGGATGTTATGGTTGCAACCTTCACTAGGCCATCCAATGATGGACTGAACACATGCACTCATTATGTATGCAAAAGTTAGAATTCTGTCAACAGGTTGAGGTAACGGATTTGACACAACCCCGACAATTGTGTGTCAATGCTGAACAAACGGCCCGGTGCAGACTGCGGGATGGGAGAAGCGAAGTCCCGGCCGTTCACGGGCTTCGACACCGGCCCGAACCGGCAGTGTTTCAGGGCTATCCGCGGCGGATTGCCGGCGCGCGGTCATATCGCCTTGACTCCGCCGCCGCGAGACGGCAGAATCAACCCATTACGCGTGTTTAACCGATACAAAGGGAGTCGGCATGGCTCACCACGACGAAGAACAAGTACCCGGTATGATCCACGAGTTCGGCATGACGCCGCTGACGTGGTGGCTGGCTGGCTTGGCTGGGGCGGGCCTGACCCTTATGCTGCTGGCCGCCGGCACAGGTGTGATTACCGGCGCTGATGTCGGGCTTTGGTTCGCGCTCGGTGTGCTGATGCTGGCGAGCGGCGCTGGCGCGTGGATCGCCGTGACGCGCCCGTTCCAGAATTTTGACAACATCAACATCCCGATTGATGGAGACCACGGCGCGCACGACGAGCCTGCCGGTGACTCGCACGACGAGCACGGCCACGCCGCGCCCGCCCATCACTAAGCCCGCGTGTCCCGTTCGGCCATCCCCGCGCGTGCGCCGTATGGGGAAGTCTTTCCCGGCGCGGTCGTGCGTCACCACGGCCGGATCATCTTGACGGCCAACCCTGCGCCAGAGCGCGACGTGCTGGCGCGCGGCGTCGTGATCCGCTACGGCGTGCGCTACCTCGAAAAGCATTTCCTCTCGGTTGTCCCCGGCCTGATCGCGCTGGAACGCGGCGAGCTGTTCACCGGCGAAGACGCGCTCGACTTCCTCGTCAAGCGCAGCAACTTGTATCCCCGCACCGAAGTGTACGGCTACCGCAGCGACGGCGCTGACGAGATGAAGACGGTCAAGTGGCTGGACGTGGCCGAGCCGCTGATGGTGCTGGCTTACGCGAACGACGCCGCCACCTCGCCGGTCGCGGAGGTCGACGGGCTGTCCGGGCCGGAGGACGTGTTCACAGCGCGCATGTTGGCGGCGCTGCCGCGCTATGAGTCGCTCGACGCCGTGCCGTCCACCGGGATGGAATGACCGCTCTCGGCCCGCTGCTGGCCGCCGCCCGCGCCCGTTTCCTCGCAAGCAGTGACTCGCCCGGACTGGACGCGCAGCTGCTGATGGCGCATGTGCTCGACGCGGGCCGCGCGCATGTCATCGCGCATCCGGAACGCGAACTGACCCCCGCGCAGGAGGCCCGCTTCGCCGCGCTGGTCGAACGCCGCGCCGCCGGTGAGCCGATGGCCTACATCCTCGGCCAGCGCGCGTTCTACGACCGAACTTTCAACGTGACGCCTGACGTGCTGATCCCGCGCCCTGAGACCGAAACGCTGGTCGAGCTGGCGATCGCCGCGCCGCAGGCGCAGCGCCCCGGCGCGGTGATCGTCGACATCGGCGCCGGCAGCGGCGCGATTGCGATTACGGTCGCCGCGCACTGCCCGCAGGCCAGCGTGCATGCTGTCGACATCAGCGCCGGCGCGCTCGACGTGGCGCGCAGCAACGCGGCGCTCAACGGAGTCGCCCTGACGTTCCATCATGGCGATCTGCTCGCGCCGATCATCGACGCGGCGCTGACGGTCGACGTGCTGCTGGCGAACCTACCGTATATCGAAAGCGGCGTGCTGCTGGAACTGGACGTCAGCCGCTATGAGCCGGCGCTGGCGTTGGATGGCGGGCCGGACGGGCTGGACATCGTGCGCAGGCTGTTGACGCAGGCCCCGCGTGTGCTGGCGCAGGATGCGCTCGCTCTGCTGGAGATCGGCGCCGATCAAGGGGCGCGGCGTCCGAGCTGGCGCGCGTCGCCCTACCTGATGCACGGGTGGATGTCGTGCAAGATTTGGCGGGCTTGGATCGGATCATCCGCGCGATCAGGGTTCCACGCACGGGATGATACGGTCGAAGTCGGTGTGATAGATATACGGGTCGCCATCGGCCTCGACCACGATGCGGTAGCCGGCGACGCCTGCGAAGGCGGTCTCTGGCGTGGGCGCAGGAGCGCCGTCGGCCGTGCATCCCAGCGTGGCGTCGGGCCAGTTGACGGGACGGGCGCTGACCAGCACGACATCCGCCTCCTCGACCTCGGCCGCGCGGGCAGCACGGGTGCGAGCGATGAGCACTAACCCTTCGGCAATCGGGTCGCGCTGGATGAACAGGTCGGGGCGGTCGTCATACAGGTTGACCGTGCCGCACACCTGCGCGCCCTCTGGCCCGACCAGCACCTCGATCACGTCCTCACCATCGAGCACGCTGACCAGCGATTGGCCTGAGACGGCGCGCCCGCATCCGTCGATCACGCGGCCTGCGCGCACGCCGGTCGCGGCGATGACGTCCAATTGGTCGGCGGGCTGGCCGCTTTCTGCCGCGACGGCCTCGAGCGCTTGCGCGGCGCGCGCTTCCCGCGTGACATCGGTCGGATCGGGTGTCGGGGCGTCCGCGGTCAGCGTGAGCGCCAGATCGAAGGCGGACGGTGGCAGGGTGACCGTCGGCGTCGGCTCGATGATCGCCGGCGTAACGGTCGGCGGCGCAGGGTTGAGGGCTTGAGTGGGTGGAGGGGTGGCGGACGGTTCAGCAGGCCCGCCGGTGCAGGCCGCCAATCCGGCGAGCGCCGCCCCAATCAGCGCCGCCGCGCGGACGAAACGGCGCATGAGTCGTTACAGCCCCAGTTTGGCGAGGAGGTCGGACTTGTTGAGATCCATGACGGACAGCAGTTTGTCGCGGCCACCGTGCCCGACCACGATCTCGATCCGCTTGGGGTCGACCTCGAGCAGTTCAGCAAAGAATTGGATCAGCTCTTCATTGGCGGCCGCGCTGCCCGCTTCCTCGGCGATGAGCTTGACGCGCAGCGTGCTGTCGTCCTCCAACAGGCCGGCCATGCCCGTGTACTCGGAACGCGTCATGACCCGAACCGTGAAGGCTGCGCCGCGTGTCGCGGATTTAATCTCGAATTTGCGCTCCATAGCGGCCGTCCTTTCCATCGCACATACACTATACCGCGAAACTATGTCAAACGACTACGCCCTAACGGGTGCATTTCTAACCCCTTATCTGGTCGTCCCGTTCCCATGAGCAAAAAAGGACGGCGATCCCCGCTCTCTCCAGCCGTGCAAGCTGTGTTGTGCGGGAAGGTTAATGTAAGAAGTTGTAAGTGATGAGTGATGAGTGACTACCAACCTTCATCGCTCGTGGAATCCTCTGAAGCAGAAGATTGAGCCTGCTGACTTTCGATAACCTACTTGGAGTCGTGCGAACGTGTGAGTGCCCGGTCTTGGCCTGCTGTCAGCACCGCACTGGACGGTTTCCGGTGAATAGCCGAGAATTTGGGGTGGGCGCATCTCGATCCCCCGGCGCTCAGACCTCACCCCCGGCCTTGAGCAGTGAGACAGGGAGAAGGCGCGTCGAAAGCGCCAGCAGAGAAAGGCAGCGTATGACCGATACCCCGCGCGCGCGGCTGATGAGCGCCCTGCAGCGACATCTCGACCGGCTCGACCGGCGGGCCGAGAGGCTCAACCGGCGCGAAGATCAGCTCAGCCTTGTACGGCTCGGCACGTTCCTGGCCGGCGGCGTGCTGACCTTCTTCGCTGTGCCGGCCGGATTGGCGCTGCCGGCCGCTGTGCTGTGGATCGGAGCGTTCGCGGCGGCGGTCGTTACGCATCGCCGCGTGTGTGATGCCGCCGTGCAGACGCGCGAACTGGACGCGATCAAGCAGGCGCATCTGGCGCGTATGCTGCTGGCATGGGATGGGCTGCCGCCGGCCCGTCATACGGCCGCCGAGCCTGAGCATCCGTATGCCAGCGACCTCGACATCATCGGGCCGCATGGCCTGCTGCGCCTGATCGACACGACGACATCCGCCGCCGGAAGCGCTCGCCTACGCGATTGGCTGCTGGCCGGCACGCCGAATGCCGCGATGATCGCCCGCCGGCAGGCGCTGGTGGCCGAACTGCGCCCGCTGGGAACGTTCCGCGACCGGCTTACGATGAGCGCGCGCCGGCCAGCTGGTGGCGAAGGCACACTGCAAGCATGGCTCGACGATCCACACAGCGCGCCGCCCGTGCCGCTGGCCGCGCTGGCCGGGCTTGCGCTGCTGGCCGCGATCAACGTCGTGCAGGGGATCGCTTACCTGTCCGGCGCGGACGCGGGACTGCTGCTGTTTACGCTGCCGCTGTACGTCGTGCTGAGCGCCGTGTTTATTCGCGCGGCGGCGGAGGTCGGCGAGGACGCGCTGATGGTCTCGTACGAAGTCGGCCGGCTGGCCGCGGCGTTCCGTGTGTTGGAACGGCGCCGCACGCCGGGCCGTCCGCATCTCGACGCGCTGCTGGCGCCGTTTCGCGACCCTGCCGCGCGCCCGTCCGCACTGCTGCGCCGGATCAGCATGATCGCCGGGGCGGCCAGCGTGCGGGCCAACTTCATCGCGTGGACGGCGCTCAACCTGCTCACGCCGTGGGATCTCATCACGGCGTCGCTGCTGACGCGCAGCAAGCACGCGCTGGCGGCGGCGCTCCCGCGTTGGCTCGACGCATGGCATGAGATCGAGGCGCTGTCGGCGCTGGCGACCTTCGCCGACCTGCACCCCGCTTACAGCTTCCCGACGTTGATCGATACGCCGGAGCTGCACGCCGACGCGTTCGGCCACCCGCTGATCCCCGCCGAGCGCAAGGTGCGTAACCCGTTTCACGCCGACGCAGACTCGGCCGTCACGCTGCTGACCGGCTCGAATATGTCCGGCAAGAGTTCGCTGCTGCGCGCGGTCGGCCTCAACATCGTGCTGGCGTATAGCGGCAGCGTGGCCGACGCCGATGCGATGCGCCTCGGCCATTTCCGGCTGTTCACGTGCATTCGCGTCAGCGACTCGGTGGTCGAGGGCTTGAGCTACTTCTATGCCGAGGTGCGCCGCCTGCGCGCCCTGCTCGACGCGCTGGATGCGCCTGACGGCCTGACGCTGTTCTACCTGATCGACGAGATTTTCCGCGGCACCAACAACCGCGAACGGCTGATCGGCGGGCGGTCGTACATCCGCGCGCTGGCCGAACGAAAGGCGCTCGGCATCGTCGCCACGCACGACCTCGAACTGACCGCGCTGGCGGACTCTGTGCCGCACGTTCGCAATCTGCACTTCCGCGAGACGATCACCGACGGGCGCATGGCGTTCGACTATGTGCTGCGCCCCGGCCCCAGCCCGACCACCAACGCGCTTACGATCATGCGGCTCGAAGGGCTGCCGGTCGACACCGCCGAATCGGGTAGCGAGGCCACGCCGGAGACGTTAGGCTAACGCCGTGATCCAATACCCCGCAGACAGAAGGCTGTTCTGGTGATGACTGACTCATTTCTCAACTCGCTGTTCGACCTGACCGGGCAGGTGGCGGTCGTCACTGGCGGAACCGGCGTGCTGGGTGGAGCGATGGCGCGTGGATTGGCGCGGGCTGGAGCGAAGGTCGCGGTCTTGGGCCGCCGCCGCGCCGCTGCCAACGCCGTCGTGACGCAGATCGAAGCGGCAGGCGGCACGGCTCTCGCAGCACCAGCCGACGTGCTCGACCGCGCTTCGCTGGAATCGGCGCGCGATGCCGTTATTCGGGCATGGGGCCGCCTCGACATCCTCGTCAACGCAGCGGGCGGCAACGTCCCTGAGGCGACGGTTGACCCGGCGGACTCGTTCTTCGACGTGCCGGCGGACGCCTTCCGCAGCGCGCTTGACCTCAACCTGACCGGCACGCTGCTGCCCTCGCAGGTGTTCGGTGCGGAGATGGCTGCCCATGGCAGCGGCAGCATCGTCAATATCTCGTCGATGGCGGCGCACCGCGCGCTGACCCGCGTTGTGGCGTATAGCGCGGCCAAGGCCGCCGTCGAGAACTTCACCCGGTGGCTGGCGGTCGAACTAGCGCAGAAGGTCGGCGCAGGGCTTCGCGTCAACGCCATCGCGCCCGGCTTCTTCATCGGCGAGCAGAACCGGCGGCTGCTGCTCAACAAGGACGGCTCGCTCACGGCGCGCGGCGGTACGATCATCGCGCATACGCCGGCGGGCCGTTTCGGAGAGCCGGACGATCTGCTCGGCGCGCTGTTGTATCTGGCGGGGCCGGCCAGCCGATTCGTGACCGGCACGGTGCTGATCGTGGACGGCGGCGTCAACGCCTTCAGCGGGATTTGAGGGGGACAGGGGGCACAGGTCAGGTGTCAGGGGGCAGGTGTCAGAGATCAGTCACTAAGCCGGTGTTCGTAAGCCGAGAGATTCGGTCTCCCATCTTGCAGCATGAGTCGAGCTATACGGCGCGGTGTTTTCTCATCACTCATCACTTTCAACTTCGTTCTGGCGCTATTTTTTGTAGGGCGCAGCGCATCGCGCCCTACTGCGTCCCTTGCGGTTCAATCGTTCGATGCGCTGTGGCCGTTTCTTCAGCGCGGATCGCTGCCCTCCAAGAGGTGTGCGTAGCTTTCGGGATACCGTGTGAGGACATCGCGGAAGCTGAGCGGCGCGTGACCGGTGATACGGCGCACGTCGTCGCTGATGAGGCTGAGTTCCCCGGCTTTGGCTGCTGTGTAGGTGCTGATCCAGCTCTCCACGATCTCTGGCGGAGCGCCGTAGATCGCCCGCGACTGCCGCGCTTCGTCCATTGTCTCCTCGTGATAACGGCACGGGCGCGCGCTGACGTCGCTCAGGATCGCCGCGATCTCCGTGAAGGACAGCGCCTCAGGGCCGGTATTGTTGATGATCTGGCCGGTGTACGACGCATCGGTGAGGACGGCCGCCGCGACATCGGCGATGTCGTCGCGCGAGACGAGCGAGATACGCCCATCGCCCGCCGGCCCGCGCACGACTCCGTCCTTGCCGAAGAATCCCGGCGTCCCGTCGGCATACAGGCTGGAGCGCAGAAACACGAAGTCGAGGCCGGTCGCGCGGATGGCTTGTTCGGTGTAGAAGTGATCGCGGGCGAGGATGAATGTCGCGTCCGGCGCGGCGTTGAGAAACGACAGATACGCGATGCGCTTCACCCCGGCTTCGACCGCCGCGGCGACCGCCGACTTATGTACCTGCACGCGATCGCCGCCTTCGTGGGCAGAGACGAGCAGCATCGTCGAGACGCCGGCCAGCGCCGCGACCATAGCGGGGTGATCGGTGTAGTCAGACGCGACGGCGACCGCCGCATCGGGCAGGTGTGGCGCGCGCGATTCGTCCCGCACGACCAGCCGCAGGGGATACCCTTGTTTGGCGAGCCGGCGGGCGACCCGTCCGCCCACCGCACCCGACGCGCCGGTGATGGCGATGACTCCGCGCTCGGCTTGTGTGGATGTCGTCATAACGTCCTCTCCTTAAACGGCGATACGATGATCTGCTTCGGGCGCTCGACCCCCCGTTCACGAGATCGTACGGCGTGAGCTGAGGATGCCGCGCTCGCCCGCCATGCGCGCCACCACCCTTCGCCAGCTGACGCCTTCCGCCTCGGTGATCGCCTCACTGGCGTGCTGATAATCGTTCTTGCGCATAAACTCGCGCAGTTCGTCGCGCAGGCGTGTCCAGATATCGGTCTGGATCGCGATCAGCAGGCGCGACCGACTGGGGTCGGCTGTGTTTTGGAGCACTTGGATGAAGTGCGGCAGGCACAACCCGTCCGACGCGCGAAACACGCCGGTCATACGCTCGTCGTCGGCGAAGTCGCTCAGGATTTTAACGAAGCGCGCTTCGGTCTCCGCTTGTGAGGCACAGGCGATGCACGGTTTGGTGGGCGTGAGCGCGTCGATGATAGCGCCGTTCGGGTTCTGCGGGAACAGACGGGTCATCAGCCGCGCCTGCGAGCCACCGCCCGGCGCTGTGCCTTGCAGGATCCGCAGCACGTCGTTGAGCGGGTG
Organism: Chloroflexi bacterium OLB13; assembly: GCA_001567485.1. Classification (GTDB taxonomy): domain Bacteria; phylum Chloroflexota; class Anaerolineae; order Aggregatilineales; family Phototrophicaceae; genus Flexicrinis. The sequence goes on from JZRA01000098.1 coordinate 16,634, forward strand.
CTCGTACAGCACGGCGATTCCGAGCGCGTTGCCCATCTGTGTGAGCTGGTGGCCGTGTTCGCTGCACAGGCCGCGGCTGTCACGGAAGGCGGCCTGTGTGCTGGTGTCGGTGGCGTATTCGTAGAGGATCGAGTCGAGCAGGCGGGTCGTCTCGGCTTGCAGCAGATTGCAGACGGCGCATCCGGGTTTGGTGAACGTCTCGATCAGGTCGTAAAAACCGAAGGTCGTCTCCACGCTGGCAGCTTGCCTCTCAGGGTGCGGGATATCGGGCAAGACTATAACGCAGCGCGAAGCGGCTGTCTCAGTCCGCGCGGCCGAACGGACATGAGAACAGCGCGCGAATCTGTTCAGGGACGTTGTTACTGCGCCGGCGGCGCGTCCGGAATGCTGTCCAAATGCCCCATGATGACCTGCTCGACGGCCTCGATGGTCGTCTGGCGCGGGTCGATGTCGTCGGCGATCTTCTTGCCGCGCCGCATCACGACGATCCGGTCGACCACCTGAAACACATGGTGGATGTTGTGCGCGATGAAAATGCACGAATGACCGGAGTCGCGGGCGTTGCGGACGAATCGGAGCACGCTCTGGGTCTCCTCGACGCCGAGGTTGTTGGTCGGCTCATCGAGGATGATCAGTTCGCTGTCGAAATGCATGGCGCGGGCGATGGCGACCGCCTGCCGTTCACCACCGGACAGTGAGCTGATCGGCGTGGTGGGCGGGATATCCTTCTGGATGCCGGCCTTCTTGAGCAGACCCGCCGCTACTTCGTTCATTGCCTGTTGATCCATGCGGTTGAGCAGGCGCGGGCCTTTGGTCGGCTCGCGGCCGAGGAATAGGTTGCGCGCGATTGACAGCTGGGTGACGAGCGCCGAGTCCTGATAGATCGTCTCGATGCCGAGCTTGATCGCGTCGGTCGTGCTGCGCACGGAAACCGGCCTACCGTGCATGTAGATCGTGCCGCTGTCGGCGATCAGCGCGCCGGACAGGATTTTGATGAGGGTCGACTTACCAGCGCCGTTGTCGCCCAGCAGGCCGACGATTTCGTTTTTACGCACGGTGAAGGTCACGTCGTTCAGCGCCTGCACGCGGCCGAAGAACTTGGAGATATGTTCCATGCGTACGAGTTCTTCGTTCATCTTAGACCCCCGCGTTGTGACGGCGTTCCAGCCACGAATGCAGCGCCATCATGCCGAGGATGATCGCGCCGATGAAGATGTTGTAGGCCAACCCCGGCACGCCGATCAGCACGATGCCGTTGCGCATGAAGCGCAGGATCAGCACGCCGAGGACGGTGCCGATGATCGTGCCGCGCCCGCCCGTGAGCGCCGTGCCGCCGATGACGACCATGGCGATCACCTCAAGCTCGTAACCGGTGCCGCTGTTGGGGTTAGCCGCCGAGACGCGGATCGAGCTGACGATGCCGGCAAAGGCGGACATGACAGCGGTCATGATGAACAGGATGATCTTGGTGCGCCCGACCTTGACACCGCGCGCCTGCGCCGACTGCGCGTTGCCGCCTGACGCCAGAATCCAGTTGCCGAACTTAGTCTGGGTCAGCATATAAGCGAGGACGATCACGAAGGCGATAAACCAGATCACCGAGGCGTAGATCTTGATGCTGCCGATGGTGAACTCGCCGACGATCAGGTTCGCGATCCACGAGCCTTCCGCGCTCCATGTGCGCTGTGGGAAGCCATCGGTGATGTACAGCGCCGTGCCGCGCACGACCAGCAGCATGCCGAGCGTGACGAGGAACGACGGGATCTTTAACCGCGTGACGAAGATGCCGTTGACATAGCCGATCACGACGGCGATAGCGATGGCGACGAAGAAGCCGACCTCCAGTGACGCGGTTCCGGTGTTGAGGATCGTCCACATGACGACCGGCGCGAAGCCGAACACCGAGCCGACCGACAGATCGAACTCGCCGGAGGTCATCAGCATCGTCATGCCGAGCGCGATCATGCCCAGTTCCGGCGTGAACGCCAGCAGGTTGCTGATGTTCGTGGACGAAAGAAACGCGCCGGAGCGCAAGGTGAACACGATGATCTCGAGGATCAGCAGCACGAACGGGCCAAACTCGGGCCGGCTGATGAACGTCTGCATGAATTGGCCGACCGGTGAGGCCGCCGGCCCGGTAAAGAATCTTCGGAACGGAGATGAGGAGTGCATGTAATAAACCCTTGTAAACGGCGCTGCGCCAGATCATACCGCACGGGGTGGCCGAACTCGGCCACCCCTGCGTTGCATCTTCTCGCGTGAAACAGCCGGCAGCGCGACCGTATTCAAACGCTAGTTGCCGGTCATGATGTCGAGGTAGACCTGCGCGGTGTCCGCCCCGTAGAGCGTGCCGACGATGATGTCGAAGCCGGGCGGGATGCCCACGGCGGCCATCATCGCCATCGACAGGCCCATATAGCTGGTGGCCTGCGGATCCTGCCACATGGCGGCGTTGACGTAGCCATCGAGGACTTCTTGCGCGGTCTCGGGCGAGTTGCCCCAGCCGACGACCGGGATATCACCAGCCGCTACGCCGACCTGATCGAACACGCGCGCAATGCTGCCGGTCACCAAGTCGCCGAGGCCGATGATCGCGTCGATGCGGTCACGGTTGGCGGTCAGGTAGTCGGACATGCGGGTGATGATCTCCGCCTGATCGAGCGTCGCCTCGGTGATTTCGTAGGTGATGCCGAGCGGATCGAACACGCTGGCGATGCCTTCGGTCTCCAACACCTGATAGGTCGCGCCCGGAACCTCCACCGGCATCCAGACGAACGAGCCTTCGGAGACGTAGCCGTTGTCGACCAGATACTGCGCCCAACGCCGACCAATGACGACGTTGTCGCCGCCGACGTATGCGTCACGGCCGCTGGTCTTGTCCTCGGTGTTGATGATGATGACCGGGATGCCCGCCGCATGCGCTTCCGCGATGACCTCGGTCAAGCTGCCGGGATCCGGGGTGCTGGTGACGATACCGGCCGCGCCGGCGGCGATAGCCGCGCGGATCGCTTCCTGATGCGAGGGGACGTCACCGCTGTGGAACGAGGTGCGGACTTCGTGGCCGGTGTCTTCAGACCACTGAACCGCGCCTTCGAGGAAGTACGTCCATACCGGGTCGGTCGGCGCGCCGTGCGATACCCAGTAGAACACCATGTCGTCCTGCGCCGACCCGGCCATCGGGATGGCGAAGACGAAAAGAAGGATCAGAAACAGTGAAATGGGACGGGCGAAACGTCTGAACATCTGGATTCTCCCTTATCCTTGCGTGAAGAAAGCGGTTCTAGGTTGGTGCATGGCTGCGGAGCTGCGATGGTTTCTACGGGGTGTCCTCCTTGCCGTGGTGCAAATGTACGGACAATTAAATTCTAGCCCCACGCATGAGGGGTGTCAAATACGCGTGGATCGTGAGGGGATTTCAGCGGGGGCGCGGATGTCCCGACACTTTACCGCGAGCCGACCGCCGCTTGAACAATCGCCCCGTCACGCGTACCCTCATGGCGTGTGACAGCGAAGGGCGGCCGGGAATGACAGGGCAAGCGAAAGCCAGCGTCGCTCAGCGGGTCTGGGATGTGGTCGGCGCGGTCAGCATCCGCGTGAAGGTGCTGGGCATCGTCCTCGGCGTGATCCTCGTGCTGGGCGTGTTCGTCATCGTGCAGATGCGCTATGTCTTGGACGGCGCGCTGACCGGCGGGCTGGAAGAACAGGGGATCGCGCTCGCCAACAGCATCGCGCGGGACGCCGGCGCGCTGCTGACTGCCGACGATCTGACGGCGCTGCGGATGCTGCTTGCCGAACGGCGCGCCCACTACTCGTCCGAGAGCCATAACACGCTGGTGGATTACCTTATCGTGCAGTCTGCGGACGGCAGCGAGATCGTGCGCGACGGGCGCGCCGCATCGTCCGCCGGCGCGATCCCCCGTGACCACGGCGGTTTTCACGGTGTATACGCCGTCAACGGCGGGCGGACGATCGAGATTCGGAGCGTCATCGCGCAGAACGGCGGCCTGCTGCGCCTCGGCCTCTCGCGCGACATCATCATGCAGACGGTCGATCGCGTCACGGTGCAGCTCTTGGCGATCACGGCTGTCATGGTCGCGGTGGGTTTCGCCGCCGCTTTCTTCCTGACGTGGATTCTCACCCGTCCGGTGCTTGAGCTGGTCAGCGCGACGCACGCCGTCGCCAAAGGGGACTTCAGCCCGCGCGTCGAACGGTGGGCCGACGACGAGATCGGCGAACTGGCCTCGGCGTTCAACCACATGACCGAGTCGCTGGCGCAGGCCGAGCGTGAACGGATCGACCGCGACCGCCTGCGCGAGCAGTACATCAGCGGCGTGATCGGCGCGCAGGAGAACGAACGCCAGCGCATCGCTCGTGAATTGCACGACAGCACCAGCCAATCGCTGACCCTGCTGCTGGTCGGCTTGCAGAACGTCAAGCAGACCGACGACCTTGTGAGCGTGCGCACGCAGGTGGACGATCTGCGCGGCGTGATCGCCAACACGCTCGACGAAATCCGCGACATCTCGTGGCGGCTTCGCCCGCGCGCGCTGGACGACCTCGGCCTTGCCAGCGCGATCCGCAATTACGTGCAGGACTATCAGCGCCGCCATGGCATCCCGGTCGAGGCGGTCATCAGCGGGTTAGAGGGCCGCCTCGCCCTTGAGCAGGAGACGGCGGTCTACCGGATCGTGCAAGAGGGGCTGACCAACATCGCGCGTTATGCGCAGGCCAACGCTGTCAGCTTGATCGTGACGCGCAAAGCGGGACGGCTCAAGATCATCATCGAGGACGACGGAGTCGGCTTCGACCCGGACGAGGTCGCCCGTCGGCGCGTCAGCCTCGGCCTGCACGGGATTCGTGAACGGGCGGCGCTGTTCGGCGGCACGCTGACCATCGAGTCCACGCCGGGTCAGGGAGCCAGTTTATTCATCGAGATGCCGGTTACCGAGGCGGCGGAGGAACACGCGTAATGGCGGAGAGTGTGCGCATCGTGCTGGCGGACGATCACGCGATCTTGCGGTCGGGCCTGAACCTGCTGGTGAGCAAACAGCCCGGATGGGAGGTTGTGGGCGAGGCCAGCACGGGGCAAGAGGCGCTCGAACAAGTCGGACGGCACATGCCGGACGTGCTGCTGCTCGACCTGAACATGCCGCACGGCAGCGGGTTGGAGGTCATCCCGGCGATCATGGAGCGCTCGCCGCACACGCGCATCATCGTGCTGACCATGCACGACGACAGCAGTTATTTCCAACAGGCGATGCAGGCCGGGGTTGCCGGCTACGTGCTGAAAAAGGCCGTCGACACCGAGCTAATCATGGCGATTCAGGCGGTGCTGCGCGGCGAAATCTACGTGCATCCCGCCATGACGCAGTACCTGCTGCGCCCGCCGTCCTCCGCCGTTCGGCCGGATGACGCCGACCCGTGGCGCGAGCTGTCGGAGCGCGAGTTCGACGTGCTCAAGCGGGTGGCGCTCGGCTACACCAACGCCGAGATCGGCGACGAGCTGTATCTGAGCACCAAGACGGTCGAGACCTACCGCGCGCGCGGCATGGAAAAGCTCGGCCTGCAAACACGCGCTCAGCTCGTCCGCTCGGCGATGGAGCACAAGCATCTCGAATAGTGTCGGGTAAATCCTGACGCGCTCTGTCCAAACTTCAGGGTTTTGCCTGCTACCGGCTCTCCCCGGCCCGGCTTATGCTTGTGTCATTGAATGCAAGCAAGCTGAAATCGAGGAGAGCAAGCGATGTTGAAGTTCCTGAAGGCCCATCAGAACCATATCGTGGAAGATCCGCCGTTCGTGAAGTTCTTGTTCACCGATACGCGCATGTCGGTGCTGTGGCTGGCCGTCCGCGTGTGGCTGGGGATGCAGTGGATCAACTCGGCAGCGGGCAAGATCGGTGTTCCGGGCTGGACGGAGAACGGCACGGCGCTGCAAGGTTACTGGCAACATGCCGTAGCGATCCCGGAGACGGGCCGCCCCGCGATCACGTTCGACTGGTATCGCAGTTTCCTTCAGAGCCTGCTGGACGCCGAAGCCTACACATGGTTCGCCAAGCTGGTGGCGTATGGCGAGCTGTTGATCGGCATCGCCCTGATCGTCGGCGCTTTTGTCGGGATCGCCGCGTTCTTCGGCGCCTTCATGAACATGAACTTCATGCTGGCCGGCTCGGCGAGCACCAACCCCGTGCTGTTCGTGGTTGCGCTCACCCTGATCTTCGCATGGAAGAACGCGGGTTACATCGGGGCGGACTTCTTCCTGCTCAAGTGGCTGGGCACCCCGTGGGGGCGCGGCCGGCGCAGCACTGTTGAAAAACCGCTGGGCGTGTCGTCCGCTGTCGCTGTAGGCGACTAGTACGCACGACCCCGGCGCATCACGAGAGAGCGTGGAACCCCCGTCCACGCTCTCTCTTTTTGCGTCAACGCCAGACGCCGCCAACCCGGTTTATCATCGAAGATGCGACATTGGCGGCGGCCGCGCGGTTTATCTCTCAGACGCTCACCGCTGCATGGACGAATACTAGGACTGCCCGGTGGCGACAGAGCCGCTCATCCAACGCGCACAGCGCGGAGACCCGGACGCCGTTGCCGACCTCTACGAGATGTATGTCGAGCGGATCTTCCGGTATGTGTCGTACCGGGTCGAAAGCCGCGCCGATGCGGAGGATCTCACCGCGGACGTATTCGTGAAAATGGTCGAAGGACTGCCCGCCTATCGTCATTCCGGGGCGCCGTTTGAGGCATGGCTGTACCGGATCGCGTCGGCGCGCATTATCGACGCCCGGCGGAAGTCGCGCCGCCGTCCGCAGGCCGAGCTGCAAGATGACCTCGCCGTTCCGGACGGCACGCCGCTTGAGGATGCGCTGGGCGAACGAGAGCGCCTTGCCGAACTGCGCGACGCGCTCGATCATTTGACCAGCGAGCAGCAGCTCCTGCTGGTGCTCCGGTTCGTAGAACGGAAGAGCCACGAGCAAGTGGCGGAGATCATGGGCAAGTCGCTATCGGCTGTCCGGTCGATCCAGCACCGCGCGCTGACGCAGCTGGCCGCGCTGCTGGGTGAGAGCAAAGGACGGCATTATCTGCGGGGGGCGCCGGATGCGTGATCCCCTCGATCCCGGCCAACTGTCCGACGCGCTCGACCGGCATCTGCCGCCCGGCAGCGATCACGTACTGCCCGATCAGCCGGACGATCCCGCCGTGATGGCCGCGTCGCGCCTTGCATCCAGCCCCAAACCGGCGCTCGATCCGGCGGCGCGCGCCCGCATGAAGGCGCAGGTCATGGCCGCCGTGCCACGATCCGCGCCCGGTGGGCCGCGTCCGATCCTCCGGATTGTCGTGTTTGCGCTGGTGAGCGCCGCGGTGATGGCGGCCGCGCTGCTCGGCCTGTTCGCCGCGCTGAACATCCGGCCGACCAGCGCATCGCCGACGCCCGCTGGAGTCGCCGTCGTAGTAGAGACCGGCACGCCGTCGGACACGCCGACATCGACACCGCCGACATCGACACCGCCGACGCCCGTCACCAGCACGCCACCCCCTGCGCCGTCGGACACGCCGACATCGACCGCCGAGCGTGCGGCGCGCATCACGCTGGAAGGCGTGGTCGAGGCGATAGACGACCGGCGCTTGACGATCAGCGGCCTAGAGGTCGAGCTGGTCGAAGACGATCCGCTGCTCGACGTGCTGCGCGTGAATGATCGTGTGCGTATCGAAGGCAAGCTGGTGCGCGGGGCGCGGATGTTCAACATCCGGGTCGAGACGTTCGTGCTGGCGAACGACGACGCGGTGGAGAACCTCGTCGAGACAGGCCCAGACGGTGATCTGTGGCGCGATCCGGGCGGTTGTGACAATCCACCGCCGCCGTGGGCAAAGGCGTATGGTTGGCGGGCGCGCTGCGAGGGCGGCGGCACATCCGGCGGTGGACAGGGCAGTTCCGACCGGCCGAACTCCTCGCGCGATTCACGCGCTTCGGACGCTCAAGACGACGACGACTGATCCGGGCGGAGCGCCGTTCACGCAGCGTTTTGCGGCTCTTGAGACCGACCCGACCGGGCAAATTTGCGATATTCGCGGGCGTGTGACGGTATAGGGGGATAACGCGCGGCCGGACGGTGCGCAGGCGTCCCCTTTATGACGCCGGTTCCGTGCCCGGCTCACGTCGCTTGCGGGGCCGGCGGCCTTCGCAGAGCCGACCGCCGCCCGCAGCGCACGGGAGGGAATACGCAGATTCTCTCCCGTGTTGTATGGATCCGCCGTTGACTGCACCGCGCGCGGTTAACGATCAGCGCACGCGGGGCACGGTGATTTATCGCGTGCTGCGGCGAAGTGGGCGCGGCAGCCAACCCGCACTCGCGCGGCCCGGCGCGGCAGCGCGCGCGATCCGGTCGCGTGTGCGCCGGTGATAGATCCACCATTCGAGCATCAGCAGCCAGCGCGAGGGCGGCCAGCAGCGGCCAGACCTCAAACTGCCCCTGTTCGTCGGCGCGCTGAACGAGCACCGGCGTCCCGCTGAGCGAGACGTCACGCGGGGCGATATCGCTCTCCAGCGGATCGAACAGGTTGACAGCGAAGGGCTGCGCTTGCAGCAGCGTCCCGCCGCTGAAGATCTCGAGACGGTATACGCCCGGCAGCGACGTATCGGTATAGACGATCTGATCGGCGTCGACCGGCAGCGTGCGCTCGACCCCATCTGGACGGGTGACGCGCACGGCATCGGCCTCAAGCGGCGGCTGAATCAGCACGACATCGCCGACCGCCGGCGCGGCGTTGACGATTGAGCCGACCGGCGAGAACCACGCCATCAAGTTCGACATCAAGATCGGGAAGGCGATGTTGAGCTGCAAGTCGGTATCGCGCAGGGCAAAGCCGAAGATCACGATCTGCCGCCCGCCGCGGTCGCCTGCGACGATCAGCGGCGTGTCGCCGGCGCGCAGCAGCACGTCGCCCCAGCTCACGCCGCGCAGGTCTTGCGTCCGGCCGATGTTGACCGCGTCGAAGTCGACGAACACCATGCGGTCGTCGGTGGTCTCGGCCTCCAACGGCGGAAGCCCGCGCACCTCGCCGGCGACGCCGAACCATCCCGGCACACCGACCGGCGGCCCGATCAGCAGCACGTCGCCCGGAGGCGGCTGACGCGGCACGGCCTGATCGTACACGTATAGGTCGAACGTCTCGGCAGGCAGTCCGGCGTCGGGACGGGTCTTGAAGACGCTCACGCCCGGCAGACTGCGCAGAACTTGTTCGAGAAATAGATTGTCTTCACTGATGAGCAGGACACGCCGCCCGATCGCCGCGCGGGCCACTGTCCACGCCGTGTTGTCGACGGTGAGCAGGTCGCGCCCGACGCTGTTGACCGCGGTCGTCACCGTGGCTTGCAGCACGGAATAGCCGTCCAGCCCGCGTGACGAGACGAACGGCAGCGATGCGCCGCCCGGCACGATGAATCGTTCGTTGAACACCGGCAGCGGATCGTCGTCGGCGCGCAGCGTGAGGATGATCTCGGCGTCCTGACTGCCGTAGTTGGTGACTTGAGCGAACACCTGCGGCGGGCCGCCCGCCAGCGACCGGGCCGCCAGCGCGGTGAGCGCGACGTTTTCGTCCGACTGCCCGACCGGCACGACGCGGATGCGCCCCGGCAGCGCCGATTCGGTGAGCGCGTCCAGCCCGGCCACGCCGCCGTCGGTCAGCATCACCATCGTGAAATCATCGACGGCTTGTCCGCCCGCCGCGGCCAGCGTGATCGCCGCCAGCCAGTCCGCGCCGCCCTGTCCAGCCGACACCGAACGCACGGCGGCCATCGCGGCGGCCTTGTCCTGCGCATACGGCAGGATGACTTCCGGCGTATCACCGACGCGGATGACGCTTACCTCGGCATCCCGCGCCAGCGCGTCGATCAGCTTGAGCGCCTCGTCCTGCGCCTGTGAGAAGCGCGTCTCGCCGGCCGGCCCATCGGTGGCCGCCATGCTGGCCGATGCGTCGATCAGGAGGGCCATGCGCGCCGCGCTGATCGCCGGCACGGACAGGAACGGCCGCGCCAGCGCGAACGCCAGCAGGGCGAGGATGATGAGCTGGAGGATCAGCAGCAGGTTGCGGCGCAGGCGCTGCCACGGCGTATTGGCCTCTTTGTCCTGTAGCAGCTGCTGCCACAGGTACGTGCTGCTGACGATCAACTCGCGTCGGCGCAGGCGCAGCATGTACATCAGGATGATCGGGATCGCCAGCAGCAGGCCGATCAGGGCGACTGGGGCCAGAAACGACATAGGTCAGGTGTCCTCGCAAGGTGTCTCAAGCCTACCGGACGCCGCCGCGCGGGTCAACCGATCCAACAGGAAGTCAAAGAAGTTGATAGTTGGCAGGGGATAGCTTGGCAGGGGGCAGTTGGCAGGAGTCAGTTGGCAGGGGACAGTTGGCAGGGGTCAGCTGACAGGGTTAGTTGGCAGGGGTCAGTTAGCAGAGGTCAGTTGGCAGGAGTCAGTTGGCAGGAGTCAGTTGGCAGGGGACAGTTGGCAGGAGTCAGTTGGCAGGGGGCAGTTGGCAGGGAGCAGGGATCAGTATTCAGAGGTTGTTTGAGAAGGGGTTTCAGCCCAGTCATTGAACTCACCCCCGTTTCGCTGCGCTCGACTCCCTCGCTCCGAACCTTCGGCGCCCCCACCGGTTGTGACCATGGAGAGGGGATTGGGGGATGAGGGATGAGATACGGCCCTGTTGCGAAAAGGGCGAAGCCAACGTCCCGACAATCTTCTCAAACGGACTCTTAGGGAATAGGACTTGGCAGCGAGCGATTACCCGGAAATGACCAGCCAGTCAGCATCCGCCGCCCAACCTCCGCCTCCTGTCTCCTAACAACTAACCCTCTGACCGCTGTCTACCGCCCCCTGACAACTGACAACTGACAACTGATCCCTGACAACTCATCACTTCCTTCAGGGCAGCGTGACCACGTCGAGGCCGAAGGGGAGCTGTGGATGCACCCCCGGCTGCGCCAGCGCCAGCGAGTCGAAGTTCGCCACTACCACGCGGCCATCGGGCAGCGCGGCGACATCGCTGGGGCCGCGGAAGTTGCCTGCGACGTAGCTGGGCGGCGCGCCAACATACGGCCCGTCACCGCGCAGCAGCACCAACCCCTTCTGGTCGAGCGCCGTGACGACGATCCGGCCGTCCGGCAGCACAGCGATCCCGTCGAAGCCGGGCGGGAACGCCTGACTCTCCAGCGCCGGATCGTAGGCGTACAGCAGCTCGGACGCGCCCCGGCTGAGAGGAATACGCACGATGGTGTTGAGGTCGGGATCGGCCACCAGCAGCGCATTGTGAATCGGGTCGTAGGCGAGGCCGGTCGGCGCGGGACGGGCCGCGAACACCGGCACAGGCTCACCCGGCATCTGCACGATCGACTGCGGCGCGGTGAGCAGCGACCACCACAGCTCAGGGCTGCCGCCGTCGGCATCCCAGCGCCAGATGTCCGCGCGCGACCGGTCGACGACGTAGACCGCGCCGCTGTCGTCTAGTGCGATGTCGAACGGCGAAACCATGCCCTGCGCATCGTCCACCGTGCCGAAGCGGGTGATATCGCCGGCCTGCGTCACACGCCACACCGCCCACGCGCCGTCGTCGCCGCCGGTGAAAGCGATCGCCAGCAGATCGCCGTCAGACGCGCGGCCAGCCCCGTGACGGACTCGAAGCGGTCGCGGCTGTTGGGGATCTCGCGGGCCGCGCCGTCCGGGCCAACCGCCCACACCGTGCCGGTGCGATAGCTCGCCGTGTAGACCGTGCCATCCGGCCCAACCGCCACCGTCGACGGGTAGGCGTCGTTATCAGGGAGCGCGGCGTATTCGGCCACAGCGGCGCCTTCGGCCAATGCCTGCGCGGTCTGGCGCGGCACGTTGTTGATCGACAGCAGAATCAAAATGACGGTTCCGCCGGCTAGCGCGAGGAAGATCCCTGCGAAGATCAGGATGAAGATCAGGATGCGCGGGCCGCGTGGAAGGGATTGGAGTCGCCGGATCATGGGATAGGTCGCTCTACGTGAGAAGGTATCCAAAACGGGTGCATCATCGCACAGGCCGATGAGAAGCGGTAGAGGGCGTCGATCCCCTCACGTTTTGGCGGGCGGATGTCCGGCGTGTTGTGGTACGCTGTGCGCCGATTTCATCGCCGTCACGGAGTAAACAATGACAGACCGTCTTCAGTCTCTTCGTTAGCAGTGTGCTGCTGGGCCTGTCGGTCGCGGCGCCGGTCGGCGCGATCGGCGTGCTGATCATCCGGCGCTCGCTGGCTTATGGCTGGTGCTTCGGGTTCGTCAGCGGGTTGGGCGTCGCCACGGCGGACGCGGCGTACGGCGCAATCGCTGCCTTTGGCCTGACCGCGCTCACCAGCGCCCTCACCGCGCTCACCGATCCGCTGCGCTTGTTCGGCGGATTGTTCCTGCTCTACCTCGGCCTACGGACGTTTCTCGCCCGTGCTGCCGCCCCAATCACCGCGACAGCCGACGCCAGCCGCAATCTCCCCGGCGCCTATCTCTCGATCTTCGCCCTCACCATCGTCAATCCGCAGACGATCCTCACGTTCCTCAGCGCGTTTGCCGGCCTCGGCGCGCTGGACGCCGCCGACTCGCTTGCGCCGTTTCTCATGGTCGGCGGCGTGTTTACCGGCTCGGTGAGCTGGTGGCTGGTGCTCAGCGCGGCGATCAGCACCCTGCGCGTACGGATTGACGCGCGCCTGATGATGTGGATCAACCGGGCTTCCGGCGCGATCGTGATCGCCTTTGCGCTGGCGATTCTGCTGTCGCTCGTGCGCGGCAGCTAACGCGTGGGTTCCGCCATGAGCGCTGTCTGCGCCCACGTCCGAAGATCGTGAAAGCATAGAAAGGTGGCGGGTTGAAGTGAGGCTTGGGGCCGGCTCAGTCGCCGTTTTCAGTCTCCCACAGCCTTAGCTGCGAATTCGCTTTTCCGTTGCGCGGCATAGGCAGCGTTTGGCTGTTGTTCTTGTAGGTATCCCATGAGATAAGATAGTCGTCAGCCTGATTTCCCCACACGAACCAGCCGGGGCGCGGGCCACGGGCGAACATCTCAAGATAAGGCCCCGGACTGCACGCTTCGATGATCTCGTATAGTTCGTCTGGCTTGCGTGAGTGCTCACGTTTTTGCGACTTGATGATGTTGACTTGGGTGCGCCCCTGTTGATGGGTACGCAGCTTTCCCCGAACGCCGAACAGGACGAGTTCTGTCGTATTGCGGAAGTAGAACCCTACCCCTCGTCCGTCAGGCTCGCCATCCTTGCGGATCTTATGCCAGACGAGATTCGTCTTGTACTCGAACCCCCATGCAGTCAATACGTCTAAACCCTCACGCAGCAGCGCATTAGGCACCCACAGGTAGAGGTGGCTTTGATCGGCGGCCGCGTTAGCCACAGGAAGCGACACGATCTCGTCAAGCGATAGCGTTGGATAGCGTGCTAGGCGCTGATGCTCAGGCGCGACCTTGCCTGTCCGGTTCTGAAACTGCCACGGAGGATCGGCCAGAATGGCGCCGAACTTCTGCCCGGTGATGGCGGCAGCAAAGTCCTGTGCAGCGTGGGAATCCGACATCATCAGCAGCCCTCTGTATACAAAGATGCACGTATTCCAAACATCAATTAAGGATGGCAGGAAAGAGGGAGACAGGCACGCTGGTCACTCGTTTGTGAGACCGGATCACCGCTGATTGTACCACGCGCCAGCGGCGAGTTGTCCGTCGTGCGCTATGTCAAATGCTACGGCGCGGGGGTCGGCTCGCCGGCCAGAAGCGGTTGAATATCGCCGCCGGCCACAACCAGAATATCCGCCGACACCAGCCCGTCGACACCCGCTTCGATGCGATCTTCAGGGATGCCCATGAGCGCCGCCAGATAACGCGCCGTCCAGCGTTTGCCGGTGTAATCGCGGATGCGGGTCGGGCCGTTGTCGGGCGTCGGCAAGTTGCCCACCGACGATTCGACACGCACCTGCCGGCTGATCAGCCAGTCACGCGTTTGGCCGGCCAGCCCTGCGATATCGGTGCCGTTGTAGACGCTGATGGTCGCGTTCTCGTTTTCGGCCAGCGTGCGCAGTTCGGCCAGCGTGCGGGCGGGCTGCGGATTGAACACGTCCTGAATCAGCCCGCGCACCGCGCCGATGTTCGGCACCAGCACGTCCGCGCCGCCGGGGTCTTTGGCGAGGCTGACATAGCGATTGTCGATCACGCCTGTGGTGATGTTCTCGCGCGGGATTTCTCCGGCGAGGCGGGCCAGCGCCAACAACTCGTCCAGCGTCAGATCGGTCTTGATGCTGTCGATCAGCGCGTTATACAGCGGCACGGCCTGCGTGATGAAATTGGCGATTCCGCCGAGGCTGAGGAACTCGGCCTGCGCCGCCTTCAGCACTTCTTGCTGACGGCGCGCGCGGTCGAAGTCGCCGCCGGGGGTGGCGCGTGTGCGGGCGTACTGCAAGAGGCGCTCGGCGTTCAGGCGCTGACAGCCCGGATCGAAGTGGATCGAGATTGTGCCGTAACCGGCGTCGGGATACTTCGGGTCGTCGATCGGCCCGGTCGGGCAGACCTCGATGCCCTGCGGCGCGAGCGTATCCACCAGCGTCTCGAACACGTCGAAGTTGATGCGGATGTAGTTGTCCACGCGGATGCCGAATGTCTGCCGGATCGTCTCGGCCGCCAGCGCGGGGCCGCCGCCGCCGGGGTAATTGCTCAGGTCGCCGACGTAATTGGCCGTGTTGATGCGCTGATTCTGCGCCTGTCCGGGGATGCTGACGTACATATCGCGCGGGATGCTCAGCACGCCCACCCGCTTGCGCGCCGGATCGACGTTGATCAGGATGATCGTGTCACTGCGATAGGCGCGCTCGGTGTCGAAGCCGGAACGCTCGTCGATGCCGAGCAGCAGGATCGTCTTGCGCGTCGGATCGTCAAGCTCCGGGATGCCAGCCAGTGGATCGAGGGTCGGCTCCTCGGTCGGCGGCGCTGGCGTGAACGTCACGCCCGGCTCCGGCGTGCTGGTGGGTTCGGGCGTCGGCGTGACTGTCGGGGTCAGGGTCGGCGTTCGGGTTGGGATTTGCTGGCGGAACACGTCGAACGAGATAGCCGCTGTGTCGATGCCGCGCTCGCCCGCGTCGATGGCGAACTGCTGTGCCGCGCCGTACGCCACGACCGAACACAGAGCTGTCGCACCGACCAGCGCCAGCACGCTCAAGATGAACATCCAACCGGGGACACCGCGCATATCACGAGCCTACGTCATTACGTCAAACGGCGGCATTGTATCATAGGGCGCCGCGCTCGATATACCGGCGCAATTCCGACGCTCTCCCCGCGAGGATGCCCGGCGCCTTGCCGCGGTAGGACGGATAAAAATCCTCAGCCGTCAACCGGAGCAGCCATCAGCATACATATCTCGACCTGTGTTTCGCCCCAGTTTTCTGGATGACATGAGGACAGGTCTAGGGGTAGTTGATCTGAAAATAACTCAGGTATCCCAGCCGTAGATTCCCTTTTTGGTACGACGAAAATGGCACGTCGCTTGTCCGGCGAGTATGTGAACAGTTCCGGGGTGGCGCGGTAAACATACATAAGCGGTGCGTCATAGCAACAGTCGACAAGTAACAAATCGTCCGGTCTGATCCGTTTACCAACTTCCAACGTAAACCGTTCTAGCGGCGTCGATTTATTGAGACCGACAAATAACACCGCACTTGACATAAGCAGAAACGTCGCCGTGACATCAGATACCATCGGTACGGCGCGTATCGACCGAGCCAAGCCCACGCCTGCCACAAGTGCCGTCAGCGGAATAAGATAGAAAAAGTTGCGTGCGAAGAATGTCCGCCCTGTCACGACGTCCTGCACGATTGAAAAGGTTAGTGCGACGCCGACGATAATGCTGCATAAGATCAAGAGATCCCAATTTCTTTTCCAGAGCACTGCTATACCGACGACAATGCCGACTAACAGCACCAGCGCAAGCGGCATCGCAAAGATCTGTGTTGTCCATCCGATAATTAGTTCGACAATGCTCGCCTCGCCAAAACCACCAAATGCACTGGCATGTCCATATACGAATACAGACATATAGAAGACTCCACCGATGACCGTACCAACAATAATGGGCAGAATAGCGGTATCAACTAATCGCCTTCTCGGATCGCCACGCCACATCCGTAATAGAACCCAAATCAACGCCGCAGCAATTAACAATACCATTGTTGGTAAAGTAAGCGTCAGTAACACTGTCAATACGAGGAGCAAGCGTGAATTAGGGAACCAATACCGGCTGCTTGTGCCCAAAAGCTCTCCCACAAAAAGGAGCGTCAAAAGGGCCGACAGTGTATATCCTCGCGCATTGGCGACCATTTCCGCCCACATTGGCATGATCATCATCACCGCGACAGCGAGAGTTCCGGCTTCGATCCCGGCGATGCGCCGCGTAATTCGGAAAAGCACCGCCACGCACAAGAGTCCCGATGCCATGGAGACGCTGCGAATTGCTATGATCGAATCACCCATTATGGATGTCATCAACCATACGCCAAAAGAGTGCAGTAGATGGTTATTAGGGAGTTCGTAGGCAAACAACGCAACGAGAGGAGATTGCGCGTAGCGTAGAAAAGTGAATGATTCGTCATACTGTATTGATCGATGAGCTGACAGCGAAAAAATAAACCAGACGATCAATAGTAATACTACAGGGATTCCCACCCGTCGTAATGTTGTCTCGTTCATATTGCTCCTTTATCCACGTATCTTCGCAATTCCGACGCTCTCCCCGCGAGGATGCCCGGCGCCTTGCCGCGGTAGGACGGGTGATCGTGATACATGGCTACCCACCGGCACGACGTCGCATAGCGCGCCGCGGCCAGTGTTTCGAGGTCAGCACCGATCACCGCGTCTAACGCGCGGCCGCTGAACCCCTCCCACAGCGCCGTCTTGATCTCCGCATAGGCCGGGTTGGCGCGCAGGAACAGCAGCATCGGGGCGAGATCGTACAGCGGCCAGCCCCACGCGCAGTCGTCAAAGTCGAGGAAGCCGACCCGATCCGCATCGAACAGCAGATTGTCGGGCTTGAGGTCGGCGTGGATGAGCTGCATCACCGCGCCCGACGCACGCTGGCGGTCGAACACCGCCTTTGTGCGCTCGATCACGGCATCGAGCACGTCCTGAACCGGCTCAAGCAGCGCCTGTCCGGCAGCATCCGGCTGATACGGTGAGTTCGCACCGAACAAGCCTTCGATGTCGAGCGTGGGCCGGTCGAAGCCAGCGGGCGGATCGAACGCGCGCGCCGCGACGTGCAGCGCGGCGATGGCCTTTCCTGCCGTCGAAGCGTGTTCGGGCGTGAAGCAGTCAACCGCCACCGATTCTCCGTCCTGCCACGCCAGCAAGGTACAGAGCGCCGGAGTCCGGTCGGTTAGCGCGACGCGCACCGGTTCGGCCAGCGGCTTCGGCACGCTGATGCCACGGCGGATGAGATCATCCAACACTGCCAGCTCGGACTCGATTCGTACTGACGACTTACGCCCCGGCCAATGCACGCGCACGACGGCCTGCTGCCCGCCGCGTTCGGCGCGATAAACTGCGTTGCTGCGCAGGCCGAGCAGACGCGGCTCGACATCGTGCCAGCCCCACGCCGTGAGCGCGGCTCGCGCGGCGTTCATCATAGCGTCCGCGCGCTGTTCGTCGTTGAGATGCTCGAAATCAGACATACGCAGAGGATACAGAGAATCCGCCGGAAAGGCGATTTTCACTGCGCCGTCAGCCGACGCGATCCCGGTTCACGGCGTCACTCGTATTCAGCCCGCAGCCAGCGCAGGTAGGCGATGACGTCAAGCAGTTCCGTATCGCCCCAGTCGGGTCGTCCGCCGCTCGGTGGCATCGAGACGCCGGTCGTGTTGTCGGGATGATCCGCCGGACGGCCAACACGCAGGAACGCCAGCAGTTCAGCGTCCGGCGCGTAGCGGATCAGCGGCGACGTCACCAGCGGCAGCCCCAACCCCGGAACCCCTTCGCCCTCGAACCCGTGGCAGCCCGCGCAGGTCTCCGTATAGAGGGTGTGTCCGCGCTCGATGCTGCCCTGTCCCGACGCGACGACCGTCGCATCGGGCAGCGGCGTGGCCTGCTGGATCGGGTTGAGCTGCGGGGCGTCGTCGCCTTCCAGCACGCGGTACACATGCTCAGGCGAGAGGAATTCCGCGCCGTCGATGATGTAGATCTCACCGGCGTTGATCTGGGCGTTGTGCAAACCGTCGCCGCCCATCGCGTTCGGGATGATGTCGATCACGCCGTCACCGCTCACGTCGTCGACCGTCATAGCGTAGGGCATCATGTCGTTGTCGTCGCCGCCGATGATGAGACGCATCCGCAGGTTTTGCGGCGGATCGGCCAGCAGGATACGGCCGTCGGTATGCGGCAGTCCGCCGGATTCGCCGAACATCACCGCCATCAACCCGGCGTTGTAGCGCACGCGCCCATCCAGCCCCGTCGCATCGTAATCCGGCGCGCCGTAGAACAGGTCGTCAATGCCGTCGCGGTCGAGATCGGCGGCGCGCAGTGTATCGCCCGCCTTGCTGCCTGCTTGATCGGGATAGATGACGATGGCGCGCTGTGGATCGGCGTCCGCCATGTCAAACATCTGCCCCTCGAACGGGTCGTAGGTATAGATGATCCACGCTTCACCCGCTTCGTCGAGGGTGTTGTCCGCGCCGTCCCCGACCATCGTGCCGAGGATCAAGTCGTGACGTCCGTCGCCGTCGAGATCGCCGGACGCGATTTCCTCGCCCAGCAGGTCGTTGGCGTCCGCGCCGTAGATCACCGTCACGCTGGAGTCCACCGGCGCACCGTTCTCGTCGATCTTCGCGGCAAGGTCGATCACCTGCCCGCGCAAGGTTGAACGGCCGAAGATCACGAACGTCTCACCGCTGTTGTAGCGGCGGTTTCCCGGCCCGTCTCCGCCGCCGAACGACAGCCCACCAACCCCGCTGGACGCCCGCCACAACCCCGCGCTGACGACCGCATCGTCGATGCCGTCGCCGTTCAGGTCGTCGCCCCACACGGTCGACCCCATCAGGTCGTCGTAATCCGCGCCGATGATCCGCGTGGCGCTCTGCGGCGGCTGTTCAAGATCGATCACCGGCCCATACGTCGCCAGCATGTCCGCCGCGCCGTAGATGATCCACACCTCGCCGGCGTTGATGCGGCGATTCCCCAAGCCGTCCGCCTGATTCGCGCCGATCAACAGGTCGGGGAAGCCGTCGCCGTCGAAGTCGCCGCCCTCGACCCAGATCCCCAGCCGGTCATCGCGGGTCGCGCCGTGGATGGTGAGCATGTCCGGCGACAGCAAACGCAGGTCGATATCGTCATGCTGCGCCAAGTCCGCCGCGCCGAACAGCACATAGACCGTCCCCGCGTTGGGGCGGCCCTGCTGCGGCCCATCGCCGTTCTGCGCGCTGAACAGCAGGTCGTCGTAGCCGTCGCCGTTGAAGTCGTCAATGTACGCTTCCGTGCCGGCCATGTCCCCGCCGTATGCCCCGTAGATCGTGAAGAAGTCGGTCTCCGGCTCGCCTTCTTCCAGCGCGATATAGCCGGTGGCCTCGCAGACATTCATCAGCAGGCGCACATGCCCCGCGCTGCCGCGCCCGCCATCGGGTAGGGTATGCGCGGCGTTCTGCCCCGTAGCGACGAGATCGCCACAGCCGTTCCCGTCCAAGTCGCCGGTCTCCACCGGCTTGCCCGTGATCGACGCGCCCGGCGGCATGTCATAGAATACGAATAGGCCCACCTGCCGGTGTCCTTTAAGTCCCAGACGTTCGATTCCGTCTGAGCGAACGTTAGCGCCGCCCACACCGCGAGACAGGCGGCGGCCAGCAAGAATCCACCTTTGCGCATCACACATCCTCATAGTGATTTTAGAAACGCGATCAGATCGTCCAACTGTTGAGGGGTCAGCCCGGCCGCGACGCTGTGCGTGGGGTCGGTGCGGGACAGCAGTTCGTCCAGCGTCCGCGCGACGCCGTCATGCAGGTACGGCGCGCTCGCCCATAAGCCGCGCAGCAGGGGGTGTCGAACGCGCCGTACACCTCCATCGAGAACACAGCGCCGGCCAAGTTGTGCTGCTGCAAGTCCGTATAGCGGGGTGGGGCATGACACCGGCTGCACGCCAGCGCGTCGCTCATAAACAGCGCCTTGCCGCGCTCCGCCGCGTCGGTCAGGCTGCCGTCCGCCGCGCGATACGGGCTTTGCAGCGCGCCGAACGAGGCGACGTAAGCCGCAAGCGCGTCCAAATCCGCCGAGCGTCCGGCATACGTCTGGCCCTGCGAAGGGTCGAACACGCCGTCAACGAGGCCCGCCCCGGACATGACACTGCGGATCGTGTCTTCCATCGTGCTGTGCAGCTCCGGCATCTCGCCTGACCAGTGATACGGGGGCAGCGCGGCGGCTCCGTTCAGAATGGGGGTATTGCGCGGCCCGCTGCGGAAATTGATCCATGTGCGGGCGTCCATCCCCCCGTCGAAGTGGCAGGTCGCGCAGCTGATCGAGCCGTCGCTCATACCGTCGGCGCGGTGAAAGAGCACCTTCCCGCGCAGCAGCTGGGGATCAAGCGGCAGTTCGGTGATCTGAAGCACTTCCTGCACCGTGCGAGCGGCCGTGTCGATGATCGAGAGCGTGCCATCGAGCGCGTTCAGGACGTATGCGCGATCACCGTCCAGCACAATCGCGCGCGGGTTGACGCCGACCGGGATCAGGGTCTCTAAGCGGCCGGTGTCTGCGTCGATGACGGCGACGCTGTCACTGCCGGATAACACGGTGTACAGGGTGCGCCCATCGGCCGAGATCGCCACGTCGAACGGCATACTCACGGCGCGTTCGTCCCCTTCCGACAGCGTCAGGCGCGCCTCGCGCACGCCGCGCATCCCGACCAAGTCCATGACGCTGATGACCGGAAACCAGTCCTGCATGTACTGCAGTGACACGAGCGCCAACCCGGTGCGCGTCTGCGGGATAACCGCCTTGCTGCCGGTCGGATCGATCACGATGCTGCCGGCCAGTTCGCCATCCACCTCGACCTCGACCGTGCCGAGCGTAAACGGCGTCCGGCGCACATTCAGCACCGTGACTTGGCCGGTGTAGAAGTGAGTCGCCAGCAGCCATTCGCCGCTTAAAGCGAGCGCCGCCGGCGCGTTGGGTGTCTCGACCTGATAGAGCGTCTCGCCCGTGGTCAGGTGGACAACGGCGATCTGGTCGCTGGCGAAGCAGCTGACATACGCGCGCCGCCCGTCCGTCACCACGCCGTAGGGCATCGGACAAACAGGATAAACCGCGGTCAGCGCGGCGGCGTCGAGGTCAACGACGGCCAACGCATTATCCCCGCGCAGCGTTACCACAACATAACGGCCGTCGGGCGTGATGGCGACCGAACGCGGATCGTCACCGACCGCGATCTCGGCGAGGACACGGCGTTGGGTGGTGTCGATCACCGTGACGCTGTCGCTGTCCATGTTGGCGCTGACGAGCCGTTCGCCGTGACGCGCCAACGCCCGACTCGATTGGCTGTCCTGCAACGTGGGCAGCGCGGGGAGCGCATCGGGCGTGGCGACGGGGGTGAGCAGCAGCGGAACCGGGGTGATCGGCGGCGTAGAGGACGAAGGCGAGGCCGCGTCCTGCGACTCGGCGGCCGCCCACGGGATCGCAACGCTCAGCACTAGTAATGAGCAAACGACGAACAAACGGGACAAAAAATGCATTCCGTGACCACCTGCCAACTTGCTGGAACATGCGCCGATGTACGGGCGCTGGCCCCATTGTAGCCGTATCTGCCGTCATGCTAAGAGGGAGAGATCGTTTGGGTGGGAATGTCGGGCGGCGAGGTCAAACCCGGCCCTTGAACCCCTCACCCCCGGCCACTGAACCCTCACCCCCGGCCCCTCTCCCACAAGGGGGAGAGGGGAGAAGGATGTGTGCGTGGGAGTTTGAAAGTCGCTCTGTGTGGT
>JZRA01000099.1 GCA_001567485.1 Chloroflexi bacterium OLB13
TGCCCGGTGTGATCGCCGTCGCTGTGCCGGTGCTCGTGGCGCTTGGCGCACGCTTGGCACGCGGCACGCAGTTCGCAGCGTTCATCGGCACGGAAACGCTGATCGGCGTGCTGCTCGGCTCGCTCATCACCGGCTTCATGCTCGCGGTGATGATGGCGAACGCCGGCGGCGCGTGGGACAATGCCAAGAAGTACATCGAACGCGGCAACTTCGGCGGGAAGAAGAGCGATCCGCACAAGGCCGCCGTGGTCGGTGACACCGTCGGCGATCCGTTCAAGGATACCTCTGGCCCTTCGCTCAACATCCTGCTCAAGCTGGTGGCGATTGTGTCGCTGGTGATCGCACCGTTCTTGGCCGTCTAGCGGATTCGATCTCAGAACACGAACGGCCCCGACAGTTCGATCGGGGCCGTTTGCATTCTACTTCCAGCGGTTGGCGCGCTGGATCGCCTCGTACGCCTCGCTTAATGCGCGGAACTTCGCTTCTGCCTCCGCGGAAGGAAGCGTGCTGGTGTCTGGATGATAGTCCAACGCCAAACGCCGGTATGCCGCGCTCACTTCTTCCTTAGTCGCGCCGCGCTCAAGGTTGAGCAGTTCGTAGGCCGTGGTGATGCGGTCACGCGCTGGCATCACAGGCCGTGGGATATCCTGAGTCGACGGTTGATCCCACCCCGTGCTGCTCCACGACTTCCACTGATACTCGCGCGGGTCAGGCCGGTAGTAGTGCGCGCCGGCAGATGTGTGCCGGGCTTCGTACGGATCCTTCCAGAACGCATCGACTCCGAAGTCCGCGATCTGCCATTCGCCCCGGATATAACGCGGCTTGACGATTGTGCGCAGATACCGCAGGCGCTCCAGCTTGACGGCAGGGCCGTAGCGTGCGGCCATATCACCGGTCGCGCCAATCGGCTCGAAGTGAAGCTGCTCGATCACTACGCCGCGATCTCCAACACTTACGCAGTAGATGCGCTCGTGGGCCAATACGTGAATCGCCATCAGCCATTCCGGAACCGTCAGCCGGATATCCGGGGCGGGGAGCAGTTGGCGGTCGAGGATGAACAACGAGCCGATCCCCGAATCTGTCGCCTCTTGCACCATGTGGCGAATCGACCGGGTTTTCATGGGCGCCGTCACGATCTGAATATGGATGACGACCCCCGTCCATGTATGAACGATGATCTGTGACGTATGAGGTGGCGTGTAACACGCCTGCACGTTGACAATGGCGTTCAACTGCTTGCGCAGCGATTGACGGATCGTGTCTAGCTGTGCGCTGTCCAAAGGCGTGCTCTCTCACTGGCGATTTGAATCGTTGCGAGATGAATATCGACGATGTCTTCCACGTCTGGCGCGTAGCCGCCTCCCATCGCAACGGCTACCGGAATACCATGCTGTGCACATAAGTCTAATACAAGTGCGTCGCGCTGGGAAAGCGCCTGCTTCGAGATCTTCAGTTTTCCCAGCCGATCACCTTCGTACGGATCAGCGCCCGCGATGTAGACCGCGAAATCCGCGCTGGACATCGCAATCGCCCGCCGCGTTCCTTCCGCCACCACGTCCAGATACTCGTCGTCGGTGATCGACTCATGGAGGCCGATATCGAGATCGCCGAGGACTTTGCGCAGCGGGAAGTTCTTTTCGCCGTGAACCGAGAAGGTGAATATGCTCGAATCACCCGCGGTAATCTCGGCCGTCCCGTTGCCTTGATGCACGTCGACGTCGATGACGATCACACGCTGCGCAAGCCCCTCCGCTTGCATGGCGCGAGCGGCGATTGCAGCGTCATTGAACACGCAGAAGCCTTCACCGTGATCGCGGCAGGCGTGATGCGTGCCCCCTGCGAGGTTGGCCGCGATCCCTGCCCCACCCAACGCCGTTCGCGCCGCCATCAGGGTCGCTCCCACAGACCGGCGCGAGCGCTCGACCATCTGCGGTGACCACGGGAAGCCAATACGCCGCTGCTCGGCGTCGCTGAGCCTGCCGTGCACAAGCTTGTCAAGGTACGCGCTGTCGTGGCAGCGCAGGATTTCGGCGTCGGAAGCGGGCGTTGGCACGACGAAGTCCTCCGGCCGCACGATGCCCTGCTCAAGCAGGCGTTCACGCAGGCGGCTGTACTTGCGCATCGGGAACCGATGGCCCGCAGGCAGCGGAAGCACGAATCCGTCGGCGTAGAAGCACTTCACGACAGGTCGTCCAGTACCATACCGGCCGCTGCCTTCCCGGACAGCGTGACCATCGGGACACCACCGCCGGGATGCGTCGTCCCCCCCGCGAAGTACAGCCCCGGAACGTCGCCGCTGCGGTTATGCGGCCGGCGAAACGTGGCCCATCTGCTGTTGGCCGACGCGCCGTACAACGCCCCGCGATAGGCCCCGCTCGCCGTTTGCAGATCAAGCGGTGTAAGTATCGTCTCGCTGACGATGTGCGGACGGACGGCAAACCCGAATCGTTCGATCACGTCCAGCACACGGTCGCGATACGCTGGGGCGTGCGTACGCCAGTCGAACGACGAATCCAGCGCTGGCGCATTGACCAGCACAAACCAATTCTCCATACCCGCTGGCGCATGATCCGGATCCGTCTTGCTGGTGATCGCGATGTATACGGTTGGATCGTCCGCCGGCCGGTGCTGGCTGAAAATCTGGTCGAACTCACGGCGATAGTCGGCGCTGAACAACACGTTATGGTGGGCCAGTTCTGGCGTCTCGCGGTCGATGCCCAGCAGCAGCACAAACCCGCTGCACGACGGCTCTTGGCGCGCTAGTCGCTTGTAGGTCTTGCGCGCGGAAGGGGTATCCGCAAGCAGGTTCCGGTACGTCGTGGTAATGTCGACGTTCGACACCACCGCATCGGCGGGCAGCATAGTTCCATCCGCCAGCTCGACACCGCGCGCACGTCCCCCATCAATGACGATGCGGCGCACATCCGAATCCGTGCGAACGTCGACGCCCGAGTCGACGGCCAGCCGCCGGAACGCCTCACCGAGCGCGTATACCCCACCTCGCGGATACCACACACCATCAATCAGTTCGACCGCCGCGATCACATTAAGCGTAGCCGGAGCCAAGTACGGACTTCCGCCCACGTAGGTCGCGAACCGCCCCAGAAGTTGGCGCAGTTGGGGGGCTGTCACAAACGAGTCAATCGCGCCGCTCATCGTGCGGAAGGGATCCGCCTTGAGCCAGTCGCGCATTGGCACGCGTAGGAAACTCGACAGGCGCGGCGGATCGGAGTAGATGAATACCGGCCCGGTGACGCGGTAGATTTCGGCGGCATAGTCGAGGTAGCGGCGGTATCCGTCGCCATCCCCTGGAAACCGGCGCTCCAGTTCGGCGCTCAACCGTCCGGCATCGGCGGTCACGTCAAGCTGGATACCGTCAGGCCAGAAGTAACGCGTCATCGGCTCGACCGGTATGAGGGAAACGTAGTCATCGAGCGACCTGCCGGCCGCGTGGAACACGTCCTCGAACACCGGCCGCATGGTAATCACCGACGGGCCGGTGTCCCACCGGAAGCCGTCTTGCGAGAGCTGGCTGAGCTTTCCGCCGATCATCGGGTTCTTCTCAAGCACGGTCACGTCACAGCCCGCCGCGCGCAGGCGGATCGCAGCGCTCAGCCCGCCCATGCCCGCGCCAATCACGACGATTCGCCGCCCAAGCGTGCCCCGGCTACGCAGCAACCCGACGCCCCTTCCACTCCGGCCCGCCGTGCGCAGCATGCCAGTACAGCGCCTGAAACGCGATCAGAGTCATCAGGCCGACGGAGAACGGCATCCACAGTGCATCGCGCGCCCGCTGCCGGGTCGCGGCGGCGGACACCATCCGCATCGCGATCCCCGCGCCAATCGTGATGAGCGCCGCCGCAGCATCGTTCCCGACGAACAACCACAGCCACGGCCACCAGTACACGATCCAGTGAAACACGATGCCGCCAATCAGCGGGATCGCGCCGCCAAAACCAGCGAGGATATTCTTGGCAAACCCCCGCCGAACCGAGTCCCAGTCCTCATACATCCGGCAGGCGATCCATCCCGCGCCGTCGGCGTTGCGCAGACGCAGGTGGGCTTGCTTAACCCGGCGCGCCAACAGGACATCATCCAGCACCGTCCCCTTGATCGCGTGATGGCCGCCAGCGCGGGCATATGCGGCGCGCCGCCACACCATACACTGGCCGTTCGCGGCGGCAAACGCAGGCAGCGGGATGTGATGCACGGCGAAAACCGGCAGATAGCCAAAGACCGCCAGCGCAACGAGGGGGACGATCAGCCGTTCGGCCCATGTGACGGTGATCTGGGTCGGCCATACACTGAGCAGATCGGCGCGCGTCCGCCGGAACTCGGCCAATGTGGCGGCAAGCGCACCGGCGTTCCACTGCACATCGGCATCGGTGAACACGAGGACATCACCACACGCCACGTCGGCCAACTGCTGACACGCCCAGTTCTTGCCGGCCCATCCCGCAGGGGGCGGCGTCCCGCTTATCACCCTGACGCGTGGCGCGAACATCCGCGCGACTGCCGCAGTGCAGTCAGTGGAACGGTCGTCGAGCACGATAATTTCGACATCAGGCAAAGTCTGTGATACGAGGTTCGCCAGCGTATGCCCCAGCCGATTCTCCTCATTTCGCGCGGGGATCAAGATCGAGATGCCGCGCAGATCCTCAGCCGGCCCCGCCGCGCGCAGACGCGGGAACAACACGACATTGGTCAGCATCACGACGGTGATCACCAGCAGGACGGCCGCCGAAACAGCAAGAAGGATCACGGCCGTTCAGCCCTCACGCAAACGCTTGTTGGGCGTGGTGAACCGCAGCGGCTCTTGAAGTTCCAGCGCATGCTTGACGCCAAACACGACGATGTTCACAGCCAGCACAATCCACCACTCCCAACGCACATCAATGAACAGAAACAGCAGCACGACGTTGCCCATCGTGAGCATAACCGCCCACCCGCTCGCGGTCGTGAACAGCGTGTAGACGATCAGCGAAGGCACGCCCACCGCCGGCACGATCCACACAGTAAGCCCGATCCAAATCCCCAGCGACACAGCAACCGCCTTACCGCCCCGAAACCCTAGAAACGGCGAATAGGCATGACCAAGCACCGGGGCAATCGCCGCGAGCACAAGCTGCCACCCCGATAACCCCACAACCTGCGCGGCAATACCGACCGGAAGCGCGCCTTTGGACACCTCCAGCACAATCGCAAGCCCTCCCCACGCCAGCCCGCCAGCCCGGGCCACATTGAGCGCGCCGGGGTTGCGATCGCCAACTTCGCGGATGTCACGGCGCAGGGCGGCGCGTCCCAGCCATACGGCGAGGGGAAGCGCGCCGCACAGGAATCCGAACACAGCGAATACGAGGCCGTTCACAGCCGGCCGCCCCCACGAATACCGAGCGCCAGTAACAGCCCCATCGCGGCGAACCCGAACAGCGCCGGCCCGCCCAGCCCCCAGAACGCCGCCATGCCGATCGCCTGAAAGATCCACACAACCGCATAGATCACGAGCAGCGGCGGCGCCGCGACGGGCAGGGGCCGAACTATCGCGGTCACGAGGGCCGCCACGATGAACCACCCCGCAAAATTAACCCACGGCACGCCGAAGTAGCCCACCGGCTCCGCCCACCGCCAGAACCCCCACGCCACCATCTGCGGATCGAGGTAAAGATCCCACGCCGCCATCGCAGCGCCGCTCACGCCGGCGAACGCCGCGCCGCGCAGAAAACCGGCCGGAAGCGAGGCCGTCACCCGCTGTGCGACAGCCCACGACGGCCCCAACATCATCATCCACGCGAACGGGATGAGAAGCGGCACGCCCGCGATCTGGGGCTGAAGGCCATCCGTGTAAGCGTAGTCGCCAAAGGGAATGCCGGTCGTCGAGCCAAGCCATTCCGCGCCAAACGTCAGGATCGCCACGACGGCGAACACTGCCGCGACACGCGCGGTAGACCACGTCGTCCGGAGCGCGATCAACACCGCCGAGACCTGAAACAAGGCGCTCACCGTCGTCATCGCCGGGATGACGCTGTCGCCAAATACCCAGCGTGCAATCGGCAGCGCGATCATCGACAGCACCCACGCGCCAACCGCGGCCATAACCGGTGACATCCGAATCCGCGCCGCGCCGATGTCCGCCGTCATGCCGTCACCAGTCTGTGAATCTCGCCGTTGACCTCCAGCGCGGCGCAGTCGGCGGTATCATCAAGGATGACCGTTCCGTCGCGCCCGATTAGCCGAACATGGATCAACGCGTTCATCGTCTCGTCCACGCGCCGGTGCATCTCGGTGCGTATCGGCGCCTTCAGCAAGCCGCCTTTGGCATGCTGCGAAATCATTTCCAGCACGTAACGGCGGTCACGCACACTCCACTCCACAACATCGTCGCGCACGATCAATCGTGTGACCGTCGCGCCGGTATACGTCCCCCAACGATAATGCCGTCCGTGATGCCATAACGCCACGATGAAACCCGGAAAGTTCAGGCCCCATAGGGGGATGCGAGCGATTGACGCGCTCAGGGACGTGCCGGGCGTGCTGAAGTGATTACTCTGCTGCCAGACGTATGCGGACGGAAAATTCGTCCCCCAGTCCTTCTCTTGATAACCGATCCCGCCGGAGAAGTCGACCACGGCCCCGCCAATCACAAGCGAGCCACGAACACGGTTATCCATGCTGACGATCGCGTGATAGCACTCCATAGATGGGATATAGGCGAACGGCCCCATAATTCCGGGCCGCAGCACGCTCCACGGCAGGCCGGTGTGCTCGGCATACTCCAACGCCCCGGATACGGTACGCTCGCCAGAGAGATCGACGGCCAGCGATGTCCGGCTGAAGCGGTTGGGGCCTATCCGGATGTCGAAACGTATGCGATCCGCCCAGAACGTGTCGACCGGATACTCATGGTACGAGGCGTGACCGGTGACGCCGTCTAGGACTTGCACGAAGGCGTGATCCTTGGATGAGTCTTCAGCCCGGAACACGCCCGGAATGATCGCCCACCGCTGACGTCTATCAGCGCTGACCTGCTTGAAGTACCAGCCCTCGAAGTAAGGCGGCCTGCGGTTGAAGCCGTGATAGATCGACGGATCGGAAACACTGCGCACATACCGGATCAAGCGAGCGTCCTCTCGACTATGGCTCCCGGCGCGAACGGCAGCACAGCCTCAAGACAGGTATCGCGATCTGAATCGTGCATAGGGCGCCCTAAGAAACCCCGACAGACGCTGTTCACTCTCCTTCGAGAGAACCAGCGTCACGCCAAATGCCAACAGCGTGTTGGTCAAGCAGAAGAAAACGAACTCCTCAATCGGCAGCTTGGGGATCACGTTCAGGCCAAGCGTCTTCTTCCGGCTGATATGCCACGTTCCTGCCTCAATCGCATGGCTGTCAGCGGCGCTGAGATACAGTGACGCGGAGATGATCGTACGGGCAATCATCTTGCGATGCCGCCACAAGATGTCACCTCCGAAGGCCGTTTGCAGCATGATCGGCGGCAGCGCCCAGCTGGTGATTAGAGTCATGTAACGGAGGCGTGGGCCACCCCTCGCCAGCCCGAACAGCGACAGCGCCCATGCGCCACCGAGGCCGGCAGTGACGCCCGCGCGTTCGACGCGCATCGCGTTTCCGGTTGGCGGATCCGCCTCAATTCGACGGGCCATGACCTGCAGCAGCGAACCGGTCAACAACGGTTGCAGGACGAAAAACGCGTACTCCTCGGCCGGCACCCATCCCAACCGGATCCCCGCCACGAGATTCCGGTCATAGCCCCAAATCTTCGACGCGACCAGATAGTTGTCCCAAATCGTCGTGTACGCGACCGCCACCACCGCATGTGCAAGCAGCGCCTTCTCTTCCGGCCAATGAGTCAGTTCGGCGGGCATCGTCCGGCCGCGTCTGCGATCCCACCACAGGAGCACACGGAGAACGGCCAGCGGCACGATGACAAATCGAGCCAGAAACCCAAAATAGCGCATCGTTAAGGCTTTCCTCAGCGGCCCGCCGCCTAGTACCGTCGCGCCCGCCGGCTCATCCACCAGATCGCTGGTAGACGGCTCAGCTTCCCGGTCAAGCGGACGTGCGCACGCCGGCCGAATACGTCGTAGTCGTGGCGCTCGATGTCGGTAAGGATCGCGTCGTACAGCTTTCCAGCCGCCGTGATCGCAAGCCTGCCGTCCGGGTCAAGCAGCGCAATCCCGCGCCACGAGTCGGTGTAGAGCGCGCGGTTACGCCGAATCTGGAATCGCATAAAGCGGCGCCACCGGTCGGTGACGCGCCCCGTGGCGATGTCGGCATCGGTGAGTCCGAAGTCGGTAAGCTCGTCCTGAGGCAGATACACACGCCCCGCTTTCCAATCCTCCGCCACGTCGCGCAAGATGTTGGTGATTTGCAGCGCGACACCGAGGCGGACAGCATACGGTATGGCCTCTTCGCCGCTGAAACCGGTGATATGCATGGACATCAGCCCCACCGTCGACGCGACGCCGTAGGCGTATTCTGCGACTTCCGAAAAGGTTTGATAGCGATTCTGAGTCAGATCGCGCTTCACCCCGTCAATGAGCTGATCCCCATAGCCGCTCGGGATTCCGAACCGTGTTCGCGCGTCAGTCCATGCGACGATGACCGGGTTCGCAACTCCGGTCGACGCGTTGAGCCGCGCCCGCCACGTCTCCAAGTTCGCCGCCGGATCACCTTGCGGATGATCGACGATATTGTCTGTCACACGGCAAAATGCGTACAAGGCCCGTGCCGCGCGGCGTTTCTCGGAGGGGAGCAGCGCACTGGCGAGATAGAACGTACGGCTGTGCTGACGGGTAACCGCCGCGCAATAGGCGTACGCCGATGACAGCTCCGCCGCTGGCTCACCCTTCAACGGATCGCGATGTGTCTGCTGTGCCTGTTCTGCCCACGCCAGCAGTTGATATTCCCACGAGTTTGGCAAGTATGTCGTCATCTACTGGGTTGCCAATCGCCTCAGGCCCGCTTGATGCTAACGAATGCGGCGGAACCGGATGTGAACTCCGCCTTAGCGGCCGATAAACATCACGCGCCGGTTACTGTATACTTCGCACTATTGCCCTGCGGGCCATTCTTGGGCATAGTCTTGAACTGACTTGCGAAAGGATGTGGTACCGTGACCAGTCCGCTCTTCAGTGGAAAAAAAACCAAAATCGTAGCGACGATCGGCCCAAAGTCGTCGGACGAGGAAACCCTGCGACAGATGATCCGCGCCGGCATGAATGTCGCGCGCATAAACTTTAGCCACGGCGCTCAGGACGAACATGCCGCGCGCATCGAACGCGTCCGTCGTATTGCGGCCGAAGAAGATACGGTCGTTGCAATCTTGAGCGACATTCAAGGCCCCAAAATCCGCATTGGTCAAGTCAAGGATACCGGCATCCCTCTGCACGCGGGTGATAAGGTCGTGTTGACGCTCGACGAAAAAGCCGACGGCACAAACAATATCATTCCGCTTCCCCACCCCGAGTTTATCACAGATGTGCTGGCGGGGATGACCCTCTTGCTAGACGACGGCAACTTGGAGTTCAAGGTCGATTCGAACAACAGCAAAGAGCTTCACTGCACGGTCGTCATCGGCGGCAACCTGACGTCGCGCAAAGGAGTCATGGCGCGTGAAGCAAAGCACAAGATGCGGGCGATCACCGATAAAGACCGCAAGGATGTCGAGTTCGCGCTTGAACAAGGCACCGACTTTATCGCGATGTCGTTCGTCCGCAGCGCTGACGACGTGCAGGAGATGCGGTGGCTTATGCGCCATCTCGGTCACGAAGACGTCGGCCTGATCGCCAAGATCGAGAAACACGAGGCACTCGACCGCATGGAGTCGATCCTCGCAGGTGTAGACGGCATCATGGTGGCCCGTGGAGACCTCGGCTTGGAGATCGGCGCAGAGAACGTGCCGTATCATCAGAAGCGCATCATCTCGCTGTGCAACAAGGTGAATAAGCCCGTCATCACCGCCACGCAGATGCTCAGTTCGATGGAGCACAGTCCGCGCCCAACCCGTGCCGAAGCCAGCGACGTCTACAACGCAATCGTGGACGGCACAGATGCCGTGATGCTGAGCAACGAAACGGCGACCGGCGAGTATCCGGTCGAAGCCGTGCGTATGATGGCGCATATCGCCCGCAACGCCGAAACGCATCTGCCTGCCGGCCGGACACAGGACGACAAGCATCTGGAAGGCGTCGAACGCATCGCCGATGCCATCTGCGAATCGACGTTTCAGGTGTCAGAAGCACTCAAGGCCAAGGCCATCGTCACGGCGTCGCTCACCGGCTTTACTGCGCAGCGCGTCGCCGGCGAACGCCCCACAACCCCAATTTTCTGCGTCACGCCACGCCAATCGACATACCGCCGGATGGCGCTGGTCTGGGGCGTGATCCCGCTGCTGGTCGATCAATTCCAGACGATCGAAGAGATGATCCGTGTCGTCGCGCTGCAAGCGCAAGCGGCGGGGATCGCAGCGCAAGGCGACATCGTCGTCATCGTGGCGGGCGTGCCATTCGGGCTTGGAGGTGGGACGAACCTGCTGAAAGTCCACCGGATTGGAGAGTCGTTTCCGGGGTAATGCCGGCGCCGCTCCGATCACGTCTATCAGAACGGTTATTCGCCGTCGACAAACTCCAGTGACGGGGCTTGCTCTGCGCGCGCGGCCTGTGGATCGCGCCGGCGTCGGCGTGGCTCGGCCATTGCCGCGCGCCCTGTATCCGTGATAAGGGTCGATCGAGCCGCCCCGGCATCTGCCGTATTCGTGACCGCCTGCGGCGCCGCGCAGTACGGACAGATCGTCCACGGCAGCTCCAGCGCGTTACCACACTTGTGACAGGCCTTCTTCAACTTCGTATGGCAGTGCGGGCAGACCTGCCAGTCGGCCTGAACACGCTGACTACAGCCCGGACAGGTCGGCTTCTCTTCGATCTCTTGCAAGAGCGCCTCTTCCTCCAGCGAGCGTTCGTAGGCCTCGGCCAGCGTCTCGCGCGGGCGTAGAAGGAAGTAGATCAACAAGCCGGGGACGTTGAGGAGCGCAACGATTGCGGTGACGAACACCTGCGCCAGCGGATCACGCGAACGCGCGCGCATATCGCGGTTAGTCCACACGATCATCGCTAACCACAGCGCGGCCACCGCCGCTATCCCATAGAGCGCGATAAGTGTGGTGATGTCCGAGCCACCCGTAGTCTGGTTCATTCGCGAGCGCTTTCAACTCGACCGAAGGAGCATGGCTCGAAGGATAGCACGCCACTTATGGTTACGACAATGTGCGACGGCGTGGGCGCGGCGACTTAGGCGTCGGTTTGCCGACGAGAATCACAATCGAGCGCCCGGCCACCGTCACGAATCGCTGCTGCGCCAGCACGGTTTCGTCGCCGGGAACGCATACGTCATGGGGCGCATGGGCGGACGTATCACAGAACCGGAACCACGACATGCCTTCAGGAAGCGGTGGAATCTCAAAGCGGTGATCATCCCAGTGGGCGTTCATCGCCATGTAGACATAATCATCTTGCGCGGCCCGCCCCACGCCGGATTGCGCGCCATGCTTGCCACACATCAACACCGCTAGCGTTCGATTATGGTATGACCAGTCGGTCACCCACGGCCTTGTCGTGTGCCAACTGATGTCGGGGTAACCGCTGCCGACCTCGTCACGATGCGTGAAGTGCTGGCGGCGGCGCAGGATCGGGTGCGCCTTGCGAAAAGCGATCATGTGCTTGAAGAACTCGTACAAGTCGGCGTTCTTCTCGGCCAACGTCCAGTCCAGCCAATTCAGCTCGTTGTCGTGACAGTAGGTATTGTTGTTGCCGTGCTTCGTGTGGCCGACCTCGTCGCCCATCGTGATCATCGGCACACCTTGGCTGAGGAACAAGACCGCGACGGCGTTCTTTATCATCTGCCGGCGTAGGGCGAGGATCTCAAGATCGTCCGTCGGGCCTTCGACCCCGCAGTTCCAACTATGATTGTCATTATGGCCGTCAAAATTGTCCTCGCCATTGGCGATGTTGTGCTTGCGATCGTAGCTGTACAGATCCATCAGCGTGAACCCGTCGTGGCAAGTGACGAAATTGATCGACGCGCGCGTCCCACGCTCGCCATACATATCCGGCGATCCCTGAATGCGTTCCGCCGCTTCCCACACCTGCCCGCCGTCACCCTTCAGAAAGCGGCGAATCGTGTCACGGTATTTGCCATTCCACTCCGCCCAGCGCCCGTATGCGGGGAACGTCCCGACCTGATACAAACCGCCAGCATCCCACGCCTCGGCGATCAGCTTACAGTTCGCCAGCACGGGATCATGCGCAAGCGCCTCAAGCAGGGGTGGATTCGCCAGCGGCATGCCATTGGTACCGCGGCCGAGGATCGTCGCAAGGTCAAAGCGGAATCCATCAACGTGATATTCCGCCGCCCAGTAACGTAAGCAGTTGAGCACCATATCACGCACAACCGGATTGTTACAGTTGAGCGTATTGCCCGTCCCGCTGAAGTTCAAATATTCACCGTTCGGGCCGAGCATGTAATACGTCTTGTTGTCCAGCCCACGAAAGCTGATCATATTACCCTTGTGGTTGCCTTCGCCCGTATGGTTAAACGCAACGTCGAGGATGACCTCGATCCCGTTCTGATGCAGTGCCTTGATGAGTGTCTTGAACTCGTCGGCCTGCATCCCGTATCGGCCAGTGCCGGCGTAGCCCGCCTTCGGCGCGAAGAATCCGAGCGAACTGTATCCCCAATAGTTCACCAACTGCTCGCCGTTTAAGGGGTTGATGCGGTCATACTCAAACTCGTCGAACTCGAAGATAGGCATCAGTTCGACGCAGTTGACGCCGAGTTCGAGCAAATAAGGGATTTTCTCGCGCACTGCCGCGAACGTGCCCGGCGGATAATGCACTTGGCTGGAAGGATGCCGTGTGAAGCCGCGGACGTGCATCTCGTAGATGACGAGGTCTTCAAGCGCGATATTCGGCGGCTGATCGTCCCCCCAGTCATAATCGTCCAGCAGGACTTGCGCGCGATGGGGGAACGGATTGTGAGGTTCGGACGGCCCGCAGAACACATCCCTACCGCTAATCAGCTTCGCGTAAGGATCGAGCAGAACTTTGTTTCGGTCAAAACGATGTCCCTCGCGCGGGTTGTACGGGCCGTTCAACCGATAGCCATATTCGAGGTCTTCGATATCGATGTCGAACACCTGCATCGCAAATACGTGCCCGACCCGAAACTCTGGATAGAACGGGATTTCAACGTATGGCTTATGGGCACCCTTACGGTAGAGGACGAGCCACGCCTCCGTCGCATAGCGCGAGAAGACCGCAAAATTCACGCCATTGGGAGTTATCGTCGCGCCAAACGGATACGGTTTGCCGGCACGCAACCGTATCCCCTCGAAGGAGTGTGTCGGCTGTTGGTCAATAGGCTGACGCTGAGGCATCGCCGTGGTTACATCAGCGCCAGAGCAGTTCCACGGTCGCTGTACGTATGAAACAGATCAAGGAAACCGGTCATCGACAGGACATCCGAAACATCATCCGTGAGGCCGGCTAGGGCCATCGTGCCGTTCCTGTCGCGAATTGTGCGATACAGAGAGAGCAGAAAGCGCACGGCCGCGCTGGACAAATAAGGAACCGCCGCGAGGTCGAGAAGAACCCGCTTCCCCTCCTGAATCTGGTTAAGTACGGCGTCTTGAATTGATGTTACGCTCTCTCCATTCAGCGCGCCCTTTAAGCAGAGCACGGTGATGTTATTGTATTCCTCGACGTTCCAAATCATCCGTTGATCCATAGCCACAAGATCTGGCGTGAATAATGACATCCTATCTGTGCGCATTATAACGCTTACACATAAAGAGTCGAACATTTTCGTATACTTTCACTCAAAAAATCCGCGTTTCATTCAAAACCAAAACGGGGCCGGCATGGTGATCGCGCCGGCCCCGCCAGACCGCCTAGAATTGGAGCAGGATGCGTTCGGCCTCCTCCAAGATCGGATCGCCCTCCGACAGCAGGGTATCGACCGTGACCGGTACGCGGTCGGTGGGCGGCACGCCGATGCCTTCGATGTGAATGTTGCCGTCCGCATCCAGCGAACGTCCTGCCGTGTAACGCACGATGACGCCCTCTGGCATGACAAAATCGTCCACGCTTCCACCGAGGCCGGCAGTTGGATACTGCCCCACGATCTCGGCACGGCCTTCGAGCGACATATCATACGCGAATCGTTCGCATGCGCTCGCGCAGTCCGGCCCGATCAGCACGGCGACCGGCCCGGAATAGCGCAGATCCTCTGCCGGAAGGTACAGCTGTTGTACCGAGCGTGGGTCGAAAATGAACTCGCCTGCCTCTTTGTTGTAGTACCCCCGCGAACCCACCACCAACGGTTCGTCGAAGAAATATGCGGCCATCTGATCGGCGATGAACCCATTACCGCCCCCGTTCTGTCGCATGTCGATGATGAGGCCCGGCGCACCCTGATCCATCACCGTCCGGATCATCCGTTCCCACAACTGAATCGTGAGAAGGTCGTTGTCGTTGAACGAGTAGATCTTCGCGTAAGCTAACCCATCGTCCAGAACACGGAAGTCCAGCGGGAGTTCATAGCCTGTTAGCTCTGGATCGGAGCTGTAGAAGAAGCTGTCGAACTCGTTGACCACTTGAAGGGTCGTTGTCACGGGCGACGATCCGGCGTTCTGATACGTGATCTCCACACTGCCGGTCGAGAGCGGGAAACGCAGCGCATAACGAGCCTGCGCAAGACGCCGGTTGTGCTCGGTGCTGAAGGTCTCGCTGATCGGGTTAGTCCGCGCGATGACCTCCTCAATCGGCCGGCCGTTGACGGCCAGTATGCGCGCACCGCGGCGAATCCCTTCTTGTGCGGCGGGGCTGTTTGGCGTCACGAACACGACGTAAGCCTCACGGTCATCGGTCTCGCGGATCGCGAGTCCCACGCCGCCCTCGACCGCCGTGCGGACACGATCAACAAACAGGCTGAACGGCCGCACTCCGACGTGTCCATCCGGGAAGCTCCAGATGATCTCGGAGAGCGTATCGAGATAGAGCTGCCGGTCGCCGCGTTGATCCGCTTCCTCGAAGCGCGGGCGATACTTCTTGACGACCGCGTCCCAGTCCAGCCCTTTGTACTCGGTGAACGCGTATTCGTTACGCAGCTTCTCAATCATCGCATCGAACGCGTCGGTGTAGCTCATCCCGCTGAAGTCGACAAGCGCGGCCCCCTCCGGCTCGATCAAGTCGATGACCTG
This sequence comes from Chloroflexi bacterium OLB13, assembly GCA_001567485.1. Taxonomy (GTDB): domain Bacteria; phylum Chloroflexota; class Anaerolineae; order Aggregatilineales; family Phototrophicaceae; genus Flexicrinis. Next base: position 15,272 of record JZRA01000099.1, read on the forward strand.
TTCCTTCGCACGGTCGAACACGAACGGCTCGCTGTCCATATCAACAACGGAGTACCCCTGCGGCGCCTCAACGATCGGGTCATCGTCAGTGAACAGCAGGCCGTCAGCGCCGAATCCACTGGGAAATCCTTGACCGGGTTCAGGGGCGTAGATCAGGAACTTCCCGCCGATGATCTCCAAGCGCTTCTCAGGGTCTTCGCTGATGCGGGTGGATGCGTAGGCCGTCGACCAGCCTCCGCCTGACAGGTCGCGCTCCTCTAGGAACGGATCACCCCACACATTGTTCCAGTACGCAACAGCGAACACCATGACACCGGTGTCTTGCTGGCTGTCGTTGTCGACGTCCCGCAGCGTCCCCTGCGGTTCAATCGGCAAGGCGATGCTGTAGGTGAATGGAGAGGTGTAGAAGTCGGAGGTGATCTGCCCCAACGTCTGCGACTCGGGTGGGAATACGAAGTATTCGTTACGATCCACAAACCCGGCCTGATCTTCGAGGATCACGAGCGGCGAAGCGACGCCAGACGTAAAGAACGGACTCGTATAGGCTACCGATCCCGTGATGACGACCGGGCCGCCTTCGTCATTGACAACGTGGGCCGGCGGAAGGGACTGCGCCCCGACCACCGTGGTGACAAGCAGGACAAGGACTAGTGAGAGGTTCAATCGAGTCATGGGAGATAGTCGCCTGATTCACGTACGATCGACACCGTCATTATCGCGCATCATCGCATAATGCACTTCGCCTATTATGGACGCCTAATCTGAGAACTTGCGTTACAATCCGAAGGGTTTTACGGATTCGTCGCGATACTACGGGGGCCTACCATGTCTGATTGTGTCGCTGTTGTGCGGGGCATCCCACATATCCCCTCCGTCACCGAAGTCAACGTGCGATCCGGCCCCGGCACTAATTTCGATGTCGCGTTCACGGTGCCAGTCGGCATGGACAGTCTGCGTATCCTTGACGTCACGCCCGACGCCGAGGAAAAAGCCAAAGACGGGAAGATCTATCAGTGGTTCAAGCTGACGTTTCACGGCGGCGCGGTCGGCTATATCCGCGACGATCTGCTTGACATCGTCGGGGACTGCACGGATCAGGGATACGGGGTCTACAACGAGCGAACGTTCGTGTTCACCGTGACTCGTGCGGGCGCCGATGCTCCGCTGCCCGTCCCGTCGCGCCCTGTGACCAACGTATTCGGCTTAGAGCGCGTGCGTCGTGCCGCGTTTGCCATCACGCACATCTTTGAAGGCAAGGGGTATCCCGCCTATCAAAACTATGACACGGGCATCGTGAGCTATGGACGCTTCCAGTTCACACTGTCGAGCGGGAGTTTAGGGACGGTTATCCGCCGCTACTTGGAACGGTCGATTACGCCAGTCGCCGACATGCTGCGCAATGAATACCTCCCGCGTATCCTTGCTCGCGATCCCGCGCTGCGCGACGATCTGAGGCTGCGCGACCTGCTAGTGACCGCGGCTGAGGAAGACGTGATGCGTGTGGTTCAAAACGAGGTCGCGACTGAGGCGTACTGGGATCGCATGCTGTCGATCAGCGCTGCGCCGCGCGGCATCCAACTTCCACTGAGCCTCGCGCTGTTGTTCGACATCGCTATCAACTTCGGCGTGATGCACGGCCTAATCACACGCGCGGAGGCTGAGCTGAACGTGCCGCTGCGGGGTCGCGTCGGAGATACCGGCATCTCCGAACAGGAGTTAATCAGCAAAGTAGCCGAAATCCGCAAGTTAAGCCACGACCGTCAGGCCGAGCGTGACAACTTACCCGGCCTCAAGGTGCGCGGCGATTTTTGGGTCAACCTCATCGCCAACGACGACTGGGCGCTCAATGGCGACGCCAACGGCGACATCCTCGTGAAAGGCAGGCCGGTACAGGTGCGCAGCCCGGCCGAGTTCTAGAGACGACCTCAAACGCCGCCCGCGCACGCTGGCGTTTAGCTCCGGCTTGAGCGTGGGAACGTGCCCCGCATGGCAAGCGCACGTACCCGATCGGCGACCATGTCAATCGCCGGGTGATCGAAGCCCATCTGCGGGATGATGATGTCGGCGTAGCGGCGGCTTGGCTCGACGAACTCAAGGTGCATCGGTCGTACCGTCCGTAGATACTGCTCGATTACGTTTTCGACAGACCGTCCACGTTCGCGGATGTCACGCTGGAGGCGGCGAATGAAGCGGATATCCGAGTCGGTATCGACGAAAATTTTGAAGTCCAGCAGACTGCGCAGCTCCGGCTCGGCAAAGATCAAGATGCCTTCCACGAGGATAATCGGCTGCGGATCAACGTGGATCGTGCGGTCGGTGCGTGCGTCTATCGTGAAGTCGTAGACCGGAATCTCCACAGGCTCCCAATTGCGCAGGCGCTTGATGTGTTCAATCATCAGCGGCGTATCCAGCGAGTCGGGATGATCGAAGTTGACCGTCGCGCGCTTGTCCGGCGGAAGATTGTTGAGTTCACGATAGTATGCGTCATGGGGTAGGTATGCGATTTTATCGCTGCCGACCCGTTCAACAATCGCCATCGCCGCGGTTGTCTTGCCTGAACCCGTCCCGCCTGCTACGCCAATCGTGAACGGTACACCTGCATCGTGCTGCGTGCTCACACCCGTACTCCCCTAAACAAAACGGCCCGCAGCAGAACATGCAGGCCGTTGGAGAGCCACCGAAGGGATTTGAACCCTTAACCTGTCGCTTACGAAGCGAATGCTCTGCCGTTGAGCTACGGTGGCGTAGACGGCAGCAGTATAGCATCGGTTGACGCGCCGTTCAAGACCGCCTCTCCTGTTATTGGTGCATTTCGATAGAGTGGCGAATCACTCACGGCCGCAGGTTGACATCGAGACACCGCCGGCAGCCTTCAGCGGGGGTTATCCGATCCACGCCCGATTCGACATCCCGTGCCCCGATTGTTAGGGACTTTATCGCGTATGTGCTGTACAATCGCCGTACACACTCGAAGACGTCGGGACGGTGCATCGCGACATCTCGCCGCAGACAGCAAGGCAAGGACGTGATGCTGATGCACAGCTGACTGACGATTTCGCTGTGTTTACCCCTCCGCCTCAATTCCGAGTTGAGGCAGGACATGTTATGCTGATAGTTACAACGATGGGACGATCTAACTCTCTGCGTGATGACGCGTATGGCAGTGCAAACAACCGCCCGAAATTATCCCGCACTGGAATCTCGCGCCGACAACCTATCGCGCAGGAGAGCGATACTCGCTATCATAACTGCGGAGGAGCCGCCCAATGTCCGAGAAGATTCTGGTTGTCGATGACGACGTCGAGAGCTTAAAGCTGATCAGCCTGATGCTGAAGCGGCAGGGCTACGACGTGGCTATTGCCAATTCTGGTGTACAGGCGCTATCCAAAGCATTGGCTGAGATGCCGAATCTAATCATCCTTGACATCATGATGATGGACATGGATGGCTATGAGGTGTGCCGGCGGCTTCGGGCAAACCCCGAGACACGCCCGATTCCGATCATCATGTTTACGGCCAAAACCCTGATCGATGACAAGGTCGCGGGGTTCGAGGCCGGGGCCGACGACTATCTGACGAAGCCCACGCACCCCGCTGAATTGGCGTCGCGTATCAAGGCCGTGCTTGCGCGCAATCAAACGAGTTCGCAAAGCGTGCGTCCACAAGGCGTCGCGGTTGGCGTGCTGGGCGCGAAGGGCGGCATCGGCACGACGACCGTCGCCGTTAATCTCGCCGCCGCGCATCAGCAGAACAAGGGTCGCCCGATTCTGGTAGATTTCCGGCTTGGCGCGGGGCACGCTGGTCTCTCGCTCGGCTTGACGAAGCTCGACGGTATGGCGAACGTGCTGAGTAAGCCGGTCAACGAGATCAAGGCGCCGCTGTTGATGCAAAACCTCGTCGCGCACGGCAGCGGCCTACGTGTGTTGGCGGCATCGCCAGACCCGCGCGAGGCCCAGATGCGCTTCACGCCGGACGCCGCTAACGCCATCATCCGCGGCCTAAAGGCCATTGGCAATCCGATCGTGGTGGATCTCGGCGCGGGCTACAGCGAACTCACGGCGCGCATGCTGCCGTCGCTCGACAAGCTCGTCATCCTCGTCGAGCCGGTCGCAATGGTCATCGCTGCGGCTGAGCATCTGATCGAGGCGATCAAGAGTGACTTCAACAAGCCGATTCACATCGTCGTCATCCATCGCACGCCGTTGGCGCGTGGCATGATCACGTGGACGGATGTCGAAGCACGCTTGGGGCAGTCCGTCGCCGGCATGATCTCTGCTGCGCCTGAGATCGCGTATCAGGCGACGGAAGCCGGAAATCCGATCGTGCTGCAGCAGCCGGGCGCAGTGATCGCCAACCAGTTCATGAAGCTCGCCCAGACGATTCCGGGGTGATACGAACGCCATGGCCGACGCCGAGCAGCAGATCGAGGACTATCGAAAAATACTCGAGATCACCAAACACCTGAATTCGACGCTCGAGTACCGGACACTGCTGCAGCAAATCGTGCTGGCCGTCGTCGACGTCATCAAAGTCGAGGCGTGTTCGATCCTTCTGATTGATCCCTCGACCGGCGAACTGCGGTTTGAGATCGCCTCGAACCTGCGGCCGCAGGAAACCGAGAAAATCATCGTCCCGATGGATCGCAGCATCGCGGGTTGGATCGCGTCGCACGGGGAACCGCGCGTCATCGAAGACGTCACGAAGGAGCCGATCCACTTTCGCGGCATCGACAAGGACATCAAGTTCGAGACGCGTAACCTTCTCGGCGTTCCACTGAAAACGCACACGCGCGTGATCGGCGTCGTCCAAGCCGTCAATAAGATCGGCGGCCGGTTCAGCGGCGAAGACATCAATCTGCTGACGATCTTGGCGAGTCAAGCCAGCGTCGCCATCGAGAACGCGCGCCTGTTCATGCAGAGCGACTTCATCTCGGAGATGGTGCACGAACTGCGCACGCCGCTGGCGGCCCTCAAAGCCAGCGTTAACTTGCTGAAGCGCCCTAACCTACCCGAAGACAAACGTGACGAGGTTCACAACCTGCTCGCAAGCGAGACCGACCGCCTGATTTCGCTGACATCGGACTTCCTTGACCTCGCACGCCTTGAGTCCGGACGGGCGGAGATCGAGCGCGACGTGGTCGATCTCTATCCGCTCATCCGCGAGTGCTTAACGATTGTGGAGCCGCAGGCAGCCGGCCGGGAAATCGAGATCAACCTCGATGTGCCGGAAGCCGCCGTAGTTGGTGACAAGGGCAAGATCAAGCAAGTCGTCCTCAATCTGCTGACCAACGCGATCAAGTACAACCGGCCGCGTGGGTTGGTGAAGGTCACCGCGCACAGCGCGGACAACGGTATGGTACAGGTCGACGTTGCAGACACGGGCGACGGCATCAGCGCCGACAACTTGCCCAATATGTTCCGCAAGTTCTTCCGCGCCGCCGATCACGCTAATCGAGTGCAGGGCACCGGCCTCGGGCTTGCCATCTGCCGGACGATCATCGAGGCGCACGGCGGAAACATCTGGGTGAACAGCACGCCGGGCAGCGGCTCGACCTTCTCGTTTACGGTTCCCGCGGCGTAACGTCCAGCAGGATTTTCAACGCTCCGGGTCGGGCCGCATGCTCGAAGGCTATTAGCGCATCTTGCAGCGGGTAGCGCGCATCAATCAGCGACAGCACGTCGACAGCTTTCGTCTCCAGCAGCCGCAGCGCCGCGGGAAACGGGCCGCACCGGCTCCCGATCACGCGGACTTCGTCCACAACAACTTTCGTAAGATCCGCATGGGGCAGGCCAACGTAAGTCGATTTCAAGTGGATGACGCCTCGCGGCCGCACGATCGACAGCGCCGCTGCGAATCCTTCGCTCGTCCCGGTGCAGTCCACGACCACGTCCACGCTCGATGGCGCGATGTCGTCTATGCCGACCGGCTCGATCCCCCACCGGCGCAGCAAGTCGATTTGCCGTTCACGCCGCACGACCGCACGGAGCCTCGCACCGGTGAGCTTGATGACCTGCGCGCACAGCAGCCCCAGCTTCCCCGCACCGATCAGCACGACATCGTCGGTCGGTAGGATCGGCTCCATTTGGGGGATTTCGAGCGCCGCCGCCAGCGGCTCGACAAACACAGCCTCGTCGTCGCTCACACTGTCAGGGACGACGTGCAAACAGTCCGTTTGAAGCGCGAGTCGTTCCGCAAACGCGCCGTCGTGCCGGTCGATCCCGACTGTGGTGCGATTCCGGCATTGAGACGGAGCGCCGGTGTGGCACATATCGCACTGCCCGCACGCGACGTTGATCTCCCCGACCACACGCCGGCCCACAAGGTGTGCCGGCCCTTGTTCGACAATACCGACGAACTCATGGCCGGGCACTCCCTGAAACCCCATGTATCCCTTCACCAATTCGAGATCGGTGTTGCAGATGCCGGCCGACACGACGCGAACGAGGCATTCCTGTGCTTCTGGCGCAGGATCCCGATAGTCGGCGATCACGCGGAGATGATCGGACAGCACAGCAGCATACATCGTCGGCTACTCCTCCACAGGAAGCGGCGGCGGGACAAGCGCGCCGAGGCGTGAGATCAGCGGAATCTCGCCCTTCTCCCACGACACCAGCAGCGGCACGGCGATGAAGATCGACGAATACGTTCCGCACACCAGCCCGATGAACAGGATGGCGATGAACTGCTTGATGGTGTCGCCCCCGAACAGCAGGATCGCGGCCATGATGAAGAACGCGTTCAACTGCGTGGCGAGCGACCGGTGGATCGTCTCCCAGATACTGCGGTTGACGATGGTCTCATAGGGTTCGCCTAGAAAACGCGGGATGTTCTCGCGGATGCGGTCGAACAGCACGATCGAGTCCTGCACACTGAAGGCGAGGATCGTCAACACGGCCGTGAGGAACAGCGCGTCGACCTCCCACCCGAACAGCAGCCCGGCAATCGACGCGATCCCCATCACCACCAGCACATCATGGATCATCGCAGCAATCGCGCACAAGCCGTAGCGCAGCGCTCTCGGAACCGTCCGAAACGCGATCACGATGAACAGCGTAACGATGGCCCCACCGGCGAGCACCGCCAAGAACGCGGATCGCGCGACCTCCGCGCCAATCGTCTCGCTGACACGTTCAGTCAACGTGCTGTGGCGATCAAGCGGCGCGATCGAGTCAAGATCGTTGAACAGGTCGTCCGCTACTGCCTGCTCTAGGAAGGAGCCGCGCACCGACCAGCGCTCATTTCCGCTGCTGTCGATATTGCGTTGAATCAGAACGTTCGCATCGTCATAGCGCGCGAATACGTCGCGCAGGGCATCTTCGGTGACGGTTCCTCCCTCGAATTTCAGGTCGTAGATGCTCCCGCCGACGAATTCGATACTCAGCCGGAACGGTGAACCGGTGGTGAGCGTCGAGACCACCATCGCGATGATGCCGGGCAGGATGACCGCGGCCGAAATGAGAAAGAACCAGCGTCGGCGTTCTACCAAGTTGAACATGTGTGTCGTCCTTGTCCGCGCCTACGCGCCCAATAGCCACTTGCGCTCGGCCAGCGGCCTTTGCAGCCACTGAGCGAGGATGTAGAGGAATGTCCGTGTCACGATCGTCGCCGTGAACAGATTGATGATTAGGCCGAGGATCAGCGTGATCGCAAAACCGCTGACGATACTCGCCCCCGGCGTTGACCGAAGAAGAACAGCACCGCGCAAATGATGATTGTCGATGTGTTCGAGTCTCGAATCGATCCCCATGCCCTGTTGAAACCGTTGTCGAGTGCGGCGCTCAACGACGCGCCCCCTCGCAGTTCTTCCTTGATGCGTTCAAAGATCAGGATGTTGCCGTCAACGGCAGTCCCGATCGAGATAAGGAACCCGGTGATCGCCGGAAGCGTTAGCGTCACTGGAAGCAGTTTGAAGACCGCGAGGTTGAGAACCGAAAAGACGATCAACGCCAGCGCCGCCGCGACGCCCGGCACGCGATAGTACAGCACCATGAACGCCAGAACGACGATCACACCGATGATGCCCGCGCGAATGCTCAGATCGACCGACTGTTGGCCGAGCGTTGCACCGACATCGGTGACGGCCTCTTCCCGCAGCGGGATAGGAAGCGAACCGCTGCGCAGCTGTAATGCCAGCGTGCTTGCTTCTTCCTGCGTGAAATCACCCTCGATGATAAACCGCCGGTCGAGCCGATCACGGATATAAGGGGCGGACAGCACGACGCTGTCGAGCACAATCGCCATCGGCTGGCCGACCCGTGACGCCGTATAGGTTGAGAACGCCGCCGCGCCCGCGTCGGTCAGCTCGACGGCGATGTAGAACCCACCGGTGTTGGCATCGAACTGCGCGGCGGCCGCCGCGAGATCGGCGCCGGTTAGCGCGGTGCTGAACGGCTGGCCGGTGCGTGGGTTCAAAATCGTCGGTGCGAAAGCGCGCGCGCCTGCATCACCCGCTTCTTCACGCGCGCGCAGCAGTTTGTCTTGCTCGGTCGTGAGCACGCGTTGGTCGATCAGATTCGAGACTTCGCCACTGCTCAGGCCGCCGAAGTCGACAAATTCAAGCAGCGCCGTGGCCTTGATCGTATCGACGGCCTGCTGCTTATCGGTCACGCCCGGCAGCTCCACGAGAATGCGCGAGTTTCCGACGACCTGCACCGTCGCTTCAGTCAGGCCGAGGCCGTTGACTCGGCGTTCGACGTTTTCCGCCGCACGCTGTAAATCGTCATGCGTGTACGTCCCAGCAGGCAGCGCGGCCTCAAGCAGCACACGCACCCCACCGACCAAGTCAAGCCCGAGGGGTTGTTCGTTGATCGTGATATCGGGCTTACCGTCGCCGTCCGTGTCGAGCGTGAACCCGTCGGACAGCGGCGTCGCGATCCAAATTGCGAATGCCGTCAGGAGGGTGACGAGCACCATCCATCGGTAATAACGTGTCATTGATAACCTCTCTGTGTTGGCCGTGCACCGTGCTCATTTGTGTGGCTGCAACGGCATAGGCCACGTTGTACCCGTAACGATTGAGGACGCGCCAAGAGACTGTCCGCCCGGCAGGCCGCAGGGAAAGACCGGCTCAGTGCGCCGATCATTCCACCCTCCGGCTAATCGATGAAAGATATTTGGAAGATTGTTCTACAACAGCAGGATCACGACAAGAAGAAGAATCGCACCGATTGAGTCAACGATCAAGCTGAAATCTACCGGGAGCAGTTGCGGAGCGCGCGGGTCAGGGAATGCGACATGAGGGACAGGGCTGCTGTTGATCAGCCGCGCTGCGAGTTCCCGCGCATCATCCTCGCTAAAGCTGCCCTCGATGACGAACCGTTTGCTCAGCCAATCGTGGATCGCGGGCGCGGACACCATCTGTTCGAGTACGACGATGCCCGTCGGCTCGCCGATGCGCGAGTCCGTGACGCCGGTCAACAACCCGCCGCCGACCCCGCTGAGGTTGACACCGAGTAAGAGGTTATTGTCGGCCGTGGTCGGCCCGGACAAGTCGACCCGTTCAAGCGAGATCGTCGTCAATGCGACGTCCGCCGCCTGCGCACTCGTTGGCGCGTCTTGAGCCGTGACCGGAGACGGACGCACGCCGGCCCAAGCGGTCAACGCCAGCACAAAGAGCATGAGCCACCGGATTTGACGGCTCACTCAGCGCGATCTCCAACCAGCCGGCGTTCAACGTCAAACATGCCGCTCACTGCCCTCGCTGTCTTGACGGCCCATCTGCGCATTGCGGGCAAGTTCCTCAGGATCGAACGACTGAAGCAGCGATGCCGCTACGGCGCGGACGCGAACACCCGGCGCGATCTCGACGACGGCGATCCCCTCGTCGCCGCGAATCTCAATCACGCGCGCGATAAATCCGCTGGCGGTGATGACCTCATCCCCTTCCGCCAGCGTGCGAACCAACCGCTGACGCTTGTTGAATTCGCGCTGCTTCGGGAAGATCACCAGCGACCAGTAGCCCGCCAGACCGAGCAGCATGACCGCCGCCAGTACAATCCATTCCTGCATCGTTCGCGCTTCGCCTTAATTCCACATCACGCCGGATGATACAGCCTCCGCCAACCGAAATACAACGGTGAGCGTGTCATCGACGCTGGGCAAACATCGGGCGCGAGCAGCCTGAAGCCCCTTCGGTGTGACCGTCCCGTGACCACGGCGCTTCAGCTCGTGGAGGGGCGTCATATCCCCATCCGCCAAGAGGGTGAAACACACCCCAAATCCGAGGGATTGACGCCTGAGACAGCCCCGTGCTACAGTGAACGCACATCGCAATACCCCAACAGCAGTGATTGGGACGAGTAGTTCACAGCCCCGTACAGAGAGCGCCCGCCTTTGGCTGGAAGCGGCCGCCGATCCGGCGTGAACGAATGTCACCCATGAGCTGCGCGGCCGAAGCGACATGCGTCGTGGGTAAGCTGCGCCGGGCCAGCCCGTTACAGCGTTCGAGTGCCGTGTCGTCATTGACGCGGAATCAAGGTGGTACCGCGGAGCTTGCGCCTTTCGCCCTTGTGTGGTGAACGGCGCTTTTTGTTTTCTGGAGTGCGCGATGCAGCGGACAAACGACACAAACGCGTTCTACGACTCGATCGCAGAACACTATCCCCTGTTCTACCGGGACTGGGAAACCCAGCTCGATCGCGAGGGATTGTCGCTGCGCGCGATTTTCCGCAACAAGGGCGTCGAGCGCATTCTTGATGCCTCGTGTGGCGCGGGCACGCAGTCTGTCGCGCTCGCCAAGCTCGGTTTCGATATCGTGGCGTGTGATCCGAGCGCGGGTATGCTGCGCAAGGCCAGCGAAATCGCCGGGCAGTACGGCGTGCTTGAGAAGATCCAATTCGAACGGAGCGATTTCCTGCACTTGCAGGAGGTCGTCAGCGGCCCGTTCGACGCCATCGTATGCAAGGGCAACAGCCTGCCCCATCTGCTGGAGGACGTGGAGATCGAGGCGACCCTGATGATCTTCCACGAACTGCTGCGGCCCGGCGGCGTGCTCGTCATCGGCATGCGCGACTTCGCCCCGTTCATGGAGGATCGGCCGCAGTTCATCCCCGGCTTCGTGCATGAAAACGATGATGGGAGCGAGTTTATCACGTTCGATATCTGGGAATGGCACGACGGCCCGCCGGTTCTTGCCACGCAGAACCTGTTCATCGTACAGGGCAGTGAACGTCCCGGCTACACGACCGTAAGGCGGCAAGTACGCTATCGTCCGCTTTCAACTGACGAGGTTAAGGTTGTCCTGCTTGAACAGGGCTTCACCGACATCACCGACGAACCTGACCGTTCCGAACGGGTGCTCGTCGCACGCAAGCCGTTATCCGCGAGCCGCTAGAGGGAGACAGGAGCACATCCATGCCCGAATCAATGCCCAAGAACTTTGACTTCGCCGAAGCCGAACAACGCATTTACGAGCGTTGGGAGCGCGAAGGCTGGTTCAAGCCAGAGGTTGCCGGCCCCGATGCCGAGCCGTTCGTGATCTCGATGCCGCCGCCGAACATCACCGGGGCGCTGCACATCGGACACGCGCTGTTCGCGTCGCTCGAAGACCTGATGATCCGGTATGAGCGTATGCGCGGCAAGGCGGCGCTCTGGGTGCCGGGCACCGATCATGCCAGCATTGCGACCCACCTTGTGGTCGAGCGCCTGCTCGAAGCCGAAGGCACATCCCGCTATGACATCGGCCGTGACGCCTTCATCGAACGCACATGGCAGTGGAAGCGCGAGGCCGGTGGTACCATCACGCGCCAGCTTCGCCGCCTCGCCGCCTCGTGTGACTGGTCACGCGAACGGTTCACGCTGGACGAGGGGCTATCCAATGCCGTCAACGATGTGTTCATCAGCCTGCACGAACAAGGGCTGATCTACCGTGGGCCGCGGCTCGTCAACTGGTCGCCCGGCCTGCAGACCGCCGTCTCCGATGTCGAGGTGGAGCGCGAGGAAGAAGCAGGCAAGCTGTATTTCTTCAAGTATCCGATTGACGGCGGCGATGTCCTGCCTGTTGCCACTACCCGCCCCGAGACGATTTTGGGGGATACGGCAGTGTGCGTGCACCCTGAGGACGACCGCTACCGCCACTTGATCGGCAAGACTGCGCGCGTGCCCATCCTCAACCGTCCGATCCCGGTCATCGCCGATGAATACGTCGATCGCGAGTTCGGCACCGGCGCGCTCAAGATCACGCCCGCGCATGACTTCAACGACTACGAGATCGGGCAGCGTCACGGCCTCGCACTGATCAACGTGATGAACAAAGACGCGACCATCAACGAGAACGGCGGCAAGTACGCCGGCATGGATCGCTTCGAGACGCGCAAGGCGCTGTGGGCCGATATGGAAGCCGCCGGCCTGACGATCGAGGTCAAGGATCACACGATGGTTGTCCCGCGCAGTCAACGCGGCGGCGAGGTCATTGAGCCGCTGCTGTCCGAGCAGTGGTGGGTGCGCATGAAGCCGCTGGCCGACAAGGCGCTCGACGCGGTGCGCGCCGGCAAAATCCGCTTTGTCCCCGAACGGTTCGAAAAAGTGTTCTTCCACTGGCTGGAGAACATCGAGGACTGGTGCATCAGCCGTCAGTTGTGGTGGGGACATCGCATCCCGGCGTGGCACGGGCCGAACGGCGAGATTCACGTTGGCAGGACGGCCCCCGACGGAGATGGCTGGACGCCGGACGACGATGTGCTCGACACGTGGTTCAGCAGCGGCTTGTGGCCGTTCAGTACGCTGGGCTGGCCTGAACAAACCGACGACTTGAAGCGCTTCTACCCGACGCATGTCATGGAGACCGGCCACGATATCCTGTTCTTCTGGGTGGCGCGCATGATTATGTTCGGGCTGTGGTTCACCGATCAGGCGCCGTTCCACACGGTGTATTTGCACGGCCTCGTCCGCGACAAGTTCGGCCGCAAAATCAGCAAAACGCTCGGCAACGTCGTCGATCCGCTGGACATCATGGACAAGTACGGCACCGACCCACTGCGCCTGACGTTAATCACCAGCGGCACGCCCGGCAACGACGTCAACCTCGATGTCGACCGTGTCGAGAGCGAGTGGAAGTTCGTCAACAAGCTGTGGCAGATGACCAACTTCGTCACGTCCGCGCTGCCTGAGGGGTTCACACCTGCGCTGCCGGAATCGAACGCATTGGATGTGCCGTCTCGGTGGATTCTGAGCCGCCTCAACAAGGTGATCGACAGCGTGCAGCACCTGTTCGACATCTATCAGTACGGAGAGGCCGGGCGGCAAATCCGGGGGTTCCTGTGGGACGAGTTTGCCGACTGGTACATCGAAGCCAGCAAGAACGCACTGTACAGTGATGATGCGGATGCCCGTGGGCGCACGCTTCAGGTGCTGTTCCACGTCCTTGAGACCAGTGTGCGCCTGCTTCACCCGTTCATGCCGTATGTGACCGAGGAAATCTGGAGTTATCTACCGGCGCGCAGCGGGCCGATTATCGTCGCGCCGTGGCCGACACTGGACGCCTCGCACGTCGATGACCGGGCCGAAGCGGACATGAACGTGCTGATCGAGCTGATTCGGGGCGTGCGGCTCGTGCGCACCGAGTATGGTGTGGAGCCGAGCAAGAAGGTGACTGCCGCGATCAATCCGGGCAGTCACCGCGAGACCATCGAAACGCACGCGTTCCTTTTCGCTCGGCTTTGCAACGTGCCGGCGGTGTCGCTTGTGTCAGCCGCGCCAGAAGATTCGGCATCGGTCGTGGTCAGCGACGCTGTGCTGTATCTACCGATGGCCGGCCTGATCGACTATGCAGCAGAGATCGAACGCCTCGAAAAGGAACAGGCTGCGCTGTCAGCGCGCATCGCCAAGAGCGAGTCCATGCTGGCGAACGAAGGCTTCGTCAGTCGCGCGCGGCCCGAGGTCGTCCAACGCGAGCGCGACTCACTGGCTGAGATGTCAGCGTCATTCGCCAAGAACGCAGAGCGCCTATCCGAGCTAAAGGCGAAAGCCTAAGCGAGACGTCAAGTGTGGCGAGTGGCAAGCGACGAGAAGCCGCTGGTTCCGTCGCTTGCTGAACTCACCGAAACGAGGGACGAAGTCCGCCGAATTTCAAACTTCGGCCTAGTATCATTTTGGGCCGTTAGTCAAACGGAGCGAATCACGTGTGATCCGCTCCGTTTGTTGTCGGCAGTCCGTATGGCTTAGTGCCGGAAGTGGCGCACGCCAGTGAAGACCATCGCGATGTTGTAGCGGTTCGCCGCCTCGATGACTTCGGCGTCCCGGATGCTTCCGCCCGGCTGAACCACCGCCGTAACCCCAGCCTCGGCGACGGCCTCCAGCCCATCGGCAAACGGGATCAGGCCATCTGACGCCATGACCGCGCCTTTCGCCCGTTCACCCGCCTTCGCCACAGCCAAGCGCGCGGCGTCCACGCGGCTTGTCACGCCACCGCCGATGCCGTACGTCGCATCCAAGCCTGCAATCACGATCGCGTTGCTCTTGACGTGCTGCATCGCCTTCCATGCGAACTTCAGCGCGGCCAACTCGTCCTCGGTCGGGGAACGCTGAGTCACCACTTTCATCTGCGTGCCGTCCGGATCGCCAATATCGGCGTGCTGGACAAGATACCCGCGATGCACCGACCGGATTTCGAGGTCAACACCGCTGTACGGAATTGGGATTTGCATGAGCCGGCAGTTCTTACGCTTAGCCGACAGCATCGTGAGCGCGCCTTGCGAGAACGACGGTGCTGCCAAGTCGTCGATGAGCAGCGATCCGAGCGAGTCCACGAACGCCTCGTCGACCTCGCGATTTACGGCCATAGCGCACCCGAACGCCGACAGCGGATCGGACGCCAACGCCTTCGGGAACGCCTCAGCGAGGGTGTCCCCCACCGCGATTCCGCACGGTGTCAAGTGCTTGACGATCACGACCGCAGGCCGGTCGAAGCTGGACGCCGCCCGCCACGCCGCATCGATATCGAGGATGTTGGTGTAGCTCAGTGCCTTGCCGCTGAGCAGGATGCCGCCCAACGGCCCCTCCCCCTCCGAGGTGCTGTAATATGCCGCGGACTGGTGCGGATTTTCACCGTAGCGCAGCGTTTCCACCTTATGCACGGCGACGGACAGCTGGTCGGGAAGCGGCTGATCCTCGGTCACGATAGGCGCGGCCGCACGCGCAAGATAGGCGTGGATCGCCGTGTCGTAGTCCCGCGTATGAGAGAAGGCCTTGACGGCCAGCTCGCGGCGCATCGGCATATCGACCTCACCCGCCGCACGCAGAGCAGCAAGCACCCGCCCATAGTCAAACGGGTCGCACACCGTCACCACGCTGAAGAAATTCTTGGCCCCGGCACGGATCAACGTCACACCGCCGATGTCGATTTGCTCGACCGCGTCAGAGAGCGTGACGCCGGAACGCGCGACGGTCTGGCTGAATGGATACAGGTTACAGACGACCATATTGATCGGCGCGTAGCCGTGCGCTTGCAGCTCCGCTCGATCACTGTCACGGTCACGCGCCAAGAGTCCGGCGTGAATCGCGGGGTGCAGCGTCTTGACCCGTCCGCCGAGCATTTCGGGTTCCCCTGTCAACTGCTCGACCGGCGTCACAGGCAGGCCGGCCGCAGTCAGTTCTTTTTCGGTGCCGCCGCTGGCGACCAGATCCCAGCCCATCTCGTGCAGCCCGGCGGCGAATGGCACGAGGTCGGTCTTATCGTACACACTTAGAAGCGCGCGGGGCATTTCACCTTCTCATTCTGTTCGAGAGCGACATCCAAGCGACGATTATAGCGCCCCAATAACTGATGGGAACCTCCGTCGTACATCCCTGGCTATTGTGATGACTTTCACAATCTGATAGGATAGAGTGATCGAGAGAATGGGAGGAGTCCGATGAAATCGCAGCGTATGCGAATTGCCATCGTCGGTGCGGGCTTCGCCGGTTTGAATGTCGCGAAAGCACTCCGCAAAGCCGCTGTCGACATCCTGCTCGTTGACCGTAACAATTTCCACACCTTCACCCCGCTGCTGTATCAGGTCGCAACCTGCGGCCTCGACCCTAGCGACATCGCGTATCCGGTTCGGGGCATCCTGCGCGGCCAGTCGAACCTGCGATTCCTGCTTGGAACCGTCACCGGAATCGACACGGACGCCAAGACGCTCACTGTGTCCACACAGGACGGCGCCACGGTCGAGCCGTATGACATTCTCGTGCTGGCCGCCGGCGCCGTGACCAGCTACTTCGGCGATACCGCGATCGAGCGGTTCAGCTTCGACATCAAGTCACTGGAAGGCAGCCTTGAGCTTCGTAACCATGTGCTGCGCCAGTTTGAAGCGGCGGCATGGGCGGACGATCCGCGGGTTCGCCGCGCGATGACGACCATGGTGGTCGTCGGAGGCGGCGCGACGGGTATCGAAATGGCCGGCTCACTGTTCGAGCTGTACAGCTTCGTGTTCAAACACGAGTACCCGCAAATCGCCGATCTCGAACCCCGGATTATCCTAATCGAGGCGTCTAATACACTGCTGGCTCCGTATCCTGAGCGCCTGCGCGCGGCGGCCGTGCGACAGCTCGAGTCGTTGGGCGTCGAAGTGCGGCTCGGCGTCAAGGTCACGCAGGCGCACCCCGGTCACGTGATCTTGTCCGACGGCGACGCCATCGAGACTCACACGCTGGTGTGGGCGGCTGGCGTCGAGGGATCACCGCTTGCGCGCAGCCTCGGTGTTCCACTTGAGCGCGGCGGACGGGTTCCAGTCAACGCGGATTTGACGGCTGTCGGACTTGACGGCGTGTACGTTATCGGCGATCTGGCGTATCTCATTGACCCCGCTACTGGCCGCCCCCACCCGCAGGTGATCCCGGTCGCCATCCAGCAGGCCAAGACCGCTGCCGCCAATATCATCGCGCGGATCGACGGACGCAAACCGAAGCCATTCTCCTACTTCGACAAGGGCATGATGGCGACCATCGGGCGCAGCCGCGCCGTCGCGTGGCCGTTCAACCGTGTTCAGCTCACCGGCTACTTCGCATGGCTGACATGGCTGACGCTGCACTTGCTCTGGCTGCTGGGGTTCCGTAATCGCCTCAGCGTGCTGATGAACTGGGTGTGGTCATACTTCACCTACGACCGCAGCGTGAAGATCATCATCGATCCGGCCGTGCGCCGCGAAACCGTGGAACCCGCCGCGGAAGAGATCGCTGTCTAGCCGAACCAACACCGGCCCGAATCGCGCGATTCGGGC
>JZRA01000100.1 GCA_001567485.1 Chloroflexi bacterium OLB13
CTCACGGGGTCTGGAGCGAGCTAAATCCGCTCGCTCCTCATGCGCCGGAGGGGCTGATGCAGCCGGCTGCCGCCCCTGCGTGAGTGCGGCGGTGCAGAGATGCCGCCGCACTGGTGGACGCGGTTTGCCACGCCCACCGAACGCACCCGTGACCGGGATGCGTTCCCAATCCGCACCACCATCGTTCAGCAGCAAAACAAGGAGCAGTAGGAATGAATCATCGTCAGACTATCGCCGAAATCAGCAAACGCCTGCCGCGCCTGAAACGGCGCGACGTGGCGGAGGTGCTGGAAGTCATGACGGAACTGTGGCTTGAGGAACTGGCACAACCCGGTAGGACAGTGGTGGTCGCAGATCTGGGCAAGCTGGTGGTCGAGGTGCAAACCTTTCGCAGCGGCGGCGCAGTCGGACGGCGAACTGTCAGGCGTGTCCATGTGCGCTTCCGTCCAACCGGAAAATTCCGTCAGGCGGTGTTGGATGCCCATATCAAGGAAGGAGCATCGGAGTGAAGAAGAAACCCAATCCCTACAGCGAACGCATGACCGTCAACCTGTCTCCTGACCAGATGCGACGGCTCGAAGAACTGCGGAATGTCCGCAGCCGCGTCGGCAACTTCGTCAGCAAGAACGATCTCCTGCGCGATGCGGTGAACTACTATCTGGCCGCGCAGGAAGACCTGCCGGGGTCGCGCCGGGCGATTGCCAAAGGCATCGAGTCGAAAGTGGATGCGCTGGATGCGAAAGTCGAGGCGCTGACCACCATGCTGCAAGGGTTCATCGAGCGCGTGACGCGCAAACGCGAGGGGTAGATGGATCGTAAGCAGATGTGCGTGTCGAATGTGCAGTACAAGAAACCATCCGCCGACGGTGCGAAGCAGTCCAAGAACCTGCTGCGGTATTTGACTTATCGGGAAAGTCGGGATGAAGCGGCGCGGCATGTCGTCGGGCGCGAGCGCTGGACGGATCACGGTATGGGTAGCTCAGTCGCCGAGATCGCGCAGTGCTGTGACGACCTCAAAAGCGAGCATGTGCTGACGTTCTCACTGGTCATGAACCCGAACCCCGACCTGATAGCGATGGTCGCGCCGGAGCAGCGGGAGCAGTTTGTGCGCGAACTGACTGGACAGGTGGTGGATGATTTCTTTGAAGCACGCGGGATCGACACGGGCATTGAGATGAGCTACGTCCTGCACCATCGTTTGACCGACGACCCGCAGGCACCGGGGCTGCACGACCCGCACACGCATATCGTCCTGCCGGGGACGGTGTATGACGAGGAGCATGGACAGCGCGTGCCGTTATTCTTCAGCCGCAATCGCAAGGTGAATCACATCGACCTGCTGCATGACGTGACTGAACGGACAATGGTCGCGCAGATGGAACGGTATGTCGGTCCCGACTGGGAGCAGCGCTACGACGAGTTAGCCGCTGTGCGCGAACAGGAACGCGGTGTCGCTGAGACAGAGCCGCATGGGGTGATGCTCGACGACAGGGGCGAAAGCTGGAATGTCTGGTGCGGGACGCGGCGGACCGATGAGCAAACTACTGCTGTCGGCTTTTATCGTCACTATCCTGTGTCAACAGAAGACGACCTGGATACGCTCCGGCTGGAGTTTCGTCCTCTGGTAGCGGGACTGCCGCATGGACAGGCAGCGTTTTTCGCTCAGGCGTTGGCACGGGAAATGAACGGCGACATGGATAAGCTAAGAGAACTTGCCGGATTGATTGACGAGATGAGTACTGACCAGCGTGCGGCGTTGATCGTAGAAATGGGTGGATATGAGCAGCTACGAGGGACATATCGCCCGATTTGGAACTTTAGCCGAGAAAGCACACAGGGGAGAAGAGCGCCTCGCGTCGCCAAACGTATGCGCTC
>JZRA01000101.1 GCA_001567485.1 Chloroflexi bacterium OLB13
CAGCAACATCCCGTTCTAGGTCCGAAGCGGGACGAACACAGGGCGGTGCAGCGATGCATCGCCCTTTTCGTGTTGTCACGGCGCACGCTGGGCGTGTCTCCGATGGGGCTGTGCGCGCCAGCGACTCGGTTGCTGCTGCACTGAATCTGGGCGATGTCGAGGACGAGTGCGAAGACTAACTCGACTAGCCATTGCGGACACGGGTGCGGAATCCCCGCCGCGTCCGGGTCGCTCTCTACCGTGGCAACGTTGTGCTCATCTTCATACATGATGCTATCATGGTAAGAAATCGCACCATCACGCGACTGAGCCGAGGGGCGTGGCCGAGTTTAACTACTCGGTCCCGGCAATCGCATCAGCAACGACAGACTAAGCGTGGAAAGCGTGTGTACAGATGAACGACAATTACACTATTGAGGTTCGTTTCGGGGGAAGCGAACTAACGCCTGCGAAACTACGTTCAGCAGACTTAGCATACGTCATTACGGCCGTCGAGCAGATGCTCGCCGCGATTGTCGCGCGCGACAACCCCGGTCTCGACATTGAGGAAAAGCAAGTCACGATCGGCCTTTCGCAGATCACTCGAGGCAGTATCGGGCTTCAGTTTGTCTCCCAATACGAGACGCAGGTTCGGCGCGCCTATGACAAGGCGACTTCAGCTATCGCTGCCAACAACTTCGACGAGCTACCTTATCGATCAGTGGATGCCTTGAAGAAGGTCATAAGGTTCACACGCGATCATGGTACGGAAACTGTGTTTGGTCGCCAGACAGGCAGATTCACTCCGGTCGCGACAGTCACTCCGTCGACTGAGGTTCAGACAAGCGTTCGAGAGATTTCCGGGCAATCAACACTATTTGGTTTCTTGATCAGCGTTGGCGGCGACAGACCTCCGGCCGCGACGCTTAGACTCCTGACTGGCGAGACGTTCCGCTGCAACGTAAACGAGAAAAGCGGATTGGCTGTTGCGCGCGAGCTTGGGAGGCGGCTGTACACCGACGTGGCTGTACGCGGCGTTGGGAGGTGGAACACTCAAGATGGTGCGCTCACGTTTTTCCGCATCGACGAATTGCTTGGTTATGAGAAAGTTCCGATCTCCCAAGCAATGGACAATCTGTATGAAGCCGTTGGGCACGACTTCGATGCGCTCGACGATGTAGATCAGTTCCTTGAGGACGTGCGCGATACGGGCGAGGCGATAAGATGACGGTCGTTTGCGTCGATAGCCCGATCCTGATCTACGCCCTTTCTAGGCGGAATTCCTCGATAGACGAGCGGCTGGTTCGTGACGCTGCAGACTTTCTGGCGTGGCTAGACAGCCAAGGTGCAGAGGTTCTGGTGCCGTCAATTGTAATTGGCGAGGTCTTGTGTGGTGTTACGCGCGATGACGAACGCGAAGAATTTCATAGTCTGACCAATGAATTCATGACTGCACCATACGATGTTCCTGCAGCGCTCAAGTTTTCACGTCTGTTCGGCAGGGGCGCAAGTAGCAAGCAAGCAGAAGTCAAAGCGATCCGCGATTCGGGTGTTGCAGCGACGTCGAGGGACGGTCTCAAAGCCGACCTAATGATCATTGCGACCGCCCTCGCTCACAACGCTTCTATTCTGTATACGCACGACGAGGAAATGATCAGGCTAGCGAACGGCCTGATAGACGCGCGCGATTTCGTCAAAGAAGACTTCCCCCGCCGTCTTCCATTCCCTCACGATGAATGATGTTCGGAGCTTGGCGCTCCTCCGGTCCAAACAATTCATCGACCTCGAATTGCGTGTCTATGAGTAGACCAGAACAACGTGGCAGAACGTCGACGCCGTTTTTCTGTCGACGCAGACAACGCAAGGTCCACCCAGCGCGGCAGGATCAAGGTGTACGCGGTAATGACGGGTTGCGTGGACATCGTCGTGTCCCGCACCGGTGACCAGTAGTCCGCGTCTGTTGGTAGACAAGTACGCCACGCGTGGCACGGCGGCCATGGCGCCGCTTTTCAGCAGCGCCGCATCGCTGCCGCGATGCCACGCTCCCGCCGCAATGCAGCCGTTGTAGACAGGTGCATTGGAGGCTGCCGAGGTTGCTGTTAGCGGAGCTGACGTATCGGCGGGACCGTAGCCAGCTAAAAGCTGGCCACCTCAGGCGCCGGTGCGGGCTGACGTGCGCCTCTACGTGGCGCACCCACATCGCGCCTTGCGGTGCGATGTGGCATGTGGGCGGGAGCGTCCCCGCCCAGCGAACGCACCGGCGTGCGTTCGCGCCTGCCGGCGGCTTGAAAGCGGCGTCGGCTCGATCCGCAGGTGGCCCCGCAATTCTGCCAACCGGTAGCTGCAATCCTCGCCACGTTGCGACCTCGCGCTCTGCGACAATCGAAACGGATAACTATCCGGAGTCGACGAGCCAATGGCGAGCAAAACGGTGCGGCGCAGCATCAACATCACGCCAGAGATGCGCGACATGCTGGCGCAGATTGCCGCTAAACAGGGGCGCGACATCACCGAAGCCGACCTGATCCGCGATGCAATTCGGCTGTATCTGGACCAGCAGGCCGATCTGGTCGACAGCCGCCGGCACTTCCAGAAGTCGTTACAGGCGCAGCTCGAGCGATTGGAAGCGGCGCTCACGTTTCACATGCACGTCATCATTCACCTGGTCGCGACGCTCCACGACGGCGAACCGGGCCACGCGATCGACGAGGCGATCATCGCCGCCCGCCGGGATCGCCAGCGGCTGCTCGCGCGCATCGACGCCGTGCGTGACCTGAAGGCCGAGTCATGAGCAAGGCGATCATCATTGCCGACTTTGCCTACAAAGGGCCGAAGCGGATCGGACGCGGTACCGGGCACAAGGGCCTGAAGGCGACGCTCAAATACCTCCAGTATCGCGACACACGGAACAACCACCTGGCGCAGAAAACCGGCCGCGAACGCTGGCAGGATCGCGGCCTGGGGATCAGTTTCGGTGAGATCTTCAAGCAGTGCGACGCACTGCAAAGCCAGCACGTATTGGCCTGGACGTGGGTGATCTCGCCGGCGCCGGACCTGATGGAACTGGTGCAGGAAAATCAGCGCCGCGACCTGATGTACGACCTGACCGACCGCGTGGTGGAGGACTACTACACGGAGCGCGGCCTCGACGTGCCGGAATACAGCTATGTCATGCACTGCGCGAGAACCAAGGCGAAGGACGGCCAGCCGTCGCGCG
>JZRA01000102.1 GCA_001567485.1 Chloroflexi bacterium OLB13
CTCTCGCGGCCGGGATTCTCCGTGTTCGGCGCCGTCGCCGCTGACCGTCCGCCTGCTCGACCTGATCGCTATACCGCTGGCGCTGCCGGCGTTGTTCGGCCTTGCCGATGCGATAGCCGGCCGGCGCGCCGCGCGCTGGGCGATGCTGCTGTTCCCCGTCTTTTACTTCACCGAAACGTTCGCCAGCCTGAGCCAGAGCGACTCGCTGGTGCTGCTGCCGATGATGTGGGCGGCGTGGGCCGCGCACCGTGCATCGAAGTCCCCGCCGGCCACCCGCCGCGCGCTCGGATTCGCACTGCTCAGCGGCGCGCTGTGCGCGGTCGTGATGAGCTTCAAGCACTATTACGCGCTGTTCGCCGCGGCGCTAGCAGTCGCGCATCTCGCGGCGCGAGTCACGGTGCGCGTCTCGCCGGCGCGCATCATGCGGGAGGTGGCGGCGTTCCTCATCGGCGGCTTGGCCGTCGGCGTGTCGATCCTGCTGTATTTCGTGGCGACCGGCATTCTCGACGAAATGCTGATCGTCGCCAGCGGCACGTCACAGTACAACGCTCAGGCGTATTCGAGCCTGTCGGCGTTCTGGGATCAAATGGGGAATTACGTCGCGTTCCGCTGGTGGCACTGGGGGCCGCTGCTCGTGCTGGCCTTGTCACTCTCGCTGACGCTGCTGCTGCGCCGGCGCTCCCCTACGCGCATGACGGCGCTCATCAACCTGTGGCTGATTTCGGGCATCCTGTTCGTCGTGATTCAGGCCAAAGGGTTCGACACGCACTGGCTGCCAATCCTGCCGCCGCTGACGATCCTCGCCGCGCTGGCGCTTGACCGCTGGCTGTCGGCGGCGCAGCGCGTTGACCGGAGGTTGGCGTATGCGGTCGGCGGCGCAGGGGTCGTGCTGTTCGCCGGCATCCTCGCTAAAGATACATGGGCGCGCGCGTGGCCGTATCTCACCGGCGATCAGGGCGTACGCGGCTACTGGAGACAGTTTCAGGCCGGCGACCTGAACGCGTGGGACTCGCTGCGCATGGCGCGCTGGCTCGAAGAACGCACCACGCCGGGCGATACGGTGTACATCTTCGGCTTCCGGCCTGAGGTCGCGTTTCTGGCCCACCTGCGCCCCGCGACTCGCTTTCAGGCACAGTTCCCGCTGGTCGGTGATCGTTACCCGCAAGCATGGAAACAGGAAAACGTCGATACGTTGTGGGCGGCGCTTCCGCCGTATGTGATCGTCCTGCGCGCCGATTATATGCCGTGGGTCACCGGCAGCGACGACGACTCGAACGTGATCCTCGCGACGCAGTACCCCGCGCTTTCTGACTGGCTCGCGTATAATTACGAACGGGACGTCGAACTAGGCAATTTCCTCGTTTGGAAACGTAGGGAGGGGACATGAGAGACGCCGCGGGGTTCTTGAGTACGGACGCAACGCTGGCGAGTGATTTAACACTGCTCGCGTATTTGCTGTTTTTGCTGCCGGGCATGCTGCTCGGCTTTTATTTTGCGCGGCGCAAGAAGTTCTCGCCGCACCATAAGCTGGTGATGACCACGGTCGTCATCATCAACTGGATCCTGATCGGCTTTCTCATGCTGGTCAGCTATCGTGAAGGCGTCATCCCGTATTTGTCGGCGGAGTTCAATGCCGATCCCCGCGTCGCGCTGCCGATTATCCACGGCGTGATCGGGTTCACCGCGCAGGTGTTGGCGACGTATCTTGCCCTGCGCATGTGGTTCGAAAAGGTGCTGCCGCGCTTCGTGATGGTGCGCAACATCAAGGTCTTTATGCGCTTGACGCTGGCGATGTGGATTATCACAGCGGTGCTGGGTATCGCGATCTATGCAGTGTGGTATGCCGTGCCGGCGCAGGCAGGGAACAGCGATGTCTCGCCCGTTGCGACGCCTGAGCTTGCGCTCGCGCCGACCCCGGAGGACTAGGACGGGCGCGCGAAACGGCCCGGTTGTCCACCCATCACCCGAAACGCGTTAATCCATACGGCCGTCTGCCCACTCACCTCACCCCCGCATCGTTCGATTCATCCGCGCGGGGCTAAGGTGAGTTAAGCGACTCGCAGGCGGAACCGTATAGGTGATATAGTCCGCAGTTTCTCAGCGCTCATCACTTTCCACTTCCCGGTTAGAGGTTCGCCATGAAAGTCATCGGTTTGATGTCCGGCACGTCGGCAGACGCGATCGACGCGGCGCTGTGCGAGATCGACGGCGCGCCGCCACAACTCACGGCGCGCACGCTTCATGCCATTACGTATCCATATCCAGACGGCTTTCAGGCGCGAATTCTGGAAGGCTGTCTGCCTGAACACAGCCGCGTCGATACGCTGTGCCAGCTCAACTTCGACATGGGTGAGCTGTTCGCGAAGGCCACGCTGGCCGTGATCGAAGCGGCTGGCGTGACTCCCGCGGATGTCGACCTGATCGGCTCACACGGGCAGACGGTGTGGCACATGGTTCAGCCCGGCGGCGCGGTGAGCGCAACCCTGCAAATCACCGAAGGCGCGGTGATCGCCGAGCGCACCGGCATCACGACGATCAACAACTTCCGCACGCGCGATGTGGCCGCTGGCGGGCAGGGCGCGCCGCTGACCGGCTACGCCGATTGGCTGCTGCTGCGGCATCCGACGGCATGGCGCGCGATTCAGAACATCGGCGGAATCGGCAACGTGACGTTCCTGCCGCCGCTGAGAGACAGCCACAGCGTGCCGGTCGCGTTCGACACCGGCCCCGGCAACGCGCTGATCGACGGGGCGGTGGCGTTCATCACAGACGGCCGCGAGTCATACGACCGCGACGGCCAGCGCGCACAGCGCGGGCATCTGGATGAGGACTGGCTGCATGATCTGAGCGCGCATCCGTATTACGCTCAGAAGCCGCCCAAGACGACCGGACGTGAGTTGTTCGGCGCGACGATGGCCGCCGACTTGGTGCGCACGGGCCGCGCCAATGGCATAACCGACGACGACATCATCGCGACGATCACCGGGCTGACAGCGGCCAGCATCGCTGACGCCTACGCGCGCTTCGGCCCGGCGCGGCCGGAAGAGGTGATTCTCGGAGGGGGCGGGGCGCGCAATCCGGCGCTCGTGAGCCTGCTGCAAACCTTGCTGCCGGGGTCGCGCGTTCTGACTCACGAGGATGTCGGGCTGGACAGCGACAACAAGGAAGCGGTGGTGTTCGCGCTGCTGGCACATGAGACGTGGCACAACCGGCCGGGCAATCTGCCCTCGCTGACCGGCGCGGATCATCCCGCCGTGCTCGGCCAGATCATCCCCGGAGCAAATTACGCGGCGTTGATCCGCAAGACGTGGTGTTGAGGCGGACGTTCCGCGGCTAAGCTATTCGCGCACGGCTATATGATGTTCAGAGCTTTGAAAGGGACTGAAGCGATGCCGTCGCGTTGTCGTCCACTGACCACTGTCTACTGACCACTGACCACTGTCCTCTGACCACTGACCACTGACCACTGACCACTGACCACTGACCACTGGCAACTAACTGGATCGTGACTCCTTCACTCGCTTTGGGCGTCAGGCGTGAGCGATTCAAACCCGGTGCGCGCCTTGTCGCCGGTGATACGGGCGTCGGGATGCAGCGACACGGCCCATTCCGCGACCTTCCGCACGGCGAAGTGGATGCCGTCGGTCGGGCGTGGACTGCCAAGCGTCCCCAGCCCCACCGCCCATTCGCCGGGGCGTTCCTTGATCGGCACGATCATCACGGCGACGTGCTGGTGAATCGTCGGCTCGCTGACGTAGCACTCGACCAGCACCGCGCCGCGCCCTGTGAACGCCTCCGATGCGTTGACCGAGATTTGGCCGGCCATCCCGCGCGGCTCACGCGCCGCCGCTTTGGCCGAAAACGACGTAAACGCCGAGGCGATCTCTGGCGCAGTCAAGGGCAAGGCAAGCGTGATGTGCGGCATGGGGGCCTCCGTGATCACGGGCAGGTCGGGCAGTGGGGTATCGTCACGCCGGTAGGCGAAGTAGTGGCGCGCGCGGCCCTCCGCGATGGCTTTGCGCTCGTACTTGGTGATGATGCGCCCCGGCAGTGGGTCGTCCGACCATGGCGCGGGTAGTGTGTTGACCAGCCCCGCTGTCCCGCGCAGGGCCTCGTCGCTCATCAGCGCGTAGTCGTGGATGTCGGTCGCCAAATACAACCTGCCGCCCGGCTTCAAGCGCGAGGTCATCACGGCGAGGTTGGACGGGGTCATCAGGCGGCGGCGTTCGTGGCGCGCTTTGAACCACGGATCGGGGAAGTTGACGTGAATCTGGTCGAGCGACGCCGGCGCGAACAGGTGGTACAGCGCCGTCTCTGCACGGGAGAACACGGCGCGTACGTTGGGCAGATCGCCACGGTCGCGCATCTTCTCGACATGCACGAGGCACTCGTTGGCGATCTCCACGCCGACGATGCGCGCCTGCGGATTCTGCGCCGATAGATGCTTGAGGAAGTGTCCGTAGCCAAAGCCGATCTCGAGGATCAGCGGGCCGCCGGCGGGGGCGTCATCCGCGAACAGCGCATCCCAATCGCACGGCCACGGCAGCATGAGGCTGCTCAGACGTGGGGCAAGCCTCACGGCAGCGCCTTGCACGGATTGGTCAGCGTCCCGATGCCCTCGATCGTCACCGTCACGGTGTCGCCGTCTTGCAGGAAGCGCGGCGGTTTCATGCCCTTGCCGACACCTGAGGGTGTGCCGGTCAGGATGACATCGCCGGGTTCAAGCGTGACCCAGCGCGTGATATAGGCGATCAGGCTGTCGACCTTGTGGATCATGTCGCCGGTGCTGCCGTCCTGCATCGTCTCGCCGTTGACCGCCGTCGTGATCTTCAGCGCGTGCGGGTCGGGCACGTCCTTGCGCATGACGATCGCCGGCCCCAGCGGGCAGAAGGTGTCCATGCCTTTGCCACGCACCCACTGCGGCTCTTTGGCTTGCAGATCGCGCGCGGTGACGTCGTTGGCGACGGTGTAGCCATACACGTATTTGTAGGCGTCCTCCATGGCGACATGGCGGGCGCGCTTGCCGATCACCACCGCCAGCTCCGCCTCCCAGTCGACCTCCTGCGTGACTGATGCGCTCCATGTGATCGTATCGCCGGTGGCGATGATCGCGCTGGGCAGCTTGGCGAACATCAGCGGGTCGGCCGGCGCTTCGCCGCCCATTTCCTTCGCGTGATCGGCGTAATTCTTGCCGATGGCGATGATCTTACGCGGGTGCAGCGGCGGACGCAGCTTGACCTCACTGAGCGGGTAGTGGATGCTGGTCTCGTTAGGCGTAATCCCCGCTTCGAGCAGTGAGAGCATATCGCCAGTCCAAGCCGAGATGATGACGGTGTCGTCACGCAAAATGCCGACTCCCGTCCGCTGGGGATGAGCAAATGTTACAAGCTGCATGGTACTGTCCTTAGGCGGTGTGTCTACGAAACGTGGCTAAATCCAACCCTTGCCGGCGCTGGCGTCTCTCAGGCTTTCGACCAACTGGGCGCGATAAGGCCCGAGTTCGAGCCGCAGGTGATCGAGGGTTTGCGCTTCGGACGACATCTCCAGCACAAGCGCCGGATGCCCGCTGCGCAGCCGGTCGGCCAGCGAGTCGATCTGGCTGGACTTGAAGCCGCTGTCGACCAGATTCGCCGCGAAACGTCCGGTCGCGCCGCCGACCAACCCGCCGACCAGCACCCCCGCGCCCAACGCGATAATCACGCCGACGCCGGGCAGCGCCAGCGCGCCCAACTGTGCAAATCCGAGCGCGGTCATCGCCGCGCCCAGCGTCCCGCCAGCAATGCCGGCTTCGTCCGCGCTGATGTCATCGCCGATCACGATGGTCTCGCCGGTGGTGGCCCGAGCAACGATGGCCGCGCGCGGATTTTCAACTCCGGCACGGTCATCAAGTGATCGAGCGCCTTGGTCAGGACACTGCGTGATGGAAACACCGCCACCAAAATCTCGGTCGCCATAGGAAAAGCGGCGTGCCTCCGTCCATGTTGTCAGCGTGTAGTGTACCACGAACGTTTGACAAGGGGCAGTGATGCGTCGGGCGCATCTCAGATCGTCGCTGTGTGGTGCGCGCCTCCGTATCCTTTGTGGTTCAATCGCTTTACCCGCTTTCCCCTCACTGCGGGACGAGCCGCCAGATCGCCCCGCCGTCGGAATCGACGCTGCTCATGTACAGCCCGCCGTCTGGCCCCTGCGCGATATCGATGCGGCAGCGCGCTTCGCCGAGCGGGACTTCGGTCACGGACTCGACTGCGCGCCGGTCATCGTCCAGCGTGATCATGCGCAGGGATGGATAGCCGTCGTTCCACACGCAGAAGAACAGCTTGCCGATCCAGTCCGGCGCGGCGTCGTGGTGATAGACGAGGATTCCGGTCGGCGCTTCGGTCGGGGTAAAACTGAGCAGCGGCGCGACGTAGTAGGTCATATCGACGCCCGCGGCCGTGCCGCCGCAGCGGTAGTCCGCGCCGTGGCCGTAGTGAAACCCGCGCAGAATCCGGTTGATCTCGTCATCACAATGATCACCGTTCTCGGTGGCGAAAATGCCCGTGCCGTCGAGGTCGAAGTCGAAATCCCACGGATTGCGCAGGCCGTATGCGTAGACACTGCTGCCCTCGAACGGGTTATCGGCCGCCGGCACAAGGCCCGCGTCGGTCACGTCGAAGCGGTGAATCTTGCCGGGGATGACGTCGAGGTTCTGCGCGTTGGCCGGATTCTCGTAGTCACCGACGGTCAGATACAGCCGGCCCTCGCGGTCGAAGGCGACGTGCCCGCCGTTGTGGATCAATGAACGGCCTTCCAGCGGCACGCTGAACATCACCTCAGGATCGCGGCCGACGCCGTTTTCCTCGGTGAAGCGCACAAGCTGGTTGGCCGGATAATCGCGCACGGTGCCGGGGGTGGTGTGGACGACCCAGATATGCCCGTTTTCGGCGTAGTCCGGATCAAGCGCGATGCCCAACATGCCGCGCTCGGCCAGCCCGTCGACCGGCAGCGTGATGACCGGCTCAGGCTGAAGCACGCCGTCCGCGCTCACGACGCGCACGCTGCCCGTGTTCTTCTCGGTGTAGAACAGCCGGCCATCCGGCGCGAAGGCCAGCTTGACCGGATAGTTGGCGGTGACGTACTTGTCCACGGTGTAGGTCACGCCGCCGGCGGTGAACGTCTGCGCGGGCTGCGCGCCAGCGAGCGCGACCGTCAGCATGAGCAGGACAAGCAGGGCAATAGAACGGCGCATAGCGTACAGCTTTCTACAGGCGGCGCGGGGTGCTGCCCAATCGATCTCGCCCCGTCAACGGCGCTCGATTGCTCTATTCTATTCGAGGGGGCCGCGAGGGTCGTCATTGCGCGTGATTGTACCGCACCCGCCCGAAACAGCTTGTCAGAGCGGACGGATGCGCGGTACACTTTGCCTAGAATCGCACTACCACCGGAGTTTCGTAGACGTGGACATCCTCTCACTTATTGTGGTTTTGACGGTGATCGGCATGGATGTGGTTGGCGTGTATTTCCTCATGCGCGTCGGGATCAGCCATGCCGGACTGCACGAGCCGGTCGCGCCGGAAGAGTCGGTCGCTGTGCAGCGTCTGCGCAAGCTCAACGCCGAGCGCCGGGAGAAGCTCGAAGCCGCACGCGCCAAGGCGGCCCTGCCTGCGGGCGGCGAGCCTGTGCCCGAAGCGTAGGCCGGCGGCGTCCGCTTGGGCGGCATTTCACGTCGATTCGTATGACGCGGCAGGTGGTCGACCCTGCTGCGTTTGATTCGTGGAGGGCGGCGTGCTGCGCTGTGGAATCGACTCCATCGACATTCAGCGGATAGAGGACGGCATCGCTCGACTCGGTGAGCGCTTCCTCAACCGGTTCTTCACCGCCGCCGAACGCGCCGACTGCCTCGACAAGCCGCATCGCCTCGCCGCACGGATCGCCGCGAAAGAGGCGGTCGGCAAAGCCCTCGGCACCGGCATCGGTGACGTGAGCTGGAAAGAGATCGAGATCACCAACGATCCGCGCGGCCGGCCGATCCTCACCCTGCACGGCGCGGCCGCCAAGCTCGCCGCCGACATGGGCCTGATCGAGTGGGACGTCAGCCTGACTCACACGGACACCACGGCATCCGCTGTCGTGGTCGCACTTGGTCATTGAGCACCCCCGCAAATCCGGGTAGCCTTCTACGAACACGTTATGGGGACGATTCGCTCCAAAGGGCTTGCGCCTTTTGGACTCCCCTATCTGCGACTTCAAGCCGCGTTCGGCTTGAAACCGCGGGAGACGAGGTGTAGGAGTGCGAACTCCTGTCGGGGCGTGGGTCAGCGCCCAACACGCAATTCAGACGCCGAGGCCGATTGTCGAACTCACAGGTCGCATAGATGCGCAAGTCTTCTGCCAAACCATCGGCGCGGCGTGATCCCTACGCGGCGCTGCGTTATCGCAATTTCCGCCTGCTGATCGCCGGACGCATGCCTGCCCAGATCGGCGAGATGATGGTCAGCGTGGGCGTCGGCTGGGAGCTGTACGAACGCACCGGGGATGTGTTCGCGTTGGGGCTGGTCGGGCTGGTGCAGATCATCCCCGTGCTGCTGCTGTCGGTGTTCGGCGGATACGCGGCGGATCGCTATGACCGCAGGCGGATCGCGCTGATCTCGCAGCTTGTGTTGATCGTATGCTCGCTGGCGCTGGCGGTGCTGTCGATCACGGACGGATCGCTGGTGCTGCTGTACGCGGTGCTCATGCTAATCGGCGCGGCGCGTGCGTTCAATAATCCGGCCGAGAGCGCGCTCACGCCGCTGACCGTGCCGCAGGAGCAGTATCTCAACGCCGCGACGTGGAACTCGACAGTGTGGCAGTCGTCGGCGATCCTCGGGCCGGCGGTGGGCGGCCTGCTCATTGCGCTGGCGAATGACGCGGCGCTGGTGTACATCGTCAACGCGGCGGCGGGATGTGTGCTGGTCGCGGCGCTGCTGATCATCGACGTCAAGCAGACCAAGTTCCTCGCCGCCAACGAGCGCCCCTTACAGGCGATTCGCGGCGGATGGCAGTTCTTGCGCCAGTCGCCGGTGATCCTCGGCGCGATCACGCTCGATATGTTCGCCGTGCTGTTCGGCGGCGCGACCTTCCTGCTGCCGGTGTTCGCCAAGGACATCCTGATGGTGGACGCGACCGGCCTCGGCTTGCTGCGCACGGCCCCATCGGTGGGCGCGTTGTGCATGGCGGTCTATCTCAGCCGCCGCGCGCCGTTTGAACGTTCAGGACATACGCTGTTGAAGGCGGTGATCGGGTTCGGCGTCGCGACCCTCATATTCGGGGTATCGACCTCGTTTGTGCTGTCCATGGCGATGTTGATCCTGCTAGGCGCGCTCGACAACATCAGTGTTGTGATCCGCCAGACGCTGGTGATGACCTACACGCCGGATGAGATGCGCGGGCGTGTGTCTGCGGTCAACAGCGTGTTCATCGGCGCATCGAACGAGTTGGGCGGCTTCGAGTCGGGCGTGACAGCGGCGCTGTTCGGGCCGGTTGGCGCGGTGGTGTTCGGCGGCATCGGGACGATTCTGGTGGTGCTGGGCATTGCGTATTGGGTGCCGTCGCTTCGGAATTTCGGAAAGCTGGGCGGGCCGACGGCGCCCCCAGCCGAGCCGGAGCCTGCGGAACAGGTGGCGTAGCGTTCCGCAGCGGCAGCCACCGGGTATACTGTCCATTCCCCACTCATCATGACGCTTGAGGAGACGACCATGGAACACAGACTGCTCGGCGGATCGGGACTCAAGGTTCCCGTGCTGGCGTTCGGAACCGCGACATTCGGCGGGCGCGGGGATTTCTTCAGCGCGTGGGGCAGCACCGACGTCACTGAGGCGGCGCGCTTGGTCGACATCTGCCTCGACCACGGCGTCACGCTGTTCGACACCGCCGACACCTATTCACGCGGCTGTCGGAGGAAATCCTCGGTCATGCGCTGGCCGGCAAGCGCGACCGCGCATTGATCTCGACCAAAGCGACGTTCCGCATGGACGACACCGACCCGAACAACGTCGGATCGTCACGCTTCCACCTCATCAGGTCGATCGAGGGAAGCCTGCGCCGCCTGCAAACCGACTATATCGACATCTACACCATGCACGGCTTCGACGCGCAGACGCCGGTCGAGGAGGTGCTCTCGACACTCGAAACGTTTGTGCAAAGCGGCAAGGTGCGTTATCTAGCCTGCTCGAACTTCTCTGGCTGGCACCTGATGAAGTCGCTTGCGGTGAGCGAACGGCACGGCTGGTCGCGCTACGTCGGGCATCAGGCGTACTACTCGTTGATCTGCCGCGACTATGAATGGGAACTGATGCCGCTGGCGCTCGATCAGAACGTCGGTACGCTGGTGTGGAGTCCGCTGGGCGGCGGCCGGCTGAGCGGCAAGATCCGGCGCGGCCAGCCGGCGGGATCGAACACGCGCGTCGGCCAGATCGGCGGTGAGGGGCCGGAAGTGCCGGAAGATCGTCTATTCCGCGTGATCGACGCGCTGGACGCGGTCTCTGCGCAGACCGGCAAGACGGTCGCGCAGGTGGCGCTCAACTGGTGCTTGCAGCGTCCGACCGTCAGCACACTGGTGTTCGGCGCGCGCAGCGAGGCGCAGCTGCTCTCCAACCTCGGCGCGGTCGGTTGGAACCTGACGGCCGAGCAGGTCGACATGCTGGACACGGCCAGCGCTACGCCGCCCGCGTATCCGTACTGGCATCAGTGGGACTTCGAGGAACGCAACCCGCGTCCGGTTCCGGGGGCGTAGACGAAGGGCCGGGGATGAGGGATTCTCGGAGTGATGAGTGCCGAGTGATGAGTGCCGAGTGATGAGTGTCAAGTGATGAGTCGTGAGTAAAAGACAAAACGATTGAACCACAGAGGACACAGAGGGGTCAGTTGTCAGGTTTCAGGTTTCAGGCGTCAGTTGTTAGAAGTCACCAGCCCACACAGACAACACCACCCCACCGCACACACGTCATTCTCCCCTCTCCCTGAGGGAGAGGGGCCGGGGGTGAGGGTCGCACCAAGTGCCGAGTGATGAGTGTCAAGTGCTGAGTCGTGAGTAAAAGACAACACGATTGAACCACAGAGGACGCGAAGGACACTCGGGAGAGGAGTCGGCGGTCAGCGGTGAGGGATTCGCTCAGCCAACTCCTGTCCCCTGTCAACTCACCCCGGCAGCGCCGCGCGAATCTTGCGCAGCATGTTGCCGCTCAACACGGCGTCTACGTCGGCATCGCTGAACCCGCGCTCGCGCAGCACCTTGCCGATGACCAGCAGATCGCCCACAGTGTCCAGCTCCAGCGGAATCATCTCGCTGCCGAATCCGCCGTCGAAGTCGCTGCCGATCCCGACATGCGCCGCCGATCCCGTCACCTGACATACGTGGTCGATCACGTCGGCCACCACCTTGAGCGTAATATCGCCTTTCGGATTGCCGCGCTTCCACGTGTTCGATAGGAAGCGGTTGTACAGCACCGTGCCCATCACCCCATCGCGCTCGGCCAGTATGCGGATCATGTCGTCGGACAGGTGGCGGTCGGTCTCGCAGAACTTGCGCGGATTGCTGTGACTGGCGAAGATCGGCCCCTCGTAGTGATCGCATGCCTCATAGAACGACTTCTCTGCCATGTGCGACACATCGAGCAGCGCCCCGAACGACGCCATCACGTCGAGCAGTTCACGGCCCAACGCCGTCAATCCGCCCGGCGCGCCCGTTCCGCCGCTGTAGCGTGTGCGCTGCCACGCCGTCCCGACGATCCGCACACCGCGCGCATACCATTCCTCAAATTGGCGCGGCTCGACAATCGGGTCGGCTCCTTCCATCAGCACGACCAACCCCTGTTTGCGCAGATGCACAGGCGTATCGGCCGACCACGTCGCCACCACGGAATCAAGGTCGGCCGCGGTCTTGATTACGGTGATCCGGTCTGACTCATCAGCGAGACGGTCGTAATAATCCAACTGCTCGGACGCATACGTATATGCTTCTTGAGGGTTGGAATACGTCTTTTCGTTTCCGGTCGGCGTCCAATCGCTCTCGGCCGGGGCCACGAAAAGCGTGGCGCAGATGACCGCGACGCGACCCGCGATGGACTCGGGCAAGCCAATCGTCGCGGATGGCGTGCCCGCCGGCTCGTGAGTCCGTGCGACGAGCGCGCTGCGCCGGTAATCCCGGCCGTATTTCAAGGAGTTGTAGGCGATGTCTTGATGCGCGTCTACGACAATACTCATGGGATGTTAGCCTGTTGAGAAGGGCGCTTCGCTATTATAGACTGATGGCGCGCCATCTCAGGAAAGACCACGCCGATCCGGTTCGTCCGGCGCGTGCGACTGTCCACGATCAACAGGCTGGATCCCCTCGATCCGCCGCACAGCGATGGAGCAAAATACGATGTCCACACCCGCGCAACCCCGTCCGCCCGGCATCTTGACCGGACTCCTCGTTGGCATCCTGATCGCGCTGCCCGTTATCGCCATCTTCTTCGCGCTTAACGCGTTGGTGGCGCTGCCCGCGCTGCCGATCAACGTCATGGATTGGCTGCCCAACAACCTTCCCAATGACCTGCTCAACTTCGGCAAGCAGACGATGGCCGACGTGCTGATCGCGCTCAACATCGGGCGGCTCGATCAGGTCGCCAAAATCGCCGAGGGCATCATCGGCACAGCGACATTGTTCGGCCTGATCGTCCTCGCCATCGTAGCGGTGTTCGGAATCGCGCGCACGCAGAAAGGCCCCCGCGCCGGGACACTCACCGGCCTGATCGTTGGGCTGGCGCTCGGTGTGCTGCTCGTCCTGATGTACGCCAGCCTGCCGCTGGTGCAGTTCGAACGCGCCAACGCTCTGCTGATCGACAGCGCATACATCATGGGGATGCTGGTCGGGTCGGGCCTGATCGCCGGCTTGATCTACGATCGACTTGCGCGCCTGCCAGAGACGAGCAGCGAGATCGCGGCCAGCGCGGAACAGCTCAACCGCCGCCAATTCCTCGTGCGGGTCGGCGGCAGCACGGCCACCCTGACCGTCGCCGGCGCGGTCGTCAGTCTGCTGCGGAGCGCCGGCGCGGTCGAGCCGGTCGAGGAGATCGTCGCGCCCGATTCGCCGACGCCTCCGGGCCGGTTGAGGTCGTTGGCATGAGTGACGATTTCACCGCCGCGCCGGGCACGCGATCCGAATACACACCACTCGAAGAGCATTATCGCATCGACATCGTCAGCCGCCCGCCGGAGATCGACGCGGCGACATGGGCGCTGTCGATGACCGGCCTCGTCAACAACCCGCAGGCGTTCACGCTCGACCAACTGCGCGCCATGGACTCCGTCAGCCAGTTCGTCACGCTCTCGTGCATCAGCAACAGCATCGGCGGCGACCTCATCAGCACGACCAAGTGGACGGGCGTGAAGATGCAGGACTTGGTCGCGTTAGCCGATCCGCAGCCCGAAGCGACATACCTCAAGATCACCTCCGCCGACGGCTTCGACGAGTACGTCAACCTCGACCTGATCCGCGAGGACGAGCGCATCATCCTCGCCTATGCGTGGGACGACCGGCCGCTGCTGCAAAAGCACGGATTCCCGGTGCGCATCTACATCCCCAACCACTACGGCATGAAACAGCCCAAGTGGATCACCCACATGGAGTTCGTGCCGGAGTGGGAAGAAGGCTATTGGGTGCGGCGCGGATGGTCGGCGTCCGCCCTCGTTCAGACCACGTCTGTGGTTGACACCGTCGCGTCTGACAGCGTGTTCGAGCAGGACGGCACAACCTACGTCCCGATCGGCGGCATCGCCTATTCCGGTTCACGCGGGATCAGCCGCGTCGAAGTCAGTATCGACGAGGGGGGCTGGCTGCCGGCCACGCTCAAGTCGCCGCTGAGCGAACTGACATGGGTGCTGTGGCGGTATGACTGGCCGTTCGCCGAGGGCGCGCACAGCTTCCGCGTGCGCACGTATGACGGCAATGGCGGCATTCAGCGTGCCGACGTCACCCCGCAGCGCCCGGACGGCGCGACCGGCATTCACCGCGTCACACGCGTACTGTAGGGGAACACGAGGCGTCACACCAGACGCGCTGGCGGACAATTGACGCCCAGCGGACGATCGTATAGTGCGCGTCGCTCGGAATCACCAGATAGAAATCGCCATAAAGCGCAATCAGATTGAGGTTGTTGCTCGTACAGCCCTCATCCGATGATCCCGATCCGCCGGTGTAGGGATTAGGATCACATCCGTCAACTACCCCCACTGGACTCTGGCGGGCTTTCACACACGGCGGAGACGCGCTAGATTCACCGCATGAGCGCCGTATCGTTCCACCCTATGACTCACGCAGACGCCGAGCTGCTCGCCGAATGGATCCCACAGACTCCACTGTGGCGGCGCTACGGCCTGACCAGCGCGCGCGCGTTTTCGCTGCTGCTCGGCGGGATCGACGCAGGCGACGTGCTGTCAGTCGCTGCCATCGACGACGACCCAGCCCCGGCCGGTTTCGCGTGGATGCTGCCGCGCGGGACATTCGGACGCAGCCCGTACCTACGCTGGATCGGCATCCGGCCCGGACTGCGCGGGCACGGGCTGGGGGGCGCGCTGCTGACGCACGTCGAGTCGCTGGCGGCGGATCACGGGCGTGAGTTGTTCCTGCTGGCCGCCGACTTCAACACCGAAGCGCAGCACTTCTATATCCGCCACGGCTACGTGCAGGCCGGCATCTTGCCCGATTATGTGGTTCCCGGCGTAGCGGAGTTGCTATACTTCAAGCGGTTGGACGCCCAGACCAGATCCGGCATCACAACACCAACCGCTGAGTAGTGGATTTGCATACAGGGAGTAGACCCACCATGCGTAAAGCGTTTTTCGCTCTCGTCCTGATCGCCCTCGTGGCGCTGGCGATCTCGCCGGCTGCCGCGCAAGGCAATGTACTGGTGATGGCTCGCGCCGCGGACACCACCGGCCTCGACCCGCACACCCAGACCGCGTTCGCGTCGTTCCGCCTGCTGGAACTGATCTACGAACCGCTGGTCAGCCTCGACGCCGACCTGAACGTTATCCCGGCGCTGGCCGAAAGCTGGAACTTCGCCGACGATGGCATGACGCTGTCCTTTACGCTGCGTCAGGGCGTGAAGTTCCACAACGGCGCCGATTTCACCTCGGCGGATGTCGCGGCGACGTTCGCCCGCATCCTCGATGAGGCCACCGGCGCTGCTGCCCGCGCCAACTATCTGAACATCGCGTCGATCGACACGCCGGATGACTACACGGTCGTCTTCAACCTGTCAGCGCCGGATGTGCCGCTGTTGGCCGCGCTGGCGACCACCAACGCCGCCATGGTCGACAGCGCCGACATCGAAAGCGGCGCGGTCGCCACGGTCGCGAACGGCACCGGCCCGTTCGTCCTCGAAAACTGGACGCCGGAAGAGACCACCACGCTCAGCGCCAACGCGGACTGGTGGGGCGATGGCCCGAACATCGACGGCATCGAAATCCGCATCATCCCGGATGAAGCGTCGATCCTCGCGGCCCTGCGCGCCGGCACGATCGACTTCGCGCTGCTCAACGACCCGCTGGTGGCGACGCTGCTGATCGGTGACGCGAACGTGCAGCTTAACCGCGTGCCGGCCATCTCTTATCACGTCTTGCAGCTTCGCGCCGCCGTCGAGCCGCTGGACAAGCTGGAAGTCCGTCAGGCGATCAGCTGCGCGATCGACCGACAGGAAGTGCTCGACACCGCGTCGCTGGGCGAAGGGATCGTCACCGGCCCGCTGACGATGGCCGCGTTCGCGCTGCCGACCGACGAGCTGTTCTGCTACGAGAAAGACCTCGACAAGGCCCGTGAGCTGATGGCCGCAGCGGGTATGAGCGACGGCTTCACGCTCAAGGTGATCGCCGCCAACGCCGAGCCGCCCACCGCCCTCAGCGAGGCCCAGAGCATTCAGGCGCAGCTGGCCGAGATCGGCATCACCGTCGAGATCGAGTCGCTGGAGCTGAGCGTGTACGTCGACCGCTGGCTGGCCGGTGACTTCGAGGCCGCGGTGGCGCTCAACGGCGGCCGCCCCGACCCGTACACGATGTACGCCCGCTACTGGCAGTCAAGCGGCAACCTGAACAACGTCGCCGGCTACATCGACGAGACACTCGACGACCTGATGGCGCGCGGCCGCACCGAGACTGATCCGGAAGCGCGTTATGAGATCTTCGCCGAGCTGCAGCACCACCTGACCGAGATGGCGCCGTGGGTGTGGCTGTACACCGGCTATGAGTACACCGCCCAGCTGCCGGCCGTGCAGGGCTTCGTGCCGTACCCGACCGACTCGCTGATCGGGTTGGCGCATGTCACGCTGAGCCGCTAATCCCGCATCGCACAAGGACGGGGTGCACGGTCTCGCGCGCCCCGTCTTTGTTTAGGTCATTGACATGTTTCGCTACTTGACCCAACGCGCCATCGCCTTTGTGCCGACGTTGATCGGCGTGTCGATCCTGATCTTCTTCGCTATCCGGCTCGTCCCCGGCGACGCCATTGTGGCGATGCTCGGCACCGAAGCCGGTATGCTGACACAGACCCAGCGTGAGTCGCTTGAGGTTTACTTCGGCCTCGACAAGCCGCCGGTGGAGCAGTATTTCTCGTGGATGGGCGGCGTCGTGACCGGCAACCTCGGCCTATCGGTGCGCCACGGCCAACCGGTGCTCAACCTGATCCTTTCGCGCTTTCCGGTCACGCTGGAATTGGCGGTGATGGCGCTGGCGATTGCGCTGCTGATCGGCTTGCCTATCGGGATTCTGTCGGCGATTCGCCACAACTCGGCGATTGACCTGTTCGGACGCCTGCTCGCGCTGGTGGGGCTGGCGACGCCCAACTTCCTGCTCGGCTCGCTCATCATCGTGGTGTTGTCGGTCGTGTTCAAAATTCTGCCTAACTCCGGCGACTTCACCCCACTGCACGTCGACCCCGGCAAGAATCTCAGCCAGTTGATCTTCCCGGCGTTCACGCTCGGCTTTTCGTTCTCGGCGTCGGTGATGCGCACGACACGCTCGGCGATGCTGGAAGTGTTGGGCCAAGACTATATCCGCACCGCGCGCGGCAAGGGGTTGGCAAGCGGCGTGATCGTGCGGCGCCATGCCCTGCGCAACGCGCTCATCCCGGTCATCACGATAATCGGCGTCGAGCTGGGCTATCTGCTCGGCGGCGCGGTCATCATCGAGGAAATCTTCTCGCTGCCGGGGATCGGGCGGCTGGTCTACAACGCCATTTCGCAGCGGGACTACGCGCTGGTGCAGGGAGTCGCGCTGTTCATCGCCTTCAACTTCGTCGTCATCAATCTGATCACCGACCTGCTCTACGCCGCAGCCGACCCACGGATTTCTTATGGACAGCATGCCTAAACCGCCGTCGACGTTCACACGCTTGCTGCGCAACCGCAGCGGATTGGTCGGCCTGCTGCTGGTGACGCTGTACGTCGTGGTCGGCGTGACAGGGCTGCTCGGCATGACCCCGTATCCGGTCAACGATCAGCACGTCCGCGACCGGCTGACCGGCCCCAGCGCGACGTATGCGCTCGGCACGGATCTGTTCGGCCGCGATATGTTCAGCCGTCTGATGAAAGGCGCGGCGAATTCACTGCAAGTCGCCGTGCTGTCGGTGACGATTGCGACACTGGCCGGCACCGCCATCGGCACCGTGAGCGGATTCGTCGGCGGGCTGTTCGACAACGTCGTGATGCGCATCATGGACGTGTTCTTCGCGCTGCCCGCGCTGCTGCTGGCGCTGGTGATCGTCAGCGTGTTCGGGCCGGGAGGCGGAACGACGGTGATCGCCATCGGCATCGTCTATACGCCGATCTTCGCGCGCGTGTCACGCGGGCCGGTACTGGCCGTCAAAGAGATGGAATTCATCATGGCGGCGCGCTGCCTCGGCCTGTCGAACCTGCGCATCATGCTGCGCCATGTGCTGCCTAACACCCTCGCCCCGTTGATCGTGCAAGTCAGCCTCGCGCTGTCATGGTCTCTGCTGACCGAGGCGGGCTTGAGCTTTCTCGGCCTCGGCACACAGCCGCCTGAGCCATCGTGGGGCGTGATGCTCAGCGAAGGCCGCGCGCTGGCCGAGATGGCGCCGTGGCTGATGATCTTCCCGGCGCTAGCGATCATGCTCGGCGTGTTGGGGTTCAACCTGCTCGGCGATGGCCTGCGCGATGTGCTCGACCCGCGCCTGCGCGGTGTGAAGACGTAAGGGTAAGGGGCAGAAGTCAGGGGTCAGGGATCAGGAGTCAGGAGTAACCTATCTTCTGCAGGTACACCACGCTACCAGCTGTAACCGCCAACCCCTACCCTCTGAACACTGTCCTCTGACCACTGCCCTCTGGCCACTGCCCTCTGACCACTGCCCTCTGACCACTGTCCCGTGACCACTGTCCCCTGACCACTGACCCCTGACTCCTGATACACTGACTCCTGATACCTGACTCCTGACTCCTGATTTCTAACACCTTGCGTAGTGTATACTCATGCACGGGGACTTGCACATCGAGGCATGCATGAGCGACAACGAGTGGGTGAGCCTGCGCCGCGCCGCCGAGCTTCTCGGCGTACATCCCGCGACCGTTCGCAACTGGGCGGATAAGGGCGATCTGCCGTCGCGTCGCACGCCGGGCGGACATCGCCGCTTTCGCGTGTCCGACCTTCAGCGCCAGATGCAGGCCGACAGCGAACTACAGCCCATCGAAATTCAGGTCATCTTGCAGAACGCGCTGGGACAGGCCCGCCTGCAAGTTGGGGATGGCGATCTGGCGGACGTGCCGTGGTACCGCGCCATGCGCGACGACACTCGTCAGCACCTGCGCGTGCAGGGCCGGGCCTTGCTGGAAGAACTACGCGCCTATCTCGCCGCCGGATCGCCCGACAGCGGCCTCAGCCGTGCCATCGAGATGGGCAAGCAGTACGCCATCGCGCTGGTCGACGACCGCCTGACGCTGCCGCATGCGGTACGCGGATTCCTGTTCTTCAGCGATTTCGTCATCAACTCCGTGCTGACATGGTCGGAACTGGCCGCGCCGCGCAGCCCAAGCGAATGGGCCGCGCTGCTGCGTCACGTCAACACGTTTATGAACACCATGCTGCTTTCGATCATCGAATACTATCAGGAAGACTGAGCGTGGTTGACGCCGCATGGATAGCCCTGAGCGTCATTCGCGGCCTCGGGGGTAAGACTCTGCATGCGCTGATCGACCACTACGGCGCGCCGGATGCGATTCTGGGCGCGTCAGCCAGCGACTTGCGCCGCGTGCGCGGGATCGGCCCGACGCTGAGCGCGGCGATCACCGCCGTGAATCTGCCGGAGGTCGAGCGCGCGCTGGCACGCTGGCAGGATCGCGGCGTGCGCGTGATTACGCTGGATGACCCCGCCTACCCGCCCGCGCTGCGTATGCTCGACGACGCCCCGCCCACGCTGTTCGCCAAAGGCCAGTGGCCGTGCATGATCGACCGCGCAGTCGCCATCGTCGGCACACGCACCGCCTCGCCCAGAGCGCTCGCGCTGGCACAGCGTGTCGCCGGCGATCTCGCCGAGCAGAGCGTCACGGTGGTCAGCGGGCTGGCGCTCGGCATCGACTCGGCCGCACATATCGGTGCGCTCGCGACGACTTGCGGCATGACCGTGGCGGTGCTGGGCAGCGGGCTGTTCGACATCTATCCGCCGGAGCACGCCGGGCTGGCCGCGGCAATCGAACGGCGAGGGGCGCTCGTGTGCGAAATCCGACCTGACGCGCGGGTGAACACACCGGCGCTGGTGGCGCGCAACCGGATCATCAGCGGACTGAGCCAGTGTGTGCTCGTCGTGCAGACCGATGCCGACGGCGGGGCGCTGCACGCGGCGCGCGCGGCCTTGGCGCAGGGGCGGCGCGTGTGTTATGTGGACGATCCGCTCGGCAACACCAACGCCGGCCGGGGAATCAATGCGCTGCGTGAACTGGGCGCCGAACCGCTGCCGCCTGATCTGTCAATCAACGCCCTGTTGGGCTAGTACCCAAACGCTCTAGGCTGTCGTGCGCGGCTCACGGACGAGGACGGCCGCCGCGCCAGCGATCACGGCCATCACCACAGCGCCCGCCATGTACGGGGCGGTCGCGCCGAAAGATTGGAACAGCACGCCAGCCAGCAGCGGCGCGGCAGCATTCGCCAAACTAACCATCGCCGCGGATGCGCCCAGCGACTGTCCGTAGCGAGCTTCACCGGCGCGCCGCGTGATTATCGTATTGATCGCCGGCCGGATCAGCCCTGCGCCGAGCGCGATCGGGACAACCCCGACGACCAGCCATACGACCGCGCCGAGTCCCCGATTCGTATCTGGTGGGAGCGGGACTTGCAGCGACCCGATCACGGTCTCGGTTGCAGTCGGCGCCAGCGAGGCGATTTCACGCTCAGCGATGCGCGTGATATAGAACGGATGCGCCTGCTGCGGCGTAAGCGCCAGTAGAAACAGGCCGAGGGCAAGGGCGGCGAGCGCGATCAACATCAGGTTGCGCGCGCCGTATCGCCGGGCCAGCTTGCCGATCCCCCGCGCCTGCACGCCGACGAGCAGCAGCCCCACCCACACGAACATCAGCGCGTTAGCCTGTC
This sequence comes from Chloroflexi bacterium OLB13, assembly GCA_001567485.1. Taxonomy (GTDB): domain Bacteria; phylum Chloroflexota; class Anaerolineae; order Aggregatilineales; family Phototrophicaceae; genus Flexicrinis. The sequence continues at coordinate 20,593 of JZRA01000102.1, forward strand.
CTAGCATACCGGCACGGTTGAGCGTGAACAGGCCGAGCGTCGCCTCGAAACCGAAGAACACGACCTGCTGCGCGAACAGCAGTACCAGCAGCGCCGTGAAGCGCCGGTCGCGCATGAGGCCGAAGGCGGCCAGCGGTGAGCGTGCGACCGACGTCCCCTGCCCGCGCCGTTCGGGCGGTAGTGTTTCCTTGAACGCGAACACGGTGATCAATATCGAGATGAACGAATACGCCGCAGCGATAAACGCCGGCAGCGCGAGGCTGTCGACGGCCTCGAGCGCGGCGATGGCAATGGCCGGGCCGATCAGAAAGCCGAACCCGAAGGCCGCCCCGGTCACGCCGAGGCCCTGCGCGCGTGTCGAATCGTCGGTGATGTCGGCCATCGCGGCCTGCGCGGTCGCAAGGTTGGCCCCGAACAGGCCATCGACCAGCCGCGAGACGACGACCATCGTCAACGACTGCGCCAACCCAAGCATGATGAAGCTGATGCACGTCGTGACCTGACTGATAATCAGCAGCGGTTTACGCCCGAAGCGGTCGCTGAGCGCGCCCATCACCGGCACGCCGATCAGCTGCGCCAGCGGAAACACCGCCACGGTCAGCAATACTTCGATCGGCGATGCGCCGAACACCGCCGCGTACAGATGCAGCAGTGGGAGGATGATCGTCAGGCCGAGCACGTCGACGAACGTCAGCGCGAAGATCGGCAGCCAGCGGTCGAACGTCAGACCGGGGCGCGAGGTTTCAGCGGTCATAGCACGGGGCGGTCTTTCTTGGGCAAGGTCAGGAAAAGCGAGGCGATACCGTAGGTCTGGCACAACAGCTGCACGATCCGCGCCGTATTGTAGGCGTCATCGCCGCCGCGATGATGGGTGCCGTCGAACGGCAGTTCGAGGTGTTCGAGCGCGCTGCGCAAGCCGACTCCCTGCTTGCGTTTGGTCAGCCGCGCATAAACGCGCTTGAGGTTGGCATGATGCGCGCCGAATGGATAGGGCACGCAGTCGGCGGCGCACTGCGCTTCAAACAGCTTGCGGTCGAAGCTGCCCCAACTGCCCCACATGCGGCCCGCCGAGCAGAACCGGTCGCGCAGCCATGCGCACGCCTCGGCAAGGCCCACACCGCCGGCGGTCATCTCCGGCGTGATGTGGGTAAGCTCGGTGCAGAACGCGCTGACTTCGCTGGACACCGGCTTGACCAGCACCGACTCGCGCGCGGTGATCTCAAACGACGTGAGGTCGAGCGCACTGACGCCGATCTCGATGATCTCAACGCGCTGTCCGTCGGGCGGGGGGCCGCGCCAGCACGTCGCTTCAAGGTCGACGATCACAAGTTGGTCGAGGAGTAGTGTCATCAGCAGCCCGCCAGAATACAGCCAGACTCTACCACAACGCGGCGCTGCGAGTTACGCACATGCGGCCTAACCGTCGAGGATATCGTGATTGGTCTCCTCGCCGACAGGTTCAAGCCAGACCTGAAGCGCGTGGTCTTGACGGGTCAAGTTGCAGCCGTGATTGGGCGCGTCCGGTATCGGCATGCCCAGCGGGATCAGGCGCACACGCAGCTGTTCAGCGCCCGGCTCACCAATGGCGTGCCAGCGGTCGAGCATGTCCTGCGCAACCAGAAACGCGTCCGCCCCGGCGAACGTGTGGCACTTGCCGCCGCCCTGATAGGGGACGAACGCGGCGCTGGCCGGGCTGAGCACGGCGTATCCCCCGCCGGCATCCATGCCATACGCCTGCTGCCCCTCGCTGATGAAGTATGTCGCCAGAACGATGTCATCGGGGGCGTTGAGCATGGTATACGGCATGACGCCCGACCAGATTTGCTCGCTGGTCAAGGGCTGGCTGAGGAAGTTGATCTCTTGATCGGCGCTGAGCAGCAGATGCAGGCTCGCCCCGTCGATCTCGTCGGCATCCAGCGACCACATGACCAGCGCGCTGCTGGCGACCTGCCGCACGAAGTTCGGCACGGCGGAAGCGCCGCGCATCAGCACAAAGCGGCAGGGCAGATTTTCCGCGCTGTACAGCGTGCCGTCTTTAAGCACGTCGAACGCGGCAGAAACTTGGCCGGCATGAACCTGAATCGGCGTGACGAGGCGGCCGCGCGGCTTGAGCTGGCGCACCCATGCCTGCGGAACATCCCAAACGGTCGCCGTACAAATGATCCGGTCGTAGGCCGCCCGCGGCGCATATCCCGACGCGCCATCGCTGGTGACGACCTGCACACTGCCGTATCCTGACCGGGCCAAGTTCTCGCGCGCCCGCTCCGCGATGTCTTGATCCAGCTCCAGCGACGTCACGCGCCCTTCCGCCCCGACAAGCTCCTTCATCAAAGCGGCGTTATATCCCGATCCAGCGCCGACCTCCAGCACGTTCATGCCGGGCTTCAGCATCAGCTGATTGAGCATCTGCGCCATCATCGTGGGCTGGCTGGACGAGCTGATCGCGGTGCCGGCCGGGTCGCGCTTGATGATAACCGCGCGGTCGGCATACACCTCGTCCGGGTCGAGATCGGGCAGGAAGTTCGCGCGTGACACGGTTTTGAAGGCAGCACGAATTCGCGCATCGTGCAGCACGCCGCTGTTTTCGAGCTGTTTAATCAGGGCAGCCGTATCTGGCTTAATACCACGCACGGCGCTTCCTTAGGGTCACACCGGCGTCGGCTTGACTGGCGCGGCGCGCAGTGCGCACGCGGCCCATCGCGTCGATGTGCACCTGTCCCGCGTTCTGAAGGCGCGCGAATTCCTCCGGCGTGATGACCGGCGCAGGTTCGCCGCCCAAGCGTTCGAGCCGCGCGCTCATATCGTCGGCGGGAGGTTCGGGCGGCTGAGGCAGCGTGGCCCGGCTCTCGGCGGCAGGCTGATCGGGCGCGGCTTCCGGCGCTTCTGGGGTCTCGCTGACGACGGGTGGCGTGCCGGCCGACGGCGTCTCCTCGATGAAGTTGTCGTCGAACGCTTCGCCTTCAGGGGGTGTTGGCGGCGTGAGTTCTGGCATGTTACGGCCTCCTATTCGTCCCGCAGGCGGCGATCCGCCTCAACCGCTTCAATCGTAATATCGCCTGTCTGTGCGGCCAAGTCCTCAATGCTCAGCGGCGTCTCGCTCACGTCCTGCAAGCGGTCGCCACACACCAGACAGTTCGGATCGCGCGCGATGTTCACCCACAACGCGCCGTGCGGCGGTGTGGTCTGTCCTTCGATAATCTCAAGCGCGGTGTTCGCCATCACCAGCGTATTGGCCGGCAGCGGCGGCCGCACTCCCGGAAGCAGCAGCGTCAGCGCCACGTCGGCCTGCGCCGCGGCGATCCGCACGACGTGGATCCACAGCCCCGGCTCGGCTTTGAGCGTGCCGTCCTCGCCGATCTGGCCGTAATCCAGTTCCTCGACCGGGCCGGCGCTCAAGCCCTCGCGCAGCTCGGCCGCCCAGCACGCATAACACGGGCCGTCGTAAGGACGGATCACGCACACGTCACCGCCTTCACCACGGGCGTAGACCCCGGCGTACACGGCAGGCAGATTGCGCGCCAACGCCATCTCATTGAGATGATACTTCATCCCTTCGCCGTCGACACCGACGATCATCAGGTCGGCGCCGTTGAGCGCATCCGGGTGGTCGGTGATGTTGCCGGTGATGACGCGCACCTGCGCATCCGGGTTGCGCTGCGCGATCAGGTCAGCCAGCGCCTGCGCCTTGTTGACGCCGAGATAACGCGCGTCGGCCACATGCCGCACGATGTTCGGCTGTTCGAGGGCTTCCATATCAACCAACGTGAAGCGGCCGACGCCGCTCATGGCAAGGCTGAGCGCGACGAATCCGCCGCCAGACCCCACCCCCACGACCACGACGTGCGCTTGCGCAAGCCGATGCAGGCCGTCGCTGCCGATCAATCGCTCGACGCGATCCCAAGCGGTCATTCGCCGCCCTCCTCGTCGTCGCCGCTGCCCGATGCGGCCGGGTCGCCACCGGCGGGCGCACGGCCCATCAACGCCGAGACGTAATCCACCAGATACAACTCCGGCGACCATTTCAAGCTGTCCGGCCACGGCATCGGGTCGGCCTCGCGCCATGCCTTTTCGAACGCGTCGTATAACTCCTCGCCGTGACCCAGCGGCACGAACGGCGCGGCGTATGCGCGCGGCGGTGACTCCGGAAAGTCGTGTTCAGTCGCCAGCAGCAGCAGTGACTCCCCGCCCGCCCGGCCGAGCATGAAGCATGCCTCCAGCGGTGGTTCGAGGTCGGTGTCCCACAGCACGATCTGCGACACCAGCCATCCGTCGTGTTCCAACTGCCCGACCTCAAGGCTCAGGCGCGCATCGTCGGCCAAGTGCCACGGCAGCGAGGGAAGCGCGGGAAGCTGCGAGTTCGGATACACGGCCGGGACGATTGGCCTGAATGCCTTGGCGCGCCGGTCGATCAGCCAGAAGTCAATGCGCGTCAGCCCGCCGTGGCCGTCCGCAACGGCTACATAGTTCACGGCCGCGCCATCACGCAGGGTCGGCGGATGGCCGAGCGTGACGATCGGCGCCAGCCAAAACGGGACGTCGGGCGCTTCCGCCAGCAGCGTTACCGCCGAGGCCAAATCGCCGCCGCTGGGCGCGATCATGTAACCGGGCTGCTTGTGCCAGTCGCCGATGTGCGCCAGCGGCGCCTCAGACTTGAAACCGGCGGCACGGCGCAGTTCGGCATCCGCCTGCCAGTTTTCCAGAAGCCACGTGAACTGGTCGTACTGGCTTTCGCCACCATGGGCGAAGACATAGGCCTCGCGCTGCACGTCCTCCTCGTCAGGGGCGATCGTGTCCAGCACGTACAGGGTCGGCACACTGCCGGCGCTGTCCGGCTGATGAATCAGGCCGACGAGCGCCTCACCCGTCTCGTCGTGGATAAAGCGCGCGGCGCCCTTCGCCATCTTGTCGATGACACGTTGGGCGATCACAAGGTTTGGAAGCTGTCCGCCACTCATCGGGCTTCCCTTCAACGACGCAGGCGCGGATCGATCTGGCTGGGATCGACGGTCTCCTCGATACCCGGCCAAACACCGGTCGCCCGCCACGTGTAATAGGCGTAAATCCACTGCACCGCCCACGCCGCGACGGTCACTGCCGTCGACTTTGCGGGGTTCCAGCCGTAGCTTTCGCCATCTTTCGGATTGAAAAGGCACAGCTGACCGTCGACATATTGATGCTTGCGGCTGTAGATGCGCGGGTGGGTGACGTACGCCTCGGCAGGCTGATTGGGGTAATCCGCCGGGTAAACGATCTTCACCGTGTGAATACGCTCTTTCAACCGCGTCAGGTTGATCTCGATGTCGCCGTGCCAGTACAGCAAGCCGGTTGACGGCACGTTGAGTTTGAATGTGTTCCCGAACACCGCACGCATGCCTTCAACTTCGAGCCGAAGCCGGGCTGAGACATTCTGCCGTGTACCCCACCAAGCGGGCATCGCACCGGTCGCTTTCCACTGCCTTCGTCGTGCTTTACTTTAGTCTGAAAGCGCGGCGGTGTCTACATTATCTCATACGGATTCCGGAGGCGTTCGGTTGCGCCGCGCAAGGCAAAACAAAAGCCCCCGCACACAGTTGTACGGGGGCCGAGTGTGGTTACGCGGTCAGGCTTAGAAGCCGCCCATCGCACCCATCATGCCCATCAGATCCATGATGGTCGCCACCGGGGCGCCGGCCGGGGCCGACAGCGCCGGAGCCGCGTTGAAGTCCGCGAAGCTGAAGGCGCCCACGACGCTGATGCTGTCCATCGACTCGCCGGTCGCGGCCGCAAGCGCCGCGCCGTCAATGGCGAGGTTGAACTCGACATCAGTCTGATAGAAGGTCGCCAGATCGATCTTCTGCGTCACGCTGACGGTGATGGCATCGCCGAACGTGGCCATCATCTGCTGCGCTTCAGCCAGTTCCGACTCGCTCAGTTCGCCGGCCTGCTCCATCATCATGCTCATGAACTGCTCGTTGTTGAAAATCGCGTTCAGGTCAAGCGTGGTGCTGAAGACCGCCTTGCCGTTCTCATCCGCGCCACGGGTGATGACTGCCGCGCTCATGAGCGCGTTCAGCATCGCTTCGTTCTGCGCAGGATCCACCGCAGGCACATCGCCCGCACCCGGCATTTCCATGCTGTCCATCATCGGCGCAAGCATCTCAAGCGCGCCGACCAGTTCGAGACCCGCCCAATCCGCCGGCAAGCCCATCGCCGCCAGGGCTTCCGGGCCGCCCAGCAGCGGGGCCAGCGGGGCGAAGTTCAGGTAACCGACGCCGTCGATCAACAGCAGGTTGAGGTCGAGCATCCCCATCGCATTGATGTTCAACTCGCCATCGAACGCACCGAGCACGCTGCCCAACGCACCGAGGACGGCGGTCGGATCGGCGGCCGCCCCGGCCAGCGCATCCATGTCGATGGCCGCAATCGCGGCGGGATCAATCGCGTACGAACCATTGCCGGTCAAGGGGATGGTGTCAGCGCCTGACGTGATGTTGAGGGTGAAATCGAACGTAGCCGACGTCAAGCCTTCCTGCGCCGCCATCGACTGCGTCAGGATTTCGCAGTCCGCGCCCGTCAGATTGCCGCAGACTGGATTCTGCGCCAACGCCGTGCCGCCGATGGCCAACATCGCGACGATCATTACGAGAATCATCAAATACTTCCGCATAGTGAGAGGTCTCCGTTCTGTAGCGATAGATCAGCCAGCAATCCACTGGCCGCTGGATTCATTATACGCGAATTATTTTGCGCGGTAGCGTTGGCCGCGCATTTTCCCGTAATCAACACGGCGATTAGGCTCAGACAACCGGGCGAAGCGCAGGTAAACCGTTGGTCAGGCCGAGGCGCAGTGCCCCAATTGTGAGGGATTCGACGTAGATACACATATCCCACGGAATCGACACGTCCGCGGCGGACAGCGCGATCTCCTCGATCAGCACGCCGCTGTTGCGGATGACGGCGAACGGGGTCGCTTCGTCGCGCTCGCCCATTACGAGCTGTGCAGCCACGCACAACGAATCCGCCACACCGCGCTGTGTCACCTGCATCGGGTTGCCGAACAAATCGGCCTTGCCCCGTTCATCCGCGACCGGACGGAAGCCCGCTGTCGCCAGCGCGATCCCGGTCGTGCCCCAGCGCCCCGGCACCAACCAGCTGTCGGTGAGGATCACGCCGACATCCGCGCCGAAGCGCGCGCGCACCTGCGCTCTGATCCAAGCGGCTTTGCCATACGGATCGGCCGGGAACAGGACGACCTGCCCGCTGGGGATGTTCGACCGGTCGAGGCCGGCGTTGGGCGAGATGATCCCGTGGACGTGCGTGAGCAGAAATCCGAGCTGAATACCGCCAAAGACGTGCTCGGCGTTCTCCAGCACGAGCTGCGCCATCTTGGGGTTCATGTTGTATTGGGCCGCGACGCGCTCGGCATCCTCAGACGGGACGACATCGGCGAGATCGACGATACGCCCTTCGGAAATCGCGGTGTATTTGCTGGATACCGCCAACACGTCCCCGTCCGCCAGCTTGACGCCGGAGACGGTCAGCGCGTCATCGAGCGCGGCGATCAGGTCGAAGCGATGGGTCTGCACGGCGGCGCGCACAGGGTAGATTTGCAGGGGTGTGGGTGTCATTGAAGCGTTGAATCCGTTAACGGGAGCAGTCCCGGCGTCATTGAGCGGTTGGCCGATACAGCGACCGGCCACACACATCCTAGCAAAGCGGACGAGAAATGCTAGTGCCGGGCTGGTTACGACTCAGATCACCGCATCGAGCAGCAGCCATACCAACCAACCGGCCACCATCAGCAAACCGAAACGCCCGTGCAGACGTGCCGTGCGGCCCTGCGCGGGATGCAGCGTGGCCGGGTCGTCAACCGTGTTGAAGATGCGGATCAGCGCGCGCGCTTCCGGCAGCGTGAGCGCCGCCAGCGCGGTCGTCACCGGCACGGCCCCGAATACGATCAGGCCGGCCAGCGCGACATACGCCCCGCCCACCAACACGACGTACTCAACCCGTGCGGCGGGCCGGCCCAGCAGCACGGCCAACGTGCGTTTGTTGGCGGCGCGATCTGCCTCCATGTCGCGCAGATTGTTGGCGTGCAGAATAGCCGCGACCATCAGCCCGACCGGCAGCGAAATCCACACGAGATCAGGCGCGAGCTGTCCACGCGCCATGACGTAATACGCCCCGACGACGATCAGCGGCCCCATGAAGATGCCGGCGGCCAACTCGCCGAGGCCGTTGTACGCCAGCGGGAACGGGCCAGCCGTGTAGATGACGGCGACGAGCGCGCCGCCGATGCCGATGGCCCACAGCAGCGGGCCGCTTTGCGAGAGCAGAAACAACCCGATCAGACAGCCCGCGACCAGCGAAGCAACCGCCCCGATACCGACCTCGCGCGGGGTCAAGCCGTACTTCTTGATTGCCATGCCCTGCCCATCCACCTTCAGGTCATCGCTGCCACGGACGAAGTCGTAGTATTCGTTGACGAGGTTGGCCGTGGTTTGCAGCAGCATCACGCCGATCAGCGAGAGCGCGAACAGCAGCACGTCGAATACGCCATCACGGATAGCGGCCGCGGCGGCCACGCCCATCGGCACGTAGGCAGCGGTGAACACGCGCGGGCGCATCGCGCGGATCCACGCTTGACGCTTAGTGATCGGCGCGGCCGGGGTCGGCACAGCGGATGCGGACATGGGTTGGCGTTCCTGCAAGTGACGGATGAGCTGCGCCGCAGTATACCGGTGATCTGTTAGCCGCGTGTAAGAAGTGATTTGAAACGGGGATGAGAGTGATGAGTGCCGAGTGGAAAGTGATGAGGGAAGGGCAAACCGATTGAACCACAGAGGACACGAAGGACACAAAGCGAAGGTTCGTAAGGGCCGGGGGTGAGAGCCTCTCCAAGTGATGAGTGCCGAGTGATGAGTCGTGAGTAAAAGATCAAAGCGGACACAGAGCACACAGAGCGAGACGAGCACACAGAGAGGGTTCGTAGAGGCGATGCATGCTGCATCCGTCACGCGCCACCGTCACACGCGATTCGTTCTCCCCTCTCCCTGAGGGAGAGGGGCCGGG
>JZRA01000103.1 GCA_001567485.1 Chloroflexi bacterium OLB13
CTGACCGCCACCGGTACCACGAAATGCGCCGCCGTGTACCCGTTCGGGTTATCGCGGAACTGCCGGTAATCGACCAGCGCAATCGCCGGCGCGCCGCGTTCCAGCCGGTCACGCCACCAGTTCCAGTCCGCCGGCCGCTGGTACTCTGCTGTCAAGCCGAACTTGCGCAGCATACTCAGCAGTTCGGTGAACGTCGTAAACGAGTTATCCGCCGTGCCGGTCGCCTCGGCGAACTCGCGCGCCGTCCGCGTCACGCCGGTGTAATACGCCACGAGCATCGAGGCGCACGCTTGCCCGCATAGGTTGACGCGGCCCTGACCTAATTGCGTTACGTGCGTTAGGCGTATCATTTCCACTTGTCCCAGTTTGTGAACGGCTCCGGCCCGAACACCGTCGGATAGCCGTCCAACATCAGCGTGAACCCGTTTACCATGCGCGGGCGGCTGCTGATGTTGTGCTGCACGTAACTGAACTGCTCGGCATCGAACAGCCCCCCGTTGTTCACGATCAGGTATTCCTTTGTCCTACCCCTCCGCCTCTGGCGTGTTCTTCAGTTTGTCAAGTTCGGCGCGCAGCTTCGCCACTTCGTCATCGTCTGCCGTGGTCGCCGTCAACTTGGCGAGGAACTCCAACAGCCCGACAACGACCTCCGCGCCCTGCCGACGGTCACGCACCAGCGTATAGCCGCCGATGCCCAGCACGGCGATCAGAACGGCCACCAGCGCCGCAAACGCGCGCTCATACGCCGACGTGACCGCGCCCGTGTCCTGTGCCAACGCCGGCGATACCACCGCCAGCATAATGAGTGCCACAACTGCGTAATGCGTTACGCGCTTCATGCTTTCAGTTCTCCCGTGTCTTTCTTTTCCCGTACCTTCAGCGCGTTCTGCGCTTCCTTGCGCACGTCGCGTAGTTCGTTGAGGATCGCCTCAACCGACTTGCGAAACTCGCCCGCGTCGATGACGTTGGCTTCCTGTGCCACCTTCAGCCCGGCCAGCAGGTCGCGCACCGCCGTTACCAGATCGGTGTTCGTGCGCTCCAACGCTTCGAGCCGGCTGTCGTGCGCGGCTACCACGTCCGTCGACTTCGTGACCGCCGTTTCGACCATGCCGACGCGCGTATTGATGCTCTCAATCTTCGCCGCCAGCGTATCCATCACGGTATTCTGTTGTTTCAACGCCTCGGAGAACCCTTTCAGCACGTCGTTCTGTTGGTTGATAAACACATCCCGCCCGGCAATCGTCGCGCCGAACGTCTGCGTGAGGTTGTTCAGCGTGGTTGAAAACGCCGCGTGGGCGTCGGCCGTCTGCTTGACAATCTGCTGTACCGTGTCCTCGCTTTTGTCCGAGGACTGGTTGTTGCGTACGATGACGCGCCACATGATAATTGCCACCACCGCCGCAAGCGGGGCGCTTTCGATCATTCGCATAAGCGCGTCTTCAAAGAACACTAGCGGCTCCTAGTTACCCGGTCTACGCCAGTCGTCTGGCGCGTCCTGATACTTGCACACGATCATCCCGCTGTCATTGACCCTCTCGACCACCAACGCCGCGCCGCCCGGCGTGTACGGATGACACAAGCCCGCCGGCTGCGCCGCGCTTACCCCCAGCATACTTGCCAAAAGCGCCAGAATAACCAACTTGCGCACAATGCCCTCCTAGACGCTCGTCGTCCCTACCGTCGTTGTATCCGCCAGTTCGAGGTACAGCTTCACCACATGGTTATAGCTGTCCGATCCCGGCTCCCAGCGGTGGTCCTCGCCAATCACGATGTAATTCTCGTCATGGCCCAACTGCGTATCCGCCACGCGCACCTTGCGCCCGATGTAACAGTCCGCGAACTGGCTGTCCGCGCCGTAGTTGCCCGTGATGCTCACGACCTCGCCGCGCGCATCCTTAAAGCGGTTCACGATGTACTGCGCGAGCCGCTTGGCCCACTTGCCCTTTGCCACCCACCGGCTGTCGATGGTCTTGGCGTGCCGGCCATTGCGCGTCAGGCTGGTGCCGTCGCCGCGTGTCCGGCTGATGGCATCGCGCGCCAGAAGCGGGTTGCCTTGAACACGCGCGCCGGTCATGTTACGCGAGCCGCCCGACGAGTTGACCACGCTAATCTCGCAGGACATGGCGTCAATGTCGGTGATGGTCGCCGCAATGCCTGCCCCGCTGTAGGTGAGGCTGTTCAGAACGACCGTGGTATTATCCGCGCCGCACCGCGTATCCGTACCCGGCTGGGTGAAGTACGCGCGGACAATCTCCGTCGCGCCCGCGTCCACGGTCACGCTTTCGCGCAACCGCCACAGCGTGCCGAACGCATCGTACAGGCGCGGGTACGCCTTCACGGTACACTCGTTGACGATGTTCTGCCCCCACTGGTAATCGACGCTGATGGCCGTGTCGTTGAACGTCGCCGCCACCGCCCCGCCGTCTTCGGCCGGCCCCGCATACGTAGGCGCGCCCTCACGCTGTACCCAATACTTCGCCTGGATGCCAAGTAGGATGTCCTCAAGCAAACTGATCGGCTGCTGCCCGCGCTTTTCGCTTTCGTTCGCCGTCTGGTCGAAGTAGTACGGCACCGTCTCGGTTTCAATGCTGTTGAGGTCATGCGCAACCTGCGAATACTGACCGAACAGCGCCAACCCGTTTTCTTCGATGTAGGTATGGATCGCCGCAATTAACGTTGTGGGCGTCTTGCTGGTTGCCAAATCCGGGAAGATTTCCATGTCGCGCACAAACGACATAATGTCTTCGGCTTCGACCATGCACCGCTTTTCGCCGCCCGTGCCCCCTTGCGGCGACCACTCCTTAACGTATCCGGTCCACAGGATTGTCGCGCCCTCGTTGATACGGACCAGCATGTTGCCGTCGGTGGCCGTGCGCCCCGTCCAGATCGAGCCGCCCGCCTCCGGGCTAAACCGCTTATCCCAGTTGTTCAGCACCAACGACGCGCGCCCGACGGCCGCCATCTGCTGATATGGACGCACGAAGCCGGTACGCCAGCGCGCGCTCATTACGTACGCGCTGATGTCTTCGTACTGACCGCCCGCCCCACAGTTGAGGTATTGCGGCGCTGTGCCCCCGCTGACGATCATCGGCCCCGCAAAGATAATCGGCTGCGATAGGCTGTGCGCCGTGCATTCGATCTCCAGCCGGATGCTTTGCGAACTGTGCGGCAGGGGACCGGACGCCGTGAGTTGCACCCACGCCGTGCTCGTGGGGATTTCGACCGCCGTCCCGTTGACCGCCGTCCCGCCGCTGCTGGTCATTACGACACGCACGTACGTCCCAGGCGACGCCGCCCCGGTGCGC